>NZ_JBNCKJ010000004.1:0-366590 GCF_049841475.1 Micromonospora sp. DT15
GACAGGAGGTCCTCGCCGATCAAGATCCGTCAGGTCGTGTCGTCACACAACCTCAACCAACGTGCCTGGGCAGTACAGCTAGCGCAGGGGGGTCAGACGGTCGGTGCCCAGGCGGTCCTGGAGGACCTTCGGGACCAGGACGCTGCCGTCGGCCTGCTGATTCTGCTCCAGGATGGCCGGGAAGAGCCGGCTGGTGGCCAGTGCCGACCCGTTGAGGGTGTGCACGAAGCGGGTCTGCTTGCCGCCCGGCTCGCGGTAACGGATGGCCGCGCGACGCGCCTGGTAGTCGCCGGCCCAGGAGACCGACGACACCTCCTTGTACTTGCCCGTGCTCGGCATCCACACCTCGATGTCGAGGGTCTTCTTCATCGAGGCGCTGGCGTCACCGGCCGAGAGCAGCGTGCGCTGGTAGTGCAGTCCCAGCCCTTCGACCAGGCTCTCGGCGTGGGCGAGCATCTCCTCCAGCGCCGCGTCGGCCTGCTCCGGCAGGGTGAACTGGAAGATCTCCACCTTGTTGAACTGGTGCCCCCGCACCGTGCCGCGCTCGTCCGAGTGCGAGCCGGCGGACTCCCGCCGGTAGCACGGGGTGTACGCGAACGCCTTCAGCGGCAGCTTCGGGGTCTCCAGGATCTCGTCCTGGTACGCGCCGAGGATCGCCGTCTCCGACGTGGGCAGCAGGAACTGGCCGCGCGGGGCGGACGCCGAGTCGAGGTGGTAGACGTCGTCGTAGAACTTGGGGAACTGCCCGGCGGCGAAGCCGGCCGAGTCCAGCAGCAGGTGCGGCGGGAGCAGGAACTCGTAGCCGGCCCTGATGTGCTGGTCGACGAAGTAGTTGAGCAGCGCCCACTCCAGCCGGGCGCCGACCCCGGTGTAGATCCAGAAACCGGACCCACCGAGCTTGACCCCACGCTCGTAGTCGACCAGGCCCAACGCGCGGCTCAGCTCCACGTGGTCGCGGACCTTCGCGATCACCGGCGGCTCACCGAAGGTCTTCACCACCCGGTTGGCTTCCTTGCCGCCGGCCACCACGTCGTCGCTGGGCAGGTTGGGCAGCTCACTCATCGCGTCGCGCAGCCGGGCCTGCACCTCGTCCAGCTGGGACTCCAGCTCGGCGAGCTGCTTACGCTCCGCCTCCGGTGCGGCGGCCTGCGGCTCCTCGCCGGCCCTCTTCGCCTGCGCGTACGCCCGGGCCTCGGCCTTGCGGCGCTGCCGCTCGGCGTCGATCTCCGTGATCAGGGCGCGGCGTTCCTGGTCGAGCCGCTGGATCTCGTCCAGGGCACGGGTGACCTCGGCGGGATCCAGACGCTTCGCCAGCGCGGTCGCCACCGCCTCGCGATCCTTCCGGATCAACTCCATGTCGAGCATGCTGCTCCGTACGCCTCCGTCCGGGGTTCACTGGTGAACCATCAGATGCTACCGTCGCGGCCCTCTCGGCCCGGGACGGGGAGGTTCTCCAGCCGGATCGGCATCAGCACCGAGTAGGTGTCGGCGTCGTCGGGTCGGCGTACGGCCAGCGGTGCGATCGGCCCATCCAGCTCCAGCACCAGTTGCGGCGCGCCGGCCGCGTTCAGCGCGTCCAGCAGGTAACCGCCGTCCACCCCGACCCGCAGCGCGTCGGTGCCCAGGTCGGCGGCGGGAAGCAGCCGCAGCCCGCCCTGGTCGTCGACGCCGAGCACGGTGACCGGCCGGGTCGTGCCGTCGTGGTCGAGGGCGACAGTGGGTGCCGCCGGGTCGGCCAGCGCGGCGCGCAGCGCGGCCACGTCCACCGGGATCCGGCGCGCGGTCGGCCGCTCACCGACGGACTTACGCAACAGGCGGTGGTAGTCCGGGAAGTCGTACGGCAGGGCGGCGGCGGTCAGCGTGCGGTCGGCCACCCGCACCCGCAGGTCCGTGCCCGCCACCGTCAGCCGTACCGGCCAAGTGTCGCCGGTGTCGAGCAGCGGCCGGAGCTGGTCGACGAGGGCGACCGGCAGGAACACCCGCACGGGCGGCCCGTCGACGTCGGCCCCGGCCCGAGCCAGCGCGAGCCGGTACCGGTCGGTGGTGACGAGCCGGACGCCGTCGGACTCCACGTCGAACAGCACCCCGGCCAGCATCGGCAGCTCCGGATCGACGCCGACGGCGAAGCGCACCGCGTCGAGCGCTGCGGCCAGGGCGGTGGGGGTGACCAGGAGAGTGGTGGCGGTCGGCGGGGCCGGGTCCACCAGGGCGCGGAGGCGGTCGACCTCGCGGCGGGCGTCGCTGAGCCCGTCGGCCAGCCGACGCAGGTGCGCGTCGAGCAGGTGGTGCACCACTGCCGGCTCGGCGCGAACCGCGGCGGCGATCTCCGGCACCGGCATGCCGATCCGACGCAGCCCGGCCACCAGCCGGGCCGGGGCGATCTGGCCCTCGGTGTACCAGCGGTAGCCGGTCACCGGGTCGACCAGGGTCGGCTCCAGCACCCCCGCCGAGTCGTAGAAGCGCAGTGCGCTGACGGTCAGGCCGCTGGCTCGGGCCAGCTCGCCGATGCTGTGCAGGTCACTCACGCTGGGCATCCTGCCCCCTCGACCCGGTTGAGGGTCAAGCCGCAGGCTCCCGCGTCTCCTGCTTGAGCACCCGGAAGGTGAGGCCGGCCCGGACGAGCCGGTCGAGCAGCGCGTCACCCATCGCGGCGACCGGGGTGAGCTGGCCGGCGGTCGACGGCAGCTCGTCGAGCGCCAGGCACAGCGCCGACTCGGCGAGCATCTTCGCCGTCTCGTCGTAGCCGGGGTCGCCGCCGGCGACCTCGGTGACCACCCGCCGTCCGCCGCCGGTGCCGACGAACCGGACCCGGAACCAGGACGACGCTCGCTGTTCCGCCGTGGGCCCCTGCCCGGACGCGAGTCGGCCGAGCAGCCAGCGTCGGCTGGGCGGCAGCTTCACCAGCCCGACCACCGCTCCGAGCCCGACCGCGCCGGCCAGCACGGTGGGCAGCCGCTTCACGGCGGCGAAGTGGCGGTAGCGGAAGTCCGGGCCGTACTCCGGGCGGGCCGCTGCCGAGCGGCGGACCACCTGCGGGTCGATGGTCGGCAACGGCACGGTCCAGATGCCCAGCTCCGCCGAGCGGGCCAGCCGGCCGGGCACCGCCCGGACCCGCCGGTCGGTGGGGCGCGGCTCGACCGCCCGACGGTCCCGGGCGGCCTGGCTGGCCTGCCCGGTACGGGAGAACGCGGTGAGCGCCGAGTGGTAGGTGCCGGCGGAGAACCGACCGCCGGCGCGCACGTACCCGTCCACTGTGATCGGGACGTCGGTGGGCAGCTGCTTCACCGTGAACCAGACGCCCAGGTCGTGCGGGATGGAGTCGAACCCGCAGGCGTGCACCAGCCGCGCGCCGCTGCGTGCCGCCTCGGCGTGGTGACGCACGTACATGAGGTCGACGAACTCCGGCTCCCCGGTGATGTCCAGGTAGTCGGTGCCGGCCCGGGCGCACGCCCCGACCAGCGGTTCCCCGTGGTGGATGTACGGGCCGACAGTGCTGGCCACCACCCGGGCGCACTCCGCCACCGCCCGCAGGGACTCGGCGTCGGTCACGTCGGCAGTGAGCAGCGGCAGGTCGGCCAGGCTCGGGTCGATCGCGGCGAGCCGGTCCCGGACGGCGGCGAGGCGCTGCGGGTTGCGCCCGGCCAACGCCCAGCGCAGCTCGGCCGGCGCGTGCCGGGCCAGGTATTCGGCGGTCAGGCCGCCGGTGAACCCGGTCGCTCCGAACAGCACCACGTCGTACGTTCGCTCGCCAGTCATCCTCAGAGTCTGCCATTCGTGGTCGCCGATCAGCGATCACGAGGAAGCGGTCACGGCGTGAACACGGCGCGTACGCAGCCGTCGGCCCGGTCCCGGAACAGCGCGTACCCCTCGGGACCCTGCGCCAACGGCAGCCGGTGGGTGGCCAGGTGTTCGGTCCGCAGCTCGTCGCGGGCCATCCGGTCCAGCAGCATCGGCACGTCCCGCAGATCCGGCCGACCGGCGCCGCGCAGCGTGAGTCGCCGCTCGGTCAGCGCGCCCAGTGGGAACGCGTCGACGAACCCGCCCGTCGCGCCGAGCACCACCACCACACCGCTCTTGCGACACGCGTGCACGGCCTCACGCAGCGCGTCCGGTCGGTCGGCGTGCTGGCCACCGAACCGGTCGGCCCTCGACCGGGCCGGCGGCGTGCCGACCGCCACCACGCAGACGTCCGGCCCGCGCCCACCGCTTCGGTCGCGCAGTTCGGCCGCGACGTCGGTGTGGCGGTAGTCGAGCGGCTCGGCGTCGGAGTGCCGCTCGGCCATCCGCAATCGCTGCTCGTGCCGGTCCACGACCAGCACCCGGGCGGCTCCGCGCAGCACCGCCGCCCGGGCGGTCACCTGACCCACCGCCCCGGCGCCCCAGATCGCCACCACGTCGCCGGGACGCACCGCACCCACCTCGGCGGCGAGCCACCCGGTCGGCGCCACGTCCGCCGCGAACACCGCCCGGTCGTCGGCGACGGCGTCCGGCACCCGGAAGGCGCTCACATCGGCGTACGGCACCCGCACGTACTCGGCGTGGCCGCCCGCGAAACCGCCCGCCGCCCGGGGCCGGCCGAAACAGCCCGCGTCGGAGCGGGCCCAGTCGGGTTCGGCGCTGGGCAGGTCGGCGTGGGCGTTGTCGCAGCAGGAGTGCAGGCCCTGGCGGCAGTACCAGCAGCCCCCGCAGGCAACGCTCGCACCGACCACCACCCGGTCGCCGGCGCGGTGTCGGCGGACCCCAGGGCCGACCTCCACCACCTCGCCCAGGAACTCCGCGCCGAGCACCTCGCCGGGCCGTAGCAGCGGGTGCCGGCCGGCCAGCAGCGGCAGGTCACCGCCGCAGGTGGCGCTGCGCCGAACCCGGACGATGACGTCACGCTCGTTGCGCAGCTCCGGGTCGGGGACCTCGCGTACGGCCAGCTCGCCGGCGGCCATCCAACAGAGCGCTCTCACCCGGGGACCTCGGGGCGGTCCAGCGCCGAGCGGTCCGCGCGGAGCACCTCACCGGCCTCCACCCGTTGCTTGATCTGGCGCAGGGTACGGCGGACCAGCAGACCCGGGTCGTCGCCGACGACGTGCGCGGCGAGCCCGGTGGGCGGTGTGACGCCGGCCAGCGGTCGGGCGGCCAGTTCGGTGCCCCGGTCACCGGGCGCCGGGCGCACCCGCACCTCGACCGCCCCGTCCAGGCGGCGCAGCGGCTCCGGCCAGCGGCCCTCCGGCAGCACCTGCTCCGGCGGCCGGTCGACGGTCACCACCTCCCACCGGGCCGACGCTTCGGCGTCGCCGTCCGCGCCGTGCCGGCCACGTGCAGCGGCGTCGCCGTCCGCGCCGTGCCGGCCACGTGCAGCGGCGTCACCGTCCGCGCCGTGCCGGCCACGTGCTGCGGCGTCACCGTCCGCGCCAGGCCGGCCACCCCGGCGGGGTACGCGCAGCAGCCGCGCCGCCCCGGCCAGCGCCGCCCCACCGAGGGCGGGTCCCGCCCGCACCAGCCGTCCCATCGGTACCACCCGTCCTCCCGGTTCACGTCCCCCGATCGTCGGTCGCACCCGGGTGAAGCGCGCTCGCCCGGAAGGGGTGAACCGGCCCGTGCCGGGTAACCGCTCGCCGACCGGGGGCGGAGCGCGTGGTGGGGGTGGGGCTGGGTGCCGGAACAGGATCACGTACGGGTCGAACCGGCATCGGGGCCACCGCTGTTGGCGTCCCGGCTGACGCCGGCCGTGCCGCCGGAGCCGGTGGTCGCCCGGCCCCGCCTGCTGCGCCGGTTGGACGAGGGCAGCGCGGGACCGGTCACCCTGGTCGCCGCTCCCGCCGGCTGGGGCAAGACCACCCTGCTCGCGTCCTGGACACGGCTGGGCGGCGCGCCGCCCGACGTGGAGCCGGGCGGGACGGTGCCGGACTCCGGTGACCTGTCGGTCTCGTCGGCTGACGTCCCGGTCTCGGCGTGGATGTCGGTGGAGGCCGGCGACGACTCCGACCGGCTCTGGGCGTACCTCGCCGCGGCGCTGCGTTCGGCGACCGGGGCGACGGAGGGCGGCCCGGTGCCCGACCGGCCGCCCCGCCCCGACCAGCTGGAGGCGCTGGCCGCCATGCTCGCCGCCGCCGACCGGCCGGTGCTGCTGATCCTGGACGACCTGCACCGGGTCGCCGACCCGGCGGCGTTGACCGGCCTGGAGTTCCTGCTGCGGCACGCCGGGCGGCGGCTCCGTCTGGTGATCGGCGCGCGGGCCGGACTGCACCTGCCACTGCACCGGCTCCGTCTCGCCGGCGAGCTGACCGAGATCGGCCCGGACGAGCTGGCCTTCACCGACGACGAGGTGGCCGACCTGCTCACCGCCCACGCCGCCGCGCTGCCGGCGACCGCGGTGCGCCGGCTGCGGGAGCGCACCGGCGGCTGGCCGGCCGCGCTGCGCATCGCCGCCCTCGCGGTACGCGGACAGTCCGACCCGGAACGCTGGGTGGGGCAGTTCGGCGGAGACCACCCGGAAATCGCCGGTTACCTGCGCGAGGAGGTGCTGGCGACGCTCGACCCGGCCGAGGAGGAGCTGCTGCGCCGTACCGCAGTCGTCGACACCGTCTGCGCCGACCTGGCCGAGGCGCTGACCGGCCGCGCCGACGCCGGGCAGGTGCTGGCCGACCTGGCCGGGACCGGTGGTCTGCTGCACCGGGAGGACACCCGGCCGCCCTGGTACCGGTACGACTCCCTGCTCGCCGAGCTGCTCCGCGCCGACCTCGCCCGGTTGCCAGTCGACGAGCTACGCGACCTGCACGTCCGGGCCGCCGACTGGTACGCGGGTGACGGGCGGCCCGCCGACGCTCTGCGGCACGCCCTGGCCGCCGGCCGCTGGGACCTGGCCGGTGATCTGTTCGTCGCGAACTGGCCGGAGCTGACCCGCTACGACCGGGACCCGGTGCAGGCCCCGGCACCCACCCCGCCGCCGGCGGAGGTGATCCGGGCCGACCCGGAGGTGGCGCTGGCCTGCGCCGCCGAGCGCGCGTACGCCGGTGACCTGCCGGCCGCCACCGGTCACCTGCGGGCCGCCGCCGGGCACGCCGCAGGGCTGCCGGTGCCGCGCCGGGACCGGTTCCTGCGGTTGGTCACCGCGCTGGAGCTGACAGTGGCCCGGCTCGCCGACGACCGCACCGAGGCCCGGGCCGCCGCCGCTCGCCTGCTGCGCACCCGCCCTGCGGAAGCCACGCCCACCGGGCTCCCGACGGGGGCTTCCAGTTCCGCCCCGACGGCCGGTGGCGGCGGCGCCGCCGACGACCTGGACCTGCGGGCGTTCACCGGTACCGCGCTGGGGCTGGTCGAGTTGGCCGACGGGGCGCTGCCCACCGCCCGGTTCGTGCGGGCCCGGGCGGCCGGGCGGGAAGCCGGCCGGCCGCGCACCGAGCTGGTCGCCGCAAGCCGCGCCGCGCTGCTGCTCGCGGTGCGCGGCGAGCTGCGGGCAGCCGAGCAGGCGGCCAGGGAGGCGCTCGGCATGCCGCCCTGTCGGGGCTGGTCCTGTCGGCTCGACTGCGGCCACGCGTACCTGGCTCTCGCCGTGGTGGCGCTGCTGCGCGACCAGCCCGAGGAGGCCGAGGCGAACCTCGCCCTCGCCCTTCCGGCGCTCGACGTCACGCACGGCTGGGCCGGCGATCCCTCCCTGGGTGGCGACTGGCTGGCTGGTGCCTCCGACGAGCCGGTGGCGGCGGCGGTGGCCGCGCTGTGCCGGGCACAGCTACGCCGCGACTCCGGCGACCCGGCGACCGGCCAGCGGCTGCTCGTCCAGGCGCGGGAGGCGCTGGCCGACCGACCGTCCGCCGACGAGCTGACCGGCCTGCTGCGGGCCGCCGAGGCCGAACTGCGGGCCGCGCGGGGCGACCTGGACTCCGCCCGCGACCTGCTGGCCGACGCCACCGACGAGGGGGCCGACCCGGTGCTCGCCGTGACGTTGGCGAAGGTGCAGCTGCGGGCCGGTGACGCCGCCATCGCCGAGCGGACCCTGCCGGACTGGCAGGCGCCGGCCGCCACGGCCTGGCCGCTACCGGTACGCCTGGACGCCGGTCTGCTCGACGCGGTGCTGGCCCAGCGGGCCGGGGACGGGCGTCGGGCGGGTCGGATCCTGGAGCAGACGCTGAGCCTGGCCGGCCCGCAGGGCTGCCGCAGGGTCTTCACCCGCGCCGAACCACCGGTGCGGGACCTGCTGGCCGCGCACCTGGACGCGGGCACCGCGCACTTCACGCTGGTCAGTGACCTGGTGCGGGGCGCGGGACAGGGCGCCGTCGGGCCGACCGCCGGGCCGGGGGGCGCGCTCGACGAGCCGCTCACCGAACGGGAGCTGACCATTCTGCGCTACCTGCAGAGCATCCTGTCCAACGTGGAGATCGCCGCCGAGTTGTCCCTCTCGGTCAACACCGTCAAGACCCACGTCCGCAACATCTACCGGAAACTCGACGCGACCCGCCGGCGCGAGGCGGTCCGGCGGGCGCGCGAGCTGCGTCTGATCTGAGCGGGTCAGGCGTTGGCGGCGGCATCCGCTGCCGTCAGCAGGTCGGGCAGGTCGTACCCGCCGTCGTGCCTGATGCCGTTCACGAACAGGGTCGGGGTGCCGTTCACCCCGCTGCGGATGCCCCCCACGAAGTCCCGACGCACCCGGTCCGCGTGCGCACGGTTCTCCACCTCGGCGTTCAACTCGTCCGGCGGCAAGCCGACCTGCTCGACGCCGAGCGAGAGGTGCACCGGGTCGAGCTGGTCCTGATGCTCGTAGAGCCAGTCGTGCATCTCCCAGAACCGGCCCCGGACCCCGGCGGCCTCGGCCGTCTCGGCGGCCCGTTCGGCGTACGGGTGCACGTTGGCGATCGGGAAGTAGCGGTAGACCAGCCGTACGGTGTCGGCCCGCTGCCGCAGCAACTCGTGCAGGTTCGGGTACGCGGCACCGCAGAACTGGCACTGGAAGTCGCCGTACTCGACGATGGTCACCGCCGCGTCGGCCGGCCCCCGGATGTGGTCGTCGGTGGTCACCGGGTCTCGAAGTCGGGCGGTGACCTGCAGTGGCGTGCTCATCGGGCCATCACCTTCCGATCGGCGGCGAGTTGGTCCAGCGCGTCGAAGATGCCGTCGGCGCCGGGGTTGACGTCGGGCGGCGACAGGTAGCTCCAGGTCACCGTCCCCGTCGGGTCCAGCACCACGAGCGCGCGGGCCGCCTCACCGTTGGGCATGTACGCGCCGTAGCTGCGGGCCACCTCGCCCTTGGGCTCGAAGTCGGCCAGCAGGGGGAACTCGATGCCCCGGCTCTCCGCGAACGCCCGGTGCGACCAGATGCTGTCCACCGACAGGCCGAGCACCACCGCCTCGTACTGGGCGAAGACGGGTGCCGCCGACTGGTAGAGCGACATCTGGTCACCGCAGACCGGGCTCCAGTCGGCGGGGTAGAAGGCGAGCACGACCGGCCGGCCACGGAACTGCTCGGGCCCCAGCAGGGCCCCGTCCGGGGTGGCCGGCAGGGTGAAACCGGGTGCGGTGCGCCCCGGTTGGATCAGCCCGTTCGGATCACTCATGCCACCAGCCTGCTCCCGGGGTGGGTGAGACGGGCTCACCCGCCCCGGGTGGTTCCCCGCCCGTTCAGCGCCCGCTCAGCGGGCGTCCGCGCCCGCTCAGCGCAGCACCGGGGCGACCGCGATGTGGTTCTGCACCTCCCGGATGCCCGGTGCGGACCAGGCCACCTGCTCGACCTCGGCCCGTTCGGGCATCGAGTGCACCAACCCGGCGAGGATCACGGTGTCGCCGTGCACCCGGACGTTGATCCGTTCGGCCTCGGTCGCTCCGGCCCGGGCGAGGGCGTCGACGATCCGGTCGGCCAGGTTGCGGGCGTCCGGCGCGCTGGCCGGTCTTACGGTGATGCCGTTGCTCACCCCGCGTACGCCGGTCAGCCGGGCCACAGCGCGTTCGGCCGCCCGCCGTTGGTACTCCCACTCGACGTCGCCGTGCAGCGTCACCCAGCCGGCGGAGACGGTGACCTGAAGCTTCTCGATGGGTACGAACGCGTCCCACTCCAGCCCGTGGCTGGCGGCGGCGGCCAGGTCGCTGTCGGCGCGCTCGGTGCCGTTGGTGAGCTGCACGGCCAGGTCGTTCGCGACCGCCCGGACCGAGGCGACCCGGTGGGTGGCTCGTTCGGCGGCCCACTTCTTGGCGTAGCTGTCCACGCGGCCGGTCAGGGTGACGACGCCCTCGGCGACGGTGACGCCGATCTCGTGCGGCTGCACCCGTGGTTCCCAGGTCAGCTCGTCGAGCACGGCGGACTGGATGTCCTGGTCGGTACGACTGATCTCCGCGATGGCCATCTGTCCCTCCTCCGCTGTTCCGATGGCGGACCGGGTGCTGGCCGCGGCCGAAGGTCCGCCGTGCTGCGATCCTGCCGCCGCCCCGGGTGAGCCGTCCTCGCCCGGACCGGGTGACGGAGGGGCCCGACCTGGGCGGGGCGGGTGGGGGAGCGCGTCGAACATCGATGATGGGAGCGCTTCCAAAGCGAGCTGCTTTCGGTTACGGTAATCGCATTCCTCGATTGCGGGAGCCGTCGCGTCGGGTGGTGGAGCCAGGGCAGCTCTACCCGTCTCGTCGTCGTGCTCGTCCCCCGGGCCACGGCGGCAGCCAGGTGATCGACCCCGTCCCCCGGGGCCGATCCCGAGAGGAACCGCCCTTGCGCAGATCAGTCCGGCGACCCCCACCGGCGCCGACGTCCACTTCGGCCTGCCACCGACCGACGGCCTCCGAGTACCGCGCCGACAACCACCCAGACCTGCCGTCGGCACGGGCGCTAACCACCGAGCAGGTGATCCGGACGGGACCCCGGATCACCACCGATGCACCGGTCCGCCGGGCCGCCTGAGGGGTCCGGCACCCGGCGGACCGGGTTCCACCCGAACGGGCGGATGACAGCGGGCCCCGCCCGACCGGGGTCGAGCGGGGCCGATGGTGGTGCTGTCGGTCAGACGGCGGGGGAGTTGGGGCGGTCGACGTCGACGAACTCCACGTCGTCGACCGTGTCGTCCCGGCTGCCGGCGGCCCGCGCGGCGGAGCCGACGGCCCAGCCGACCGCCGCGCCGACGAGCGCGGCGCCGATCAGGAGCGTCCAGGGCAGTGCCGGCTGGCGGCCGGCGAGCGCGTCGAAGGCCAGCGAGGCGCGGCGTCGCGCCTCCTCGGCGGCGGAGCCCACCAGGTCACCCGCCCCGTCGGCGAGGTCGCTGCTGTTCTGGCGGGCCGATCGGGCGGTGTCCCGCACACTGTCACCGGCGTAGCTGACCGCTGAGAGCAGGTGCTCCCATGCCTGGTCCGCGATCCGCTCCGGCTTGCTGCGGCGGTCCAGCAGGTTGGTTCCGAACATCGTGGTTACCTCCTCAGGTGCCGAAGCCGCCGGCCACTTCGGACTTCGGCGTCTTTCCAGCGCGTCACGGTGTCGCCTACCCCGCAGTGCCCCGGGTCAGCCGGACGCAAACCCCGAGCTGCACGCAGCACCGGTAGCCCGGCGCGCCGGGAACCTGCGCGCCACCGAATCAGCGCACGGCTGACACGGCGACACCTCGGGCGAAGTCGTCGTCGTCATCGTCGTCATCGTCGCCTCCGCCACCGAAACCGCAGGCCAGGACGAGGGCGAGCAGAACACCGACGCCGGCCAGCCCGGCAAGTCGCTTGATCATCGAAGATCCTCTCCGTAGCGGTGGTGTCCCGGCCGATGCTAGGGCGCGTCGGCAACCGGGGGCGCGGGCCGCGCCGGCCGACGGTGGGCGACACGCCGACGGCACACGGGGCGGGCGTAGGTCATGGGCCGCCTGTCGGGCGCGCCGGTTCCGGACCGCTACCCTGGTTCGGCGGCGGGCCGGTCCCGACTGATCGCCGATGGTCAGATAACGAAAAGTCTTGAGTAATCAGATACTGAAAAGTACGGATATGGGTGGCTTTGTGGGCCCGGATCCGTGAATTGCTCATCCCGAGGGGTGGCGACCGAGGCCGTCAGAGGAATACTCTCGGTCGCGGCCCGCGTACTGATGAGACGCCCGGGGGACGGGCGGGTGGAGGTGCTCGCGTGAGCCTGTCGATCGTGAAGTCGGTTCTGTCCGGTGGTGTCGTGGAGATCGCCCCGCGGGGTGAGATCGACGTCGACACCGCGTACGAGGTGCGCGAAGCGATCGCAGAGGTGCTGGCCAAGGGCCGCCCCCTGCGCATCGAACTCAACATGAGGTTGGTCACCTTCATCGACTCGGTCGGCATCAGCGCCATGGTCGCCGGCTTCCAGACGGCCGAGGTCAGCGACGTCAAGCTGGTGGTGACCCAGCCGAGCCGATTCGTGCACCGGCAGCTCTGGGTGACCGGCCTGCTCGGCCTCTTCGGTGCCCCGGAGCCCTACTTCGCCGGCGCTGCTCCCACCCCCGAGGTGCTCCCCGGCGCCTGAGCGCGCCGGGTCTCCCCGTCAGGGCTGCTCGTCCAGACCGGTCAGGTCGATGTCGGTCGCCTCGGTGACCGCTCGGATGGCCGTCACCGACGCGTACCCGGCGGCCAGCAACGCCACGTCCGTGCCCGGCTGTGCGGCCTGCCCCGGCTCCTCCAGCGAGGTACGGACGAACCCGTGGCCGGATTCGGCCACCGTCATCTGCACCTGGCCGAAGCTGGCCAGGGTGCCGCGCCGCACCCCGCGCAACTGCCCGTGCGGCAGGTCCGGGGTGTTCACGTTGAGCACGCTCTCCATGGGCGCGGAGGTCAGGCGGGGGAGCAGGTCCAGGGCGACCCGCGCGGCCGTGCCCCAGTGCCGCTCGGCGTCGCGTATCCGGGCTGCGGCATCCACTGCGGCACCACCGCTCGCGGCCGTCGCCTCGCCGACGGAGAGCACGTCCAGGGAGACCGCCATCGCCCGGCAGCCATTGCTGGCGGCGGTGAACGCGGCGCCCACGGTCCCGGAGTGCAGCACCGCCCGCCCGGCGTTGGCGCCCCGGTTGACGCCGGAGAGCACCACCGACGGCGGTGGTCCGAACGCCCCGTGCAGGGCGATCAGCGTGATGAAGCCCGGGGACCCGGCAACCCCGTACGTCGGCACCCCCGCCAGGTCCGGCAGCGGATGCTCGTTCACGACGACCCGTCCGTCGCGCTCCACGGCGCTCATCGCGGCGCTGGTGCCGCTCGCCTCCTCCATCGGCGCGGCCACCACGACGTCCAGGCCCCGCTGCCTGGCTGCCCAGGCCAGCGCCTGGATGCCCGGCGCGGCGACCCCGTCGTCGTTAGTGATCAACACCCGCAGGGTCATCGCTCGACCACCCGGCCGGCCAACTCGTCCGGGGTGGTCCGCTCCTGTTGCCGAGTGTCCGCCGGCACCAGCCGGACCCGGTCCACCAGCCCGGTGATCGAGTCCAGCCGCCCGGTGCCCAGGCCGTGCCGGGTCACGTTCAGCGCGCCAGCGGCGGCGCCGGTGCGGATGGCGGTCCGAATGTCGCCGCCCCTGGCCACGACGGCGGCCACTCCGGCCGTCATCGAGTCGCCCGCGCCGCGTGGGTCGGCGGCCTCCAGCCGGGGCATCTCGACCTGGAACAGTTCCCCGTCGATGAGCGCCAACGCCGGCTGGTCGGCGCGGCTCACCACCACCGTCTCGGCGCCGCCCGCGTGCAACTCGTACATGGCCCGCGTCAGCTCCTCGGTGTCGTCGCTGCGGGCGCGGCCGTCGCGGATCAACTCCTCGTGACTGACCTTGAGGAAGAACACCCCGCTCTCCAGCACCGAAGCGAGGTGATCGCCGGAGAGGTCGACCACCACCCGAGCACCGTTCGCGCCGAGGTCGGCGGCAAAGCGTCGGTACAGGTCGGCCGGTACGAGCCACGGTTCGTTCGGCCCACTGAGGATGCTCACCGAGGCCCGCAAGCCCTCGCCGAGGGCAAGGTTGTACAGCTCGTCGATCTCGTGCCGGCTCAGCGGCTGTCCGGGCACGTCGGCGATCTCCTGCCGGGAGCCGTCGCGGCGATCGTGCACGTACCCGCCGCTGCCGGAGTCACGGACCACCACCTTGAGGTCCACACCCTCGCTGACCAGCAGTGGCTCCAGCACCTGGCCGATCTCACCGCCGAGGGCGGCGCAGAGCACCACGTGGACTCCGAGGGAGAGCACCATCCGGGCCTGCCAGACGCCCTGCCCGCCGGGGTGCAGATGCAGCTCGGGGTGGTCGTTGGGCTGGTCCACCATCACCGTCAGCTGTGGGGTGGGCGCGAAGACCATCACGTGCCCACTCATCGGTCGTCGCCGTTCATGCTGGCCGCCCTCCGGCACCTTCGGAAGATTCCGTACTAACCGACCTTAATGGCGCAGGTGGTGGCAGGTCGTCGCATCGGCCCGGTCCGGCACGGCGCTGAGGGTCCCTGGGGCGTTGCCAGCCAGACATCGGTACGGGACGATCGGGCGACCAGACGACGGCGGGAGACGGTGTGCTCAGCAGCGATACCTTCAGCTACACCGTCCAGGCGCGGTGCTCACCCGCCGAGGCGGCAGCGTTGCTCAGCGACCTGACCCGGCAGGGCGAGCTGCATCCGCTGATCGTGCGGGTTCGCCGGGTACCGCCCCGGCCCGGCGCCCAGGCCAGCTACACGATCAACGACCGGTTGGCGGCCGGTCCGCTGCGCTTCCGGACCACCTACCACGCGGACGTGCTGATCAGCGAGGCCGACGAGATCGTCATGGTGGCCCGCCAGTGGCCGGCCACCACTGTGCGAAACCACACCCGACTACGCGCCGAGCCGGACGGCCTGACCCGCGTCGACGTCGAGATCACCCTGACCGCGCCGAGGCCCCTGTTCCGCTACGCGTTCCGCCAGGCCCAGGCCGCTCACCTCGCCCTGGCCACCCGGCTGGGCGCGGCCCTGGACCGCACCAACAACACCCCGCCCCCTAACCCCTGACCCGCGTCCCGACCCGCCCCGGGGCCGAGCCCGTCGGCGCCCCTGGCGCGCCGATCTTGCAGTTTCAGCTGTCGATATCAGTGGGATGAACCCATATGTCGGCGCAGTAAGTGCAAGATCGCGGGCGCGTAGGGCGGGGCGGGCGCGTTAGATCGGGGTTGGCGCGCTCTTGTGGGTCGGGCGGGTGGTGGGACGTCGGCCCCACGGCTTGTAGGTGGAGAGCACTGTCGCGATGACCATCAGGCTGGTCGACACCGCCGGCGCGATGACCAGGTCGGCGCGATCGCGGGCGGGCAGGGCGGCGCCGACCGCTCCGGCGTGACGCAGATTCGGGGTGAGCAGGAACAGCACCAGCCCGACCATCACCGTGGTGAGCACGAGCTTGACCAGCACCCAGCGGTGGCGCAGCAGGCCCCACGGGGTGAGCAGCGAGCTGGCGACTCCGATCAGCCACACCAGGACGCTCAGCGGCGCGAACAGCACCGTGCCGACCAGGGCCGTGACCGGATAGACCACCGCCGGGTCGGCACCCCGCTGCACGGCGACGCCGAGGGTGAGCAGCACCAGGTCGGCGCCGAGCCAGCCCAGCGAGGTGACGAGGTGCAGGGTGAGCAGCGCCTTGCGGGTGGTGGGTCGGATCCGAGGCATACCGCGATGCTGCCCGCCGGCCACCGCCGGGTCGTCCGACGAGCGACGACATCAGGGGTACGCCCGGTGACGTAGCCCCGCCCCCGGACACACATGATGCCTGTGAGCCATCACTGGCTCACAGGCATCACGACGCGTGGGTCAGTAGACCGACAGGTGTACGTGGTTGGTGTGGTCGCTGGACGGGTCGCCGCCCGCCCCGCTGTACGACTTCCACCCGCTGCTGGGCAGCCAGATCTGCCTGTACCAGATCACGTAGAGCACGGCGAGCCGGTCCGCGTTGCGGATGAAGTACGCGGCCAGGTTGTTGCCGTACGTCTTGTCGCCGCCGGTGGCGTCGCCGCCGAAGCCGTTCTTCTGCGCCGCGAAGTCGCAGGCCCGGCCCTTCGGGTGTTCACCCGAGCCGCTGGGGCGGTGGCACGAGACGTACCGGGTGAATCCCGCGGCCTTGGCCTGGTTGAGCGCGTGCAGGGTGCGCGGGGTGATGCAGCCGTTGGCCGGCGTGGGGTCGTTGACGCTGCACGACTCGGAGGGCCAGGAGCCGTCGGAGTTGCGCGGTGCGGCCTTCGCGTTGGCGCTGGAGGTGCCCCGGTTGGAGCCGGCGTCGGCGGTGGTCTGCGGCTTGGGCGTGGTGGCCACACTCAGGGCCCGTTCGGCCTGCTCCTTGCGCTTGGCCATCACCGCGACCTGCTTGCGCTGTTCGTTGATCTCGCCGTCCAGGGCGACCCGGGTGCGGTTGGCCTTGTCCTTGGTGTCCAGCAGGTCGCGCAGCACCCGGTCCTCGTTGGCCGCCACCGCGTCCAGCGCGGCCGCCCGGTCCATGAAGCCTTCCGGGGTGTTGCTGTTGAGCAGCGCCGACACCGCACCCAGCCGGCCGGTGCGGTAGGCGACCTCGGCGATCTCGCCGACCTTGCCGTTGCGCTGGTCGATCTCGACCTCAATGGTCTTCAACTGGGTGCCGAGCTGCTTCTGCCGTTGCACTGAGGTGTCCAGGGCGCGCTTCGCGTCCAGGTAACCCTTGCTGGCCGCATCGAGCTGGGCTCGCAACGCCGGGGTGCCGCCCTCCTCGTCGGAGTCGGGTGCGGCGGCTCGCAGGCCGGTCGGGGGAGCGGCCGAGGCGGTGCCGGCCGGAAGCGCGACGCCGAGGGCGAACATCGCGACGATCAGGGCCGCCAGTCGGGCGGCGGGTGGTCGTGCTGGTGCCACTGCGCATGTCCTTCCGTCAGCCGCCGACCGGGTTAGCTGACGGGTTCGGGACGGAAGATCCCTACCGCTGACGCGGATACACCCCAGGAACATGGTTCCCCGGTTCGCCCAGTTGGGCGATTAGGCGGCGACCGCCACCGGCGCCGGGAGGGCGCCGCCTGGTGACGGCCGGGACCGAGCCTACCGGTGCGGGTGGGGCCGCTGCAGCCGATGTGACGGACGGTGCGTGCGTCACCACGGAAATCGACGAACCGGTCACCATTCGATGGAGCCGCAGGCTCCAGAAGCGGCGCCGGGCTCGATCTGCAATGTCGCGTGTTCGATGCGGAAGTCGTCGTGCAGGGCCGTACGTGCCGCGGTGAGCACCGCGCCGACCTCCGCGCCCGGTGCCATGGTCAGGTGGGCGGAGGCCACCTCCATGCCCGAGGTGAGCGTCCAGACGTGCAGGTCGTGCACCTCGACGACACCGGGGACGGCGGCGAGCCGGTCGTGCACGGCGGTCACCTGGAGGTGCTCCGGGGCGGCCTGCACCAGGATGCGGATGGCGGCGCGGGCCAGCCGCCAGGTGCGCGGCAGGATGAACACGCCGATGGCGACCGCGACCAGAGGGTCGGCCCACCACCAGTCGGTGACGGTGATGAGCAGCGCCGCGCCGATGACGCCGACCGAGCCGAGCAGGTCACCGAGCACCTCCAGGTAGGCGCCCTGGAGGTTGATGCTCTCCCGGGCTCCGGCGCGCAGCAGCGCGAACGCGGCGATGTTCGCGAGCAGGCCGAGCACGGCCACCGCGAGCATCGGACCGGCGATGACCTCATGCGGGTCACCGAAGCGGCGGATCGCCTCGACCACCACGTAGATCGCGACGCCGGAGAGCAGGACGGCGTTGGCCAGCGCGGCGAGCACCTCGAGCCGGTAGAGCCCGAAGGTGCGCTGCGGGTCGCCGGTGGCCCGCCGGGTCGCCGTGATGGCGGCGAGCGCCATCCCGATGCCGAGCACGTCGGTGAACATGTGCCCGGCGTCGGAGAGCAGGGCGAGCGAGCCGGTGTGCAGTGCGACCACCGCTTCGACCACCATCAGGGTGGCGAGCAATCCGAAGGCCGCCCAGAGTCGACCCCGGTGCTGGTGTGCGGCATTGGCAACGGACCCATGGTGGTGGTCATGACCTGCGCCCACGAGAACCACCTTCCGCCGCTGGTCGGGACCCGGTCAAATGTATGCTCACATCGCTATGTGTGCAAGTGTACGGGCGGGGCGTGCCGCTGGCGGCAGTCCGCACACGTCAGCCGGTCGGGTCGATGGTGGTGAGACGCTGGGTGGCCCGGGAGAGCGCCACGTACAGGGTGCGCACCCCGGCGCCCGGATCCGCCCGGATCTCGCTCGGGGCGACCAGCACCACCCCGTCGTACTCCATGCCCTTGGCTTCCAGGCTGGTCACCACCTGCAACCTGGGCGCGCCGAGCGCGCCCAGCCAACCGGCGACCTCGTCCCGGCGAGGGACCGGCGTGATGACCCCGACCGTGCCCTCCACCTCGGCCAGCAGGCCGGCGGCGGCCTCCACGGTCGCGGTCTCCAAGCCCGTCGCGGGCACCACCAGCTCCACCGGCTCGACCCCGGTGGAGCGGACGGCGGTCGGCAGCGGAAGGTCCGGGTAGAGCCGCCGGATCTCCGCCGCCGCCACCGCGAAGATCTCCGCCGAGTTGCGGTAGTTGGTGGTGAGCGTGAAGTCGTGTCGCTTACGCCGGCCCAGCGCCTGGTCGCGGGCCCGGGTCAGCTCCTCCGGATCGCCGGTCCACGCGGTCTGCGCGGGGTCGCCCACCACGGTCCAGGAGGCCAGTCGGCCGCGTCGACCGATCATCCGCCACTGCATCGGCGAGACGTCCTGCGCCTCGTCCACCACCACGTGCGCGTAGTCCCGGTAGTCCTCGGGGCGCTCCCGGGCCGCCGCGCGGGCCGCCCGTTGCCGTTCACCGAGGGTGCTGAGCTCACGGACGCCGCCGGCGAGCTGGAACGGGTCGCGTCGCGCGCGGGCCGGCTGCGCGGGCTTGCCGAGCAGCGCGTCCAGCTCGTCCAGCAGTGCCACGTCGGCGATGGTCAGCCCGGCCGAGTCCAGGTTCTGGTATGCGGCGTTGAGCAGCCGGATCTCCGCCGAGGAGAGGATCCCACCGGCGTACCGGCGCAGCCGGTCCGGCTGCGCCAGCCAGCCGAGCACGTGCCGGGGGTGCAGCCGAGGCCACCACGCCTTGAGGAACTCCCGGAACTCAGACCGCTCGGCGATCTCCGCCTCGAAGGCCGGTTGCTCCGGCAGCCGACCGCTGCTCAGCTCACGGGCCTGCGCCCAGAGCGCGGCGAACACCCCGTCGAAACCGGCCCGGCGCACCTCGTTGCGCCGTGCGCCGCGTTGCAGCGCACGGTCCCGGACCCGGTCCAGCGCGACCCGGTCCAACCGCAGCAGCGTGCCCCGGTAGAGCAGCCGCAGCTCACCCGGGCCGCCCGGCACCGCGTCGCGGGCCGCCCGCTCCAGCACCCGGCGCATCCGCAGCGAGCCCTTCACCGCCGCCACCTCGGGCGGGTCGGGGCGGGTGGCTGTCATCCCCGGGAAGAGGGTGCCCAGCGAGTGCAGGGTCGCGGTGTCCTCACCGAGCGACGGAAGCACGGAGCCGATGTACTCGACGAACACCGACGACGGGCCGACCACCAGGATGCCGCCGCCGGCGTAGCGGCTGCGGTCGGAGTAGAGCAGGAACGCGGCCCGGTGCAGGGCGACAGCGGTCTTGCCGGTGCCGGGGCCGCCCGCGACGATCGTCACCCCGGAACCCGGCGAGCGGATCGCCTCGTCCTGCTCCCGCTGGATGGTCGCCACGATGTCGCGCATGCCCCGGCCGGTGGCCTTGGACAGGGTGGCCAGCAACGCGCCGTCACCGACGATGGTCATCCCTTCCGGGGCGGCCGTCGGGTCCAGCAGGTCGTCCTCGATCCGGGTGACCCGCTCGGCGCGGGACTGGATGGTGCGGCGCCGCACCACGTCCAGCGGCTGCGCCGGGGTGGCCTGGTAGAACGCGGCGGCGGCCGGCGCGCGCCAGTCGACGACAAGTGTGACGGCGTTCTCGTCGCGGATCCCCAGGCGCCCGACGTGCAGCACCTGACGGTCGCGCAGGTCCAGTCGGCCGAAGACCAGCCCCTCGTGCTCGGCGTCCAGGGTGTGCCGCCGCTGCGCGGCGTGGAAGACCATCGCGTCGCGCTCGACCAGGGCGCCGTGCGTGCCCACCCGGGCCATCCGGTAGCCGTCACGCTCGGCGCGGACGGCCGACTGCCGCAGCTCGGCCAGTCGGGCGTACACCCGGTCCAGGTGTCGTTGCTCGACGGCGATCTCCTGCTCCAGGCCGGTCTGGTCGGTCAACGCACGCTCCTTCAGAGGTCGCCGGCAGGCGGTGGAAACCGCGCGGGCCAACCGCAGAAGGGTACGGCCCCGGACCCGACCCGCCGCGCCCGAGGTGCGCGAACGTGCTCAGGCACCCGTCTCGGCGGGGGCCGCGCCACGGTGAGCCGGGGGCGACGCGCCACGGTGAGCCGGGGGCGACGCGCCGAGGTGAGCCGTCGGCGATTCGGCGATCACCCGTCGTACGACGCCGGTGAGCGCGGCGTTCACCTCGTCCGGGCGTTCCATCATCAGCATGTGCCCGGCACCTGGGCACACGGTCAGCTCGGTGGCCGGCAGAGCCGCCGCGATCGACTCGGCGCACGGCGGTGGGGTCAGCCGGTCCCGGTCGCCGACCAGGGCGGCGGCCGGCAGGTGGGCCAACGCGGCGAGGGTGTCCAGGCGGTGCTGGGTGCCGATGGAGGCGCGGAACCCGCCGATCGAACGCAGCGAGGCCCGGGCCACCGCCGACGTCACCAGGCGGATGTCGGCCGGCTCGCAGCGGTCACCGAAGAGCATCCACCGGATGCTCGGTCGCAGCGCGTTCAGCAGTGCCCGGGGAGCACGCCACGAGCCACACCGGGCCAGCACACCGGCGCCGGTCGTCTCGGCCAGCCGGATCAACCGGGCGATCCGCGGCGAGAGCCCGTAGACGGTGTGCGTGTGCCCCTCGGCGGTGGTCGAGACGAAGACCAGGCCGGCGGTACGGGCGGCGAAGTGCGCGGGGTGGCGGTGGGCGTATTCCATGATCGTCATGCCGCCCATCGAGTGCCCGACCAGCACCACCGGGCCGGTCGGGGCGACCGCGTCGATGACCGCGGCCAGGTCGTCACCCAACTGGGCCAGGGTGGCCGTGGGCAGCGCCATGCAGCTGGACCGGCCGTGCCCCCGCGCGTCGTAGGCGACCACCCGCACCGCATCGCCGAACTGCGGCGCGGTGAGCGCCTCGACCTGCCGGTGCCAGGCGCGCCCGTCCAGCGTCCAGCCGTGCAGCAGGATGGCGGTGACCTGGGCGTCCGTCGGACCCGTCGCCTCGACGTTGAGCCGTACACCGTCCGGCAGGCCGACCTCGAACCGCTCCGGCATCGCCACCTCCCCAGGGCCGCCCAGTATCACCAGCACCGGGATACCCGGCGGTAACACCGGCTACCCGCCATGACACCACGCCAATCGCGCCGTGGCGAACATTCCCGACCTCGCCCGTGCCGGACGGCGGCGGGCCAAGCTGGACGGCATGGGGTCGTCGGGAGCGCCCATGGGTGCGACGTCGGGGCAGGGGCGGCAGGCCGGCGGTACGCCCCGCGCCGCCATGGCCGACCTGCTCGCCGGCAATCGGCGGTTCGTCAGCGGCCAGCCGGTGCACGGACACGACGTCACGGCAGCCGCCGCGGCCTCCGGCGACCAGCAGCCGTACGCGGTGGTGCTGGGCTGCATCGACTCCCGGGTGCCGTTGGAGGCGATCTTCGACCAGACCTTCGGCGCGATCTGCGTGATCCGCACCGGGGGACACGTGCTCGATCGCGCGGTCCGCGGCTCGATCGAGTACGTGGTCGGCCAGCTCGGCGTACCGCTGGTGATGGTCCTCGGCCACGAGCGGTGTGGCGCGGTGCAGGCCACGGTAGAGGCGCTGCGCATCGGCCAGCGTCCCGGCGGGTCGCTGGCGCACCTGGTGGACGAGATCGCGCCGGCGGTCACCGAGGCGGGGATCGACGATCCGGCGGTCCTGCCGCTGGCGATCCGCCGGCACGTCCGGCGTACGGTGCGCACCCTGCGCCAGGACGATCTGCTGGCCGGGCCGGTGGCCACCGGCCGGGTGGCAGTGGTCGGCGGCCTATACGACCTGGCCACCGGCGAGGTCGCCCTGCTCGATCCAGGCTGACCTGCCCTGACCCGAGGACCGCCCCGTCCCCGCCCGCCGCCCGCCGCCCACCGCGTCGATCATGGAGTTGTGGTGGGTGACAAACCGGCCTGAATGACTTCAAGCCGGGCACCACAACTCCATGATCGACGAAGTCGATCCTCGCGCACGCGAAACCGCCCGCCGGGAACTCCCGGCGGGCGGTTCGTTGGAGCGGTGGGGGAGGGCTCAGCCCTCGAAGACGCCGGCCGCGACCAGGCGCTTCTCGGTGGCCTCCCAGCCGTCACCCGGGTGGGTGGCAGCCAGGTTGTTGATCTCCGCCCGGATCTTGGCGGCGTGGCCGGCGGCGGCCAGAACGCGGATCTCCTCGACGAAGGCGTCGGAGTCCGTGCGCAGGTGCGCGGTCTTGCCGTTGGTCAGGTTCCGCACGTAGGCGTGCTTGCCGCCGTTGAGCGGGATGAGGTACTTGAACTCGCCCAGCACGCTGAGGGCGCCACCCTGGCCAGCCTGGCCGGCCCGGACTGACGCGCGCGCGGTCTTAGAGGTGTTGCTCGCCACGGAGGTACTCCTTGCAAGACGTACGGGAGGACTAGACGTCCGGGGGCTGTGTGCGGGTCGTACGTGACTCGGCCCGCGAAGGTGTAACGCGGCATAAGCCGCCGGTGGAACTGTACAGGACCACGACATCATGCTGGTCGTCGCGGTGTCCTGAGAGGCAACGGCGACCACCCGTCCGGCTATTCCACCCGGCGTTTTTTCCGATTCCCTGGCGCACCATGCGTCACAGGAGTCATCATGTGTTGCAGCAGCCACCTGGGTGGACGAGGTCGTAGGGGAAGACGCACCTCGCTCTCCGGGAGGTCACCGTGCCAACGCGTGGCGTCGTATACGTCCACTCGACCCCGCTCGCCGTGTGCTCGCACGTCGAGTGGGCGATCGCGCGCGTCCTAGCCGCGCCGGTCAACCTGCAGTGGACGGCTCAGCCCGTCGACCCCGGCGCACGCCGGGCCGAGTGCGGGTGGACCGGTCGTCCGGGGACGGGCGCCGAGCTGGCTGCTGCCCTACGGCAGTGGCCCATGATCCGTTTCGAGGTCACCGAGGAGCCGAGTCCCGGCGCCGACGGTGAGCGATTCATGTACGTGCCAGCCCGTGGCCTGTTCCGGGCGACGGTCGGCGTGGCCGGCGACATCCAGCTCGGCGAGGACCGGCTCCGGGCGCTGATGGCGGCCTCCCGGGCCCCCGAGGCTCTGGCGCACGCCCTCGACAAGGCGCTCGGCACGGCATGGGACGCTGACCTGGAGCCCTACCGGTACGCCGGCGACGGCGCCCCGGTGACCTTGCTCACTCGGGTCGGCTGATCCGAACGGCGGGCCGCTGGCCGTACGACGTCGGGCCGGTGACGACCGGTAAGGTCAAGTTGCCCCGATAAGGGAGAAGCTGGTGGGATGGCGACGTGTCGAATCGCCCGTGGCGCGCCAGTGTCGCTGTCGTCGCCCTGACCGCCCTGCTCGTCTCCGGCTGCTCAGGCGACCCGGAGCGCCCCAAGCCGACGCCCAGCCCGGTCGGGACGTCGGCGGGCCCGAGCGTCCCGCCCGCGCCGCCGGCCAGCGACCCCGCCGGCCGCGCCGCCGCGCTGGTGGCGACGCTGTCCGACGAAGACCTTGTCGGCCAGGTGCTGATGCCGTACGCCTACGGCGACTCGGCGACGAAGGTCTCCGCCGGCTCGGCGGCCGGCAACCAGGCCCTCGGCGGGGTGGACACCCCCGCCGAAATGATCGCCAAGTACCGACTGGGTGGCCTGATCCTGGTCGGCTTCAGCGCCGACGACCCGACCAAGGGCAACCAGGAGACAACGAACGTCGACAACCCCAAGCAGGTCCACGAGCTCACCACCGGGCTGCGCAGCGCCGCCGGTCGGCTCGCCGCCGGTTCGGCGCCGCTGCTCATCGGCACCGACCAGGAGTACGGGGTCGTCACCCGCGTGACCGACGGTGTCACGGTGCTGCCCAGCGCCCTCGCGGCCGGCGCGGCCGGTGACCCGAAGCTCACCGAGGCCGCCTGGCGGGCCGCCGGCGCCGAGCTGGCCGCGATGGGTATCAACATCGATTTCGCCCCGGTGGCCGACGTGCTGGCCACCCGCAGCGCAGTGATCGGCTCCCGGTCCTACGGCTCCGACCCGAAGCAGGCCGCCGCGCAGGTGGGCGGCGCGGTCCGTGGCCTCCAGGCGGCCGGGGTCGCGGCCACCCTGAAGCACTTCCCCGGGCACGGCCACAGCGCCGACGACTCGCACCAGGACCTTCCGGTGCTGACCCAGTCCGCCGCGGCGTTGCAGAGCGGCGCGTGGCCGCCGTTCACCGCTGGAATGGACGCGGGCGCGATGGCCGTGATGTCCGGTCACCTGGACGCGCGCGCGATCGACCCGGGGACCCCGGCGACGTTCTCGCACAAGCTGCTCACCGACGTCCTGCGCGGCCAACTCGGCTTCAAGGGCGTGGTGATCACCGACGGGATGAACATGCCGCCCGCGATGCGCTGGGCTCCCGGCGAGGCGGCGGTCCGGGCGCTCAACGCCGGTAACGACCTCATCCTGATGACCCCGAACGTCGGTCAGGCGTACGACGGGCTGCTCGCCGCGCTGCGCGGAGGGTCGCTGCCCCGGACCCGGCTGGTCGACGCGGTCACCCGGGTGCTGACGATGAAGTTCCAGCTCGCCGAGCTGCCGGCGGCGCAGATGTCCACGCTCAACGCCCCGGCACACCGGGCGGCGGCCGACGCGCTGGCCGCTGCCGCCGTCACCGTGCTGCGGGGCGCCTGCGGCGGAGCGGTACGCGGGCCGGTCACCGTCACCTCGTCCGGCGGTCGGGACGGCACCCGGGCCACCCTCACCGCCGCGTTGACCGCAGCCGGAGTGCAGGTCAAGCCCAGCGGCGGCACTGTCGTGCACCTGGTGGGCTACGGCGACGGCGCCAAGGACCTGAGCCCCGACGCGGCGATCACCGTCGCCATGGACACCCCGTACGTGCTGGCCGACGCGAAGTCACCGAGGCTGCTGGCCACGTACTCGTCCAGCCGGGCATCGATGACAGCCCTGGCCGCCGTGCTCGCCGGCAAGGCTCGGCCGGGCGGCCGCTCCCCGGTGACCGTTCCCGGACTTCCCGCGACGACCTGCGCCAGCAACTGACCCGACCGGGTCCACCTCAGCCGGCAGCGGTGAGTCCGCGCACCGCGAGCCGGTACGCCGGCAGCACGTCGGTCCGTTCGGTGATCAGGCCCTCGTTGACCGCGAAGACCAGCGTCTGCCCCGCCGACTGGACGGCCAGCGCCCAGTTCCGCGCCGCCTCCTCCTCGGCCAGCGGACTGGTGGCGAGCCAGGTCATCTCGGTGGCGTCGAGGCCGCCGGCGCGGAGGTCGCGGAACTGCTGGCCGGTGACCGTCTCGCCGGCTCCCGCGGCGAAGCTCTCCAGCGCGGCGCGCGGAGCGGCAGTCGGCGTGTCCGTCGCCCAGATCCGCAGGAACCCGCCGCCGGCCGGCCGGCCGTCCACCTCGCAACGCACTGTGGTGCCGCCGCGCTTGGTGAGCGCCTCGCCGACCAGCTCGGCCAGCTCACCCTTGGGAGGCTCGACAGCCTTCGCCGTCCACCCGTCGGCCAGCGGAAACGTCACCGGTACCGGGCAGGGGGAACCGGCGCCGCCGGTGGTGCCGCCGGACGCGGCGGGGGTCGTCTCGTCGTACCAGGGCTCGCCCGTGGCCTGCGGGGCCGGGTCGCCGGCCGCGGGCCCGGCGGGAGCGGCGGCGTCGTCGCCGCAGCCGGCCAGCAGGCCGAGGATGAGCGCCGCCGACACGGCGACGCGGGTACGAACGTCCATTGTGGTGATCCCCGTCAGTCGATCTTCAGTCGGCCCATCTAAGCCGCGCGGTCCCTCGACGTCAATCGGGATCGAGTGCCGCGACGGAAATCCGGTCGCCTCCGCGCCGATCGGTCTGACAGCCTCACCCCATGGGAGCGGCAGCAGGATTCCGGCACGTACGACGGGCGGACGGCACCGTGGTGATCACCCACCACGGCCGGGTCGCCGGCACGCTGCGTGGCGCTCGGGCCGCCGAGTTCCTGGCCGAGGTCGACGACGACCCGCAGCTGGTGATGGCCCGCTGGACCGGCAACTACCGCCACGGCAACGAGCGCACCGCGAAGCAGCACCCCCGCAACCGGGGCTGAACGACGAAAAGGCCCCTCCTCTCGACGAGGAGGGGCCTTTTCGCAGGATCTCAGGGGCGGGCGAAGACCAGAGCCACGTTGTGGCCGCCGAAGCCGAACGCGTTGTTCAACGCGGCCGGGATCTCCATGTGACGGGCCTTGTGCGCGGCGACATCCAGGGTGAGGCCTGGCTCGGGGTCGTCGAGGTTGATCGTCGGAGGGACGACACTGTCGCGGATCGCCAGGATGGTGGCGATCGACTCCAGCGCACCGGCCGCACCGAGCAGGTGACCGGTCATCGACTTCGTCGCGGTCAGCACCGGGTGGTCGCCGAGCGCCTTGTGCAGCCCACCGATCTCCAGCATGTCCCCGACCGGGGTCGAGGTCGCGTGCGCGTTGACGTGCACGATGTCCCGCTTCGCCACGTCCGCGTCGGCGATCGCCTTGGCGATGGCCCGGATCGCGCCCTCGCCCTCGGCGTGCGGCTGCACGATGTCGTACGCGTCGGAGGTGATGCCGGCGCCGGCGAGGCGCGCGTACACCCGGGCGCCCCGGGCCGCGGCGTGCTCGGCCCGCTCCAGCACCACGATGCCGGCGCCCTCGCCGAGGACGAAGCCGTCCCGGCCCCGGTCCCACGGGCGGGAGGCCCGCTCCGGGTCGTCGTTGCGGGTCGACATGGCCCGCATCGAGCTGAAGCCGGCGATCGGCAGGGGATGGATGACCGCCTCGGTGCCGCCGGCCACCACCACGTCGGCCCGACCGGAGCGGATGATGTCCAGACCGAGGGCGATCGCCTCGGCGCCGGTGGCGCAGGCGCTGGCCACCGAGTGCACGCCGGCCTTGGCGCCCAGCTCCAGCCCGACCCAGGCGGCCGGACCGTTCGGCATCAGCATCGGGATGGTGTGCGGGGAGACCCGCCGTGGCCCGGAGGCCTCCAGGATGTCGTCCTGGGCGAGCAGCGTGGTGGCACCACCGATGCCGGAGCCGACGCTGACGGCCAACCGCTCCCCGTCGAGGTCGGAGCCGGCGAGGCCGGCGTCCGCCCAGGCCTGCTGCGCCGCGATGATCGCGATCGCCTCGGAACGGTCCAGGCGGCGCAGGCGGACCCGGTCCAGCACCTCGGACGGCTCCACGGCCAGCTGGGCGGCGATCCGGACCGGCAGTTGCTCGGCCCACTCCTGGGTGAGGGCACTCACCCCGGAGCGGCCGGCGAGCATTGCGTCCCAGGTCGACGCGACGTCCCCGCCAAGCGGGGTCGTCGCGCCGAGCCCGGTGACGACGACGTCTGGACGACTCATGATCAGGACTGCGCCGCGATGTAGCTGACAGCGTCGCCGACGGTCTTCAGGTTCTGCACCTCGTTGTCCGGGATCTTGACGCCGAACTTCTCCTCGGCCGCGACCACGACCTCAACCATGGAGAGCGAGTCGACGTCGAGGTCGTCGGTGAAGGACTTCCCCTCGGCCACGTCGTCCGGGTTCACCCCGGCAACCTCTTCGAGGATCTCGGCGAGGCCGGTGGTGATCTCGTCACGGGTCATTGCGGTTGGTTCCTTTCATCGGGGTTCTCTGGCGGTCGGCGTCGCCGACCGCCAATCCTGGACGCGTACGCGCCCGAGGGGGTCATCAGGGGCAGCGGACGACCTGACCGGCGTAGGTCAGGCCACCGCCGAAGCCGAACAGCAGCACCGGTGCGCCCGAGGGCACCTCCCGGCGCTCGACCAGCTTGGACAGGGCCAGCGGCACACTCGCCGCGGAGGTGTTGCCGGACTCGACGATGTCCTTCGCGATGATCGCGTCGGGGATGTTGAGCCGCTTGGCGATGCCGTCGATGATCCGGGCGTTGGCCTGGTGCGGCACGAACGCGGCCAGCTCCGACGGGTCGACCCCGGCCCGCTCGCAGGCCTGTAGCGCGAGCGGCGCGATGGCGGTGGTGGCCCAGCGGAACACCGCCTGCCCCTCCTGCTGGATGTACGGGCGCCAGCCCTCGATGCGGACCGCGTCGCTCTTGTCCGGCACCGAACCCCAGACGACCGGGCCGATGCCGGTCGGCTCGTCGTCGGCGGTGGCGGAGACCACCGCGGCACCGGCCCCGTCGGCGAAGATGATGCAGGTGGAGCGGTCGGTCCAGTCGGTGAAGTCGGACAGCTTCTCCGCGCCGATGACGATCGCGTTGCGCGACGCCCCGGCCCGGATGGCGTGGTCGACGGTGCCCAGCGCGTACGCGAAGCCCGAGCAGGCGGTGTTGAGGTCGAACGCGCCCGGCGCGGTGATGCCCAGCTTGCCGGCGACCCGGCAGGCCACGTTGGGGCTGCGGTCGATGGAGGAGCAGGTGGCGACCACGACCAGGTCGATGTCGGCGGCGGTCAGGCCCGAGTTGGCCAGTGCCTTGCCGGCAGCCGCGGCGGCCATGTCGGCGACCGTCTCACTGTCGGCGATCCGCCGGCTGACGATGCCGACCCGGTCACGGATCCACTCGTCGTTGGTGTCGACGAGCTGGGCGATGTCGTCGTTGGTCACCACCCGGGAGGGCTGGTAGTGCCCCATCGAGACGATGCGACTGCCAGTCATGAACGGCCTCCGATACGGGCGATCAGGTCCCGTGCGGCCGGCAGGTCGTCCGGGGTGTTGAGGGTGACGATCTCCGGGGCGCCGTCGCCCTTGAGTTCCCGCTTGACCAGACCGGCGAGGGTGCCGGCCGGGGGTAGTTCGATCACGCCGGTGACCCCGAGGTCGGCCAGCGTACGCATGCACAGGTCCCAGCGCACCGGCGCGGTGACCTGACGAACGAGGCGCTGCACCATTGCCGCGCCGCCGTCGACGGCGGTGCCGTCGAGGTTCGACAGCAGGGTGCGGGCCGGGTTCGCCGGGGTGATCCCGGCGGCTTCAGCGGCGAGCGCGGTCTCCGCCGGAGCCATGTACGGGGTGTGGAAGGCGCCGGCCACCTGGAGTCGGATGATCCGGGTCCGGGTGGGCGGCGCGGCGGCGAGCTTGTCGAGCCCGTCCAGGGCGCCCGCGGCGACGATCTGCCCGGCGCCGTTGCGGTTGGCCGGGTAGAGCCCGTTCGCCTCGATCGCGGCGATCACCTCGTCGGGATCACCACCGAGCACCGCGGCCATTCCGGTCGGCTCCAGCGCACACGCGGCGGCCATCTCCCGGCCGCGCACGCCGGCCAGGGTGATCGCGGCGTCGGCCGACAGCACACCGGCCAGGGCGGCGGCACCCAATTCGCCGACGCTGTGGCCGGCGGTGACGGCGACGCCGTCCAGCGGCAGGTGCTCGGCCGCGAGCAACGCCGCGGCGACCAGCAACGGCTGGGTGCGGGCGGTGTCCTTGATCTCGTCGGCGTCGGCGTCGGTGCCCAGGTGCAGCAGGTCGACCCCGGCCAACGCCGACCAGTCGCGCAGTCGCGCCTCAGTGCCGGTCAGGTCGAGCCAGGGGGTCAGGAAGCCGGGTTTCTGAGAACCCTGGCCGGGACTAAGTACGGCGAGCACGTCTATGACTCTCCCGGATAATGGCGGGTAACGCGGTGCCGCCTTCGACCAAACCACACTAGGACCTTTAGAGGTTTCCTACAAAGATCGGCGGGGATCATCCTCGGTTTGGGTGGATTTCCGGGTAGCCGGGGTCATTGTCTGAGTCGGGACCGGCGAGGCCAACGGGGCGACCGGATCCAACCGACCCACGGTCAGCGCGACCTGAAGGGCGAACGCGTCGCGCGGCGACAGTGGCGAGAACCCGGTCACCTCGGCGATCCGGCGCAACCGGTAGCGCACCGTGTTCGGGTGCACGAACAGCGCCCGGGCCGCGCTCTCCAAGGTGCCACCGGCCGCCAGGAAGGCGTCCAGGGTGGCCAGCAGCTCCCCACCTGCGCGCACCAGCGTCGCGTACACATCGTGACGCAGCCGCCGACGGGCCTCGGTGTCGCCGGCGAGGGCCCGCTCCGGCAGCAGGTCCCCGGCCGGCACCGGCCGGGGCGCGCTCGGCCAGGCCGGTGCGGCCCGAAAGCCGGACAGCGCGGCCCGCGCCGACTCGGTCGCCTCGTCCAGGCTCGGTACGGCGGGACCGACCACCACCGGGCCGTCCCCGAACGCGCTCAGCAGCTTCGCGGTGGCGGTCAGCGGATCAGGTGCGCCGCCCAGCACGATCACCAGCCGGTCGCCGTGGACGCCGCCGATCACCTCCACGCCGATGCGGCGGGCCTGCCGGTAGACCACGTGCAGCACCGCGGAGACCTCGCCGCCGGGCGACCGACCGACAGCCACCGCCACCGGCGGCGCGTCCGCCCAGCCGAGAGCGGCGGCCCGACTGGCCAGGACGTCCGGCGAGTCACCCCGCAACAGCGCGTCGACGAGCAGCGCCTGCAACCGGGCGTCCCAGGCGCCACGCGACTCGGCGGCCCGCGCGTACACCCGGGCGGCGGAGAACGCGATCTCCCGGGAGAAGCGCAGCACCGCCTCGCGTAGCTGCTGCTCCTCACCCTCGGCGGCCAGGTGCGACACCTGCTCCTCGACCACGTCGATCGTCACCTTGATCAACGCCACGGTCTGCTGGAGGGTGATCGACCGGGCCAGCGCCTGCGGGGCGGCGGCGAAGACCTCGTCCGAGACCTCCTGGGTGCTGTCCGCGGTGCCGCCGCCCTCGCGCAGCCACTGCACCAGCGACCTCGCGCCCGCCTGAGCCACCAGCATCACCCAGGAACGCTGGTCAGCCGGCAGCGCCCGGAACCAGGGCAGCGTCTCGTCCATCCGGGCCACGCTGGAGGTGGCCAACGCCCCCGCCGATCGTTCGATCCGGCGCAGCGTGGCCGACAGCTCCCCACCGCCCGGCGTGCTCACCGCCCTAGCCTGACACGTCGTGAGCAGGCCAACCACGCCGGCACCGGTCCGCCGCGCGCCCAGCGGGCCCCTCTCACGGGTGCGGGGGAGCGGGCAGGCCCACCTCCTGGGCCAGGATGGCGGCCTGCACCCGGCTGCGGAGGCCCAGCTTTGCCAGGATCCGGCTCACATGGGTCTTCGTGGTGCTCTCCGCCAGCACCAGTCGGTCGGCGATCTGCTGGTTGGACAGGCCCAACCCGAGGCAGGCCAGCACGTCACGCTCGCGCGGGGTGAGGGTGTCCAGCGCGGCCCGCGCGTCCGCCGACGCACCCGGCGCGGTGGCCGCGAAGGCGGTGATCAACCGACGGGTCACAGTGGGCGCGATGAAGCCGTCGCCCCGCGCCACCGTCCGCACCGCGCCGACCAGGCCGTCGGCGTCGGTGTCCTTGAGCAGGAACCCGGCCGCCCCGGCCCGCAACGCCCCGAAGACGTACTCGTCCAGGTCGAAGGTGGTGAGCACCAGCACGTCGGCGAGCCCCTCGCTGACGATCGCCCGGGTCGCGGAGATCCCGTCCCGGTGCGGCATCCGCACATCCAGCACCGCCACGTCGGGTCGCAACTCCCGGCACAGGCGCACCGCGGCGTCGCCGTCGGCCGCCTCGCCGACCACCTCGACGCCCGCTGAGCCGTTCAGGATCAGGGCCAGTCCGGCCCGTACCGCCGGCTGGTCGTCGGCGAGCACCACCCGTACCGTCGCCGGGGCCGTGTCGTCCGACGGCCGCGCCGGCCCGGTCACCCGCCCTCCCCGGTGGGCAGGGCCGCCCGCACCTGCCAACGGCCGTCGTGCGGCCCGGCGGTGAACCGGCCGGCCAGCAGCGTGGCCCGCTCCCGCATGCCGATCAGCCCGGCCCCGGCGCCCGGCAGCCCGGCCCCGCCCCCACGCACCGGGTTCTCCACAGTCAGCACCACCTCGGCCGGCCGGTACGCGATCGTCAGCTCCGCCTCACCCGTACCGTGCTTGAGGGCGTTCGTCAGAGACTCCTGCACGATCCGGTACGCGGCGAGGTCCACCCCCACCGGCAACGCGCCCGGCGTGCCATCGGTCCGGACCCGCACCGCGAGGCCGGCAGCCCGGACCCGGTCGACCAGTCCGTCCGCCTCGGCCAACCGCGCGGTGACCACCTCCGGCGCGGCCGGGTCGGCGCTGGTCCCCGGCTCGCGCAGCACCTCGATCATCTGACGCATCTCGGCGAGGCCCTGCACGCTGCTCTCCCGGATCACCCGCAACGCCGACTCCACCTGACCGCGATCCAACCCGGGTACGGAGAGCACTGCGGTGGCGTGGATGGCCACCGCGCTGAGATGGTTCGCGACCACGTCGTGCAGCTCCCGGGCCATCCGGGCCCGTTCGGCGCTGACCGCCTGCCGACGGTCCAACTCGACCAGCCGGGCGGTCTGCTCGGCCCGCGCCCGCTCGGCGGCGGCCTGATCGCGGTACTGCCGCACGCTGATACCGGTCAGGACCGGCAGGAGGCCGACGAGCACCACCAGCACGCCGATGGCCACCCCGCTCCACTGGTCGGTGAGGATCACGCCGACGACCGCACCGAGCACGCTCAGCCCGATGGTCGCCCGCAGCAGCCACCGCCACAGCCGCGGCGGACCGTAGACACAGGCGTCGTAGAGAACCTGCGTGTAGATCAGGATCGCGCCCAGCGAGCCCCCGAGCGCGATGTCCACCACCACTGCCACGGTGCCGACGGCGAGGCTGGCACGCGGGGCGGCGCGGCGCAGGCCCACCGCGACGCACATCGCCAGCAGCGACGGCAGGAACAGGACCGCGGGCACATCCGGGTGCGGACGGATCTGCGGTTGCCAACCCAGGGTCCACAGCACCAGCCCGCCGGCCAGCGACGCCCCGGCCAGCGCCAGGTCCCGGCCGCGAGTGCCGGAGCCGAGCCACGGTGGCGGACGCATGCCCCGATCCCACCACAGTCGCACCGGGTCGGAGTCCGACCGGGGGAGGAGACCGCCGCCTGCGACATGCGCCGAAAGGGGTACGCGGGCCGCGCCTCGTCAGCCCAATAATGATCATCATGACCGATGTGGAAACCCTGGCCGCGCTGGCACTGCGGGCGCTCTTCGCCCGCGCCGACCTGGAGGCTCACCGCGCCCGCTGACCGCCGGTCCGCCGCGCCGCCGAACCCCACGGTGAACGACACGAAAAGAAGCTGTGAACTGCGTAACCGGCTCCCGCGCTCAACGGCGTCTCCGGGGACCGGCCGGTCCGGACCCCGGGTACGCTGCGCGCGGCCCGTCGGTCCCGGCCAGTACGGTGACAGGGCACCTCGGGAAGCATTCGAGGGTGAAGCGAGCGTGAGGAGACCGGGGATGGCGCACGGGGAGGCCGAGCACGGCTGCGCCCAGGGCGAGCCCTGCCGGCCGGGGCACCACGACCCACAGGCGGCTGGCAAGCCCCGCCGGCCGGTCGGCGGTGCGCCATCGCACCCGGTGGAGCCGCTGCCGGGGCGCATCGACGACGAGCCCGTGCTGCCGCGCCAGCGCTCTGCCGAGCCCGACTCGGACATTCCCGCTGGTTGCCTCAGTGAACTTTCCGGCTGGGCCGGGGCACACCGGCACGGCGCGGTCCGGCCGCGTCCACGAGCCACCCGCCGGGAGCGCCCACCGCGCCGCTGGTGTTGAACACCGAGTTGCGGTGCCCGGTCGGCCGACGCACCCGCTGACCAGCGAGTGCGTCGGACCGTCGGGTGTTGTTGCGGGTCAGCGAAAGCGTGACCTCAGTACGTGCGCCAGCTCAGCGCGTGCGCCTGCGGATCAGCAGGGCGATCCCGGCGAGGCCGACGGTGATGGTCAGCATCACGCCGACGTTGAGCAGCAGCAGGCGTTGCAGGTCGCCGAGCGCCTCGTCGAGGTCCTTCGCCGGGTCGAGCGTGTCCTCCGGGAGAACGCGCTCACCGCCGCCCGCGCCGCCACTGACCGTGTCGAACTGCCGCTCCAGCGGCACACCGGCGGTGCGCAGGGTCTCGGACATGCTGAGCCGACCCAGGAACCAGCCGGCGCTGGTCTTACGGCCGTCCGGCTGCTTCGCCGGCCGGAAGACGCGAGGGCCGCCGATCGCCTTGGGGTAGAGGTCGTAGGTCTGCTTCGGCGTCTCGCCGGCGAGCACCACGACGGTGTATTTCGGACCGAGGTTGGCTGCCTTCGGACCGGTCGGCATGCCGGTGCGCGCGAGGAAGTTGACCTGGTCGATGACCGCGCCCACGAGGGCGGGCTCCTTCTCCGCGCGCAACCGCAGCGGTGCGGACAGCCCCGTGCCGGTGATGTCCACTCCGGCGGGTGCCGGCTTCGGCGCCGCTGAGGCCGAGCCGGCGGTGCCAAGCGACAGCAGTGCCACCGCCATCGTGCCCGCCAACACGGCGGCCAACCGCCTCATGTGTCGGAGCATCCCGCCTCCTCGCCCCGTTCGATGGATGGCTTCGTGGTGACGTCTGGACCGATCTGCCGGTGCGGCATCGACCGGATGGTCGCGTCCACTCCTACAGACTCCGCAGAACGTCGATGAGTTGCAGCTTTTGGAACAGTAATTGGAACTATCTGCGATCTCTGCTCGACTAATGAGGAGCCGTTTGATCAGCGGGCGGATCGTACCCTTACGGAGGGGTTCATGGGGGGCAGGGTTACACGTACGGTGCGGGTCGTGCCAGTGGTGCTCGGCGTGGCGTTCGGTGTGTCGTTTTTGGTGCCGGCGACTCCGGCCGCCGCCCACAACCAGCTGACCGGCAGCAACCCGCGCGACGGCGCCCGCGTGGCGTCGGCGCCCGCCCGGGTCGAGCTGCGGTTCCTCGCCAAGCCGTCGCCGACTACGACGAAGATCACAATAACCGGACCGGACAATGTGGTCGCTGGCGGGACTCCCGCCTTCGACGGCAGTCGGGTGCGGGTGCCGTTCAAGCCGGCCGCAGCCGGGCTCTACATCGTCGGCTACCAGCTCGCGTCGTCCGATGGGCACCCGGTGAAGGGCGAGGTGCGGTTCACCCTCACCACCGGCACCGCAGCCGACCCCACTGCTTCGCCGTCGGCCACCGCCGGAACCAACCCGGCGAGCTCGCCCTCGGCTGGCGCGTCGGCCGTCGGCGTACCCTCCGCCGGCTCGCCGTCGGCGGCACCCGGCAGCTCGACGGCCTCCCCGGTGCCGGCCGCCTCGGAGCAGTCCGACTCCGGCAGCCGCTGGTGGATCTGGGCTGTCGGCGGCCTGCTGCTGCTCGCCGCACTCGCGGCCGGCCTCGTGTTCCGCCGCCAGCGACGAGCTCGGTAACCCTCTGATCCTTGCCGCTTCTGTGGGCAGGGCAGGCGTACGCATCATCCTTTGCTCTGCACCCGCGAATGCGACGGCAACGGTCTGTGACCGGTGCAGATTGGGGTGCAGAGCAAAGGATGATGCGATGCTGAGTTGCGCCGGCGACGCTCTCCTGACGAGTGGACGGGCGACAGTCAGACGAGGCGTAGGCGGGCGGCGCGGATTCGGGTCAGGGTGCGCTCGCGGCCGAGCACCTCCAGCGACTCGAACAGCGGCAGACCCACCGTGCGACCGGTGACCGCGACCCGCACCGGCGCCTGCGTCTTGCCGAGCTTGAGGCCCCGCTCGGCGCCGACCGCCTCCAGCGTCGACTTCAGCGACTCGGCGTCCCAGGACTCCAGCGCCTCGAACGCCGCGACGGCGTCGTCCAGCAGCTCGGCGGAACCATCCTTCATCGTCTTGGTCCAGGCGGCCTCGTCGATCAGCGGTGAGGCCAGGAAGAGGAAGTCGACGTTCGGCACGATCTCGCTGAGCACCGCGATCCGCGTCTGGGCCAGCGGCGCCACGGCGGCGAACGCGTCGGCGTCGAACTCCTCCGGCTGCCACGGCGGCGGCGGGATGGTCCCGGTGCCGGTCAGCCACGGCTGGCAGGCGTCGATGAACTCGGTCACCGGCAGCGCGCGAATGTACTCGCCGTTGAACGCGCGCAGCTTCTTCTCGTCGAAGAACGCCGAGGAGAGGTTGACCTCGTCCAGCCGGAACTCGTTCTCGATGACCGACCAGGGAACGATCTCCCGGTCGCCGGAAGGGGCCCAGCCGAGCAGCATGAGGTAGTTGCGCATCGCGCCGGCCAGGTAACCCTCGTCGCGGTACGCCTCCAGGGCGACCTTGTCCCGGCGCTTGGAGAGCTTCTGCCGCTTCTCGTTGACCACCACCGGCACGTGTGCCCAGATCGGCGGCTTGACCCCGAGGGCTTCCCAGAGCAGCTGCTGCTTGGGGGTGTTGGGCAGGTGCTCTTCGGCCCGGATCACGTGGGTGATCCCCATCGTCATGTCGTCGACGACGTTGGCCAGCAGGAAGACCGGCGAGCCGTCACCGCGGGCGATGACGAAGTCCTCGATGAGCTTGTTCTCGAACGTGGGCTCACCACGGATCAGGTCGACCACCACTGTCGCGCCCTCGTCGGGCGTACGGAAGCGCAGGGCGTGCCCGGGGCCGGGGCCGAGGCCACGGTCGCGGTGGTAGCCGTCGTAGCCCTGGTACTGCGAGCCGGTGCGGGCCTGCACGTCCTCGCGGGTGCAGTCGCAGTAGTAGGCGCGGCCCGACTCGTACAGGCGCGCGGCGGCGGCCCGGTGCTCCGCGGCGTTGGCCGACTGGAAGTACGGGCCCTCGTAGCTGCCCCGGGAGATCCCGATCCAGTCCAGCGCGGAGAGGATGCCCTCGGTCCACTCGGGCTTGTTGCGCGCCGCGTCGGTGTCCTCGATGCGCAGCACGAACACGCCGCCCTGCTGCTTGGCGTAGATCCAGTTCTGCAGCGCCGAACGGGCGCCGCCGACGTGGAACATACCGGTCGGGGAAGGGGCGAAGCGCACACGTACTGTCACGTCCCCCAGCCTACGGCGCTCCGCGACTGCATTCCGCCACCGCCCCCCACGGCTCAGGGGACCGAGCGGATCTTGACGACCAGCGCGCTGCCGAGCAGGGTGACCACGGCGGTGACCGCGTAGAGCGTGGGATAGCCGCCCAGGTACACCACGAGCGGGGCGGAGAGCGCCGGGCCGAGCACCTGCGGCGCCGAGTTGGCGATGTTGATGACGCCCAGGTCCTTGGCCCGGTCGGTGGCCCGGGGTAGCACCTGGGTGATCAACGCGGCGTCCACCGAGAGGTAGACGCCGTAGCCGGCGCCGAGCAGCAGCGCCGCGACGATCGCCATCGGCCAGACCGGCGCGACCGCGAGCAGCAGCGCCGCCACCGCCATGATCAGCCCGGAGACGATCACGTAGATCTTGCGGCGGCCGGAACGGTCGGACAGCCGGCCGGCGACCACAGCTGTCAGCATCATCCCGAGCGTGTAGAGCAGGATCAGCACCAGCAGGCCGCCCTCGGGGTCGGGGTGGCGCACCCCGTCGCTGAGGAAGTACAGCAGGTAGAGGGTGCCCAGGGCGTTGCCCAACTGGACCAGGAACCGGGTGATCCAGGCCCAGGCGAAATCCGGGTGCCGGCGAGGGCTGATCCACATCGAGGCCAGCAGCGCCCGCGTCCGGATCGCCGGCCGATGGGTACGCGGCAGCGGTTCGTCGGGGGTGAGCAGCGCGAACGGCAGCGACAGCAGCAGGACGGCCACGGCGATGGCCAGGTAGCCGGCGGCGTTGCCGGTGACCACTGCGGTGACCAGCACCGCGCCGAGCACCAACCCGAGCGCCTGCGGGATGCCCACCCACCCCGAGACGCCGCCGCGCTGCCGCACCGGGACCCGGTCGGGGATGGCGGCGCTGAGGCTGGCCAGCATCGCGTTGAAGCAGACCTGCGCGGCGACCCAGCCGAGGGCGACGCCGAGGATGGTCCGCTGCTGGGCCAGCAGCACCAGGGCTGCCGCACCGAGCACGGCCCCGCCCGCCGTCCAGACGTGCCGACGGCCGAACTCGCGGCCGGCGATGCGCAGGCAGGTCCGGTCGGAGAGCGCGCCCGCCAAGGGGTTGGCCAGCACCGCGGCCAACGCGCCGAGGCCGGTGACCACGGCCAGCATGTTCTCCTTGTCGCCGGGCGCGATCTGCTCGATCTGCTGCGGCAGCAGCACCTGGATGGGCGTGAAGAACGCCATCCACACGCCGAGGTTGGCCGCGAAGATCAAGCCGATCCAGCTGCGCCGCACCGGCACCGTCGGCTCGGCGAGCGCCGCCGGCAGCGACGCCGGCGTTGGGTCGAGGGTGGTCACCGCGCCGGCCCCGGCCGGCTGGCCGCGATCAGGTCCCGCAACCAGGTGTACGACGACTTCGGCGTACGGGTCTGGGTGGGGTAGTCGACGTGTACCAGACCGAAGCGCTTGGTGAACCCCTCGGCCCACTCCCAGTTGTCCAGCAGCGACCAGACGAAGTACCCGCGGACGTCCACCCCGTCGTCGATGGCGGCCCGGACCGCCCGCAGGTGCCCGTCGAGGTACGCGATCCGTTCCGGGTCGGCCACCTGCCCGTCGGCGTCGGGCGCGTCGTCGTACGCGCAGCCGCTCTCGGTGATCTCGATGGGCGGCAGCGCGTCGCCGTAGGTGTCGCGGAGCCAGCCGAGCAGCTCGCGTAGCCCCTCGGGGTCCACCGGCCAGTCGAAGGCGGTACGCGGGTAGCCGTCCAGCGGCACGAGGTCGAACGGCAGGGGTGAGCCCTCCTCGGCCGCCCGTACGCCGGTGGGGTTGTAGTAGTTGACCCCGAGCACGTCGATCGGCGCGGCGATCGTGTCGAGGTCGCCGGGGTGGATGACGCTCGGATCGAAGCCGGGCAGCTCCGGATAGCCGCGGCCGAGCAGCGGGTCGGTGAAGAGCCGGTTGTGCAGCGCCTCGTACGCGGCCCCGGCGGCCCGGTCGGCGTCGCGGTCGCCGAGCACCCGCACCGGGGAGTAGTTGTTGGCGATCGCCACCGGGCTGGCGGTGTGGGTCCGCAGCGCGGCGACCGCGAGCCCGTGCCCGAGCAGTTGGTGGTGGGCGACCGGGAAGGCGTCGAACAGCAGCATCCGGCCGGGGGCGTGCACACCCATGCCGTAGCCGAGGCTCATGTGGATGAACGGCTCGTTGAGGGTGATCCAGAGCCGGACCCGGTCGCCGAGGCGAGCGGCGGTCTTCTCGGCGTACTCGGCGAAGCGGGCGGCGGTGTCCCGGTGCATCCAGCCGCCGGCGTCTTCGAGGGGTTGCGGCAGGTCCCAGTGGTAGAGAGTGGCCACCGGGTCGACTCCGGCGGCCAGCAACTCGTCCACGAGGCGGTCGTAGAAGTCCAGGCCGGCCGGGTTGGCCGGGCCGGTGCCGGTGGGCTGGATCCGGGGCCAGGCGATGGAGAACCGGTACGCGGAGACGCCCAGGCCGGCCAGCAGCGCCACGTCCTCCGTGTGTCGGTGGTAGTGGTCGCAGGCCACCTCGCCGCTGCTGCCGTCGCTGATCCGCCCGGGGGAGCGCGCGAAGGTGTCCCAGATGGACGGAGCGCGACCGTCGGCGGTGGTGGCCCCCTCGATCTGGTGGGCCGATGTGGAGACGCCCCAGCGGAAGCCGGTGGGGAACTGGGGCATCGGTGCGGTCGACATGCGCCCTCCCGGTCAACGTGAAACGTGTTCGGGACTTTAAAGCGCTCTTGATGAATGCGCCATAGGCCGCCCTGGCGTAATCCGCAATGGTTGATCGGCGTGTCTTTTTCCGAACCCGTCCGGGTAAGTCCGATTTAGCGCATAGAGTGCCGATATCGTGGGATGTCCTCACCGGAGGAAAGACGGAAATGATCCTCGTGGAACGCAGTGCGCACGTGGCGGCGCCAATTGAAGTGGTCTGGGATGTCGTGCAGCGGGCCGAGCAGTTGCCGGCCTGGCTGGCCGGGGTCCGAGCGGCCGAAGTGCTCTCGGGAGAGGGCTTCGGGCGGCGACAACTCGTCCAGGCTGGGCGCGGCTCGGCGCATGAGGCCGAGGTGATCGCCTACCAGGAGCCGACGCTGATCGGCTGGCGGGAACGGGCCAAGGGCGCTGGATCTCGGGCGGAGGCGCGCACCGAGATCTACGTCCAGCTCACCGGAGACGAGGAGGAGGGCGGGACCATCGTGCGCCTCATCGTGGTCCGCTGGCCGGCCGGCCCGGTCAAGGCGGCCATGCTGCGCCTCGGACTGCGTCGGGTCGGCGCCGACCTGGAGGACTCGCTGGCCCGGCTCACCGACCTGGCCGCCGTCGGCTGACGAGCGCCCATCCTCCCGGCGTCACCCGCGACGGCGGTGGTCCGGATCCCCGCCAGGGCCCCCGGACCGCCGCCGCTCCGTACCCCCCGACCGCAGTTGGGTTGGGCCGTAGCCGCAGAAGGGCCCGGCGCTGATGCGCCGGGCCCTTCTGCGGTCGTGCGGGGTCTTAGCTGTCGCCGCCGGTCTCGCCGACCGGGGCGGCGTTGACGTCGTCGATCGCGTACTTCTTGGCGGCCTCGGCCGGCACCGTGATCGCCACCGCGCCGCTGCGGGCGAGCTGCCGCAGCGTGGCCACGACGATCGACTCCGCGTCGACGTGGAAGTGCCGGCGCAGCGCGTGCCGGGTGTCCGACATGCCGAACCCGTCGGTGCCGAGCGACGTGTAGTCGCCGGGTACCCAGCGGGCGATCAGATCCGGTACCGCACGCATGAAGTCGCTGACCGCGACCTTCGGCCCGTCCGCCTCGGCCAGCTTCTGCTGGATGTACGGAACCTTCGCCTCGGCGCCCGGGTTGAGGAGGTTGTACTCCTCGGTCTCCACCGCGTCGCGGCGCAGCTCGGTCCAGGAGGTCACCGACCAGACGTCGGCACCCACCCCCCAGTCCTGGGCGAGCAGCTGCTGGGCCTTGAGCGCCCACTGCATCCCGGTGCCCGAGGCGAGCAGGTTGGCCTTCGGGCCGTCGACCTGCGGTGCCGGCGAGTAGCGGTAGATGCCCTTGAGCAGGCCCTCCACGTCCACGTCGGCCGGCTCGGCCGGCTGCAGCGTCGGCTCGTTGTAGACCGTCAGGTAGTAGAAGACGTTCTCCTGCGCGTCCCCGTACATCCGGTGCAGACCCTGCTCCAGGATGTGCGCGATCTCGTACGCGAACGCCGGGTCGTACGCGACCACCGCCGGGTTGGTGGCGGCGATCAGCAGTGAGTGCCCGTCCTCGTGCTGAAGGCCCTCACCGTTGAGCGTGGTCCGACCCGCTGTGGCGCCGAGGAGGAAGCCCCGGGCCATCTGGTCGGCCGCTGCCCACAGCCCGTCGGCGGTCCGCTGGAACCCGAACATCGAGTAGAAGATGTACATCGGGATCATCGGCTCGTCGTGCGTGGCGTACGCCGAGCCGGCCGCGGTGAACGAGGCCACCGAACCGGCCTCGTTGATCCCCTCGTGCAGGATCTGCCCGGAGGTCGACTCCTTGTACGACAGGAACAGCTCGCGGTCGACAGAGGTGTAGCGCTGGCCGTGCGGCGAGTAGATCTTCGCGGTCGGGAAGATCGAGTCGAGACCGAAGGTGCGGGCCTCGTCCGGGATGATCGGCACCCAACGCTTGCCGAACTCCTTGTCCTTCATCACGTCCTTGAGCAGACGGACGAAGGCCTGCGTGGTGGCCACCTTCTGCTTGCCCGAGCCGCGCTTGATGTCGGCGAACCGCTCCGGGCCCGGGATGGCCAGCCGCTTCGTGCTGGTCCGCCGGGACGGCAGGTACCCGCCGAGCTGCTCGCGCCGCTCCTTGAGGTACGCCAGCTCCTCGGACTTCTCGCCCGGGTGGTAGTACGGCGGCAGGTAGGGGTTGTCCTCCAGCGCCGAGTCCGGGATGTCCAGGTAGAGCCGGTCGCGGAAGGTCTTCAAATCCTCCAGCGTCAGCTTCTTCATCTGGTGGGTCGCGTTGCGGCCCTCGAAGTGCGAGCCGAGGGTCCAGCCCTTGATCGTCTTCGCCAGGATGACTGTGGGCTGACCGGTGTGCTCGGTGGCCGCCTTGTAGGCCGCGTAGAGCTTGCGGTAGTCGTGCCCACCCCGCTTGAGGTTCCAGATCTCGTCGTCGCTGAGCGGCTCGACCATCTTGCGGGTCCGTGCGTCACGGCCGAAGAAGTGCTCCCGCACGTACGCGCCGGACTCCGCCTTGTAGGTCTGGTAGTCGCCGTCGGTCGTGGTGTTCATCAGGTTGACCAACGCGCCGTCGGTGTCCGCGGCGAGCAGCGGGTCCCACTCACGACCCCAGACGACCTTGATCACGTTCCAGCCGGCACCCCGGAAGAACGCCTCCAGCTCCTGCATGACCTTGCCGTTGCCCCGGACCGGGCCGTCCAGCCGCTGGAGGTTGCAGTTGATCACGAAGGTGAGGTTGTCCAGCTCCTCGCGGGCGGCGACGCCGATGGCGCCGAGCGTCTCCGGCTCGTCCATCTCGCCGTCGCCGAGGAACGCCCAGACATGCTGCTGGGAGGTGTCCTTGATGCCGCGGTGCTGCAGGTACCGGTTGAACCGGGCCTGGTAGATCGCGTTCAGACCGCCGAGGCCCATCGAGACGGTGGGGAACTCCCAGAAGTCCTGCATCAGCCGAGGGTGCGGGTACGAGGGCAGCCCACCACCGGGGTGCGACAGCTCCTGGCGGAACCCGTCGAGCTGGTGCTCGCTGAGTCGCCCCTCCAGGAACGCCCGCGCGTACATGCCGGGGGACGCGTGGCCCTGGTAGAAGATCTGGTCGCCACCGCCCGGGTGGTTCTTGCCCCGGAAGAAGTGGTTGAAGCCCACCTCGTAGAGCGACGCCGAGCTGGCGAAGGTGGAGATGTGCCCACCGACGCCGATCTCCGGGCGCTGAGCCCGGTGCACCAGCATGGCGGCGTTCCACCGGACGTACGCCCGGATCCTCCGCTCGACGTGCTCGTCACCCGGGAACCAGGGCTCGCGCTCCGACGGGATGGTGTTGATGTAGTCGGTGGTGGTCAGGGGCGGAACCCCGACCTGGCGCTCACGGGCCCGCTCCAGCAGGCGCAGCATGACGTAGCGAGCGCGTTTGGCGCCGCGTTCGTCGATGACACCGTCAAGCGACTCGACCCATTCGCTTGTCTCTTCAGGGTCGATGTCCGGAAGCTGGCTCGGTAGGCCGTCGCTGATCACCGGGCGCTTGCGTTCCGTAGCCACAGGCGTTCCCTCGGTTGTGTGTGGGATAGGTCTCTAGCGCCATCCTGCCCCCTGGTGGCACCCCTCGTCACGTCTAGGTCCCCTGGACGCGATGCTGAACACAGGTACCCGCCGGTAACTTAGCGCGACGACGCGGTGGAACCTGAGCGGTTTGACCGCCAGTCCTACCGTTGCCCCCATGAACGGACGCCGTGTCGCGGTTGCCGCGAGCATGATCGTTGTCGGGGTGGTCGGCCTGGTCATCGGCGCGGTCGCCCTCGCCTCCGGCAGCCTGCCGATGGTCGGACTGGTGGCCCTCGGCGCCCTGGTGGCCGTGCTCGGCGCGGGCCTGCTGCGCGACGCGAGCCGAGCGGCCCGTCGGAGCGGCCAGGCCAGCGGCCGTCGCCGCCGTCCGGACTCGGGTGGCGGCGGGTACGGCTACCACCCGATGCCCGCCGGGGACGCCGGGAGCGGGAACGTCGGCCACCAGCGGGACGGCGACCATGACCGCTCCGACGACACGGAGCCGGCCGGCGGCAGCGGCGACTCCGGGGGAGGCTGGTCCGGCTGGGGCTGGTCCAGTGGTGACTCCGGCGGCGGCTGGTCCGGCAGTGACTCGGGCGGTGGGTGGTCCGGTGGCGGCGACTCCGGCGGCGGTGGCGGCAGCTCCTGACCTCACCCTGCGGCAGAATGCGACGTATGCGCAGCGACGTGATCACCGTCCAGACCGGGTCCCGGCCGACCGTCCGGGACATCACCGCGGAGGCCCAGCAGTTCGTCTCGGGCGAGGGCGACGGCCTGCTGCACGTCTTCGTGCCGCACGCCACCGCCGGCCTGGCGATCATCGAGACCGGGTCGGGGTCCGACGACGACCTGCTCAGCGCCGTGGACGACCTGCTCCCCACCGAGGACCGCTGGCGGCACCGACACGGCTCGCCCGGCCACGGCCGCGACCACGTGCTGCCGGCGTTCATCCCGCCGTACGCCACGCTGCCGGTGCTCGGCGGTCGACTGGCGCTCGGCACCTGGCAGTCGATCTGCCTCGTCGACACCAACGGCGACAACCCGACCCGTCAGGTCCGCTTCTCCTTCCTCCCCGCCTGACCCAGCCCCCATCTCGGCGATCTTGCACTTGCTGTCCCGACACAAGGGGCATTCCACTCATTCGGACAACCGAAACCGCAAGATCGGCGCGGAGGGGGCGCGCGCGGGGGTGATCAGGCTGGGCTGGGTTGGGCGGGCTGGTGCGTACGATGTGGTCGTGACGGGGCAGGTGGGTGCCGTGGTGGGCGGGCCGGCGGATCGGGCTGGTCTCGCCGCCGACGTGCTGCGGCGGATGGCCCACGTCAGCGACGCGGTACGACACCGGCAGGGCAGCGCGTTCGCCGAGGTCGGGCTCACACCGGCGGCGGCCCGGGCGTTGCGGGAGCTGGACCCTGATCATCCGCTGCCGGCCCGCGATCTCGCCGGTCAGCTGGGTTGTGACCGGTCGAACGTGACGGTGCTGGTCGACAAGCTGGAGCAGGCTGGGCTGGTCGAGCGTCGCACCGACCCGGCGGATCGGCGGCAGAAGACGCTGCTGGTGACCGAGGAGGGCCGCGTCGTACGGGCCCGGGTGATCGAGGTGATGTCCGACTCCCGACTCCTGTCCGGGCTGGGCGACGAGGAGCTGCGTACCCTTCGTGACCTGGTCTGGAAGGTGTCCGACGGCGGCTTTCCGGAGCCCTGCGGGTCGGAGTGAGCGCGACCCTTCCGGCCGTGTCCCACTGGGCGAGCGGAGCTTCCGTCGGTAATGCTGTCCGACGTGACCACCCCGCAAGATCTCGACGACCGGTTCCGGGAGACGCTGGCGGCGCTGCCTGCCGCCGAGCGGCGGCGTGACCCCGCCGACCCGGTCACCGACGACGCCCCGCTGACCGGCGGGCAGGTGCTGGACCTGTTCGACGCGCAGGTGACCAGCCGGCAGCTCGACCTGGCCGGCCGCTGGTTGCGCAGCTTCGGGGAGGGTTTCTACACGATCGGCTCCGCCGGGCACGAGGGCAACGCCGCGGTCGCCGCCGCGCTTCGTCCCACCGATCCGGCGTTGCTGCACTACCGCTCGGGTGCCTTCTACTGCCTGCGCGCCGCCCAGGCCGCCGCCGACCCAGCCCTGGCTCCCGTGGACTCCGCGGACGCTACCCGGGCCGCCGCTGACCAAGCGCCATCCGCCGGCCGGGCGCGAACTGTCGACTCCGAGCGGTCCGCCCCGGCGGGAACCGTCGACTCCGAACCGTCAACCGGCACTCAGTCGACCGTCGACGGCGCACCGACCCGTGACCCCGACCCCAGCACCGATCCACGGCTGTCCGAATCGGAGCCGTCCGGGATCGAACAGGCCCCGGCCGCCAACGGGTTCGCGGCGTACGCCGACGCGGCCCGGGACGTGCTGCGCGGGATGGTCGCGTCCAGCCTTGAACCGATCGCCGGGGGACGGCACAAGGTGTTCGGCCGGGCCGACCTGGCCGTCGTGCCGACCACCTCTACCATCGCCTCGCACCTGCCCCGCGCAGTCGGAATGGGACTGGCAGTGGAGCGGCTGCGCCGGTTGGACAGCGCCGGACGGCGTACCGGGGCCGGAATGCGGGTCGGCAGCGGCGCGGGCGCCACGCACGCCCCCTGGCCACCGGACGCCATAGTGGTCTGCTCCTTCGGCGACGCCTCGGTCAACCACGCGAGCGCCACCGCCGCCTTCAACACCGCCGGGTGGTACGACCACGCGGGGCTGCGGATTCCGGTGCTCTTCGTCTGCGAGGACAACGGGCTGGGCATCAGCGTCCGCTCGCCGGAGGGCTGGGTCGAGGCGACCCTGCGGGCCAAGCCGGGCATCCGCTACTTCAGCGCGGACGGAGCAGACCCGGTGCGGACGTACGAGGTGGCGGCGGAGGCCGCGGCCTGGGTACGACGCAACCGGCGGCCGGCAGTGCTGCACCTGCGCACCGTTCGGCTGATGGGGCACGCCGGGGCGGACGCGGAGTCGGCGTACCGGGGTCCGGCCGAGCTGGCCGGGGACCTGGAGCGGGACCCGGTGGCCGCCACCGCGCGGCTGCTCGTCGAGGCGGGCGTGGCGACCGGCGAGGAGCTGCTGGCCCGGTACGACGAGACCGGCTGGCAGGTACGCCGGCTGGCCGAGGAGGTGCTGGGCGAGCCGAAGCTGGCCTCCGCGGCCGACGTGGTGTCGGCGCTGGCCCCTCGTCGTCCGGTGCGGGTGGCGCGGGCGGTGGCCGACGCCGCGGCGCGGGCCAGTGGGCCGGGAGCGGGCGCCCGGGCGGAGGCGTTCGGCGGCAAGCCGCCGGAGCTGGCCGGGCCGATGACCCTGGCGCAGAGCATCAACGCCGCGCTCGCCGACGGGATGCTCGACCACCCGCAGATGGCGCTCTTCGGTGAGGACGTGGCCGCCAAGGGCGGCGTGTACGGGGTGACGAAGGGCCTGCGCGACCGGTTCGGGGCGGCCCGGGTCTTCGACACCCTGCTCGACGAGACGTCGGTGCTCGGGCTGGGCCTCGGTGCCGGGCTGGCCGGGATGCTGCCGGTGCCGGAGATCCAGTACCTGGCGTACCTGCACAACGCCGAGGACCAGTTGCGCGGTGAGGCGGCCACCATGCGGTTCTTCTCGCAGGGGGCGTTCCGCAACCCCATGGTGGTGCGGGTGGCGGGCCTGGCGTACCAGGAGGGGTTCGGCGGGCACTTCCACAACGACAACTCGGTGGCCGTACTCCGGGATGTGCCCGGTCTGGTGGTCGCGGTGCCGGCGCGGCCGGACGATGCCGCGCCCATGCTGCGGACCTGTCTGGCGAGCGCGGCGGTGGACGGCAGCGTCTGCGTGTTCCTGGAACCGATCGCGCTCTACCACACCCGCGACCTGTACGCGGATGGTGACGGGGAGTGGCTGGCCGGTTATCCGGAGCCGGGCGGGTGGGTGGCCGGGCACGTGCCGATCGGGCGGGCCCGGGTCTATCCGGTCGGCTCGGCGGACGACCTCACCATCATCACCTTCGGTAACGGGGTGCGGATGTCGCTGCGGGCCGCTGCCGTCCTCGCCGAAGAGGGGGTGGGCACTCGCGTGGTGGATCTGCGCTGGCTGGCTCCGCTGCCGGTGTCCGACATCATCCGGGAGTCCTCGGCGACCGGCCGGGTGCTGGTGGTGGACGAGACGCGCCGCTCCGGCGGGGTCGGCGAGGGCGTGATCGCCGCGCTGGTCGACGCCGGATATGTCGGTGCCGCGCGTCGAGTGGCGGGAGTTGACTCGTTTGTACCATTAGGTCCGGCAGCACGTCACGTACTGGTCTCCGCTGAAGCCATTACCGACGGTGCCCGTACGCTGCTGGCACGGTAAATTCCGTTCCACCCGGTGCGCCACTTGCGCGCAGCCCAACAACTGTGTGGACTTTGCCTGACGGCGTCGCACCGACGTCGCGAGCAGGGACGAGATGAGGAGGCACGCGACAGTGAGCGCGACCGCTGGTCAGGCCGCCGACGGGGTACGCAGCCTGGCGGACCGGTTCGGGATCGAACCGGGGATGGTCGTCATGGAGATGGGGTACGACGACGACGTCGACCAGGATCTCCGAGACGCCCTGACCGACCGCTGTGGAGATCTGGTCGACGAGGACACCGACGAGGTGGTCGACGCGGTGCTGGTTTGGTACCGGGACGGCGACGGTGACCTTTTCGAGCTGCTCGTCGATGCCCTCGGCCCGCTGGCCGACAACGGCGTCGTGTGGCTGCTCACCCCGAAGGCGGGGCGCGAGGGGCACGTCGAACCGAGCGAGGTCGCGGAGTCCGCGCCCACCGCCGGCCTTCAGCAGACCTCGACCGTCAACGCCGGCCGGGACTGGAGCGGCGCGCGTCTGGTGCTGCGTCGAGGTGCCAAGGCCAAGAAGTAGCCAGCGCCGCTCCGCTCGCCCGACGGTCCGCCCACCGTCGGGCAGCAGTCTGGTGCCGTCCCCCCGCCCCGACGCCGTCGCCGGCGTGGCCGAGCAGCGAGGAGAGTTCGCATGCCCGTAGAGGTTGGTGCCGAAGCACCCGACTTCGTGCTCAAGGACCAGAACAACCAGGAGGTCCGCCTCTCGGACTTCCGGGGCAGACGCGCCGTGCTGCTGGTGTTCTACCCGCTCGCCTTCACCGGCACCTGCCAGGGCGAGTTGAGCGAGGTGCGCGACAACCTCGGCGAGTACGTGAACGACGACGTGCAGGTGCTGACCGTCAGCGTCGACTCGGCCTACAGTCACAAGATCTGGGCCGACCGTGAGGGCTACCAGTTCCCGATGCTCGCCGACTTCTGGCCGCACGGCGCCGTCGCCCAGGCGTACGGGGTCTTCAACGACGTGGCCGGCTTCGCCAACCGGGGCACCTTCGTCATCGACAAGGCCGGAGTGGTCCGCTTCGCCGAGATGAACGGCCCGGGCGAGGCCCGCGACCAGCAGGGCTGGCGCAAGGCCATCGCCGAAGCGACCAACTGACCGGGGTACGCCGTGCGCCCGGGTCGGTGGCGGGCAGGTAAGCTTGCCAGCCACCGGCCCGCCACATGGGCGATCCGGGCGCGTAGCTCAGTGGGAGAGCACCCGCCTTACAAGCGGGGGGTCGCAGGTTCGAAACCTGCCGCGCCCACCCTGCAGTACGACGCAGCCTGCGAGGGCACGCCGCGTCCAGGTCAGCTGGTGAAGCCCCCGTCCACGTTGACCACCGCACCTGTCACGTAACTGGCCTCGGGGCTGGCCAGGTGCGCGACGGTGGCCGCGATGTCGGCGGGGCGCGCGTACCGGCCGACGGCGGTGAATCCGCTGATCGCCGCCGCGTTCGGTCCGTCCGCCGGGTTGGCGTCGGTGTCCGTCGGCCCGGGGTTGACCAGGTTGACGGTGATGGCCCGTGGGCCCAGTTCACGGGCCAGGCCGCGGGTCAGCCCGACGAGAGCGGTCTTGCTCATCGCGTAGAGCGTCAGCCCGGGAAAGACCGCCCGCTCACCGACGTTGCTGCCGATGCTGATGATCCGTCCGCCGTCGCCCAGGTGCCGCAGGGCCGCCCGCGCGGCGACGTACGGTGCCCTGATGTTGACCGCGATGGTCTGCTCCACCTCTGCCGAGCCGAGCTCGTCCAGGGCGCCGACCAGGAACACCGCGGCGTTGTTCACCAGGATGTCCAACCGGCCCAGTTCGGCGGCGGCCCGGTCGACGGCGCCCCGCACGGCGGCCGGGTCGGCGCCGTCCGCCTGGATCGCCAGCGCTCTGCGGCCCAGCGCCTCGATCTGCTTCACCACGATCGCGGCCCGCGTGGCGTCCTGCCGGTAGGTCAGCGCCACGTCGGCCCCGTCCTGTGCCAGGCGCAGCGCGATGCCGGCTCCGATGCCTCGGGAACCCCCGGTCACCAGGGCGACCCTGTCGTTGAGTGTCGTCGTCATGCAGACGATCATCTGGCCGCGCCGAGCTTGCGTCTGGCGGCCATCGGACGTCTCGCTCCGACCGCCAGGTCCGATACCCGCGATCCTCGGAGGCCGGCCGACCCGTCGGCCCGCCATGATCCGCGCACCTTCACGGATCCTGCTGCCTCACCGGGCGACGAGACAGCAGGATCACCGAAGTTGCGCGGATCTTGCGAGGTGGGGGAGGGTGGGGCGAGCGATCCGGGGAGCGTGGTGGTGGAACTGGCGGGCATTGGCGCGGTGCTGTTCGACATGGACGGCACCCTGGTCGACTCCGACGCCGCCGTTGAGCGGGCCTGGGGGCGGTGGGCGGCCGAGTACGCCGTCGACCCGGCCACGGCGCTGGCGATCGCGCACGGCAGCCCGGCCGACCGGACCGTCCGCCAGCTGCTGCCCACGCTCGACGACAGCGCGGTCGCCGCCGCCGCGGCACGGCAGCTCGCATTGCAGTACGACGACCTCTCCGACGTGACGGCCACCCCCGGGGCGCACGAGCTACTGAACGCGCTGGCCCGGCTGGGGTTGCCCTGGGCGGTGGTGACCAGCGCCGACGCGCGGCTCGCCGAGGCCCGGCTCGGTGCCGCCGGCATCAAGGCGCCGGTGCTCGTCACCGTGGAGGACGTCAGCGTCGGCAAGCCGGACCCGGAGGGCTACCTGCGGGGCGCGGCGCTGCTGGGCGTACCCGTGGGGCGGTGCCTGGTCGTCGAGGACGCCGAGGTCGGCCTGCGGGCCGGTCGGGCTGCCGGGGCGATGACCGCCGCGCTGAAGGGCCTCGACGGCGACCTGCGTCTGCGCGACCTGGCCCAACTGGCGCACCAACTGGAGTCGACGCCCTGACCAGCTCGGCCAGGTAGCGCTCCGCGGACCAGTCCGTCGCCGCCGCCCGGCCGTCCCGTCCGCCCCGGGCGGGGAAACAGTTGGCGTGGCCGGGCCGGTTCTGCTGCACTACCGGCTCGCGACGACGAAGGGGAGACGCGGTGGAGTTGACATTGACGCCGATGACGGCACAGGAGTTGGCCCGCCTGCTCGAATCACTGGAGCAGGGGTACGCCGACGATCTGGTGGCGCACCGGGGGATGACCCCCGAGGCGGCCCTCGATCGGTCGGTCAGCCAGATCCGGGAGTCGCTGCCGGCGGGCGTGGCCACCGAGGGGGCCCTGCTGCGGGTGGGCCGGGTCGGCGACACCGAGGTCGGCTGGATCTGGGTGACCCTGCCGACGACCGCCGCCCCGGACCAGGCCTGGATCCACAACATCGAGGTGCACGAGGAGCACCGGGGACGCGGGTACGCGCGGCGGATGATCCAGCTCATCGAGGCCGAACTCACCCAACACGGTGTGCCCGAACTGGGTCTGAACGTCTTCGGTACGAACTCCGTGGCGATCGGCCTCTACCGCAGTCTGGGCTTCGAGGTCACCTCGCAGCAGATGGCGAAACGCCTCACCCCGGGGAGCTGAGCCGGCGGCCCGGGGAGGGGTCCCTTCGGCAGGACTGTTCACCTGCCCAGCGGGAAACCGGCGCGGACCGCACCTGGGGAGGAGCGACGGATGACGCACGGCGCCGGACTGACCATCGGTGTGCTCGGCTCGTACGGTGGGCGAAACCTCGGCGACGAGGCGATCCTCACCGGCCTGCTCACCGATCTGCGTACGCAGGAACCGAACGCCCGGATCATCGTCTTCTCACGGAACCCGGCGCACACCCGGGCTGCCCACCCCGATGTCGAGGCGGTGCCGTGGGAGGGCGTGAGCCGTACCGACTCGGCACTGGTTCTGGCCCAGCTAGACCTGCTCATCCTGGGCGGTGGCGGCATCCTGTACGACCGGGAGGCCCGCCGTTACCTGCGGGTGGTCCGGGTGGCCCAGGAACGCGGCCTGCCGCTGATCACGTACGCGGTGGGGGTCGGGCCGCTCAGCGAGGGGGTGGACACCGGCATGGTCCGGGAGACGCTCTCCAGCGCCACCCAGGTGACCGTCCGGGACCAGGAGTCCCGGATGGTGCTGGAGGAGGCCGGCCTGCTCAACCCGATCACGGTCACCGCGGACCCGGCGTTCCTCCTGCAACCGGAGGAGTTCCCGGCCCACCTGTTGGCCGAGGAGGGTGTGCCGGTCGGTAAGCGCCTCGTCGGGATAAGTGTGCGGGAGCCGGGCCGGGCCGCCGAACGCCTCGACGTGGACGGCTACCACCGGCTGCTGGCCCAGATCGGTGACTTCCTGGTGCACCGGATCGACGCGTACGTGCTGTTCGTGCCGATGGAGCGTGACGACATCCGGCACTCCCACGGGGTGCTGTCGCACATGGTCGCCGCCGAGCGAGGTCGGATCCTGCACGGCACCTACTCACCGCAGCAGGTGCTGGGGTTGATGCGCCACTTCGACCTGGCAGTCGGCATGCGCCTGCACTTCCTGATCTTCGCGGCGATGGTCGGTACGCCGTTCCTGCCCCTGCCGTACGCCGGCAAGGTCTTCGACCTGGCCCAACGACTCGGCGTGCCGGCGCTACGCGGCGTGGAGCGGGAGGTCGAGGGCCCGCTGCTGGCCGAGGTCGACCGGCTCTGGGACGAGCGGGAGCAACGCGCCGAGGCCACCGCACGACGGGTGGCGGAGGTGTGCGATCAGGCCCGGGGCACCTCGGAGGTCACCCGCGGCGTGCTGGAGAGCCTGCGCAGCCAGACCCTCACCCGGGTCTGAGCTGGCTGTCACACCGCCGGGCCGGTCCACCGGTAGCGCCACTCGCGGGCCTCCTCGCGGGCGGTCTCCAACTCGTAGATCTGCGCGTCGGCCAGCCCGCCGGAGCCGAGGTGATGGTGGGTCAGCGGCGGACGGCCGTTGCTGTCCAGTTCGACGGTGATGGTCTGCCCGTCCGCCGAGCCGCCGACGAGAAGGATCTGCACGGATGAAGCCATGCGCCCATCCTGCCCGGCCCAGCGCCGGCCCGCAGCGGATAGCGGGGCAGCGGGGGGCCCGGCCCGTGGCTAGGGTCGGCGGATGGAGCAGAGGATCGATCCCACGCTCGGTCCGGTGCTCGCCCGCACCGGCGACGAACGCGCTGTCCTGACCTCGTTCCTCGACTTTCACCGGGCCGTGCTGCTGCGCAAACTGCGCGGTCTCTCCGATGCCGACGCCCGACGTCGGCTGGTGCCGTCGGCGACCACGCTCGTCGGGCTGGTCAAGCACCTGACCCTGGTCGAGCGGAACTGGTTCCCGACCCTGTTGGCCCCCGAGCCCGGCGACGTCTACCTGACCTCCGAGGAGGACGCGGTCGCCAGCTTCACGCTGAGCGACCAGGAAACCGTCGTCGGTCTCACCGAGGCGTACGAACGGGCCTGCGCCCGCTCCCGGGCGGTCGTCGCGAGCATCGACCTCGACCACGTGGTGCCGCACCCGCAACTCGGTGAGGTGTCGCTGCGCTGGATTCTGGTGCACATGATCGAGGAGACGGCCCGGCACGCGGGCCACGCCGACATCCTGCGCGAGTTGACCGACGGCGAGGCCGGCGCGCTCTGAGCCCCGGGTCGCCGCACGCCGTCGGCCGTCACCCGGTGGGCAACAGGCCCGGCGGGTACTCCATCCCGTCGTGCGTGCAGGCCGCAGCGGCAACCCGCGCCGCGTACCGGGCGGCATGCGTCAGTGGCTCGCCGCGCAACCGGCCGGCGATCAGGCCGGCCGCGAAGGCGTCGCCCGCCCCGTTGCTGTCCACCACCGGTTTTCCCGGGGCGGCGGGCGGCACTGGTACCGCCGTGCCGTCGCCCGGGTACACCTCGGCGCCATCCGCGCCGCGGGTCACCACCATCGTCCGAGGCGCCAGCGTGCCGGCGAGCGACGCGGCCCGGTCGCCCAACCGCACCCCGCTCAGCAGAACCAGGTCGGCGGCCTCCGCGAACGGCTGGTGGTAGGTGTTCTCGCCGTCCCAGTCGTGCAGGTCGGTGGAGAGCGTCACGCCCGCCGGAACGGCGGCCCGCACGGCGGACAGCAACGGCACCACCCAATCCATGATCGAGAGGTGGACGTGCCGGGCGTCGCGGACCAGTGCGGCCACCTCGGTGGCGGGAAACGGTGGATCACCCTGCCATGGGCGCGGGTCGTACAACGACGTGCGCCGTCCGCCCGGGTCCACCAGGTTCACCGACCGGCGGGTGCCGCCCTTGTGTTCGGCCAGCAGCGCCGGCACCTCGGCCCGGGTCAACGCCGCCCGGACCAGCTCACCGGCCGGATCGGCACCGAGGGTGTCGACGACCAGCACGCGTAGGCCGAGTGCCCGGGCGGCCAACGCCACCCCGGCGCCGGTGTTGCCGATCCGCAGCTCGATCGGCTCGACGGTGTGGGAATCGGCAGCCGGGAGCGGCAGCGCGGGCACCCGAACCCGCACGTCCACCCCGAGCCCACCAAGAACCAAAAGATCGACCACGAAGCCCACGCTAACCCGCACCCCGCCTCCCGCGCCTCCGCGATCTTGCACTTTCTGTGGTGACAAAAAGTGCATTGTTCGCAGAACGTTGACAGAAAGTGCAAGATCGCGCGAGTGCGGCGATGGGTGCGGATCGCCGGCCAGGTGGGCCGCCCTATTCTTGGGGCGGGCGGCGAGTAGGGGGAGCAGGTGCTGGTCATCCACGGGCTGTGGCTGCCCGGCGGCAGTTCGACCGGCGGCCTCGCCGTCTGGGCCGAGGACAGCGCCGCACCGATCCCCGCTCCGCGTTCGGGCCGGCCGGCCCGGGAACGCCCGCATCCCTTCGCCGCCGGGCACTCCGACCTGGCCGTCGTCCTCGCCGACGCCGCCGAGCCGAGCCGGCCGGACACCGCGCTGCTCACCCTGCCCACCCTGGCGGGCGCGCCGACCGACTCACCCGAGCTGATCCGGACCACCGTCGCACCTGCGGCCCGCGGTCGGCTCACACTCGCCGGGTGGCGGGTCCCCACCCTGGTGTACGCCCCGGACGACGCGCTGTCGTTGCTGCAAGCCCTGAACGACATCCCGGCGGTGGCCGGGGCCACCCTGCGACACCTCGCCGAGCTTGCCGACTTCGCCGCCGACCTGGTGACCCGTGGCCGCGTCCTCCCCGGCGTGCGTAGGACGACGACGGCTGACCTGACGCCCGGCGCTGACGTGCCGGTGGCGTCCGACGTTTCCGTGCAGGCGGTGTGGCGTCCGCTGCTGACCGGCACCGACGCCGCCTGGGCGCGTTCGCTGGCGCTGGCCCTGCCACCCGCCGCCCGAGCCACCGTCCTGCCGCCCGCCTCCAGGCTGACCACTTCCGAGCCGTCCGCTGCCGAGCCGTCCGCTGCCGAGCCGTTCGCTGCCGAGCCGTTCGCTGCCGAGCCGTTCGCTGCCGAGCCGTCCGCTGCCGAGCCGTCCGCTGCCGAGCCGTTCGCTGCCGAGCCGTCCGCTGCCGAGCCGTCCGCTGCCGAGCTGACCGCTGCCGTCCTGGTCGCGGACGCGCTGGACGCGCTGACCGACGCCGCCGCGCGGGCTGCCCTGGCGACCACCACGCTGGCCCGAGGGCTGCGGCCAGGGGGTCCGGCGCCGGCCTGGCTGGCCGCGCTCGCCGGCCCGCAGCGGGACTTCACCATCGACCCGGCCGGGCTGGCCACCCTCTCCGCCGAACTGGACTCCTGGCAGCGCGACGCCGCCGGTGGCCCGGTGCGGGCCAGTTTCCGCCTTGTCGAACCAGCCCCCGACGAGGTCACCGAACCGATCCTGGCCACCCGGGCGGTGTCCGCCGGCGGTGTGCCGGTGCCTGTTGACAGCGCGCCGGTGTCGGTCGGGTCGATCGGTGCCGGGCGCTGGCGGTTGGAGTTCGGGTTGCAGGCCGCGGACGAGCCCGGCCTGCACGTCGACGCCGGGGACATCTGGCGAGCGCCGCAGACCCTCGACGGCCTGGTCGGCCGGACGACCAGCCCGCAGGAGACGCTCCTCGCCGAGCTGGGCCGGGCCAGTCGACTCTGGCCGGACCTGGACGCCGCGCTGCGTACCGCCGCCCCGGAGGCGATGGACCTCGACGTCGAGGGAGCGCACCGGTTCCTCAGTGCGGGTGCCCCGGTGCTGCACGCGGCCGGTTTCGGGGTGCTGCTGCCGTCCTGGTGGCAGCGTCCGTCGGCGCGACTGGGCGCCCGGTTGCGAGCGCGCAGCCGCACCGCACCGGGCACTGTGGGTGGTACCGATGCCGGTGTCGGTCTGGACGCCCTGGTCGACTACCGCTGGGAGATCGCGCTCGGTGACCAGCCGCTCTCCGCCGAGGAGTTGGCGGCGCTGGCCGAGACGAAGACCCCATTGGTACGGCTCCGCGGCCGGTGGGTGGAGCTGGACCCGGGGCGGCTCGCGGCGGGGCTGCGTCTGCTCCGCTCCGCCGGCGAGCTGACCGTCGCCGATCTGCTCCGCCTCGGGCTGGCCGACGGCGAGGCCACCGGCGAGCTGCCGGTGTTGGAGGTGACCGCCGACGGTGCGCTGGGCGACCTGCTCGCCGGCGCGGTCGAGCGGCGGCTCACCCCGCTGGACCCGCCGCCGGGCTTCCGGGGGACGCTGCGGCCGTACCAGCAGCGAGGGCTGGCGTGGCTTGCCTTCCTGCGCTCACTCGGTCTGGGCGGTGTCCTCGCCGATGACATGGGGCTGGGCAAGACGGTGCAACTGCTCGCGCTGCTCGCCGGGGACCCACCGGAGGCCGGGCCGACCCTGTTGGTCTGTCCGATGTCGCTGGTCGGCAACTGGCAGCGGGAGGCGGCCCGGTTCACCCCGGAGCTGCGGGTGCACGTACACCATGGTGCCGAGCGGGCGCGGGGGGCGGAGTTCACAGCGGCCGCGCACGGCGCGGACCTGGTCCTCACCACCTACTCGGTGGCCGCCCGCGACGCCGCCGATCTGGCCGGCATCGACTGGCACCGGGTGGTGGTGGACGAGGCTCAGGCGATCAAGAACGCGTCGACCCGGCAGGCCGAGGCGGTTCGCGCGCTGCCCGCCCGGCAGCGGGTGGCGGTGACCGGTACGCCGGTGGAGAACCGCCTCGCCGACCTCTGGTCGATCATGCAGTTCGCCAACCCGGGTCTGCTCGGGCCGGCCGCGACGTTCCGCAAACGGTTCGCCGAGCCGATCGAGCGACACGGCGACGCCGAGGCCGCCGAGCGGCTGCGACGGATCACCGGCCCGTTCGTGTTGCGCCGGCTCAAGACCGACTCGTCCATCATCTCCGACCTGCCGGAGAAGCTGGAGATGGAGGTGCTGTGCAACCTGACCGCGGAGCAGGCCGCGCTGTACCGGGTGGTGGTCGACGACATGCTCGCCCGGATCGAGACCAGCGACGGCATCGAGCGACGCGGTCTGGTGCTGGCCACCATGACCCGCCTCAAGCAGGTCTGCAACCACCCCGCCCAACTGCTGCGCGACGGTTCGGCGCTGGAGGGCCGCTCCGGCAAGTTGGCTCGGCTCACCGAGATCCTGGAGGAGGTGCTGGCGGCGGGGGAGAAGGCGCTGCTGTTCACCCAGTACGCCGAGTTTGGTGCGATGTTGCGCGGTCACCTGTCGGCGCGGTTCGGCCGGGAGGTGCTGTTCCTGCACGGTGGCCTCGGCAAGGCCGAGCGGGACGCCCTGGTGCAGCGTTTTCAGTCCGCGGAGGGTCCGCCGCTGTTCGTCCTCTCCCTCAAGGCCGGCGGCACCGGGCTGACCCTGACCGCCGCGAACCACGTGGTGCACGTGGACCGGTGGTGGAACCCGGCGGTCGAGGACCAGGCCACCGACCGGGCGTTCCGGATCGGGCAGCACCGGCGGGTGCAGGTACGCAAGTTCGTGTGCGCCGGCACTGTGGAGGAGAAGGTGGCCGCGATGATCGCCGACAAGCGCAGCCTCGCCGAACGGGTGGTCGGCACCGGCGAGCAGTGGATCACCGAGTTGTCCACCGGCCAGTTGCGGGACCTGTTCGCCCTGGAAGCCGGCGCGGTGGTCGAGTGACGGAGTTCGCCGATTACGGGCGTCCTCGTCGGGTCGACGGGGGCCTGCGGGCGCGCAGCGCCCGGGGCGCGATCGGCCGGTCCTGGTGGTCGCGGCGTTTCCTGGAGGTGCTGGAGTCGTTCGCGCTCGGCACCAGGTTGACCCGGGGCCGGTCGTACGCGCGAGCCGGTCAGGTGCTCACCCTCGACATCGCACCCGGGCGGGTCAGCGCGGTCGTGCAGGGCTCCCGGCCGAAGCCGTACCAGGTGTCGATCGCGCTGAAGCCGTTCCCGGCGGCGCTCTGGTCCCGCATCGAGGACGAGTTGGCCGGGCAGGCGTTCTTCAGCGCCCGGCTGCTCGCCGGTGACCTCCCCGACGAGTTGGAGGAGGTCTTCTCCGCCGCCGGCGCGCCGCTCTTCCCAGCCGCTGTGGACGAGCTGACCCAGCGCTGCAACTGCCCCGACTTCGCGGTGCCGTGCAAGCACCTCGCGGCGACGTTCTACCTGCTGGCCGAGGCGTTCGACGCGGACCCGTTCGAACTGCTGCACTGGCGCGGTCGGTCCCGGGCGGAGTTGCTCGACGAACTCCGGGCCCGCCGGGCCGCGACCACCGGTGCCACCCCACCGCCCCCACCGCTCGACCCACCGTCCGAACCGGACGGTGCGGAGTCGAGTGTGGACGCCGTGGCGCCGGTCGGTGCCGCCCGGGCGCTCGCCGGGCTGTCGGCGACGCCGCTGGCGGATACGGCGGACCGGTTCTGGTCAGCGCCGGTGCCGCTGCCGGATCGGCCGCCCCGACTGGTGACCGGCACGGACCTGCTGCTGCGACAGCTCGGAGCACCGGCCCCGGCCATCGGTGGGCCGGGACTGCTCGAACGGTTGCGCCGCGCGTACCGGGCGTTCGGCCCGGCCGACAAATGAGCTGTCACGTCCACCGGTTGAGCCGTCCCGTCGAGCGGTTCAACAGTCACGTCCAGCGGCGGCGAAACCGCCACATGATGGCGGCGTTTGCCACCAGCACCACCGCGCAGATCGCGCCGGTGAGTCGACCGGCGAACACGGCTATCGCCGGCAGCGACGCCCACAGCACGATGGTCAACAACATCAGGTAGCGGCCTCTGCGGGCTCGGGCCCGGTGGTCCAGCCGCTTGAAGAAGGCCGGGTCACTTTCCCGGAGCTGACGGGTGATCTGGTCGAATCTGCGCTGATCCTCTTTGCTGAGCATGGCGCTGCCTTCCCCTCACGCGTTCAGCGGTTCGGCGGCATACCCGCTGCGGTGGTGGCTCACGCTCGCCCGCTGCTGCTACTTTTCCTCCACGCGAGCACGCTTCACGTCCGGCTTACCTGAACCTTAAGTTTGCCTTTGGTGGTGAACAACGCCGAAACTGTCGCGTACGGCGGCGAGGTCCGATCCGTGCTCGGCTGGCGCGCGTACGCCCTGCTGGGAAGCTCTGCGGGCGGGTCCGTTCCTCCGCCCGCCGCCGAGGTCGCACTGAACGCTGTCTTAAGTGCCCTCCCGAGTGGGTTCCGGCCACCTTGAAGGGCCATGGGCCCTTGGTTACTTTGCCGTAGCAACCCCCTCAGGCAACAGTCGCCGCACCTGCCGCACCTGCCCGGTAGCAGCTTCCGGCGCTCATCAGAAATCGGGATTGGTACATGGCCGACCAGAATGTGCCACCACGTCGACCGCGGGACGACCGCGGTTGGGACGGACATCAGCACCCCAGCGCTGACGGCTACGGCGACCCCCACCCGCCGGCGCCCTACGGCTACGACTCGCCCCACCCCTACCAGGGCGGCTACGCCGCGCAGGCCGACCCGCGTGAGCAGTACGCCGGGCAGCCCGCGCCCGCTCCGCGCGGTCCGCAGTGGGTCGGCCCGGAGGGCCTTGGCCGCCCGGCCCCGGCGCGACCGGCCGGCACCGGACTGCCCACCCTCGACGATGACAACGAGCCGGATCGCAAGGTCGGCCGACGTAAGGCGATGGTGGCCCTCGGCGGCACCGCGGCCGTCGTCGCCGGTGGCGCGGCGCTCGCCATGACCCCGCAGATCCGTGGCCTCTTCGGCGACGACGCGGTGGCCGGCGACGCGACCGGCAGCACGGTCACCGACGGCACCGCGGCGCGGCCCAGCGGCCAGCAGCCCAGCACCGTGCGTACCTACACCGAGCAGAACGAGAGCTACATGGGCTCCCGGGCCGGTGAGGCGCTGAAGAAGAATGCGCCGGCCGGCGGGCGGACCTACTCCGGCCCGGCCGCCGCCGCGGCGGCGACCACTGTGACAGTGAAGACGGTGCTGGCCAAGGACCCGATCCTGCACCTGGCCCGGCGCGCCACCTTCGGCGTGACGCCCGCGGTGGTCGCCGACATCAAGCGCGAGGGCATAGACGCCTGGATCCGCGCCCAGCTGGACCCGGGGAAGTTGGAGCCGAGCAAGGGCGAGCTGAAGCTCGCCGAGCTGCCGACCCAGAAGCTCTCCGTGCAGCAGCTGCGCGACCAGCGGGACAAGCTCAACGAGCAGGACGCCCACCCCGAGCGGGAGATGGTCGACGCCACCATCGCCCGGCAGATCTGGTCCAAGCGCCAGCTGTTCGAGGTGATGGTCGACTTCTGGAACGACTTCCTGCACGTCGCCGCCGACTTCGACGGCGGTGAGGTGTACCGCAACTCGTTCGACCAGGACGTCGTGCGCAAGCACGCGCTGGGCAGCTACCCGGAGATGCTGATCGCCGCGAACAAGCACCCGGCGCTGCTGATCTACCTGAACCAGAAGGACTCCCGCAAGGACGCGATCAACGAGAACCTCGCCCGGGAGAACCTCGAGCTCTACTCGGTCGGCGTCGACGGCGGCTACAAGGAGCCCGACGTCCGGCAGGCCGCCATGTTGCAGACCGGCCGCGGTGTGGACGACAAGGGCAAGTACGTCTTCCGCCCCGAGCAGCACTACGTCGGCAAGGTGAAGATCCTCGGTTTCACCCACGCGAACAACTCGGCCGACCCGAAGAAGGCCGAAGCGGCGATCGACGCGTACATCACCTACATCGCGACGCACCCGTCGACGGCGAAGTACGTGGCGCAGAGCCTGGCCACCCGGTTCGTCTCGGACACCCCGCCGAAGTCCCTGGTGGACCGGCTGGCCAAGACGTACACCACGAACAAGGGCATGATCAAGCCGGTCCTGATGACGCTGTTCTGCTCCTCGGAGTTCTGGGCCGGGGTGGGCCAGAAGGTGCGTCGGCCGATGGAGTACCTGGTCGCCACGTACCGCACCCTGGGCGTCTCGCCGGAGGCGTCGCCGAAGCACAACAACGGCGACAGCAAGCGCACCGCGTACGCCCGGGGGCTGCGCCAGATCCACGACAAGATGCGCGAGCTGGGCCAGTCCCCGATGGGTCACCCGACCCCGGACGGCTACCCGGACGTCTACGTCGCCTGGACCTCGGCTGGCACGATGGTCAACGGCTGGAACGAGGCGGGCGAGATCCTCGCCGGCTACCGCACCACCTTCACGTACACGGCGCCGGAGAAGCTGGTCGCCAAGCCACCGGCGACGGCCGGGGCGTACGTGGACGCGCTCTCCCAGCGGCTGGTAGGCCAGAAGTTGAGCACGCGGGAGAAGAACCTCATCCTCGGCGTGGCCGGTGTGGCGGCGACCACCAAGGTCGACGCCACGTTCAACGGGGCCATCACCGCCGTCGCGCGGGCGATCCTCGCTTCCCCCCAGCACCACCTCCGGTGAGGCACCCGATGGAGAAGACTGTGTACAACTCTTTCCCCCTGCACCCCGAATGCCCCGACGTGCGCCGGCTGGCCGACAACCCGGCCGAGGCTCTGCTGCGCGCCGAAGCGGACATCGTCGCCGCCGAGAACGCCGCCGAGTTCGACAGGTACCGCACCCTGGAGAACCTGGAGGAGGCCCAGCAGGACGGTCGCGGCGTGACCCGGCGGACCTTCGTCGCCGGTGCCGCGGCCACCGCCACCGCGCTGGCCACCGCCCAGTTCGTCACCACCTCGGCGTCGTTCGCGGCGACCAAGACCGGCACCCTGATCCACGTCTTCCTCTACGGCGGGCTGGACGGCCTGAGCCTGATCGCGCCGGACAACGACGCGGTGCTCAACAAGGCCCGGCCCGACCTGCTGCTCGGCAACGACTCCCTGGCCCTGGGCCGCGGCTTCAAGCTGACCAGCGCGTTCAAGCCGCTGGAGAAGTGGCTCACGGCCGGTCAGCTGGGCTTCATCCCGGCGGTCTCCGACGAGCGGCTGTCCCGCAGCCACTTCCAGGCCGCCGACGCCTGCAACCTGGGCGGGCTGCCCAACGAGACCGGCGGCCGGGGTTGGCTCGACGGTCTGGTCGACAACCTGGGCAAGGGCACCGCGTTCCGCAGCGTCGGCATCGGCAGCACGCTGCCCCGCTCGCTGGTCGGCAACAACGGCGCGCTCTCCCTGAACAACGTCGGCTCCCTGCGGCTCAACGGTGACGAGCGGTTCCGGGCCGCCACCGAGAAGGCCATCAAGGGGCTCTTCACCGGGATCAACCACCCGGTCGAGGAAGCTGTGCAGGAGGGCATGGGCGCGCTGGCCACCGCCCAGAAGCTCGCCGCCAAGCCGTACCAGCCCGCCGAGGGCGTCAAGTACGAGGGCGTCGGCAACGCGTTCCAGCAACTCGCCCAGCTGATCAAGGGCGGTGCCAACGTCCGGGTCGCCACTGTCGGCATGGGTGGCTACGACACCCACGAGAACCAGGGCACCCGCGAGGGCGGCCAGCTGCACCGCCGGCTCAACGAACTGGCCAACGCCATGGCCGCCTTCTTCACCGACCTCGGCCCGAAGGCCGCCGACGTGACGATCATGGTGTCCAGCGAGTTCGGCCGTCGGGTCGGCTCCAACAACAACGGCACCGACCACGGGCACGGCGGCGTGGTCACCCTGCTGTCCGGCAAGAAGCTGGCCGGTTCGCTGCTCGGCACCTGGAACGGTCTGGACAAGCTGGACTCCGGTGACGTGCCGGAGTACAACAACATGTTCAACGTCTACGGCGCGGTGGCGCAGGGCCGGTTCGGGCTCACCAACGCGGAGGTCGACAAGGTCTTCCCCCGCCAGAAGTACGCCCCGATGAAGCTGTACGCGTGACGTACCCGCACACCCACGCCGCCGGCCGTCGTACCGGGACCTCGTCCCGGCACGGCGGCCGGTCGGCTGCGCCCGTACCCCCGCAGATCCCGGCCCGGCGCGGGCCCGGCGGCCGACGGCTGTTGGGCGTGCTGCTCCTGGTCGGCCTGCTCGCCAGCGTGGTGCCCTGGTGGCTGGGCACCCCGGCCGGATCGCTGCGGACCACAGCGGCCACCGTCACCTCCGCCGGCCGGATCACCGGCCTGGTAGCCGGCTACCTGCTGCTCGTGCAGGTGCTGATGATGAGCCGACTGCCGGTGCTCGAACGGTGGATCGGCGGCGAGCACGTGGCCCGCTGGCACCGGGACATCGGCGCCACCCTGCTGGTCACCGTGCTGGCGCACATGTCGCTGATCCTGGTCGGCTACGCCGACCTGCGTAATCAGTCGATCCTCGCCGAGGTCGGCACGTTGCTCGGCGACTACGAGGACATGGTCTCGGCGTTCGTCGCCACCGGCATCATGATGCTCGTCGGGTTCAGCAGCATCCGGGCGATCCGGCGGGCGCTGCCCTACGAGATGTGGCACCTGCTGCACCTGTCCAGCTACCTGATCCTGCTGCTCGGCTTCGGCCACCAGTTCACCCACGGCGCGCAGCTGTACCGGCCCGGCCCGGTGCGCACCGGCTGGATCGCGCTCTACGTGCTGGTGGTCGCCGCCCTGCTCTGGGGCCGCGTGATCGCACCGCTGGCGTTCAACCTGCGCTACAAGCTGCGGGTCGCCGACGTGGTAGCCGAGAGCCCCGACACCATCTCCATCTACCTCACCGGGGAGCGGCTCGACCGGCTGGCGATGCTCGGCGGCCAACACTTCCGCTGGCGGTTCCTCACCCGGGGCTGCTGGTGGCAGTCGCACCCGTTCTCCGTCTCCGCCGCCGCCAACGGCCGCTGGCTGCGCGTCACCGTCAAGGTGGTCGGCACCCACACCGCCGACCTGCGCGACCTGGAACCGGGCACCCGGGTCTGGGCCGAAGGCCCGTCGGGAACCTTCACCGCCGCGCACCGGCTCCGGGAGCGGGCGCTGCTGATCGCCGGTGGCAGCGGCATCACGCCGATCCGGGCCATGCTGGAGGAGCTGCCGCCGGGCGCGGCGCTCATCTACCGGGCCCGCACACCGGCCGACGTGCTGCTCAGCCGCGAGTTGGACTGGCTGGCCCAGGAACGCGACACCTCCGTCTGGTACGTCATCGGCTCCCGCGACGACCCCGGCCCCCGCCAGCTCATGAGCCCGGACGGGCTGCGGCAGCTGGTGCCCGACGTGGCCCGGCGCGACGTCTACCTGTGCGGGCCGCCCGGTCTGGTGGAACAGTCGGTGCGGGCGCTGCGGCGGGCCGGCGTGCCCCGACGGCAGATCCACCTCGCCACGTTCGAGCTGTAGGAAGGGCATCCCCATGCGTCGCGCGCTCCTCGCGATCACCGGCCTGGCCGCCAGCACCACCGCACTTGTGGTGTTCAAGGGCTCGCCAGGCACCAGCCAGGTCGCCCAGAACCTGCCGACCGCCCAGCCGGTCAACCCCTCCGGGCCGGGCGTCGACCCGAGCGCCGCCCCGGATGCACCGGGTGCCGATCCGGCGGGCGGTGCGCCTTCGTCGTCGGCCAGCGCCAAGCCGTCGACGTCGCCCAAGCCCGGCAAGACCACCGCTCGTCCGTCGGGCACCAAGACGACGAAGGCCCCCAGCGCTCCGCGGACCACCAAGGCGCCCCAGTCGACAACCCGCCGGGTCACCGGCACCGGCTTCGACGCGGTTGAGGGCAGCCAGAAGTACGGGTTCGTGACGGTGCAGATCGTCGTCTCCGGCAACCGGATCGTCGACGCCGTCGCGCTGTCGCTGCCCAGCGGCGGTGAATCCGACATCCACAGCGGCGACGTCCGCAGCTCCTACGACGGCAGCGGCGGCCAGGTGGTGCAGAAGCAGAACGCCAACCTCAACACCGTCTCCGGTGCCACAGCGACCAGCGACGCCTACAAGAAGTCGCTGCGGTCCGCCATCGAGCAGGCATTCTGACGTGCGGGCCACGCTGACCCGACCCGGGCTGTGCCGGGTCGAACAGATCATGGGTACGACGATCACCCTGGACCTCGCCGACGATCTGCCACCGGCGACGTTGCGCGAGCTGGCCGACGAGGTCTTCGTCTGGATGCACGAGGTGGACGCGCGGTTCAGCACCTACCAGCCGGACAGCGAGGTGTGTCGCTTCGACCGTGGTGAGGTGCTGCTCTCCGAGGCGTCCGCTGACCTGCGGTACGTGCTGGAGACCTGCGCCGACCTGTGGGGTGCCACCGACGGGTTCTTCGACGCGTACGCCACCGGTCGGCTCGACCCGTCCGGCTTCGTCAAGGGCTGGGCCGCCCAGGTCGCCTCGGACCGCCTGGTCGCCGCCGGTGCCGTCAACCACTGCGTGAACGCCGGCGGCGACGTACGGGTGCGGGGTCTGTCGCCGTCCGGGGAGCCGTGGCGCATCGGTATCCGGCACCCGTGGGACGCGATGGCGGCTTGCCTGGTGCTCAGCGGGACCGACCTGGCGGTGGCCACGTCCGGCGTGTACGAACGCGGCCGGCACGTGCTGGACCCGCGCCGGGGCGCACCGGCCAGTGGGCTGCGCTCGGTGACGGTGGTCGGCACCGACCTCGGGGTGGCCGACGCGTACGCCACCGCCGCCCTGGCCATGGGCACCCCCGGCCTCAACTGGCTGGCCCGCCTGGACGACCACACCCACGCGGTGATCACCGACAACGCCCGCGAATACCACTCGTTCAACCTCCCCCTGACCGACTAGCCCGAGCCCCGCACGCCCTCTCGCGCCCGCGATCTTGCACTTTCGGTTGGCGTTCTGTCCCTTTGCGTGGAGATTGTCGGGACAGAAAGTGCAAGATCGCGGAAAGCGGGGCGGACTAGCGGAGGGGGCGGTGGGTTCCTGCTGGGCGGGAGCCGGTGGGGCGTGGGCGGCCGGGGCGGGACCCGGACGGTCGGGTGCCGGCCCAGCGGCGCCCCGGGTGGCTGCGCCGGGGCGGCTCGGTGCCGCCGGGGTGAGGCGCTCTGTCGTTTGTGGACATCGTTCCCCCGTTCGTGGCGCGCGTTCGCACCGTCCCCCTGTCAACGAGTACCGACGCCTCGGCGACGCTGTCGGGCACCGGATCGAATCCTCGACCGGGCCGGTTTCACATGCCGCGTCGGGGCAGTGGCAGGTGACCGGGGAGCAGGTCGGGGGCGAGCGTCACCCCGGCGGCGCGCAGCGCCCCGATCAACGTGTTCTGCACGAGGTACGAATCCGGAAGCTGCCAGCGTGCCTGCTCCGGGGCGACCGCCCAGCGGACCGTGCCCTCCGGCAGCCGGGTGGGCGGCGCGGGGATCCACGAGCCCGGCCCGTGCCGGACCACGTGGAAGCAGTGCTCCAGCTCCGGCCTGAGCGGGTCGCCGGGGCGGACCAGGAACATCCACCGCCCGGTGGGAGTGACCAGCACCGGTCCGCGTACGCCGGTGCCGGCCGGGTGGATCTGGATCGCGTCGAGCACGTGCCGGCCGAGGTGGGCGGGCACCTCCAGCACGTCGAAGGCCCGGCCGGTGGGCAGCAGCACCCCGTGCGGCCGGTTCCGCCACCAGGTCGCCACCCGGGCCGGGTCGGCGCTGGCGGCCAGTTCCCAGTTCTCCAGGGCGGGGTGGCAGCCCACTGTGGGGCAGCCGGCCCGGCCGCAGACGAAGCGGCTGCGGGCCAGACAGGCCCCCGGGGTGACTTCCCAGCCGTGTACCGCGTACCGGATGGCGACCCGGCGCAGCCGGACCCGTTCCAGCGGCGACAGTTCGGCAACGCGCGGTACGACATTCCCCCACATGTGTGCCAACTCCTCTCGTCGGGCCCGGCGTTCGCCAGGTCGCATGTCGAGCACCGTCACTGCCGTAACCCACGATCGTTGAGGTTGACGAACGGCCCGTGCAACTTGCACGAAAAGTACGAGGACTACCTGTCCGGCTGACGTACATCCTGTGCGACCAGCCAAAACCTGAACATGAACGGCAGTCGCCGCACCCGCGGACATCGCCCCGACTCGATTGGTCGTCGGTGGCAGGGGAGGATGGGGAGATGGACGAGCTACCCATAGGACGGCGAGTTGCCTACTGGCGGGGGCGGCGCAAGATGTCGCAGCAGGTCTTCGCGGACCGGCTGGGCAAGTCCAAGAGCTGGGTGGACAAGGTCGAACGCGGTGTCCGCCGGTTGGACAAGTTCTCCGTCCTGTACGAGATCGCCGACATCCTCCAGATGGACGTGCAGCTGCTGATGGGCAAGGACCCGGAGCGGCGCGCCGACGCCCTCAACTGCATCGACCAGGTCGAGGTGCAGGAGATCCGGGCGGCGCTGGAGCGCTACGACTCGATGAGCGCGTACTTCGACGCGGTGCCGTACCCGCCGCCGATGGACGACATGCGCAAGGCCGTCAACCATGCCTGGCTCACCTACCAGTACGGCCGCTACGGGATGCTCACCCGGGCGCTGCCGAAGCTGCTGCGCGACGCCCAGGCGGCCGACGCCGCCTACGGCGGTGAACAGGCCGCCGAGGCGGCCCACCTGCTCGGCCAGGTCTACCAGATCGCCTCCTCGGTGCTGCGCAAGCTCGGCGAGTGCGAGCTCGCCTGGTTGGCCGCCGACCGGTCGATGGCGGTGGCCCAGCGGGCCGACGACCCGCTGCTCGCCGGGATCGCCACCACCCGGGTGTGCAACGCCCTGGTCGCGATGGGCCGGGCCCGCCCCGCGCTGGAGCTGAACGTCCAGATCGCCAACCGGCTGGCGCCGGGTGGCAGCAACGAGGTCTCGCCGGCCCGCCTCTCCGTCTACGGGATGCTGCTGCTCCAGGGCGCGATGGCCGCGTCCCGCATCGGTGACTCGGCCAGCGTCGACGACCTGATCAACTGCGCGCAGGAGGCCGCCACCCTGCTCGGCGGCGACCACAACCACTACTGGACGTCGTTCGGCCCGACGAACGTCGAACTGCACCGGGCCGCCGCCGCTGTGGAGCTGGGCGACGGCGGGCGGGCCGTGGAGGTGCACCAGCTTCGCATCGCGGAGCCCTCCTTCAACGCGCTGCTGCCCGAGCGCCGCGCCCACCACCTGCTCGACATCGCCCGCGGGTACGCCCAGATCGGTGACGTGGCGAACGCCGGCGAGATGCTGCTGCTCGGTGATCGGCTCGCCCCGTCGGAGATCCGCTGCCGGCCGATCGCGCACGAGGTGATGTCCGACATCCTCCGTCGCACACGTGGTGCGCCGCCTTCTCCGGTAGCGGAGTTGGCTGAGCACATGGGAGTAGGGGTATGAGCGCGGAGCCGGTCTGATGGCCGGTGCAGCGCACAACAGCGGGCACCGTGAGGTGCTCTACGTCATCGCCTGCGGCTCGCCGCTGGCCCGGCACGTCGGTCGTCTGGTCGACCTCGCCCAACAGGACGGTTGGGACGTCTGCGTGGTCACCACGCCGGACGGCGCGAAGTTCGTCGACCAGTCGGCCCTGATTCGGCAGACCGGTCACCCGGTGCGGACGCACTACAAGAACCCCGGTGACCCGGATGTGCTGCCGCCCGCCGACGCCATGATCGTCTGCCCGGCCACCGTCAACACCGTCAACAAGTGGGCCGCCGGGATCACCGACACGCTGGCACTCGGGCTGCTGGTCGAGGCGCAGGGCAAGGGCGTCCCCATCGTGGCGGTGCCGTACACCAACGCGGCGATGGCCTGCCACCCGGCATTTCGTGCCGGGGTGGCCCGGTTGGCAGAGTGGGGCGTCACGGTGCTCTTCGGCGACGATGTGATCGCCCTGCACCCGCCCGGAACGGGGGAGCAGCACCTGCACGCCTTCCCCTGGGCGATGCCGCTGGCCGCATTGCAGACCGTCTCCTGGAGCGCCGCGTAGCGCGTCCGGCAGATCTTCCACCCGACGCGGCCGGGCCGGGTGTCACCGCCCGGCCGCCCCGACGCCGGTAAGCTGGCCCGCCGTGAGCACAAGCGGATCCGCCCCCACAGTCAGCGACGTGGTGGCCGCGCTGGAACGGCGCTTTCCGCCGGTCTGGGCGGAGGAGTGGGACCGGGTGGGCCTGGTGCTCGGTGAGCCGGCCGCTCCGGTCCGCCGGGTGCTCTGCGTGGTCGACGTGGTGCCCGAGACGGTCGACGAGGCCTTGGCCGCCGAAGCGGACATGATCGTCGCGCATCACCCGCTGCTGCTGCGCGGGGTGTCGTCGGTCGCCGCGACCACATTCAAGGGGCGGATCATCCACCGGTTGATCCGGGCCGGGACGGCGCTGTACGCGGCGCACACCAACGCCGACGTGGCCTCCCCGGGCGTCTCCGACGCCCTCGCCGCCCGCTTCGGGCTCACCGGTCTGCGCCCACTCCAACGACCCGCGCCCGGCTCGCCCGCCCACGGCGACGACAGGGGTTTCGGCCGGATCGGCGAACTGCCCGAGCCGATGACCCTCGCCGAGCTGACCCGGCACGCGGCGGCGGTGCTCCCCGTCACGTCCTGGGGAGTTCGCGCGGCGGGGGATCCCGGGCGTATGGTTCGTACCCTCGCCGTCAGCGGCGGGTCGGGGGACAGCTTCCTCGGCGCCGCGACCGCCGCCGGGGTGGACGCGTTCCTCACCGCCGACCTGCGGCACCACCCGGCCGGCGAGCACCTCGCCGCCGATGGTCCCGCCCTGATCGACGCCGCCCACTGGGCGACCGAACGACCGTGGCTGGACGACCTGGCCGCCTTCCTCAGGGAGGCGCTGGACGTCGAGACGCTGGTGTCCGACCTGGACACCGACCCGTGGACCGTGCACGCCGCCGCACCCGTTGTGGACGACAAGGAGCCCGACCGTGAAGGCTGACCCTCAGGTGCAGCGCCGCCTGCTCGACCTCCAGGCGATCGACACCAACCTCGCCCAGCTCGCCCACCGCAGGCGAACGCTTGCCGAGCGGGCCGAGCTGGAGTCGCTGGCCCGGGAGCTGTCGTCGATGGAGGACGAGCGGGTTCGCGCCCAGGTGGCGGTGGACGACCTGGACCGGGACATCGCCCGGTTGGAGAAGGACGTCGAGCAGGTCCGGGCCCGCAAGGAGAAGGACGAGAACCGGCTGGCCGCCGGCACCGGCCCGGCCCGCGAGCTGGAGGCGCTCCAGCACGAGCTGGTCTCGCTCAAGCGCCGCCAGGGCGACCTGGAGGACGCCGAGCTGGAGCTGATGGAGCAGCGGGAGACCGCGCAGGGCGTACTGGACGGCGTGGAGCAGCGGCTGGCCGAGACCCGGGACAAGCGGGCCGCGACCGAGCAGCGCCGCGACGAGGCGCTGGCCGAGATCGCCAAGGAGGAGGAGTTCAAGCGGGGTGCGCGTCAGCCGCTCGCCGGCGATCTCCCGAGCGAGCTGGTCAACCTCTACGACAAGATCCGCGAGGACACCGGGTTGGGTGCCGCGCTGCTCACCGCGGGCCGCTGCGGCGGGTGCCGCCTGGACCTGTCCGGCGCCGACCTGGCCCGCATCCGCAAGGCTGCCCCCGACGACGTGGTCCGCTGCGAGGACTGCCGGCGGATCATGGTCCGTACCAACGAGTCGGGCCTGTAGGTCGTGGCGCCGCGCGTCGTCTCCATCGAGGCCGACGGTGGATCCCGGGGCAACCCCGGCCCCGCCGGCTACGGCGCTGTGGTCCGTGACCCGGAGACCGGCGAGGTGCTCGCCGAGCGCTCCGAGTCGCTCGGTACGGCCACCAACAACGTCGCCGAGTACCAGGGCCTCATCGCCGGGTTGACCGCCGCCGCCGAGCTGGGCGCCGCCGAGGTGGACGTCCGGATGGACTCCAAGCTGGTGGTCGAGCAGATGTGCGGCCGGTGGCAGATCAAGCACCCCGGCCTGCGGCCCCTCGCCGCCCAGGCCGCCGCGCTGGTGGGCCGGTTCAGCGCGGTCCGGTTCAGCTGGATTCCGCGCGAGCAGAACCGGCACGCCGACGCCCTCGCCAACGCCGCCATGGACGCCGCCGCGGGTCGTCCGTCGGGGTCCGCGGCCCCCGCCCGTCCTGCGGCCGCCGGCCAGCCCTCGACCACGCCCGCCGCCCCGATCGTCGGCAGCGACCCGGCGACCGCGCCGGCCTCCTGGGAGCCACGGCCGACCTTCACCGCCACCCGGCTCATCCTGGTCCGGCACGGCGAGACCCCGTACACCGAGCAGGGGCGTTACTCCGGGCGCGGCGACGTGCCGCTCTCCGAGCGTGGCCGGGCCCAGGCGCAGGCGACGGCCGCCCGGGTGGCCGAGCTGGCCCCGTCCGTCGCGGCCGTCCTCAGCTCACCGTTGTCTCGGTGTACGGCAACTGCGGCGTCGATCGCCGGGGCGCTCGGTGACGTGCCGGTCCGCACCGACGACGACCTGATCGAGTGCGACTTCGGCCAGTGGGAGGGGCGCACCTTCGCCGAGGTGCGCCAACAGTGGCCGGGGGAGATGGACGCCTGGCTCGCCTCACCCCGGATCGCGCCGCCGGGCGGCGAGTCGTTCACCCAGGTCGCCGAACGCGCGCACCGCGTCATCAGCGGGCTGCTCACCGCGTACCCCGGTGAGACGGTGGTGGTCGTCTCGCACGTCTCGCCGATCAAGCTGGTGCTGCGTGACGCCCTCGCAGCCGGCGACGGCTTCCTGCACCGGCTCTTCCTGGACGCGGCCGGCATCTCGGTGTTCGACATGTGGCCGGACGGCGGCGTCGCGGTGCGCACTGTCAACGACACCGCCCACCTCGCGGCCCTCTAAGGCGGTCACCCTTCGGCTGGTGGCCTGCGCCGTTCGGCGCAGGCCACCAGCCGTTCGGCGCAGCACCTTCCGAACGGGTCACGTGACGCCCATCACAAAGCCATAGCCTCCGGCCGTTGCATCGAGAGCCACGACTCCCCGGAGGTGTGTCAGATGGCTGCACCCGAACCGGAGGCGCCGCCCACGGCGCCGACCAGGGCAAAGGACCACAGCCCCTGGAACTGGTTGCTCTTCATCCCCATCGTGGTGCCGCTGATCCCGGCGTTCTTCAATGGCGACTCGCCCCGGGTCTTCGGCTTCCCGCGCTTCTACTGGCTGCAACTGGCCTTCATCCTGCTCGGCGTCGGCACCACCACGTTGGTCTACCAGATGACGAAGAAGCGGGGTGGTTCCTGATGTGGCGCGACCATCTCACCGAGATCATCGTCTTTACCCTGCTGTTCCTCCTGGTCAGCGTGATGGGCTTCGTGGCGGCCCGGTGGCGGGCACCGAAGGACATGGCGCACCTGGACGAGTGGGGGCTGGGCGGGCGCAGCTTCGGCGGCTGGATCACCTGGTTCCTGGTCGGCGGTGACCTCTACACCGCGTACACCTTCGTGGCGGTGCCGGCGTTGATGTTCGGTGCCGGCGCGGCCGGGTTCTTCGCCGTGCCGTACACCATCGTCATCTACCCGCTGGTCTTCCTGGTGCTGGTGCGGCTCTGGTCGGTGTCGCACCGGCACGGGTTCGTCACGCCGGCCGACTTCGTCCGCAACCGGTTCGACTCGCCGGTGCTGGCGCTGCTGATCGCGATCACCGGCATCGTGGCCACCATGCCGTACATCGCGCTGCAGTTGATCGGCATCGAGGCGGTGCTCAAGACGATGGGCGTCACCGGCGACAACGCGCTGGCCCGACACCTGCCGATCATCATCGCGTTCGCCATCCTGGCCGCCTACACGTACCAGTCGGGGTTGCGCGCGCCCGCGTTGATCGCGTTCGTCAAGGACAGCTTGATCTACATCGTGATCCTGGTGGCGGTCATCTACCTGCCGTACAAGCTGGGCGGTTGGGGTGACATCTTCGCCGCCGCGGACGCGAAGTTCGACGCCTCGCCCAACCCGAACGACGGCATCCTGCTCAACGGCAACAACCAGCTTCAGTACGTGACGCTGGCGTTGGGCTCGGCGTTGGCGCTCTTCCTCTACCCGCACAGCATCACCGGTGTGCTGGCCAGCCGGAACCGCGACGTGATCAAGCGGAACATGTCGGCGCTGCCCGCGTACAGCCTGCTGCTCGGGTTGATCGCGCTGCTCGGCTACATGGCCATCGCGGCCGGCGTGAAGCCGCTGCCCGGCGCCAAGGAAGGCACTGTCGACAGCAACACCGTCGTGCCGTTGCTGTTCGACCAGCAGTTCCCGGACTGGTTCGCCGGTGTCGCGTACGCGGCGATCGGCATCGGCGCGCTGGTGCCCGCGGCGATCATGTCGATCGCGGCGGCGAACCTGTTCACCCGCAACATCTACAAGGAGTACCTGAAGCGGGACGCCTCCCCGGCCCAGGAGGCGAACGTCTCGAAGATCACCTCGCTGGTGGTCAAGGTCGGCGCGGTGGCCTGCATCGTCTTCCTCGACCCGCAGTTCTCCATCGACCTCCAACTGATCGGTGGCGTGATCATCCTGCAGACGTTGCCGGCGGTGGCGCTGGGCCTCTACACCCGTTGGTTCCACCGCACCGGCCTGATCGTCGGCTGGGTGGCCGGCATGGGGCTGGGGATGTGGATGCTCTACCAGGTGGCCAGCCCGACCCGGAAGCACTTCGGCGGCTCCGCGTTCCCGCTGTCGGAGTTCGGGTTCGACACCACCAAGACGATCTACGTCGGCATCGTGGCGGTGGCGGTCAACCTGGCCGTGGCGGCGCTGGTGACGCTGGCACTGCGGGCCGCGAAGGTCGAGGAAGGAGTCGACGGCACCGAGCCGGACGACTACTTCGCCGACGAGGACGACCCCCGCGTCACCCCGGGCACCGAACGCGACGCCGACCCAACCCGAGAACCAGTCGCCTAACCCCGGCCCCGGCCCCGGCCCTTCCGCGCCCGGCCCGTCCGTGCCCGCCCTTTCCGCGTCGATCATGGAGTTGTGGTGCCTGGTTGATGACTGTTCGCGGCAGTCGTCCCCCACCACAACTCCATGATCGACGATGCTTGAACCTCACGAGCCCTTGTGGAGCTACTCGCCCCTGCCCGCTGGCCCGATTCCCCTGAGGGCGAGGGTCAGCAGTTGTTCCGCCTTGGGCGCGCCCATCGGTTGCGCCGCGAGTGAGATGCCGTTGGCGAGGATCATCAGGTCGGCCATGGTGATGTCGGGCCGTACCGAACCCTCGTCGATGGCTCGGCGTAGCAGCGGTTCACCGGCGGAGACGAGCATCGCACCGCAGGCCTCGGTCTCCTCGGGGGGCTCGTTCAGGAGGGATTCCGCGAGGCCGCGGGTTGCCGTGGCGTACGCGGTGACCTCGTGCAGCCAGGTCGTCAGCCCGTCGAGGGCGTCCGGCGCGGCGAGCAGATCTCCGGCACGCGCCGCCAGGTTGCGGACGCACCCGCGGAAGACCGCCTGAAGCAGCGACCACCGGGTGGGGAAGTGCCGGTGCAGGGTCGCCGAACCGACCCCGGCGGATCGCGCGATCTCCTCCAGCGAGGCGTACGCGCCGTCGCGGGCGATCGCCTCCGAGGCCGCCGTGACGACGAGGTCGTAGTTGCGCTGCGCGTCAGCTCTCATGGCCCGCCTTGCAGAAGTGGGGTGGTCCCCCGTATCGTAGCCGACTGGAAGTGGGGGATCACCCCGCTTATTCTCAGGAGGCATCGTGGCTGTTCTCGTCATCGGCGCGACCGGTAAGCAGGGCGGGGCCACGGCCCGAGCACTGCTCGACAAGGGCGTCCCGGTCCGTGCCCTGGTCCGTGATCCCGACGCCGACAGCGCCCAGGCTCTGCGGGATCGGGGCGCCGAACTGGTCACCGGCGACCTGGACGACGCGGAGTCGCTGTTCGCCGCGGCCGACGGCATGGATGGCCTCTTCTCCATCCCGTACCCCGACGTGACGGACATGCAGGGCGACGCCGAGGTGACCCGCGGCCGCAACGTCGTTGAGGCGGCGCGCCGGGCCGGTGTGTCGCACGTCGTGCACAGCAGCGTCTCGGGTGCCGGCGACTACCACCGCAACCAGCCCGGATGGGCCGAGGGCCGGTGGGACCGGCACTACTGGGAGAGCAAGGCGGCCATCGACGAGATCGTGCGCTCTGCTGGCTTCGCGCACTGGACCATCCTCAAGCCCTCGACCTTCATGGAGAACCTCGTCGGCTGGTCCTACCTCTTCGGCGACTGGTCCAGCGGCACCATCATCACCGGCTTCGCCGCTGACACGCGGATGCCGTGGATCGCCGTCGACGACATCGGGGAGGCCGCGGCGATCGCGTTCACGAACCCGGGGAAGTTCCACGGCCAGGACGTCGAACTCGCCGGCGACCTGCTCACCATGACCGAGGTCGCGGCCACCCTGACCGAGGTCACCGGCCGGGAGATCACCGCTCCCGTGCTCACCCCGCAGGAGGCCGTCGAGCGCGGCCTGCTGCCCGCTATGGTCAAGGCGGTCGAGCAGATCAACGAGAACGGCAGCCCGGCCCGTCCGGAGATGGCCCGCGCCCTCGGCCTGCCCACCACCGACTTCCGCACGTGGGCGCGGCGAACGTTCTCCTGAGAACCGGCGGTCGCGGACCCGCGCCGGGTGTGGGTCACGCGGCCGGACCGGCTCGGCGGATTCACCGCCAAGATCGCGCTCGATCCTTGTTGTAGTGGTGTTGGGCCGTGCAGCAGGCCACTACAACCAGGATCTTGCGCGATCTTGGCGGTGGGAGGGGCTTGTAATGCGGCCGGACGGGGTGATGGGCCACCACGTCAAGGCAGGCGCGCTCAGCGGCGGCGGTTGCGGTCCACCAGGGCCTGGTTGAGGCGGCCCAGCAGCCGTGCCAGGGTCTCCCGGTCATCGGTGGTCCAGTCGGCGAGCATGTCCCCGTAGAGCCGGGTGCGGGCGGCCTGGACGGCGGCCATCCGTTGCAGACCGGTCGAGGTGGGGGAGATGACAGTGCCGCGGCCGTCGGACGGGTCCGGGGTACGGGTGATCAGGCCGTCGCGCTGAAGCGCGGACACCTGTCGGGTGACTGTCGAGCCGTCCAGGTTGAGCCGGGCGGCGAGCGCCGAGACGTTCTGCGGGCCGGCGTCGGCCAGGTGGCGCAGGATGACGTACGCCGCGCGGTCCAGCACCCGGTGCTCGGCGGTGCCGGTGGCCCGCCGGGTGGCCTCGCCGAAACGCATCAGCAGGGCCACCTCGGTCTCGATCCGGCCGAGGGCGCTCTCGTCATGGTCGTCGCTCATAGCTGTATGATACAGAATAAGTACCTGTACGATACAGCTATCTGAGGAGTCGGAGTGGATCGGCGTTCCGAACCGAACCGCAGTGCCATCTACGCCACCACGCTGGTGGCCTTTCTCGCCATCGCCGGCATCGCCGTCGTCGACCCGATCCTGCCCGCCATCGGCGAGGCGATCGGCGTCACCGCCTGGCAGGTCGAGTTGCTGTTCACCGCGTACATCGCGGTCATGGCCCTTGGCATGATCCCGGCGACCCTCGCGAGCGGCCGCTTCGGCTTCAAACCGGTGCTCATCACCGGCGTCTCCGTCGTCGGTCTCGCCGCGATCCTCGCCTCGTTCAGCGACAACATCGTGCAGCTCTCCGTGCTGCGCGGCGTCTGGGGACTGGGCAACGCGATGTTCTTCGCCACCGCCATGGTGGTGCTGGTCAACCTGGCCGTCGACAGGGAATGGGTGGTGGGTCTCTTCGAGACCGCCCTCGGCCTCGGCTTCGCCGTCGGACCGCTGATCGGTGGCCTGCTCGGCGAGGTCAGTTGGAGGCTGCCGTTCTTCGTCTGCGGTGTCTTCATGGTCCTCGCCCTCGGCGTGGCCTCCCGCAAACTCCGCGAGCCCACCAACCGGCAGGCACCGGTACGCGTCGGCCAGATCTTCGCCACCTACCGCCGGCCGGCGTTCATCGCCCTCTGCGTGGTCACCGCCGCGTACAACTTCGTGTTCTTCGTGGTGCTCGGCTACACGCCGCTCTTCCTCGGCCTGGACGTCATCCCGCTGGGGCTCGCGTTCACCGGCTGGGGTCTCGGCCTGGCCGCCGGCATCATGGTGATCGGCCACCGGCTGGCCCACCGCATCGGCGCGGTACAGACCGTCGGCGTGGCCATCGCCGGACTGCTGGTCTGCATGGTCCTCTTCGCCACCTCCACCAGCACCGCCGAGGCGCTCGTGGTGCTGGTGCTCGCCGGACTCTGCATGGGCCTGGCCAACGCCAACCTCACCGACCTGGCGCTCGGCCTCGGCTCCAGCGACCGGCGCGTCGCCACCGGCGCGTTCAATCTGGTCCGCTGGGGCGCCGCCGCGCCGGCACCGATCATCTCCGGCAAGCTCGCCGAGCAGTCTCTGGCGCTGCCGTTCTGGGTCGGCTTCGGGGTGCTCGCCGTCGGCGTGCTGGTCTATCTGGCCTTCGCGCACGTGATGGCCGCCGGCTACGGCGAGCGGGTCCTCTGGTCCCGCTGGAACCGCGCCGCCGCGAAGACCGAGCACGCCGCCGAGGAACCGGTAGGCGAGGCCTACTGACCGTCCCGGTCCCGGCCCTGCCGTTCCGCGATGTGCCGCCCAAGATTCGCGCAGTTTCGGGGAAACTGCTGCCTCGCTGCCGGTTGAGGCAGCACTTTCCCTGAAGTTGCGTAGATCTTGGACGGCGCGTCGGTGTTTGCGGGCCGGGCGCCCTTAGTTCAGGGCGCGCCAGAGCAGGTAGAGGCCGATCGTCGTGCCGAACACCACGATCACCGTCTTGAGCACCACCGGCGGCAGCCGACGGACGAGCCGGGCGCCCGCGTACCCCCCAATCAGGGTGGCCGGCGCGACCACCGCGACGGCCGCCCAGTTCAAGGGGCCGAACAGGGCGAACACCACGAGCGTCGTCAACCCCACCACCGCGGAGAGCAGGTTCTTGATCGCGCTCACCCGGGCCAGTGTCGCGTCCAGCACCAGGGCCAGCCCGGCCACCAGCATCACCCCGAGCGCCGCACCGAAGTAACCGCCGTACACCGCGCCGAGCCCGACCATGGTCTGCACCGCGATCGTCCGCCGGCGTGGCGACAGGTCCCGAGGGTGACCGACCAGCCGGCGCAGCGGGTCCTGGAAGGCCAGGACCGCTGTCGCGCCGAGGACCAGAAAGGGTACGACCAGCTCGAACGCGCGGGCCGGAGTGGCCAGCAGCAGCAACGCCCCGAGAATCGTGCCCACGATGGTGGTGGGCACCAGCGTGGCCAGCGCGCGGGGGCGCGGCAGGTCCTGCCGGCTGCCCGCCACGCTGGCCAGGTACCCGGGGAAGACGGCGACGGAGTTGCTGACGTTCGCCGGCACCGGGGGCAACCCGATCGCGATCATCGCCGGGAAGGTGATCAACGAACCGCCACCGGCCACCGCGTTGACAGTGCCAGCGGCGAGACCGGCGGCGAGCAGCAGCGCGGCGTGGGAGAGATCCATAGCCCCACGAGGCTAGCCGTTGCCCTACGGCACGCATTCGCCGGATCGTCCGTGAGCAGCGCGATCTTGCCCGGGCGGGGCGGCAATACCGGCAGCACGCTCGTCGTTAGGATGAGAGCGCGACGGACGAGTCGACCGGGCGGCCGCGTCGGCGGGCTTCGGCCCGCCGCCGAGGAACGTCCGGACTCCACAGGGCAGGGTGGTTGTTAACGGCAACCCGGGGCGACCCGCGGGAAAGTGCCACAGAAAACAGACCGCCGACCCCAACGGGGACGGTAAGGGTGAAACGGTGGGGTAAGAGCCCACCAGCACCCCGGGTGACCGGGGTGGCTCGGTAAACCCCACCCGGAGCAAGGCCAAGCAAGGGCCGTCACCGCAAGATGACGACCCGGCGCAGACGCTTGAGGGCTGCCCGCCCGATGTCTGCGGGTAGGCCGCTGGAGCCTGCCGGCAACGGCAGGCCGAGATGGATGGCCGCCGCCGGCGCAAACCCCTCGGGGTACGCGCCGCGCACAGAATCCGGCGTACAGGTCGATTCGTCCGTCGCCCACCAGCTCAGAGCCGCGACCATGGCTCTGAGCTGGTTCTATGTTCGGGTGCCGATGGTCGTTCTTGGTCAACATCGTGCGGCGTTTGACGCCCTGACGCCCTGGAGACGCCCTGAGCGTCGGCTCAGTTACCTCTTCTCGGGTCGGGTTGGCTGTGCCGCCGTGGGCCGTCTCCTGACCCGCGCCCGACGGTTCCGGCTTGGGGGCGGCGGGTACGTCCTGGTGGTGGAGCTGGTGCCGCGACCCGGTGATCCGGTGGCAAGCCAGTCACGGGGTTGGACTGGCGCGGCGGACGAAAGCCCCGACGCACGACCAGGCCGACCCCGCTGGTTTCCGTAGCGGTATTGGTGGTCCCATTCGTGGATGAGGTGGGATGAGTGTGTGCCGGAGTTGCTGGAGCACCTGGGGGAGATGGGTCTGGTCGGGCTGGTCAAGATTGATGGGGAGCGGGAGCGCAAGCCCTGGACCGTGGTGATCTCGGGTCAGCGGCTCGATGGTGCGGCGATAAGGGTCGACGGCCACAGCCTCGATTACTGTCTGCGGCATGTGGTCGTCGCGCTTCACGAGCGCTTCCCAGACGAGCTCGCGCTGAGCTGAGATCCGACCGTGGGCGGTGTCCGGGCGGCTGTCGGTGGCTCACCGCCCCGGCGCCGTAGGCGGCCGGGCGGCTTGCCGCCGGCCGGGCTTGCCGCCCCGCACCTCGCGGAGCGCGGTGCCTTGATAAAGGACAGAGCTATTCGGCAGTCAGATTGCCGACTGCGGCGCTGCCCCATGCGGCAATCCCTTAGGCTTCCGGCCGGGCAAATCCCTGCGAAACGCATAATCGCGGAGAAGTATCGCGTAGTAGCCATGCGTGGAACCGCGGACGGCGATGTAGAGTTCCGGGCCATGGCAACTGGGGATGACGCAAGCCCTGCCGAGTTCTTAGATCTAGCCTGGTCGCACGTCGGTGCATCCTCCGGCGATCTCGACCTGCCTGATCCCATTGCGTTTGCCGATATGCGGCACGCGTGGCCAGTTCAGCGCGAGGCTCTGGCCCAACGCATCCTTAGCGGTGATACGCGGCCAGCGGACCTCGAAGTCATCGAGCTGCCCAAGAATGAGTTACTTGTGCGTCCCCTTGCGCGGGTGAGCCTCGAAAGCCGTCTGATGTATGAGGCTGCGGTTCTTTCGATAATCGAGAAAATCGACAGCCAAATGTCGCATGCCGTTTTCAGTCATAGGTGGCTCGCGTGGGATAAGCGACTCTATGCACCGGTCGCCCGCTGGATGAAGATGCATGACGAGGCCGCAAGCTTTCATCGGGCGAATCCTCATCTACAGATGGCGCGCACGGATGTATCTGCATTCTACGAGAATATCGACTTGGCGATAGTGCTCCGCGAGTTAGATGCTTTGGGTCCTCCCAAGTGGGCCTTTGAAACTATCGAAATCTTTCTGAAATCATTTAATGAATTGAACAACGTTTGGGGGCTTCCGCAGGATTCGATGTCACTGGAGTTTTGGCCAATTTGTACCTCCTTCCCGTTGACCAAATCCTGCATCGCGAGGGCATCACCCACTTTCGGTACTCGGACGATATGCTCCTCTTTGGTGAGGACTGGATGTCCCTCCGGCAAATCATCTTGGAGATAGGTAGAACTCTCCGTGGTCGTCGGCTGGTACTCGCGGGATCCAAGACGGCGATAATATCGAGTAGCGATATTGCTAACGAGCTCTCGGACGTCAGGAAGAACGCAATAAATTACGGTATTGCTACAGGTAGGTCCGAGACTCGTGCTGAACTCCGAGGCTTCTTCGACGATGCCGTTTTGAGTGGCGTTGTCGACAAGCGCGACTTCACGTACAGCCTCACCAAGCTCGGTTCGCTGCGGGACGATTACGCCGTCTCCTGGGTTCTAGAGAACATTGGCTCTGTTCCTCATGCCAGCCGAGAAGCCCTCTCCTATCTCGGAATTTTCCATGAGAAATTCCACTACGGCGCTCGCGTTGCCGACTTTATTTCAAATAGCAAGCTCTCCTTCTATCCATTCGCTCAGCAGCACGTACTCCTCTACCTGATAAGGAACCAGGTAGTTGATGAGTCGGCCCTCAAAGCGGCGTGGCAATTGCTGATAGACCGAAATACCGCCGGCTTCGTGAGAGAATTCGCCGCCCGATACCTAGGGCTTTTCGGGGGCTCAACCTACGGCATATGGCTGAGAAGCCAGTTCAAGGATGAGCGAGACCCGAAGGTTCGGAGGGCACTCCTAGTCGCCTGCTACGAAGCAGGGAACTCTGAGCAGGAGATGCTGAACCTGGTCTCTAGATCATCCCCAGAGCTTCGCCTTATAGCTGATTTCCTGAAGACAAGCCCCGGAAGGCTCCCAGTCCCGACGACAGGTAGGTTCCCGTATGGACGCATCAGATCTCCGCGCTGAACTTGAGAAGGAGTATGCGCGACTTTATGAGGACTGCAATTATTCTTCCCTGACGTATTTCAACGCTGCTAAATCAGCAGAGCTCTGGGGCAAAGGTGTGGTCTTCGGGCCTGCCGTGGTCAGTGCTCTTGCGTCGTTGCTAGTCGCGTTTAACCAGCCTAGGCAGTTAAGCGCCTTGGGTGCGGTAGCAAGTGCAGTGGTGGCGACTGCTACGTTCTTGGGTGCTGGGAAAAGGGCGGATTCGCTCAAGGATTCTGCAAAAAGACTGACGGCTCTACGCCATAGAGTCCGCCTCGAGATGGTGCTCGCTCCGGGGCGAGAGAGCGATGCCACCGAACGGATCATCCGAGAGCTTCGCGAGGAGTACTTTGCAATCATCGCTATGAACGAGGTCGTATCTGACCGCTTCTTCAAGCGCGCCCAGGATCAAATAAATAAGGGAGTTTTGGAATACGATTAACGACCTGACCTGGCACCTATTCAACAATATCGCATATCTGAGGTAAGCGGGTGCTATCCTTCTTCAACGCGCTTTTCGCAATACCGGCTATGGTTGGAATGATGTCCCTCGCATATGGGGCCTTCGCATTTATCTATCAAACAACCGAGTATTTCGTCCTGCGCAACATGGCCAGCGAAGTTTATCGGCTGCACGCCTATGATCCAGAGTATGTTAGATCGGCCATAACTCTACCGGGTTTTTCAGTCTTCGTCGCTATCATGGCGGGCATCGGAGTCAACCTGACCACTAGCGGCAGCAATGCGGATGTCCTTGCGACTGGTGTTACATTGACGATTCTCAGCCTTCCTATGGCGTGGTGGATTGGCTTCGCGGTGATAACTAACTCTAGTAAAAACCTGAGCAGGTCGCGCTGGGTGTTGCTGCGCCTCGCACGTATTTCAACCGCCTTGGACGATCCATTCGTCACGTCTGATCAGTTAATTCTGCTCATACCCGAGGTTCGTCGACTCCGAAGCGCAGGAGCGCGTCTGTCCGACTGTCGAGGCAGGGTTGACTTCAAGTCTTGGGTAAGCGGGAGACTGCGGGACCAAGGTGACCGCGCCTTTGTTGCGATATTGTACGGTGCACCAGCTTTCACCGTATGGGTGATAGGTTCGAACATCGCCACTAGAGGGCTGCCGGATAGTCCATGGGCGACTGGGGTCCTCGCTGCCTTGATCTTTGCAGGGATATGCGGCGGACTTGCCGCGCCGCTACTTTGCTGGATGAATTACCGCAAGAGATGTCTGCATTTCGGCAGTCATCTTAGAGGGGAAGCAAACCGGGTCCTGCGTCGCTTGGAGCGAATACAAGCCAAGTCTCTGCCTCGACCGTTGAAGGCGGCTTCTGAGGAGAAGGCCGGTGGAGCCCTGAAACGCCGAGTGCGGGATGCCCTACGAAGGCTTTGGTCGAGTTGACCTCGCGGCGAGTAAGCATTTTAGCTGTGCTGGGGACTTCGCGCTAGGTCTCCGCTTACCCGGCGCAGCTATTGGTGGCCACGCCTGCGAGTCAGGCCCAACCATTCCCAGCCTCTGATGCGGCGGCGCCTCAGAATGTTGCCTCGGCGGAAGTCGAGGCGGTCAACGTAGGTGAGTCGTCCGCGTGCATCAAAGGTTCCAAGAGATCATCGTGGGATGGTTCGGCGGGTGCGGGGGCCGAGGCATGACGGTGACGCGCCGCGCCTTTCAAGTTGCAACGGCATGTGCGATCCGGGCTGGCACCGCTGATCAGGCCGATGAGACTGCCGCCTCAACTGTTTGAGGATCGGCAGGTGGGCGTTCCGGCGGTGGTTGACCGCCCGATGCCGAAGCCGACGTGGTCGCTTGCCACAGGCCGGGCTTCCCGGAGCGTGCGAAGTTGGCGTTGCGTCGGTTACGGTCGCTCGGTGACCTGGGCGACGAACGCCGCCCAAGCAGCGGGGGCGAAGATCAGTGCCGGTCCGGAGACGTCCTTCGAGTCGCGCACGGCCACAACACCGGGCAGGTTGCTTGCCACCTCGACGCAGTTCCCGCCGCTCGCGCCGCTGCGGGTGGACTTGCGCCACCGGGCGTTACTGAGGTCCATGATGGCTCTCAACTTCCTTCAGCAGGTCGATGGACTGCCGGCGCGGTAGAGCCTCGTTCCGGACGCTCTCCCACCTTGCCTGAAGCGTAGCTACATCATCGTCCTTGTCGATGACGTCCCCGCCAAGCTGGTTTTCGAGGTGGCCGACCCACACGCCCTCGCTGGACCGAGCCAGCGCGAACGGTCCGGACAGCCCGATGTGCAGGCCGCTGCCGATCGGGATGACGTGGACGTGAACGTGCGGAAGCTCGCCCATCGCCACCAGGTGAGCCACCTGCTGGGCCATGATCCCGCCCAGACCATCACCCGTGCGCCGGATCGCGGCTTCGTCCAGCACGGCGACGAACTGCGGCCGACGCTCTCCGGTCAGGATCGCCTGCCGGCTCATGCGCCCCTGCACGCGCTGCTCAACCTCGTCATCGGTGAGGCTTTCGACTGTTCGCAGGACGGTACGGGCGTAGTGCTCCACCTGTAGTAGACCGGGAATCAGGTTGGGCTCGAAGTAGCGAAGCTGTGTCGCTTCGCGCTCAGCGTCCAGCCAGGGCAGGAACCACGACGGTGCGCCGAACTTCGTCGCCAGGCGCTCGAAGAGCCCACCGTTGTTGAGCCCTCGATCGGCACCCTTGATGAAGTCGATCGTCAGCGCTCGCGTGCCGCTCTCCACGGCACTGACATGGGAGGCACTGAAGCCCGCAGCGCGGCCGAAGGACTCTTGCGTCATGCCGGAAGCCCCTCGGGCGCGGCGGATCTCGCCAACGATGAACGCCGATAACGGCCCTGGTACGTCAGCCATACAACGCCCCTCAACTCAAAGATCGACTACCCGAGGTGCCACACGTCGGGACCCTGTTAGGCCAGGTCAGCCCGGACGCCGGAACCACCTTCCGAGCGTAGTGGCCTCCACAGCAGAGTGTCACCAAGCGGCGCAGCTGGCAGGCCCACCAGATCCGGCGGTCGCGTTCGTAGCGGGGCTGCTCCCGACGGGCGAGCACTCACGGGAGCGGCCCCTTCCCAACGGCACCAAGGGGAGACCGTGCCCGACGACAAACCCGAGAAGATCGGGAAGATGAAGGCCGGCGACGTGGTCCTCCTGACCACCGCGGCGAGCGTGCAGTTCCTGCGCCCGATCTTCGTACGGGTCATCCGCGAGCTGCCCGAGCGGCACACGTACGACGGTTGGGTCTGGATTGAGGGTTACCAGCTGAACGCGGCCGGCGACGCGGTGGCGCGGCGCGAGCTGTACGTGATGCGTGCGGGCGTGCGCTTGCAAGCCCTGCCCGTCAAACCGACCAGGCCAGCCAAACGCCGACGGCGTCCGGTGCGAGTCGGATGACCGCGCGCCCTCGCCCGCACCTGCCGATGCGCCCGGCGTGGCGGTGCCGCAACTGCGCCGCGCCCTGGCCGTGCGGCCCGGCGCAGCTCGCTCTCGTGACCGAGTTCTACGGCCATTCGATCGCGCTGGCGTTCTACCTGGCCGCGTCGATGCAGGAGGCGATCGACGACGTGTACGGCCTGGGGCTGTGCCCGGACCTGCCCGCGATGCACGCCAGGTTCCTCGGCTGGCTGTCGCTGGCCCGCCGGCCCCACCGACGCTGAGCCCAGCCAGGCAACGAACCGGCCGGGTGGGTTGCCCCACCCGGCCGGTGTCCGGATCCCTGCGAACGGGTTCTAGTGCTTCTTGAACACCGGCATGGTGTCCAGCGTGGTGGTGATGTTCTGCGTGGTGCCGCCCCGGTACGTCTTCCCGGTGAAGATGTCGGTCCAGCTGTTGCCCGGCGGGAACCACACCGACGTCGTGGCGGTGGTGCCGGGCGTCGTCACTGGTGCCACCAGGTAGTCCGGGCCGTAGAGGTACTGCGAACCGGCGGTGGCGTACGCGGCCTGCTCATTCGGGTAGGCCAGGTACATCGAGCGGACGATGGGCGTACCCGTGCGGGTGGCCTCCTTGGCGGCGGCGTAGGTGTACGGCAGCAGCTTCTCCCGCAGGTTCAGGAACTTCTTGGCCGACGTGTTGGCCTCCGGGCCGTACTGCCAGGGCAGCCGGTCGCTGTGGTTGGAGTGCAGGCGGTCGATCGGCTGGAACGTGCCGAACTGGACCCACCGGGCGTAGAGGTCGTCGGGCAGCTTGGTGCTGCCCGGTTCGCTGCCCGGCTCCTGGAGGCCGCCGGTGTGCCCGCCGATGTCGTGGCTGACCGCGGCGAGCCCGGTCGCGGCCGACTCGCCCGGCGTGTAGCCGACCTCCATCTGGAGGGTCGACCAGTCGGAGGTGGTGTCGCCGGTGAAGTGCAGGGTGGTGCGCTTGTCGGCCCACGGGCCGGTCGACACCGGGGTCGGGCTGCTGTAGCCGCCGGCCTGCAACGAGCCGTACGCCCGGGAGAAGGCGAAGCCGGTCTTGTCGGCGTACTGCTTGTTGATCCACGCGTCACCGGTCACGCCGGCGAGCGACGACTTCGTGTTGTCGCAGCACCAGTCCAGCCACCACAGGTCCGGGCCCTTGCTGCCCTTCGGGATCATCCCGTCGTGCAGCTGCATGTATGCCGTGAGCTGGTCCGAGTCGCCGAAGTCGAACGTGTAGCAGTCGGGGCCGCCGTTGCAGCCGACGCGCTGGAGCTTGCCCTTCGCGGTGGCCTGCGCCTGCGCGAACTTCGGGTCTGAGCCGAGGATGCTGGGGTGGATGTTGATGCCGGTGTGCAGGCCCTGCTTCTTGGCCCAGTCGAAGAACGCCTTCGGGTCGGGGATCCGGGTGGGATCGATGCTCCAGCCGTTCCACTTGTCCGGCGCCTTGACGTCCGTGTCGAGAACAAGAACATCAAGGGGTACGCCTTCGGCCTTCGCCCGGGCCACCAGCTCCTGGAACTCGGTGGCGGTGCGGTCGTAGTACTCGGAGTACCACACCCCGTACGCCCACTTGGGCAGCAGCTTCGTGGGTCCGGTCAGGGTCGACAGGTCCTTCAGCCCACGGGTGAAGTCCTGCCCGTACGCGAAGACGTAGCCGTCCTGCTCGGGCGCCGGCCGGGGCTTGGTGGTGCTCAGGGCCGAGGCCGAGTCGTCGAGCAGGTACCAGCCGTCCTGGTAGAGCAGGCCCGGAGCGGTGAGCGCGGAGCCGGTCACGCCGTCCAGGCCCCGGCGGTAGCCGCCGAGCGGCGCGTGCGGGGCGAGCAGTGGGGAGCCCTTGCTCGTGACGGCGACCGTGTCGACGTTGACGTTGCAACTGGCGTCCGTGGGGCAGCCCAGCGTCACGGTGTTGGTGCCTCGGTCGAGGTGGACCGGCACGGAAACGCTGTTCCAGTAGTCCCATCCGCTGGTCGGCGGAAGGGTCGCCGTGACCGGCGTCGCCGTTCCCGCGCTGACCGACATGGTGCGCGTCTGGCTCGGCTGGGCGCCGGCCTGACCGTTGGCGTAGCGGATCTGCACCTGGTAGTCACCGGCGGACGGAACATCCGTCACGGTGAGCGCGGCGGCGGAGGTGGTGCTCTCCAGGCCGGCAAGGAATCCCGTACCGGATGCGCCGTTGTGGTCGTTCGCGGGCCTCGCGCCGCCGGTCAGCGCGCCGGTCTCGGCCTCTCCCAGCGTGCCGAACCGCAGGGGCTGCGGCTGGGGCGGGGTCGGTGCCGGGAACGCATCACCCGGGTTGACCACCGCGAGGCTGTCGACGTTCACGTTGCCGGAGTCGTCGGGACCCCGCACGACGCTGATCTCGTGCCGCCCGGCGGTGAGGTCGACCGGCACGGTGGCCAGGCCCCAGGTGTCCCAGTTGGCGGTGGGCGGCAGCGTCAGCGTGTGGCCGGCGTCGCCGTCGACCCGAACAGTCAGGGTGCGGTCCACGTTCTGGCCGTCGCCACCGGTGCTGTTGGCGTAGCGGACGGCGAGCTGCTTCGTTCCGGCCGCCGGGGCGTCGAGCGCGAAGGTGACCGAGTCGCCGGCCGCGGCGAAACCGGCAGCGAAGCCACGCCCGGTGTACCCCTTGTGGTCGGTGGCCACGCCGGGGCCGTTGAGCTGTAGCGATTCGGCCTCGCAGAGCGCGCCGAACGCGCAGGCCGGGGCGGTGTGGCCGGCCCACGGCTGGCCCTGCACAGTCTGCTTGCCGGCCTTGAGCTGCACGGTGAGGTTGTCGGCGGTGAACGCGCCCGAGCCGACCTGGTACCGCAATGTCATCGCGCCGGTGTCGATGGTGAGCCAACCGTGGTCGACGCGCTTGGTGAACCGCGTCCGGGGGAAATCGTCGCGCCCGACGGCGTTGAAGGTGGCGGCGTCGGTGAACCTGCCGTCCTTCTGGTACTCGGTGCGGATCAGCGTCGGGGACAGCACCTCGAAACGTGCGTCACCCGAGCGTACGGCGTCGTCCTGCGCCCGGTGGCGGCTCGCCTGGGCCGGCGCGGACGGGGCGAGCGCCAGCCCCGTGATGAGGATGCCGGCTGCGGCGGCTGCTGTCGCGCGGCGACGGTGTGAGTTCCGATAGAGCAAGATGCGCTCCTCGTCTCATATGGAAGAAATGAGTCGATGACAACGCTGTCACTCGCTCGAAACGCATGTCAACGGGCCTCGGAGGGTGTCCCTTCTCTCTTTCGTTCACCTGCCGTACTCATCCGGCAGGCGTCCGCTGCGCACGGTGACGTAGACCCGCGCGACCACCAGTTCAGGCGTACGGAGTCCAGGGCTCGGGCTGTTCGGCGTCCCAGCCCAGCTCCTCGAGTGCCCGCAGGACCGCGCCGACGCGGAGGGTCCAGAAGAGCAGGACCTGGTCGCGCTCCTCGACCTCGAAGGCGACGGCGGTCGCCGGCAGCGGGAACCGCCGGTGAAACGGATGGTGCGCCACTGCGGCTACGTAGAAGTGCTCCAGGGTGTCCGACCCGGTACGCGACGTGAAGGTCACAGTGCTGTCGTCGGCGTGCAGCCGCACCGTCGGCCAGACCATTCGCCGGACAGCCCTGAGCGTGTCGCCCCTGGTGAAATCGAGGCGGTCAACGTAGGTGAGTCCGCCGCGCGTATCGAAGGTCTCCGAGATCATCGCCGGATGGTACGGCGGACATGAGGGCCTGTGCCCGGCGGTGGCAGCTACCAGATGTGCGCGCGTTCGTCGATGAACCGGGTCGGTTCGCCGAGGAAGGTGTCGGCTGGAACCGCGCCATGGGCCAGGTTGAGCGTGTCCAGACGGTATGTCGTGGCGCCGCCATTCATCCCGGCGAAACGGTAGTTGATGTGCCAGCGCAGCCATTCGCCGCGGGCGAGTCCCACGGTGGGCGGCCGGCGGTGGCGGCGCGGCGCGCCCCATGCCGCCGCGAGCAATTCAACCTGGAGTTGATCAGCTGCCAGTTGGAGACGCACCTCGCTCCGATACGGCGGGTGTGTCAGTTCCTCGCGAGGCTCGAACCCCACGGCCTCCGAAATCTTGATCTCCTGGACGAACGGCACCGCCCGTTCCGGCAGGACGAACGACACCGGCACGGCGTTACGCCGGGTCGCCTCGGCTCCGCCGCGCGAACGCTTGGTCCATGACGTACGGACCCACTGCACCACGGCATCCACACGGCGATGCTCGGTCGCTAGAGGTCCTGACGCAACCCAGATTCGCCCTGCCACTCGGCTTTCATGAAATCGGGGTGTCCGACGGCTGGGGAAGGGCCGACTTCCTGAAAGCCGAGTGGATCAACGGTCGTCCGGGCTCGACCGACGGCAAGGCGGTGGGCTACCTGACCGTGCAGACGTTCAGCAGCGGGGGCGGTCGAGTGGCGCGGCACCGGCGAGGGCTTCGATTGTCGTCGTGGGTGCGACCGATTCCGCTGCAGTCGGTGAGGGCGCAGCGCTGGGGGTCGGCGGGGCCGGGGGTGAACTGCTGGGCGTGGGGGAGACGCTGGCGAGGGTGGCCGTGCTGCGTTGCACCTGCTTGGTGACCAGGCGGATGCCGGTGGCGGTCGCCTGGCGTCCGTACACGTCGGTGACCCTGATGCTGTACGGCCCGGGGCCGATTCCGCCCTCGATGGCCCAGTGGTTGTCGCTCTGCCGGGCGGCCTTGCGGAAGCCGCCGCCCGACCCTTTCGCCTCGACCGAGCGCAGTGGGTTGCCGTGGTTGCCGACCTGCACCGCGAACCAGTATTTCGAGGTGCCGCCCTTCATCCGGAAGGTGAGCCCTCCGTCGAGCGGTGGGTTCACCACCGCCCGGTACGTCACCGACGCGATGCCCTGAGACCGGTCCGCGATCCTGGTGAACGCCTCGGTGGACAGGTCGATCTTGCTGGGTCCGCAGCCGCCGCACTGGTCCATCACCATCACCCGGACCGTGCCCTTCGGGCCGCTCACCTCCAGGTAACTGCCGCAGGCCGCCGATCCGGAGTACTGGGATGCGCCGAGGGCCACGTAGAGGCGGTCCGCCGGCGGGCCGGGGAAGGAGCAGTTGCCGCCCGAGCGGCCCGCGTCGTAGAAACTGGCCTTTCCCTTGTGGACGGCGTTGCCCGTCGGTGGTGCGGCGCAGGCCGGGGTGGCACCGCCGCGCACGGCGAGGGTGATGCCCAGGACGGCGGCCAGGGCGGTGATGCCAGCACCGGCCAACCAGTGCCGGACCCGCCGGCTGAACCGAGGCCTGCCGGTGTCGCCGGCCGGAGTGTCGTTGTCCGGGGCCGTGCCTGGTGCCGTCACGGCGCCTGATGTTGCCGCACCCCGCTGTGACAGCGCAAAGCCGTCCCACAGGTCGTCACTCGCTGGATCGGCGCGGGCGCAGTCCGTTGAGGGCGGTGCTGACGACGAGGTCGGCGTACTCGGCGGTGAGCGGCCCGCTGCGGTGCTGCCAGCGACTGAACAGCGGACCCCAGATCAGGTCCACCGCTACGTCGAGGTCGACGTCGTCGGCGATCTGACCGGCCTGCTGGGCGCTGCGCAGGCGTTGCCGTTTGGCCTCCTTCAGCGGCCAGTCCAACCGTTCGGCGTAGGCGGCCGCCAGCTCGGGGTCGAGTGCGATCTCGGTGGCCAGGGCGCGCATCGGTTGCTCGTACCGGGGATCGTTCATCTCCTCGACCGTGGCGCGCAGCACCACTGTCAGGTCCGCCGCCAGGTCGCCGGTGTCCGGCAGCGTCGGCGGCCCACCCTCGGTGGCCTCGCTGAGCATGAGGAAGGCGTCGAAGATGACAGCGCCCTTCGACGGCCACCAGCGGTAGATGGTCTGTTTGCCGACGCCGGCCCGCGCGGCGATGCCCTCGATGCTGAGCTTCGCGTACCCCGTCTCCTGGAGCAGGTCGAAGGCCGCGGTGAGGATGGCGCGGCGGGAGGTCTCCCGCCGCCGGGCCGTGTTGGGCGTCATGGGCCGAACGATAGCACCTAACGAGACGAACCGTCTCGTCTTGACGGTGGTGGTGTCGCGCGCCTAGCCTCGGTTCACGCGAGACGGACCGTCTCGTCTTGAAACGAGGAGAAGCGCATGCGTACCTGGTTCATCACCGGTGCCAGCCGCGGCCTGGGCCGCGCCTTCGCCGACGCCGCACTCGACCGGGGTGACCGGGTGGTCGCCGCCGCCCGGACCATCGCCCAGGCCGACTTCGACGAGAAGTACGCGGACCGGCTGCTGGCCCTGACCCTCGACGTGACCGACCGGGCGGCGGTCATCGCCGCCGTGAACACCGCCGTCGAGCACTTCGGCCGGCTTGACATCGTCGTCAACAACGCCGGCACCCTGTCCATGGGCATGATCGAGGAGTTCACCGAGGCCGAGGCGCGCGCCCAGTTCGAGGTCAACTTCTTCGGCGCGCTCTGGGTCAGCCAGGCCGTGCTGCCACACCTGCGCGCCCAGCGGTCCGGCCACATCGTGCAGGTCTCCAGCATCGCCGCGCTCGGCGGCTTCCCGAGCACCGGCCTGTACAGCGCGAGCAAGTTCGCCCTGGAAGGCATGAGCGAGGCGCTGGCGACGGAGGCGGCGGCCTTCGACATCACCGTCAGCATCGTGCAGCCGGGCGGCTACTGGACCGACCTCTACACCAGTCTGAGCGCCACCACCCCGATGGACGCCTACGCGCCACTACGCGCCGAGCTGGAGCGCCAGTGGGCGGAAGGCTCGATCGACAGCGAACCCCGGCTGGCCGCCGAGGCGTTGCTGCGACTCGTCGACAGCGACGACCCGCCGCTGCGGCTCCTGCTCGGGAGCATGGTGTACGACCTGGCGTTCGACATCTCCCGTCGGCGGATGGACACCTGGGCGGGTTGGGAGCAGGTCAGCCGAGCCGCCGAAAAAGCCGTCGCTGCCCCTGGACGCCCTTGACCGGCCCGCAAACGTCGGCGGGATCAGTTGGTGGACGCCTGGGGTCTAGTCGTGGCGTACCGGGCGGCGACGGTGCGGACGGCCTCGTCGACCACCTGAGCGACGCGTTCAGCGCTCACCTCCCAGCCCGGCACCAGGAGTGTCGGCCAGAAGACGTAGTTGGAGATCATGCCCAGGAACTGGGTGGCTGCGAGGTCCACGTCCTCGATCCGCACCGTTCCCGCCTCGTGCTCAGTCAGGAGGTAGCTGCGTACGGACTCGTAGTAGGGCAACTTCCCGTGCGAGAACTGCGCCTGGGCCAGCTCGGGGAACCGCGGCAGCTCGGCGATGACGATTCGGAACAGGTCGGTCATCTGGGGCTGGCTCAACAGCTTGGCGTAGCGGCGACCGATGGTGCCGAGCCCGTCGACGACGTTGCCTGCTGGCGGAGGGTCCTCTTCGTCGGCTGTTGACCAGGACTCGGTGACGATGGCGTCGAACAGGGCGGCTTTGCTCGGGAACTGCTTGAACAAGGTGGCCCGCGAAACGCCCGAGCGCTCTGCGATCTGCGCCAGCGACGTCCGGTCGTAGCCCAACTCGAGGAACAGCGCGGTCGCGGCCGTCACGATCAGCGCGCGCTTCTCCTGGGCGACGCGCTGGTGATACGTCGTCACGACCCTGCTCATGAACCGAGCATACGAGGTGAGTGGCTTGACTCGCCATTGCCACCGACCTAGTGTCGGGGCAGTGGTGAGTCGACCGGCTCACCATTGGCCGCCGTCATCGCTGGTGATCCCGGTCATTCACCCCAGCTACCGAAGGAACATCTGATGCCCCGCTTCGACAACCAGACCGTGCTCGTGACCGGCGGGACCGGCGGCCAGGGCTCCAGCCACGTGCGCGCCTTCCACGCGGAGGGAGCGAACGTGGTGATCGGCGGCATCGACGCGGAACGTGGCGCCGCTCTCGTCGACGAGCTCGGGACCCGCGCTCGCTTCGCCCGCCTCGACGTCACCGACGAGAGCTCGTGGTCCGCCGCTGTGCTGGCCGCCGAGAGCGCCTTCGGCGCCCTGAACGTGCTCGTCAACAACGCGGGCGTCCAGAATCCGCCGGCAACGATCGAAAACACGGAGCAGGCCACGTGGTCGCGCATCCTCGACATCAACCTCACGGGGACCTTCCTCGGCATCAAGGCCGCCGCCCCCGCGCTGCGCCGCGCAGCAGGGGGAGCCATCGTCAACATCGCCTCGACGATGGCCCTGGGCGGTACGGCTCACTACGCGCCGTACGTCGCCAGCAAGTGGGCTGTGCGAGGTCTCACCCAAACGGCAGCGCTCGAGCTCGGCCGCGACCACATCCGGGTGAACACCATCCACCCCGGCGTGATATCGACCGCCTTCATCCACGAACCAGCAGCTGGCGCAGTAGCGGCAATCGCCGACTTCTACTCACCCGAGCCGTTCGCCATTCCCCGGCTCGGGGAGCCGACCGACGTCAGCCGTCTTCTCCTGTTCCTCACGTCATCGGACGCGTCGTTCATCACGGGGTCGGAGTACGTCATCGACGGTGGGCTCCTCCTCGGCCCCGCCCTCCAGGCCGAGACCGCATGAGCAGCCCAGATCCGACGACTGAGCAAGTGTCAACTTCGCCGACCATCGCGGTCGGCCAACACTAGGCTCCGAGATATGGCGGCGGCGTGCCCAATCCCAATTGGCACATAAGTCCGGGCAGAGCCTTCACCCCATGATTTCTCCTCGCGAGGCGCAAACCTAGACGGAGAGGAAACACGCATGGCTGTCAAAACCAAGACTCGTCCGGGCACCACGGAGATTCGACCGTTCTCGGTCGACATTCCTCAGGCCGACCTCGATGACCTGAAGAGGCGCATCAAGGCCACCCGCTGGCCGGACAAGGAAACGGTGGACGACCAGTCACAGGGCGTGCCACTCGCGACGATTCAGGCCGTCGCCCGCTATTGGGAGAAAGAGTACGACTGGCGCAAGGTCGAGGCGCGGCTGAACGCCCTGCCGCAGTTCATGACCACCATCGACGGGGTGGATATCCACTTCATCCACGTGCGCTCGAAGCACGAGGACGCGATGCCGCTCATCGTCACCCACGGGTGGCCGGGCTCCGTGATCGAGCAGTTGAAGATCATTGAGCCGCTCACCGACCCCACCAAGCACGGCGCGAGCGCGTCGGACGCCTTCCACCTGGTGATTCCGTCGCTGCCCGGCCACGGCTTCTCCGGCAAGCCGACCGAGTCGGGATGGAACCCGCAGAAGATCGCGACCGCCTGGACGGAGCTGATGAAGCGGCTCGGCTACAACCGGTTCGTCGCGCAGGGCGGCGACTGGGGTGCGGTGATCGTCGACCAGATGGGCCTCCAGGCGCCTCCCGAACTGCTCGGCATCCACACCAACATGCCCGGTGCGATCCCCACCGAGATCGACCTGTTGTTCCAGGGCGACACCACCGGTGCGAACAACGCCATGGGCTCGCTGCCATCGGGGCTCTCCGACGACGAGATGCGTGCCGCCGAGGAAGCCAACTTCGTCTGGAAACACGTCGCGTACGCCCTCATGATGGCGACACGTCCGCAGACGCTGACCGGGCTGGCCGATTCTCCGGTCGGCCTGGCGTCCTTCCTGCTCGACCACGACGCGAAGAGTCTGGCCCTGATCTCGCAGGTGTTCGACGGCGCCAAAGCGGGCCTCACCCGCGACGACATCCTGGACAACATCTCGCTCTACTGGTTGACGAACACCGCGATCTCGGCCTCCCGTCTGTACGCAGAGAACAAACTCTCGTTCTTCGCCGCGAAGGGCGTGAAGGTTCCGGTCGCCGTGAGCGTCTTCCCCGACGAGCTGTACGAGGCGCCACAGAGTTGGGCCGAGCAGGCGTACTCCAACCTCATCTACTACAACAAGCTCGACGTGGGCGGGCACTTCGCAGCCTGGGAACAGCCGAAGATCTTCTCCGAAGAGCTTCGCACCGCCTTCCGGTCGCTGCGCTAGATGGCCGTGCACCTGCCCCCGCTCAACGGGGCGGCCGAGTGGCTCAACTCCGAGCCACTCGGCCCCGCCGACCTGGGCGGACGCGTCGTCCTGGTCAACTTCTGGACGCTGACCTGCATCAACTGGCTGCGCCAGGAGCCGTTCGTGCGTGCCTGGTCGCAGGCATACCGCGATGACGGGCTGGTGGTCATCGGGGTGCACACCCCGGAGTTCGGCTTCGAGCACGAGGTCGACTGGGTGCGGCGGGCGGTGGCGGCCCGATCGATCGACTACCCGGTGGCGGTCGACAACGACTACGCGATCTGGAGCGCCTTCGACAACCACTACTGGCCGGCGCTCTACTTCGTCGACACCGACGGCGTCATCCGCGACGAGCACTTCGGCGAGGGACGCTACGAGCAGTCCGAGCGGGTGCTCCAGCAACTGCTCGGTATCGAGCGGGAACCCGTACCCGTCAACGGGCTCGGCCCGGAGGCGGAGGCCGACTGGAACAACCTGCGGACGCCCGAGACGTACCTCGGTTTCAGTCGCGGCGAACACTTCGCGTCGCCGAACGGCCCGGCGCTCGACGAACGTCGCGCCTACCAGGTGCCGGAGAGCCTCGGCCTGAACCAGTGGGCCCTTGCAGGAGAGTGGACGATCAGGTCGGAGAACGTCGTGCTGGACCAGGCCGGCGGCGGCATCGCCTTCCGATTCCACGCCCGCGACGCGCATCTCGTGCTGGCCCCCGGGGCGGGAGGGCCGATCCCGTTCCGCGTGCTGCTCGACGGCGACCCTCCCGGCCCGTCACACGGCGTCGACGTCGACGTCGACGGTAACGGCGTACTCCAGGACGGCCGGCTCTACCAGCTCGTCCGCCAGGACGGCCCGGTCCGGGAGCGGACCCTGGAGATCACGTTCGGCGAACCCGGGGCGGCCGCGTACGCCTTCACCTTCGGCTGACGCGCAGATCGACAGTGCTCACGGTGCCGGAGACCGGCGAGATGCTGTGCACCTGCGGGCCGGGGCGGAGTCGGGCGTCGCTGGCGTACCGGTCGGCGAGGGCCTTCTCCGCGGTCTCGTCGCCGTCGTCGGCAGCGAGCAACAACGCGGCGATCTCGTCCACGAGCGTGAGGTCGGCGGTGGCGATGTCCTCGGTCATCGCACCGAAGCCGTCCCAGAGCAGCAGTTCGTCCTTCTGCCGGTGGGCCAGCTCGATCAGGACGTAGTCGTGGATGAACCAGTCGCCTCGGATCGGCAGCTCCGGGCTGACGCCGTAGCGCTCGGGGTCGATAGTCCCGGCCCGGTACGCCGACCACACCCGCGCCGCCGAGTCGAAGAGCCCTGCCTTCGGGTCGATGTCGTAGCCGTCGAACCCCCAGTCGCCGGCCGGGTCGAGCTCCGGGTCGGCCCAGACCCACCGGTCGCCGTTCCAGTACTCCACCAGCACATGGTCGTGGTGCCAGTCGGGCGCGAAGTACGAGGCGAAACCGACCCGGCTGCGGCTGGGAATGCCGTGCTGACGCAGCACCGCGACCGAAAGCAGCGTGTGGTCCCGACAGCAGCCTGCCACGCGGTCGACGGCCGGACGCTCCGCCGCGAGGGGCACCGGAAAGCGGGACTGGTCAGTGTCGAGGATGCGGTCCACCCAGCGGCAGTTCACCTCGTCGAGCCGATCGTCGGGCAACTCGACGCCGCCGGCCCGGTAGTGAACGATCACGTTGCGGGCGGTCGCCGCCACGGTGGGGAAGTCGGTCGCCACGGCGTCGAGGAGCCCGCCGTGCCGACCCGGGTCGCTGTACGCGGAGTGTTTCCGGTAGTCATCGAGGTCCATGCGACCAGTCTCCGGTCCGCCACCGTGTCAGGGTCAAGGCGCTTTTTCCGACTAGTGTCGACTGCCGTGACGACTCCCGGGATCACCATCGCCACGCCCGCCTACCGCGCCAGAGTTGTCGACACGCTCGTCGCCGCGTTCATCAAGGATCCGATCCTGCGGTGGCTGTTCCCCGACGAGGAGACCTATCCCCGGTACTGCGCCGCCTTTTTCGGGCGCCTCTTCGACAAGCGGGTGCACCGATCGTCGATCTGGACTATCGGTGGGGGCGCGTCCGTGGCCATCTGGGAGCCCCCGGCCGACCCGTCGGCCCCCGCGCACGGGTCGCCGGAGATATCTCCGTACCCGGCCGACGTGCAGGCCCGCGTGCAGGGCTACGACGACATCCTGCACGACGCCCTGCCCGCGTTCCCGTTCTGGTACCTCGGTGTCCTGGGCACCCACCCGGACAACGCCGGACGCGGTTGGGGTCGTGCCGTGATGCGGGCCGGGCTGGACCGCGCCGCCGCCGACGGCCTGCCGGCGATCCTGGAGACCAGCAACCCGGGCAACGTCGAGCTGTACCGCCGGGCCGGCTGGGAGGTGATGAGCTTCCTGCCGGAGCCCGTACCCACCTGGCTCATGATGCAGCAGCCGCCGCGCTGATCACGCGGCGCGGCTCACCCGAGGGTGAGCGGGACCGGTTGCCCTTGGCGTACGTCGAGGACCGCTCGCTTGCCCAGCGGCTGTGCCAGGTTGAGGGTCGCGTTTCGCGGGGAGCCCAGAAGGGGGCACACCTCGCCGCTGTTGTGGTGCTGCGCGATGACGATGACCACGACGGCGCTGGCCGACTCGACGGACTCCGCGTGGTAGTCGGCGCCACAGCGTCCGGTCGCCGGCCCGAAGGCGCCGGTGAAGTCGACGGTCAACTGCGTACCGGCCCCGCTTGTGGTCGCCGACTCGATGGCGATGCCCGGCGGGGAGTTCCATGGTGGTGGTGTCGGGGTGACGGCGCCAGCGCCGCCTGCGTCGACGACCGCCTGGTCGTATCGGGCCAGAGCCTCCCGTGCCTGCTGACGCAGCTCGCCGAGGCTCTCACCGCGGGGTAGCGCGGCGTCGACAGTGGCGTTCGCGTCGGTGTCACAACCAGCGAGCATCGTCACCGCCACAACCCCGACGACCCAGTGCCAGCGCGCCATCGAAGACCCCTTTTTCCGGCAGAGTGACCGCCAGGATTATCAACCCTCGGCCCGGGACGTTCGGCCCTCCTGCTCGACCTCGGCGTCCGAGCCGGCGAAGATGCGCGCGTAGATCTCGTCGATGACGTCGTTCTTCGCGAGGCTGTAGTCGCGGGGCCGGTGCGCGGTGTCCCGCGCGAGGCGGCGCTTGGTCGCGGCGTACCGCTCCCGGTCGTCCGGATGCGAGCGCAGCCAGTCGCGGAAAAGTTGGTGCCGGACCGGTTCCGGAGCACCCTGCGGCCAGACGTGCAGGTTGACGTCCTCGGCGGGGCTGAGCAGCATCCGGTGCCCGTGCCACCAGGGTTCCCGAAGGACGAGCCGGTACCCGAGCCGTTCCAGGACGGGGAGATAGGTGGCCTCGTCGGCGGTGTCCTCGATGACGAGGTCGACGTCGATGACGGGCTTGGCGGCGAGCCCCGGCACCGCCGTCGATCCGATGTGTTCCACCCCGATGATCAGCTCACCGAGCGCCTCGGTGAGCGACGACCGGACGGCGATGAACCGCTGCGCCCAGGACGGGTCGTACTCCTTGATGACGACGGACTCCCACGTCCGCGGCGGCTCGCCCACCAGGCCGGCGTCGACCTGTTCGGGGGTGCCGTGGAAGCGCTGTACGACGTCCTGCGGATACTCGGCCACGTCGACCTCCTCGGGAAGCGAAGTCCGCCAGGCTACGACACGGCGGTCGCTGTGGCCGCACCCGACCGATGCGGGCATCGGATGTCGGGTGGGCGACCGACCCTGCGACCTAACGTCGGTGTTCGAAAGGGAAGGAGGCCCGGGTGCTGGATCGGCTCAACGAGGCCATGACGTACATCGAGCGTCACCTCGACCGGAAGATCGAGGTGGCGGAGCTGGCGCGGATCGCGCTGACGTCGGAGTACCACTTCCGGCGGCTGTTCTCCGCGCTGGCCGGAATGCCGCTGTCGGAGTACATCCGTCGGCGTCGGCTCACCGTCGCCGGTGCGGACGTGCTGGCGGGGGAGCGGACGTTGCTCGACGTCGCTGTGCACTACGGCTACGGCTCGGCGGAGGCGTTCGCCCGGGCGTTCCACGCCGTGCACGGCGTGGGGCCAGGAGAAGCTCGGCGTACGGGGGCAGCGCTGCGTGCCCAGCCCCGGATGTCCTTCCGACTCACCGTCGAAGGGAGCGGCAGCATGGAGTACCGGATCGTCGACAAGGACGCGTTCGCGCTGGTGGGGCGCAAGGCCCGGGTCCCGCTGGTGCACGAGGGGATGAACCCGGCGATCGTCGCGTTCATCAGGAGTATCGACACGGAGACGACCGAGAGGATCGAGGCGCTCTCCGATCAGGAACCGAAGGGGATCGTCAACGTCAGCGACAACCTCGCCGACAGTCGGCAGGAGGGCACCGAGCTCGACTACTGGCACGGGGTGGTGACCGGCACCGAGCCGCCGGAGGACCTGGACGCGCTGCCGGTGCAGGCGGGGTCGTGGGCGGTGTTCACCACCTCCGGCGCGTTTCCGCAGGCGGTGCAATTCCTGTGGCGTGACGTGTTCACCCAGTGGTTTCCGTCCAACCCGTACCGCAGCCGACCTGGACCGGAGATCTCCCGGGTCCGGGTGTCGGCTGACGGAACCCAGGCGGACGCCGAGCTGTGGATTCCCGTCGAACGGGTACCCACCCCTATGTAGAGTTCCGATACAGTGGTCGGATGCGGATGACCATTCCGGTCGCGAAGGTGCTCGCGGCGCTGCTCGCCGAACCCGACGAGCAGCGCTACGGGCTCGACCTGATGCGATTGACCGGCCTGCCCAGCGGCACCCTCTACCCGGTGCTGCACCGGTTGCAGGGGGCCGGCTGGCTGGCCGCCGACTGGGAGGCGATCGATCCCGTCGCGGCCGGGCGGCCGGCCCGCCGCTACTACCGACTGACCGCCGTCGGGGTGACGCAGGCCCGCCAGGCGCTCGCCGACCTGCGGGCCGCTATCCCCGACGGTGGCCGTCGCCCGTGGGGCGGCACCGAGCCCACCGGAGCACCGGCGTGGTGACCCGTCGGGCCGCCGAACTGCTGTTGGAGTTGGCCGCGCGCCGCTGGCCGGCCGAGGTTCGCGACGACCTGCGCCGCGAGTGGGCCGCCGAGCTGCACGTGCTGGCCGAGAGCGGTCACCGGACGAGAATGCTGGGCTTCGCGGCGAGCCTGGCCGTCAGTCGGACCGGCGCCCCGATCGTCGACCGCCGCCTCGTACGCGGTCGGATCGGACGCACCGCCGCCGCGTTGCTGCTCTCCCCGATCGCCTGCGTCGGCATCGTGCTCGCCAGTGCCTTCGCCCTCATGCCGATCGAGCGGGTGGTGACCCAGGACTGGTCCCAGCGGGTGCAGAAGCCGATCTGGACGGCACTCACCATCGGGTTGGCAGTGCTGCTGGCGGTGTTCGCCGCGCGCTGGGCCCGACACACCGCACTCGACAGCCCGCTACGCATCGCGCTCGGCGTGGTGCTTCCCATCGGCGCGGTCGGTGCCGTGTTCCTCGCTGCCATCTCCCCGGACGACCCGGTCACCTTCGTACCCGGGCTGCTGCTCTGGCTGGCCGGCCTGACGCTGGCCCTCTGGGCCGCGGCGAGCCTCGCCTCCCGCAACCGCCTCCGTGTGGCCTGGTGGGTGGGCATCCTCGGCGCACTCGCCGCCGCCGACCTCGCGGTGATTCTCGCCGTCGTCGACGTCATCGCGGCAGGCCGTCGCGCCGGCCCCGTCAGCAGTCCGACGCCACTGGGCGGCGTCGACTGGATCTCCGCACCGCTGTGGCTCCTCGCCACCTGGACGGAATGGAACATCAGACTGCCCAGACCCACCATTTCGTGGGAGATCTTCCACATCGTCATCAACGAGGTGCGGGCGGAACCCATGCTCTACCTGGCCTGCACGCCGTACGCGCTCGCGTACACCATTCGGGCGGCCCGGTCGGCCCCCGCCGAGCCGGTCGCCCTCGCGCCGACCCCGGTGTGAACCTCAGTCGGGTACGTCGTCCCACGTCGTACCCGGCTCCAGGTAACCGGCCACCTGCTTCTCGCGCAACGCGTACGCGATGACCAGCAGGGCGTGCTTGTCCAGCTCGGGCAGCTGGTCCAACGGAAACCACCGCACGGCCAACGACTCGTCGTCGTTGACCCGGGCGGTGCCGCCGATCACCCGGCACAGGAACCCCATGTTCAGGTATTCACAGCGGTCCCCGTTCGGGTACGTGTGCGGGTGCGACACGGCACTGGACATCCGCACCGGCGCCACCTCCACGCCCGTCTCCTCGCGCACCTCGCGGACCAGCGCGGTGGCCGGCTGCTCGCCCGGCTCGACGAAACCGCTGATCACCGACCACCGCCCGTCGTCGGCGCGCTGACCGAGCAGCAGCTCACCGGCCTCGTTGCGGACCACCGCGCTGACGCTCGGCAGCCAGAGCAGGTCGTGGCCGACGTGCTTACGCAACCCCAGGATGTAGTCCGGTATCGCCATCCGGCGATCATAGGCCGCGACCGCTCTGCCCAACGCCGGACGCGGACCCGCGCCCGGCGTCAGCCCGACCAGCTGACGGTACGGCGGAAGCGGTCGTACTCCTTGGCGAGTTCGGCGTCGATCCGCTCCATCCGGGCTTCGGTGAGCACCACCGAGGGATCCTGCCAAGCGCGCTCCGCGAGCATCTGGCGGCGCATCCCGACCGGTGGGTGAGCGGCGAACAGCGACGCCTCGTCGCGGACCGACAGTTGCCGCAGCAGCGCCAACTGGTCAGCCTTGGCCGCACGGGATTCGGCGAGCGCAGAGCGCCACCGGTCCGGGCCGTGTCCCGCCCGGCTCTCTCGGCGCACCGCCAGCGCCAGCGACTCGGTGGCGAGCAGGGTGTCGAGGAAGTCGGTCGCGGCGGTCGTGCCGGCCACCCGGGCGGCCATTTCGTCGGCGAGGTACTCGGCGCGCTGGCTGTCCCGCAATGCCACCGTCACCAGCAGCAGGTACGCGACGAACAGCACCCGTGACACCACCCACTGGAACGCGCGGCCCAGCGCGTCGCCCAGCATCTCCACCAGTCCCGTCCCGACGCTGGTCCGCACCGGCCGGAATAGGTCGGCGGCCGAGCCGAGCATGGTGAACGCGGGCTGGGTCAACAAGCCCCGGCGGGGGTCACCGTTGACGAAGTGACCCAACTCGTGGCCGAGCAGCGCCACCCGGCCACCGGCGGGAAGTGAACCCCACAGCGGAAGCCCGAGACCGAGCACCTTCCGCCGCCGCAACCCGACCGTGCCCGCGTACGCGTTGATGGTGTTGTCCACGCCCACCACGTCCGGCGCAGGCGCCCCGACAGCAGTCGCCACCTCGTCGATCAGGCCGAACAGCTCCGGCGCCTGGTCGCGGGTGAGCACCTCCAGTTCCGGGTCGAGGCGGCCGAACCGGGGCCGCAACGCGATCGCCAGACCGACCATCGCCGCACCCGGCACGATCGCCAGGTTGGGGAACGGGAACGCCACGATCAGCCAACCGCCGACGACCGCGAGCGCGAGCACTGCGGCGATCAGAAGGAGGGAAGCTGCTGCGGTGAGCGTCCGGGCGGCTCCGGATCCATTGGTGCCCAACGGTCGCCCAACCAGGTGGGTGAACTGCCGCCTGGTCGCCCGGAACGCCATTCGGTAGGTCCACCGGTCGACCCAGCTCCACCCGAACTCGCGTCGGCGTCGTGCCGGGTCATAGGCGTCCAGATTCCATTCGCAGCTGGGACACCAGGGCACCGCGTCCCGTACCGATGCCGTCGTCGCCGCACACCCCGGGCACGCCCCCGTGCCGGTCACCGTATCGATCACGAGCGCAGATCATGCCTCAGCCCTGGATTGCACCGGAACTGACTGTTCGTCCGACCCTATTTCCGTGTTCCGGCCCGACGAGCGCGATGCATATCTACTGTGGAGATCGTCGGCGACTTGTGCGATCCGGTGGCGGCCGGCCGGTTCGCGGTGCACAGTGATTCCCATGAGCGACAGCGGACGTAGTGGGCAGTTCTACTGGTGCACCCGGCATCACCGGGTCGAGACGGACTCCAACGTGTGTCCGGCGAAGCACGTTCTCGGCCCGTACGACTCGGCGGCCGACGCGGAGAACGCCCTGCAACGAGTGCAGGAGCGGAACGAGGCGTGGGATGCCGAGGACGCTCGTTGGGCCGGGGACGACAGATAGGCGGCGCGGGACGGCTCGCGCCGAGGTTTTCGTGCTCCGCGAGGACGCACGCGAGAGCACGTCCCCCAAGGAGGGAACAACGATGGCCGAAGCACAGCAGGCCACCAAGCGCCCGGCCGCCCGACGCACCACCGCGAAGAAGACCGCCGCGGCGGAGCGGAACACCGCGGCGAGCCGGACCACCCCCGTGCGCAAGTCCACCACGGCTGCCGCGAAGGCACCGGCCCGCAAGGCCGCCGGCGGGGCGGGCCGCGCCCCGGCCAAGAAGACCACCACGGCGGCTACGAAGGCCCCCGCGAAGAAGACCACGACCAAGACCACAGCAGCGGCCAAGAAGGCCCCCGCGAAGGCCTCGACCACCACCCGCAAGACGACCGCCGCCGCCAAGCGGGCCCCGGCGTCCACCGCGCGCAAGACGACCGCCGCCGCCAAGCGGGCCCCGGCGTCCACCGCGCGCAAGACGACCACCGCCGCGAAGAAGACCACCGGCGCGGCGAAGAAGACGGTGAGCGCGGCGAAGAAGACCACCACGGCGGCGAAGGCTCCGGCGCGTAAGACCACCACCGCGGCGAAGGCTCCGGCGCGGAAGGTGGCGACCACGGCGTCCGCCGCCAAGAAGACGGCGGCGAAGAAGACGGCGGCGAAGAAGACGGCGGCGGCGAAGAAGACCGCGGCGAAGAAGACCGCGTCGACCCGCCCCAGCGGTGGCGCCCGCAAGGCTCCGGCCAAGAAGGCCCCGGCCGCGAAGGTGTCGGGTACCTCGTCGACCACCGCCCGTAAGGCGGCGGCGAAGAAGGCACCGGCGAAGAAGACCGTCGCGGCCAAGGCGCCGGCCCGCAAGGTGACCGCCCGCAAGTCGCCGGCCCGCCCGGTCGCCGCCCGAGCCACCGCCCCCAGGGGGGCCCGCAGCGCCGCCCGCAAGGCGACCGGCTGAGCGCGGAGCATCCCCACACCGGGCGGATTTCCGGCCGGTCACCGGAAGCGGATCACCCGTGGCGCTGTCAGGATTGACCCGTGGTCATCCGACGCGTACTCGCGCCCCGCATCGACTTCGGCGCGTTGCGCCGCGAGCTCGGCCTGCCCGAGGAGTTCCCGGCCGACGCCCAGCGTGAAGCCGACGAGGCGGCTGCGGCACCGCCGCAGCCGCCCGTCGACCGCACCGACATACCGTTCGTCACTGTCGACCCCGCCACCTCGCGGGACCTGGACCAGGCGATGCACCTCGCCCGCCGCCCCGGTGGCGGCTACCGGGTGCGGTACGCGATCGCCGACGTCGCCGCGCACGTCACCCCGGGTGGGGCGTTGGAGGCGGAGACCTGGCGGCGGGGGCAGACCATCTACCTGCCCGACGGCAACGTGCCGCTGCACCCGCGCACCCTCAGCGAGGGTGCGGCCAGCCTGCTGCCCGACGACGACCGGGCTGCGGTGCTCTGGACCATCGACCTGGATGCCGACGGCGGCACCGTTGCCGTCGAGTTGGAACGCGCCCTGGTCCGCAGCCGCGCCAAACTCGACTACACCGGGGTGCAGGCGGCAGCCGAGGCCGGGCGGCTACCCGACCCGATCGCGCTGCTACCGGAGATCGGCGACCGGCTGACCGCCCGTGGGCTGAGCCGGGGCGCCATCAACCTGCCGCTGCCCGAGCAGGATCTGGAACCCGACGGTGAGGGCTGGCGGCTGGTGCTGCGCGCGCCGGTGCCGATGGAAGAGCACAACGCGCAGATCTCCCTGCTGACCGGAATGGCCGCCGCCGACATCATGCTGGCCGGCCGGGTGGGTCTGCTGCGGACGATGCCGGCGCCCAAGCCGGAAGCGGTGCAGCGGCTCCGGGCCGCCGCCGCGCCGCTGGGGGTGCACTGGCCGGACGACGTGGGCCCGGGTCAGGTCATCGCCGGCCTGGACGCCGCCCAGCCGCGCGCCGCCGCGTTCATCGACCAGGCGGCCGAGCTGATGCGCGGTGCCGCGTACACCGCCTTTGACGGGGAGCTGCCGGAGCATCCGGAGCACGGTGGCGTGGCGGCCGCGTACGCCCACGTGACGGCACCGTTGCGGCGGCTGGCCGACCGGTACGCCACCGAGGTCTGCCTGGCCCTGCACGCCGGCCAGGCGGTGCCCGACTGGGCCCGCGCCGCGTTGCCCCGGCTGCCCGAGGTCATGGCGAGCACCGACCGGGTCGCCTCGGCGGCGGCTCGCGGCGCCGTCGAGTTGGCCGAGGCGGCGGTGCTGGAGCACCGGGTGGGCGAGACCTTCGACGCGGCCGTCCTCGACGTCGACGCCCCGCCCAACGGCAAGTCCCGGCCCCGACCGCCCGGCGGCACCGTCGCGCTGGACGCCCCGCCGGTCCGCGCCCGCTGCCTCGGTCAACTGCCGCTCGGCGAACGGGTCCGGGTCCGCCTGGTCACCGCCGACCCGGCGGCCCGTACCGTCCTGTTCGAGCTGGCCTGAGCGGGCCGCCGTCGCGGGACCGGTCCTCCCCGTGGGCGCGGTCGCCCGCCGTGGCTCGTCCTCGGCGGCGCTGTCGCTCACGGCAGCGGGGATTCTCACAGGGCTCGGCGCTGCTGACGGGCCGGGCGGTTTGCGAGGATGAGGCCATGGCATACGACGCGAGCACGCTGCCCGACGTGTCCGGGCTGACGGTCGGCATCATCGGCGGCACCGGCGACCAGGGGCGGGGCCTCGCCTACCGGTTCGCGCGGGCCGGCCAGACGGTGCTGATCGGATCCCGATCGGCTGAGCGGGCCGCCGAGTCCGCTGCCGAGATCGCCGCCCTGCCCGGGGTGCCGGCCGGCGGCAGCGTCACCGGCGCGGCCAACGACGAGGTGGCCCGACGCAGCGACGTGGTGATCATCGCGGTGCCGTGGGACGGGCACGCCGCCACCGTCGCCGCCCTCGCCGAGCCGCTCGCCGGCCGGATCGTCGTCGACTGCGTCAACCCGCTCGGCTTCGACAAGCAGGGCCCGTACGCGCTGACCGTCGCCGAGGGCAGCGCCGTGCAGCAGGCCGCCGCGCTGCTGCCCGACTCCCGGGTCTGCGCCGCGTTCAACCACGTCAGCGCCCCGCTGCTGGCCGACCCCGAGGTCGACCGGATCGACCTGGACGTGCTGATCTGCACCGAGGACCGTGAGCTGGTCGACATCGTCGGCGCGCTCGCCGCCCGGATCCCCGGCATGCGGGGCATCTACGCCGGGCGGCTGCGCAACGCCCACCAGATCGAGGCGTTCACCGCCAACCTGATCGCGATCAACAAGCGCTACAAGGCGCACGCCGGCATCCGCGTCACCGACCTCTGACCCCGAGCGGCGTGGTCCGCCCCGGTTCCACGGAGCCGGAGCGGATCACGCCGTGCCCGGTCCTAGAAGGTATGTTCGGCAGCGGGGAACTCGCCGCCGCGGACCTCGTCGGCGAAACGGCGGGTGGCGTCGGTGAGAGCGCCGGCCAGATCCGCGTACCGCTTCACGAAGCGCGGCGCCCTGCCCGTCCGCAGCCCGGCCATGTCCTGCCAGACCAGCACCTGCGCGTCGGTGTCCGGGCCCGCGCCGATGCCCACGGTGGGGATCGGCAGCTCGTGGGTGATCCGCTTGGCCACCTCGCCGGGCACCATCTCCAGCACCACGGCGAACGCGCCCGCCTCCGCCACCGCCCGTGCGTCGGCCAGCACCTCGTCGGCGGCGTCGCCGCGACCCTGCACGCGGTAGCCACCCAGGGTGTGCTCGCTCTGCGGAGTGAAACCGATGTGCGCCATCACCGGGATGCCGGCACCGACGATCGCGGCGATCTGCGCGGCGTTACGGCGGCCACCCTCCAACTTCACCGCGTGACAGCCACCCTCCTTCATGAACCGGACGGCGGTGCGCAGCGCCTGGGCCGGACCCTCCTCGTACGAGCCGAACGGCAGGTCACCGACGACCAGCGCCTGCCGGGTCGCCCGCACCACGGCCCGGACCAGCGGCAGCAGCTCGTCGGCCGTGATCGGTAGGGTGGTCTCGTAGCCGAACACGTTGTTCGCGGCCGAGTCGCCGACCAGCAGCACCGGAACACCGGCCTGGTCGAAGATCGACGCCGTGTACTGGTCGTACGAGGTGAGCATCGGCCAGCGCTCGCCGCGATCCTTGGCGGCCATCAGGTCGCGGGTGCGGACCCGTCGGGTGGCCGGGCCGCCGTACAACGCGGTCACCTCGTGCGGAGTGGACTCCACCATCTCTGTCTCCCTTCCTCGAGGCCGCCTGCGCGGTCCCCGGGTTCTGTCGCGATCGTCGCACCGCGAGACGGGCTGACGGCAGGGCCCAGTGCAAGATGTCACTCCACCAGTGCAAGATGTCACTCCACCAGCGCGAGGCCGCCCCAGCTGGCCACCCGGGACCGCCCCGCGCCGCCACCGCGCGGCCGCGCCGGGCCGCGCCACCGACCCGGCACCCCAGGGGTACGGCTCAGCCGTGCTCGCGCCACCGGTTGGTGATCGGCAGACGGCGGTCCCGGCCGAACGCCTTCATGGAGATCTTCGTGCCCGGCGCGGACTGCCGTCGCTTGTACTCGGCGGTATCCACCAGCCGCAGCACCCTGTCCACCACGGCCGGGTCGTGACCCGACTCGATCAGCCCGTCGCGGCCGAGGTCACCGTCGACGTAGCCGATCAGGATCGGGTCCAGGACGTCGTACTCGGGCAGGCTGTCACTGTCGAGCTGGCCCGGGCTCAGCTCGGCGCTCGGCGGCTTGCCGATCGAGTTCTCCGGAATCGGGGCGGTCTCACCGCGCCGGGCCGCGTCCCGGTTGCGCCACTTCGCCAGCCGCCAGATCAGCGTCTTCCAGACGTCCTTCACCGGGTTGAAGCCACCCACCGAGTCGCCGTACAGGGTGGAGTAGCCGACCGCCAGCTCGCTCTTGTTGCCGGTGGTCAGCACCAGGTGGCCCTCCTGGTTCGACAGCGCCATCAGGATCACGCCACGGACCCGGGCCTGGAGGTTCTCCACTGCCACACCGGACAGCGACAGGTTGGCCAGGAAGCCGTCGACCATCGGCTGGATCGGCTCGACGCGGTAGTCCAGGCCGGTGCGCTTGGCCAGGTCGGCGGCGTCCTCCCGGGAGTGCTCCGAGGAGTGCTGGCTGGGCAGCGACACCCCGACCACCCGGTCCGGCCCGAGCGCGTCGACGGCGAGCGCGGCCACCACCGCCGAGTCGATGCCCCCGGAGAGACCGAGCACCACCGACGGGAACCGGTTCTTGTTGACGTAGTCGCGCAGACCCAGCACCAGCGCCTGCCACACCTCGGCCTCGTCGGCCACCGGCTCGATCAGCCCGCCGGTGGCGGCCGGGCCGGACGGGGTGGGCGGAATGCCGTCGAGCGTGCTGTGCACGATGCGCATGCCGTCCGCGACGGTCTCCGTGGTCGTCGCGGCGGTGGCGGCCGGCAGCTCGATGTCGTGCACGAGCAGGTGTTCGACGAACTGCGGTGCCCGGGTGAGCAGCTCACCGTCGGCGGTCACGATCATCGAGTCGCCCTCGAAGACCAGCTCGTCCTGGCCGCCAATCATGTTGACGTACGCGACGGCGGCGCCCGCCTCGGCGGCCCGGCGGCGGACCAGCGGCAGCCGGATGTCGTCCTTGTTCAGCTCGTACGGCGAGCCGTTGATGTTGACGACCAGGCCGACGCCGGCCCTCCGGGCGGCGGCGAACGGACCGCCGGCCTGCCACAGGTCCTCGCAGATGGTCAGCGCGACGTCCACGCCGCCGAGCCGCACCACTGTCAGCGCGTCACCGGAGACGAAGTACCGGTCCTCGTCGAAGACCCCGTAGTTGGGCAGGTGGTGCTTGAAATAGCGGGCGGCCACCACGCCCCGGTGCAGCAGCGCGGCGGCGTTGCGGGCGCCCCGGCCCGGCTCGGCGTCCCCGCTGACCTGCGGCGGGCCGTCGGCGTCCAGGTAGCCGACAACGACCGGCAACTCGCCGAGACCGTCGGCGGCCAGGTCGGCGGCCAGCCGCTCCACGGCGGCCCGGGACGCGGCGACGAAGGAACGCCGGAAGACCAGGTCCTCGACCGGGTACCCGGTCAGCATCATCTCCGGGAAGAGCACCAGCTGGGCGCCGGCATCGGCGGCCCGGCGAGTCCAACTGCGGACCAGATCGGCGTTTCCGGCGAGGTCGCCGACGCTCGGGTTGACCTGGGACAGGGCGAGACGCAGGGTGGGCATGCCTTCATCTTGCCCCAGCGTCGTCGCGCCAGTCCGTACCCTCGGACGAGATTGCCGCCACCCTGCCGCGACGGGCGCCCGCGAGGCCGCGGCGGCAGGTGCTCGGCCGTCGTGGCGGCCGTCGGTGGCGGCTCGGCCGTCGGTGGTGGTTCGGCCGTCGTGGCGGCAGGGGTGGGCCCCGCGCTCGCCCGGCGGGACACGAGGGGACGGCCGGCGGCTGTTCGCGTAACGTCTGCGTAACCAGGCCCGGGAACACTGGGCGATCAGGTCGGGTGCAGCCCGGCCAAGGCGGACAAAAGAGTGTCGCGAGGGGTTGGGGAAGTGGACCGTCAGCAGGAGTTCGTCCTCCGCACGCTGGAAGAGCGGGACATCCGGTTCGTCCGGCTGTGGTTCACCGACGTTCTGGGCACGCTCAAGAGCGTTTCGGTGGCACCCGCCGAGCTCGAGGCGGCCTTCGAGGAAGGCATCGGCTTCGACGGCTCGGCGATCGAGGGCTTCGCCCGGGTCTTCGAATCGGACATGGTCGCCATGCCCGACCCGACCACCTTCCAGGTCTTCCCCTTCGAAGGCGGGGTCAGCGGCGAGAGCGCCCGGATGTTCTGCGACATCCTGCTGCCCGACGGCGGGCCGTCCTGGGCCGACCCCCGGCACGTGCTGCGCCGCGCGCTGTCCAAGGCGGCCGAGAAGGGCTTCACCTTCTACACCCACCCCGAGATCGAGTTCTTCCTGCTCGAAAACGGTCCGCAGGACGGCACCGTGCCCACCCCGGTCGACACCGGCGGCTACTTCGAGCACACCACCCACGCCGTGGCCCGGGACTTCCGCCGTCAGGGCGTACTCGCGCTGGAACGCATCGGCATCTCGGTGGAGTTCAGCCACCACGAGGTCGCACCCGGCCAGCAGGAAATCGACCTGCGGTACGCCGACGCGCTCACCACCGCCGACAACATCATGACCTTCCGGCACGTGGTCAAGGAGGTCGCACTCTCCACCGGTGTGCAGGCCAGCTTCATGCCGAAGCCGTTCACCGACCAGCCGGGAAGCGGGATGCACACCCACCTGTCGCTGTTCGAGGGGGAGCGCAACGCCTTCCACGACAGCGGCGACCCGATGAAGCTGTCCAAGGTGGCGAAGTCGTTCATCGCCGGCCTGCTGGTGCACGCCCGGGAGTACACGGCTGTCACCAACCAGTGGGTCAACTCGTACAAGCGGCTCTTCCCGCAGCACCTGCCCGACCGGATCACCGAGAGCCCGGCGTACGTCTGCTGGGGTCACCTCAACCGGTCCGCGCTGGTCCGGGTTCCCGCGTACGGCAAGCCCAACTCGGCCCGGGTCGAGGTCCGCTCGCTGGACTCGGCGACCAACCCGTACCTCGCCTTCGCGGTGCTGCTCGGCGCCGGCCTGAAGGGCATCGAGGAGGGATACGAGCTGCCACCGGGCGCCGAGGACGACGTCTGGTCGCTGACCAGCGCCGAGCGGCGTGCCATGGGCTACGAGGCGCTGCCGGAGAACCTCGCCGAGGCGATCGACGTGATGGCGGAGTCCGAGCTGGTCGCCGAGGTGCTCGGCGAGCACGTCTTCGACTTCTTCCTGCGCAACAAGCGGGCCGAGTGGGAGCAGTACCGCCGTGAGGTCACCCCGTACGAGCGGCAGCGCTACCTGGCCCTGTAGACGCAGGGGCTGACGCCGTTGCGCGCTGCCGCTATCGTCTCGATCACCGCGCCGGTACCCCTCCGGGCGGAGAGTCGGGAGGCAAGTCGGTGCTGGAGGATCTGTTCAGCGGTGCCTGGCAGAGCGTCGTGTTCGGGATCGTCGGCGTCGGCCTCATGGCCGCCGGCTTCGGGCTCGTCGACCTGCTCACACCGGGCCGGCTGCGAGACCTGATCTGGGTCGAGCGCAACGCCAACGCGGGGTTGCTGCTCGCCGCCAACCAGCTCGGCATCGCCGGGATCGTCTTCACCGCGATCCTGACCAGCTACAGCGACTTCGGCAAGGGGATCGCCTCCACCGTGGTCTTCGGACTGGTCGGGTTGGCGATCATGGCGCTGGCCTTCGTGGTGTTGGACCTGCTCACCCCCGGCAAGCTCGGCGAGGTCATCTGCTCGCCCGAGCCGCACCCTGCTGCCCGGGTCAGTGCCGCCACCCACTTCGGGGCCGCGCTGATCGTCTGCGCCTGCATCGCCTGACGGCCCCTCTCCGCATCACCCGGCGGGCGGTCCGCCCGCGTTCCGTCGTGCATGGCTGGTCGTGCGTGGCCGGGTGGTCCGTGGCCGGTCGTTGGTGGGCGGCTGGGCCTCCGTGGGCGGGTGTCCGTGGGCGGGCGTCTGCGGGTGGGCGTGCAGATCTTGGACAGTTTCCGTCAGGTCGTGACGGAAACTGTCCAAGATCTCTGGCCGGTGGGCCGCTCGCGTCCGCGGGCAGTCGCCGTGGCGTCGTACCTCGGCCGTAGCGTGCCGGGTATGAACCGCACCGATCGCCTCTACGCGCTGGTCGAGGAGCTGCGGGCGGTGTCACCACGGCCGCGCAGTGCCCGCTGGCTGGCCGCGCGTTTCGAGGTGAGCAGCCGGACCATCGAACGGGACCTCGCCGCGTTGCAGGAGGCCGGGGTGCCGATCTGGGCCGAGCCCGGGCGCACCGGTGGCTACGTCCTGGACCGCGCCCGCACCCTGCCGCCGGTCAACCTGACCGCCTCCGAGGCGGTGGCGATGGCCGTGGCGCTGCACCGGCTTGCCGGCTCGCCGTTCGCCGGGCCGGCCGCCACCGCGCTGCGCAAGCTGGTGGCGGTGCTGCCGGCCGCCGACGCCGCCGAGGCACACCGCCTCGCCGACCGGGTGCACCTGATCGGCGACGGGCCGGCCGCGCCCGTCCCGGCCACCGTCGCCGACGCGGTCACCGCGCGGCGGGTGCTGCGCATCCGGTACGCCGACCGCGCCGGCGCCGACTCGACCCGTGACGTCGAGCCACTCGGCTACCTCGGTAACTCCCGACACTGGTACCTGGTCGCCTGGTGCCGTCTGCGCGACGAGCTGCGGTGCTTCCGTACCGACCGGATCCGGAGCGTGTGGGCGCTGCCCGACGTGGTGGCCCGGGAGCTACGCCTGACGGATCTCGACATCCCCCACGAGCGGGTCCGCCCGCTGAGCCTGGTCTGAAGCGGGCTCGGCGCTCGGCGACCTGGTCTGGAACCGGTTGGGCGCTCGGCGACCTGGTCTGGAACCGGTTGGGCGCTCGGCGGCCTGGTCTGAAGCGGGCTCGGCGTTCGGCGACCTGGTCTGAGCGGGCTCGGCGTGGCGGCCTCTTCCGAGACCCGTCCGCAGCGCGGCGGGCTGGGTGGGTCTCGTCACCGAGAAACCCGCCGGGTGATCCGAAAACACCGACAGGACGCTGTCGCCAACGGCCCTAAGACTGCTCCAGACGACGGCCGAGCGGCCGGCACGAATCATTCTGGAGGCAGTAGATGTCCAGGTCCACCACGCCCATCACCTGGTTCGAGATCGGCACCGACCGGCCCGAGGACGCGGAGCGGTTCTACGGAGAGCTGTTCGGCTGGACCTTCGAGGAGCAGGGCTCGCCCACCGGCGGGTCCTACCGCGTGACCGGGGCCGGCGGGGACACCGGGATCGGTGGGGCGATCAGGGCGACCGACGGAACGTCGCCGAACTACGCGGTGTTCTACGCCGAAGTCGCCGACGTGGCAGAGACCTGCCGACAGGCCGAAGCTGCCGGCGGCCGGGTCCTGGTACCAGCCCGTACGGCACCGAGCGGTCTCCGGTTGGCCCACCTACTCGACCCGGCCGGCAACCACCTGGGTGTTTTCACGCCCCCGCCCCCGCAGCCCTGACCTCTTCCAAGGTCCCGCTGATGCCCGGGGTTGGCCTTGCCCCCGGGGTTGGCCTTTCTCCCGCGTTGGCTGGCCCCGGGTTGGCTTGCCCCCCGGGGTTGGCCTTGCCCCCGGGGTTGGCCTTTCTCCCGCGTTGGCTGGCCCCGGGTTGGCTTGCCCCCCGGGATGGGGCGGGTCCCTGGTGGGGCTGGCCTTCCGGGTTGGGCTGGTCCCGGGTGGCTTGGTCCCGGGGGAGGTCTTGGCTCTGAGGCCGTCACCCTGAGCGGGGGGCGATGGCCCGGTCAGCCTGGCGGCACCCGCGCGCGTGATCGACTCGGATTTCATGATGTCGGGGTGTCCGAGCGCGCGGGACACCGCGACATCACAGAAACCGAGTGGATCAAGCTGCGACGGGCCCGATCCAGCCTCGGCGCGGACGGTCGGCACGGGCGCGATAGGCGGCCCGGGTCGGACCGGGCACGACAGGGTGGCGGGTCGGTCCGGGCACGGCGGGTCGGACCGGGCACGGCTGGTCGGACCGGGCACGACCGGCCGGCCCGGGGCCAGACCGGCCTGCCGGTGGCGTACCGAGCCCGGCCCCGGCCTGCCCGTGGCGTAGCGAGCCCGGCCCCGGCCTGCTGATGCCTGCCGGGGCCGGGCTCTTCGGACTACTTGCCGGGCGTACCAGCGCCGTGGTGGCCGCCCATGCCGCGGTGGCCGCCGGGGCCGGGGAAGACGCCGGCCTCGACGGCCTTGGTGATGGCGTCGGCCTGCTCCTGGGTGAGCTTGCCGTCCTTGACCGCCTGTTCCAGGCGCTGCTTGATCGCGGCCTGACGGTCCTCGGCGGACGGGCGCTGCGGTCGGTCGGCCGGCCGGTGCTGTTCGCGGATCTTCTCGAGTGCGGCGGTCACCTTGTCGGTGGGCACGCCAAGCTCCTTGGCGAGCTCCTCGGCGAACGCGCCCTGCCGGTCGGCCTTCGCGCCTGGCGCGGCGTCGGGAGCCGGGGCGGTGCTGGCGCTCGGTGTCGGCGTGGGGGTGTCGGCGGCGAACGCGATCGTCGGGGCCGCGATCCCGACGCCGAGGACGCCGGCGGTGGCCAGGCCGGCCAGCAGGTGCTTCCTGCGGATGGTGCGGGACATGCTGTCCTCCAGAGGTTCGGTCATCCTGCGCTGTCATCACCGACAGTGACCGGGTCGTCTGGGCGGAAGCCGTGGCGACCCTGTCAGCGAGCTGATAATCCCGGGCGGCGGTGGGCGAAATCGGTTGTGTGGTCGCTGGCAGAGCGGTCAGGGTGGACGATCCACCGACGGAAAGGACACTGCGGCATGACCGTCGAGATTCGGGAGATTCCACTTGTCGAGCCGGACGCCGGGCCGTACAGCATCACGCCTGGCCCGGACGGCGCGTTGTGGCTGACGTTGGCCCATGCCGGTGGCATCGCCCGGTTGTCGCCCGACGGCGCGGTCCGGACCTACCCGCTGGACCCGGCCGGCGGTCGTCCGTTGATCATCACGGCAGGGCCGGACGGGGCGCTCTGGTTCACCCGCTCAGGGGACGACCGGATCGGTCGGATCACCGTCGACGGTGAGCAGCGCACCATCGCCCTGCCCGCCGGCACCGGGCCGGGTGGCATCGCGGCTGGGCCTGATGGTGCGCTCTGGTACGCCGGGATGACCTCCGACACCATCGGCCGGGTGGGGACCGACGGCAGCCACACCGCATTCCCGTTGCCGGTGACCGGCGGGTTCGCCTCGATGATCACTGCGGGAGCGGACCAGGCTCTCTGGTTCACCCTCAACCAGGCGAACGCCATCGGCCGGATCGATCTCGACGGCAGGGTGACGCTACATCCGCTACCCACAGTGAAGGCGGGCCCGGTCGGCATCACCGTGGGTGTCGACGGCGTCATCTGGTTCGTGGAGATCGGCGCCGGTCAGCTCGGTCGCCTCGACCCGGGCGGCGAGATCGTCGAGTTTCCGCTGCCGGACCGGGCGGCCCGCCCGCACGCGATAGTGGGCGACCCGGACGGCGGCGTGTGGTTCACCGAGTGGGGTGCCAACCGGATCGGTCACCTAGATCCCACCGGACGGATTGAGGGCTACCCCCTACCCACCCCCAACGCCGAACCGCACGGCATCACCCGCACCCCCACCGGCATCTGGGCCGCCCTGGAAATCGGAGCAGTAGCCCACCTAACCCCCTGACCCCTGATGATCATGAAGTTATTGCCGCGACACGCCGTGCCGAGTGACAACAACTTCATGATCACCGGAACAGCCCAGGGAGTCCCCGGGAGCGCCCCTGGGGTTAGTGGACTGCGGGGGCTGCGGTGAGGGTGGCTGTGGTGGTGTCGAGGGTTGCCTCGGTGCCGATGGGGACTGTGAGTTGATTCGGGCCGTGGCCGATGGGGAGGCCGCCGAGGACCGGTACGCCCAGGTCGCCGAGGCGTTCGGTGAGTACGTCGACGATTGTGGTGTCCCACCCGTCGCCGCAGTCGGTGAACTGGCCCACCGCGACCCCGGCCAGTCGGTCCAACGCGCCGGCCCGGCGCAGGTGGGTGAGCATCCGGTCGACCTTGTACGGGGGTTCCTGCACGTCCTCGATCAACAGCACCGCACCGGTCAGGTCGGGCAGGTCGGGCGTGCCGATCGACGCGGCGATCATGCACAGGTTGCCGCCGAGGAGGGTGCCGGTGGCGCGACCCGGGACGCGTACGCCGAAGGTCTCCTCGGTGGGCACTGCGGTGATCGACACGGGTTCGGTGGTCATCAGCGCCGCGTGCAGGGATTCGGCGGAGCGCAGCGGCGTCCGCTCGTCGCGCCAGGCCGCACCGGGGCCGTGCACCCCGGCCAGGCGGGCGCCCCGCCACAGTGCGAACTGCAACGCGGTGATGTCCGAGAAACCGGCCACCACCTTCGGGTCGCGGCGGACGGCGGCCATGTCGATGGCGTCCACGATCCGCTGGGCCCCGTAGCCGCCGCGGGTGCAGATCACCCCGCGCACGTCAGGGTCGGCGAAGGCCGCGTTCAGGTCGGCGGCACGCAGGTCGTCGGTGCCGGCGAGATAGCCGTGGCGCGCGTACGCGTTCGGTGCCGGCACCGGGCGCAGGCCCCAGCCGGTGAGCAGTTCCATGCCCCTGGCCACCCGCTCCGGCGAGGTCGGCCCGGACGGCGACACCAGCAGCACCGTGTCACCCGGGCGCAGCACGGGCGGGCGTACGGCGGCGGTGTCCTCGCTGATCACAACCGCAGAGCCTAACGACCCGGCCGAGGCGGGAACGCCACCCGGCCGCGCGGCCCGTGCCGGGGCGTGATGCCGTGCGGCGTACCGGCTAGCCTCGACGGGTGGCAACCGCGCTGGTGATCGAGAACGACCCGACGGACGACGCGCGCCGGCTGGGTGAGTGGCTGACCGAGGCTGGGCTGGAGCTGTGGGTGGTGCGTCCGCACGCCGGCGACGAACTCCCCGCCGACCTGGAGGGGTACGCGGCGCTGGTGGTGCTCGGCGGCGACCAACAGGCGTACCCGTTGCCGGACGGCTCGCCTGGCGCGCCCTGGTTTCCCGCCGTGGAGGGCCTGCTGCGCAAGGCGGTCCGGTACCGGGTGCCGACCCTCGCGGTCTGCCTGGGCGCGCAGCTGCTCGCCACCGCACACGCCGGGTTGGTGGAGCGCAGCCCGTCCGGGCCGGAGATCGGCCCCGGCGTGGTCGGGCGGCGCGACGCCGCCGAGAACGACCCGTTGTTCCGGTACGTGCCGTTGATCCCGGACGTGCTCCAGTGGCACGCCGACGAGATCACCGAGCTGCCTCGGGGCGCTACCCTGCTGGCCGCCTCCACCCGCTACCCGCATCAGGCGTTCCGCCTCGGTGACCGGGCGTGGGGGTTGCAGTTCCACATCGAGTGCGACGCCGCGATGATCGCCGACTGGGCCACCGACTCGGTCCAACTCGCCGAGCTGGGCTACGACCCGGAGCTGGTCGTCGCGGCCTGCGCCTCGGTGCTGGCCGACGTCGAGGAGGTCTGGCAGCCGTTCGCCGCGCGGTTCGCCGCGTTGGCCCTCGGCGAGTTGGACGACAGCACGATTCGGCGCGGCCTGCCGCTGCTCGGGCACTGATGAGCCGGCCGACCAGGGCGTCGGGCCGACTGGCCCGGTACGGCTTCGGCACCGCCGAAGGCGATGGTGGCGCGCGCGCCGCGGACCTGCTCGGCCCGGAAGGGCTGCGACTGTGGCGGCCGGTCGAGCAGGAGCCGGTCGACGAGGCCGCAGCGGAGCTGCTCTCCGCGCTGTCCCGGGCCGCCGACCCGGACCTGGCGCTGCGCCAACTGCACCGCATCGTGGAGGCCGAGGGCCGTACCACCGCAGGCGGCGCCGAATCGCCGCTGCTCGCGGACGTGCACGCCGATCCCGGGCTGCGGCGGCGGCTGATCGCGGTGCTCGGCGCGTCGGCGGCGCTCGGCGACCACCTGGTGGCCCACCCCGAGCACTATCGGGCGCTGCGGACCGCAGCGGACGGGCTCGCCCCGATCGCTGAGGGGCGGCTGGAGCCGGCCGACGGCGGCAACCCGGTGGCGGCGCTGCGGACCGCGTACCGCCTGGCGTTGTTGCGGATCGCGGCGGCCGACCTGACCGGCGGTCGCGGCCTGGAGCAGACCATGGCCGCGCTCTCCGCGCTGGCCGACGCGACGCTGTCCGCGGCGTACGAGATCGCGGTCGCGGAGCTGGCGGAGGGGACCGAGCGGCCCCGACTCGCGGTCGTGGCGATGGGCAAGTGCGGCGGCGGCGAACTGAACTACGTCTCCGACGTGGACGTCATCTTCGTGGCCGCCGAGGACGCCGACCTGTCCGCCGCGACCCAGGTGGCGACCCGACTGATCTCCATCTGCGGGCTGGTCGCCTGGCCGGTGGACGCCGCGCTGCGCCCCGAGGGCAGCCGCGGTCCGCTGGTGCGGACCCTCGCCAGCCACCTGGCCTACTACCGGCGGTGGGCGCGCACCTGGGAGTTCCAGGCGCTGCTCAAGGCCCGCCCGGCCGCCGGGGACCTGCCGCTGGCCCAGGAGTGGATCCACCAGCTCGCGCCGCTTGTCTGGCGGGCGGCCGAGCGGCCCGAGGCGGTCGAGGACGTCCGCGCCATGCGCCGCCGGATCATCGACCACATCCCGCCTAAGGAGCTGGAGCGCGAGATCAAGCGCGGTCCGGGCGGGCTGCGCGACATCGAGTTCGCCGTCCAGTTGCTGCAACTCGTGCACGGTCGCGGCGACGAGACGCTGCGTCCGCCCGGCACCATCCCGGCGTTGCGCGCGCTCGTCGCCGGCGGCTACGTCGGTCGGGCCGACGGCGAGGCACTGCTGCGCGGCTACCGCTTCCTGCGCAGCGTCGAGCACCGGCTGCAACTCCAGGGCCTGCGTCGTACGCACACGGTGCCCGCCGAGCCGGGCGCGCTGCGCTGGCTCGCCGCCGCGCTGGGTTTCACTGCCACGCCGGGGCGCAGCGCCGTGGAGAGCTTCCGGGCCGAGTGGGTCACCCACGCCACCGAGGTACGCCGACTGCACGCCAAACTGCTCTACCGGCCGCTGCTGGAGTCGGTGGCCCGGGTGCCGGCCGACGGGTTGCGGCTCACCCCGGAGGCGGCCAGGAACCGCCTGGAGATCCTCGGCTTCGCCGACCCGGCCGGGGCGTTGCGCCACCTCCAGGCGCTCACCGGCGGGGTGAGCCGTACGGCGGCCATCCAGCGCACACTGCTGCCGGTGCTGCTCAGCGAGTTCGCCGACGCGCCGGAGCCGGACCGGGGGCTGCTCAACTACCGCAAGGTCTCCGACAAGCTGGGCAGCACCCCCTGGTATCTGCGGCTGCTGCGCGATGGCGGCCCGGTCGCCCGTCGGCTGGCCCGGGTCCTCGCACTGTCCCGGTACGTCGCCGACCTGCTCGCCCGCGACCCGGAGGCGCTGCGGCTGCTGGCCGAGGAGAACGAGCTGGCGCCCCGCGCGCCCGAGGTGCTGCGGGAGGGGTTCCTGGCGGCGGCGGCCCGGCACACCGACCCGGTCGAGGCCACCAGCGCGGTGCGCGCGCTGCGACGTCGCGAACTGGTCCGGGTGGCCTGCGCCGATCTGCTCTGCCGGGCCGGCGCTCTCGCGCCCAGCCCCACCCGGGCGGACGGCGCGAACCGGCCCGCCCGCAAACTGTCCGACATCACCGAGGTGGGTACGGCGCTCGCCGACGTCACCGACGCCACCCTGGCCGCCGCGCTGCGGGCCGCTCGGGCCAGCCAACCGGCGCCGGCGGGGCTGCGGTTCGCGGTGATCGGCATGGGCCGGCTCGGCGGGTACGAGTCGAACTACCTCTCCGACGCCGACGTGCTCTTCGTCTACGACCCGCCCCCGGGCACCAGCGAGAGCGCCGCCAGCGCCGCCGCGCACGCCGTCGCCGAGGAGCTGCGTCGGCTGCTCGGGGTACCCGCCCCCGACCCGCCGCTGGGCGTCGACGCCGACCTGCGCCCGGAGGGCCGCCAGGGCCCGCTGGTCCGCAGCCTCGCCGCGTACGCCGCGTACTACGCCCGCTGGTCGCGGGTGTGGGAGGCACAGGCACTGCTGCGCGCCCGGTTCGTCTGCGGCGACGCCGACCTGGGCGCCGAGTTCGAGGCGATGATCGAGCCGGTGCGCTACCCGGCCGACGGGCTGACCCGCGAGCAGGTCGTCGAGATCCGGCGGATCAAGGCTCGGGTGGAGACCGAACGGCTGCCCCGTGGCGCCGACCCGGCCACCCACACCAAGCTGGGTCGCGGTGGGCTCGCCGACGTGGAGTGGGCTGTGCAACTCGTCCAGCTCCGGCACGCCGGCGCGATCCCGGAGCTGCGCGGCACGCGTACCCTCGACGCCCTCGCGGCGGCCGAGCGGGCCGGCCTGATCGACCCGGCGGACGCCGCGGAGATGGCCGCCGGTTGGGCCCTTGCCGCGCAGGTCCGCAACGCGTTGATGCTGGTCCGGGGTCGGGCCGGCGACCAACTGCCCCGGCACGGGGTGGAGTTGGCCGGGGTGGCCCGGCTGCTCGGCCGCGACGACCCGGGGGAGTTCCTCGACGAGTACCTGCGCACCGGCCGCCGCTCCCGCGCCGCTGCCGAACGGGTCCTCGATGCCTGACGCGTCCCCGCCCCCGACCGGGCGGAGCGTCGCGGGCTGGGCGGCGGCGACCGGGGTGGCGGTGCTGCTCGCCGTCGCGTTCCTCCTCGCTCCACCGATGGGCACCGACCTCGCCGCCCAGGTGGCGCGTGCCGGGTTCACCGAGCGGTACGGGGCCGCGCCGGTCGATTTCGGCTGGTACGGCGGCGTCAACCAGTACGGCTACAGCCTCTTCACGGCCAGGTTGGGCACGCTGATCGGGGTGCGTCCGCTGGGGGCGGTCGCCGCCGTGGTCGGCGCGGGCGCGCTGGGTTGGCTGTTCACCCGCAACCGGGCCCGCCGACCGCTGCTGGCCGGTGTCCTCGGCGCGGTGGTGCTGGTCGGCAACCTGGCCAGCGGCCGGATCACCTTCGCGGTCGGGCTGGCGTTCGGGCTGCTGGCGCTCTGCACGGTCAGCGCGGAACGCCCACCCCGCTGGCTCCGGCTGACGCTCGCCGCCGTCTGCGCCGCCCTGGCGACGGCGGCCAGCCCGGTCGCCGGCCTGTTCACCGGGCTGGCCGGCGCGGCGCTGCTGCTCAGCGCCCTGCGCACCGGTGACGGGCCGGGCCGCCCGCTGCCCGGAGGCTGGCGGGCCGACCGACCACTGGCCGAGGGGCTCGTCCTGGCCGTGGCGCCCGCCGTCACGCTCGCCCCGATGGCGTTCCTCTTCGGCAACGGCGGCACCCAGCCGTACTCGGCCGAGTCGATGCGCATCAACGTCGCGCTCGCGGTGCTGGTGGCGGTCGTGCTGCCGCGTCGCCGTCGGGTGCTGCGCATCGGCGCGGCGCTCACCGTGCTGCTGCTGATCGGGGCGTACTACGTGCCCAGCCCGATCGGTTCCAACGCGCTGCGACTGCCGATGCTGTTCGCCCTGCCCGTGCTGGCCGGGTACGCCGCCCTGCCGGGGCCGTGGCTGGCCGGTCTGCTCGCCGCGACAGTGTGGTGGCAGTCGCCGGTGATGATCAGCGACGTGACCCGGGCCGGCGCCCCGGAGAGCGCCGAAAGTTTCTACCAACCGCTCGTCGCCGAACTCGACAGGCGGCAGCCGGCCGGGCGGGTCGAGGTGGTGCCGCTGCGCGACCACTGGGAGTCCGCGTACCTGCCGCCGACCGTGCCACTGGCCCGGGGTTGGGAACGCCAGGTCGACAGCGACCGCAACGCGCTGTTCTACGACGGCAGCCTGAGCGCGCAGACGTACGAGAAGTGGCTACGGCACGAGGCGGTGAGCTACGTGGTGCTCGCTCCGGACGCACCCGCCGACCGGTGGGGCCGCGACGAGGCCACGCTGATCCGTGGTGGCCTGCCGTACCTGCGGGAGGTCTGGCGTGACCCGACCTGGCGGATGTACGCAGTGGTCGATCCGACCCCGCTGGTCGGTGCCCCGGGTCGACTCGTCACCGCCGACCGCGGCGCGGTCCGGCTGACCGCCCCGCCCGGGGACGTGCCGGTCCGGGTGCGCTGGTCGCGCTGGCTCACACTGAGCGGCCCGGACGGCTGTCTGCGGCCGGGCCCGGACGGGTGGACCGAGCTGCGAATCCGCGCCGCCGGCGACTACTCGATCTCCAGTGGGCTGGTGCCGACGCGCCACTGCTGACCGTGCCTGCCGTCGGCCTCCCACCGACGGGCTGGCAGCATGTCCGGCGTGCCCTCCCACCTCGCGCGCTGGACCGGCCTGGCCGGCTCGATGCTGCTCGCGCTGTCCGCCTTCCTCGGCGGCGCGTTTCCCGGCGGCCCCCTGCGCAGCACCCCGGTCAGCATCTGGCAGGGGCCCAACGGCCCGCTGATCCTCGCCGCCTGGCTGGTCGGCACCGGCCTGATGGCGTACGCCTGGTGGGCGCTACGTGACGGGGGACCCTCGACGCGCTGGGCCCTGGTCACCGTCGGGCTCTGGCTGCTGCCGTTGCTGATCGCACCGCCTTTCGGCAGCCGGGACGTGTACGCGTACGCCTGCCAGGGCGCCAGCTTCGTCGGTGGCCTCAGCCCGTACGAGCAGGGTGTCTCCGCGCTGCCCTGCCCCTGGCTGGACACCGTCTCGGTCATCTGGCGCGACACCCCGGCGCCGTACGGGCCGCTGTTCGTGCTCGTCGCGGGCGCCGTGGTGAAGGCCACCGGGTCGCTGACCGCCAGCATCGTGCTGTTCCGAGCCCTGTCGCTTGTCGGCGTCGTCCTCACCGCGTGGGCACTGCCGGCGCTGGCGCGTCGGGCCGGTGTGCCGGCGAAGCGGGCGGTGTGGCTGGCGCTGGGTTCCCCGCTGGTCGCCGCGCACCTGATCGGTGGCCCGCACAACGACGTGCTGATGCTCGCCGCGTTGGTCGGTGGGCTGGCCGTGGTGGCGGCGCACCCGGGCCGGCGCGGAATGCTGCTGGTCGGCGGGCTCCTCCTCGGGATCGCGGTGGCGATCAAGGTGACCGCCGTGGTGGTGGTGCCGTTCGCCGCGCTGGCCGCCACCGCCGGGCCGTACCGGATCCGCACGTTGATCCGCGACGGCGGCTGGGTGGTCGGCGGCACCGTCGCCACAGTGGTCGGCGTGACAGTCGTCGGTGGGCTGGACTTCGGTTGGATCGGCGGGCTGTCCCAGGGTGGCGCCGCCATCGCCTGGACGTCCCCGTCGACCGCCGTGGGGCAGACTGTCGGTTACGTCGCGGCACTGTTCGGTGGTCACATCGACGCGCTTCCGGTCACTCGCGGAATCGCCGTGGTCCTCCTGGCGGTGCTACTCGTCTGGCTCTGGTGGCGGGCCCGCACCCGCGACCCGCTGTACCACGCCGGCCTCGCGCTCGCCCTCACCGTCGCGCTCGCCCCCGTCGTGCACCCCTGGTACTGGACCTGGCCGCTGTTCGTGCTCGCGGCCACCGCCCAGCGGACCAGATGGTTCACAGTGGTCGCACTGGTCGCGTCCTTCCTGGTGCTGCCCGACGGCACCGGGCTGCCCCGGTACACCAAGACGGTCGGGGCGCCGCTGATGACGCTGTTGGTGATCGTGCTGGTCATCCGGTTGGTACGGTCGGCTCGGGCGGCCCGTCAGCCGGTCGCCGCCGACTGAGGGAAGGTGCGCCGGTGACCGCTCCCGGTGCCGCTCTCTCCCGGTACGCCGGCCTGGTCGGGGCGGTCCTGCTCGCCGTGGCCGGATACCTCGGCGGGGCACTGCCCGACGCCCCGCTGGGCGTGACACCCGCGTCGATCTGGCGGACCCCGGACGGCCCGGCGACGCTGACCTGCTGGCTGATCGGCACCGTGCTGCTGGTCGGGGCGTGGTGGTCACTGCGCGACGGTGCGCCGTCGACCCGTTGGGCGTACGTCACCGCCGGGCTGTGGGCGCTACCGCTACTGCTCGCGCCACCGTTGGGCAGCCGGGACGTCTACTCGTACGCCTGCCAGGGCTGGACGTACGCGCACGGCGTCGACCCGTACACAGTGGGGGTGGAGGCGGCGGGCTGCCCCTGGCTGGACACCGTGGCACCGATCTGGCGGGACACCCCGGCACCGTACGGCCCGGTCTTCGTCCTGCTCGCGGCCCTCGCCGTCGGCCTCGGCGGCGGGCTCACCGGGACCATCGTGGCGCTGCGCGTGATCGCCGTGGCAGGGCTGCTGCTGGCCGCGCTCTGCCTTCCCGCTCTGGCCCGGGCGGCCGGGGTGCCGGCCCGGCGGGCGGTCTGGTTGGCGCTGGCCGGTCCGCTGGTCGGCGTACACCTGGTGGCCGGCGCGCACAACGACGCCGTGATGCTGGGCCTGCTGCTGTGTGGACTGCTGGTAGTGGTCCGGCGACCAGGTCGGCCGGCGGCGCTGTTGCTCGCCGGGGCGCTGCTCGGGCTGGCCGTCACGGTGAAGGCCAGCGCCGTGGTGGTGGTGCCGTTCGCGGTGCTGGCCGGGATGCCCGACCAGCCCACCGTTCGGGCGCTGCTGCGCCACGCTGGATGGCTGGCCGGTGGGCTGGTCGCCGCGCTGCTGGTCACCTCCGCGGTGTCCGGCCTCGGCTTCGGCTGGGTGGGCGGGCTGACCCACAGTGGCGACTCGGAGCAGTGGACGTCACCACCCACCGCCGTGGGTTTCGTGGTCGACTACGCCGGCGCGCTGGTCGGCCGGGATCCGCAGGCGGTGCCGGTGGTCCGAGCGGTCGCGCTGCTGCTGCTCGTCGGGGTGCTGCTGGTGCTCTGGTGGCGGGCCTGGCAGACCCTGCGCGGCCTGAACGACGCGCGCCCTGAGGTTGAGCGTCCTCCGGTGGTGCGGTCCCGGGTGGCGCTGCACGGCGCGGCGTTGGCGCTGGTCGCCACCGTCGTTCTGTCCCCGGTCTTCCACCCCTGGTACGCGACCTGGCCGCTGGCGCTGCTCGCGCTCACCGCCGCCCGCACGACGTGGTTCGTGCTGCCCACCGCTGCGGCAGCCTTCCTCGCCCTGCCCGACGGCACCAACCTGGCCCGCGTCACCAAGGCACCCGGAGCCCTGGCGATGACCGCCCTGCTCCTGACCGTGCTCATCCACACCCTCCGCACCCGCCGTCAACGGCGTCGGGGGGCGCGGGGCTGAAGTGGGTGGGGGTTAGGCCCGCGCGCCGCAGGTGGGGCAGGGTTGGGTTGAGGGCTGGGGGGTGGAGGCCCGGCGGGAGCGGAGCAGGACGGTCAGGAACAGTACGGCGGGACCGGCGAGCGCGACGGCGACAGCGGTCACTGCCAGTTCCGCGAAGGTGACGGCGCCCTGTGCCGCGCCGAAGTTGTCAGCCAGGCCGGGCACCGCCAGGAAACCGGCGGGAGTGAGCAGTGTGACGAGCGCCCAGCCGCCGCGGGTGTCCCCGCCCAGTGCCAGCCCCATGGCCAACAGGGCCCCGACGACCAGCAACAGTCCGCCGACGGTGGGCAGGAAGACTTCCATGGTGTCGCCGTAGTACATGAAGGTCGGGTCCAAGCCCACGAGGAACTGCGTCGCCAGCACCGCCAACAGTGCGGACAGCGCCGGCGCGAGGCGGATCGCCCGGGAGGGTCGATCGGGCAGGGCGAGCCCCAGCAGGCCCAGGACCACCTGCGGCAGCAGCACCATCAGCGGCGGTCGGAGTGTGTCGAGCGCCGCGGCCGCAGGTGGCAGCGCGATCGTGAGCACCAGCGCGAGGGTGATGGCCCGCCGGGCGACCCGGCTCGGCGCGACGGCGATCACCACCGCCGCCAGCAGCCATGCCGCCCACGCGACGACACCGAGCGAGACGAACGGGCCGACGTGGGGGACGCCCCACTCGGCGGGCGGCGGGTGCAACTCTGCCGTACCCCAGACACCGGCCAGGGCGCTGGCGCTGACCAGGGCCAGCAGCGCCGCGAGGCGTACCCCGGGGATCAGGTCGGTGACGCCCGCGGCCCGCAGCCGCTGGCGGAGGCCGCCGCGCATCAGGTCCGCGGCGTCCGCCGGTGCCGGCCAGCGTTGGTCAAGGGCGGCCAGGTCGAGGTAGGTGCCGACGATTTCGGCGCCGCGCGCGCGCCGGTAGTCGGCGGGGTACGCGCGCAGCAGCCGGAAGTAGCGGCGTTCCAGGTCGTTCATGCCAAGCCTCCGGCCGTGCGTGGGGTGGTCGGGAGGGCGGCGCGAGTCCGCTTGGACAGCCGGGCGGTGGCGGCTTCGACGTTGCGGCGCAGCCGCTCGGTCTCGGTGCTCAACGTGGTCTCACCAGCGGGGGAGAGGCGGTAGTAGCGGCGCAGTCTGCCGTCCACCACCTCCTCCCGGTCGACCTCGACGAGGCCGGCGTCGACCAGCCGGTCGAGCGCCCCGTAGAGCGTCCCGGGGCGTAGCGACACGCGGTTGTCGGAGAGAGCGGCGACCTCACCGATCAGCCCGTATCCGTGCATCGGTTGGGCGGCCAGCGCCGTGAGGATCAGGAAGGTCGGTTCGCGCAGAGGCGTGTCCACCGGAGCAATATATCGGACGCGAAGGTATGCCGGGGGGCTGCACACAGCGAGCCGGGCCGGCTCCGCAGTGAGCGGAGCCGGCCCGGCCGGTGTTTCGAGCGACTGCTCAGCAGTCGTAGTACATGGCGAACTCGTGCGGGGTCGGGCGCAGACGCACCGGGTCGACCTCGTTGGCGCGCTTCCAGTCGACCCAGGTGGAGATCAGGTCGGGGGTGAAGACGCCGCCGTCGAGCAGGTAGTCGTGGTCGGCCTCCAGCGAGTCGAGCACTGCCGACAGCGAGCCCGGCACCTGCTTGACGTCGCCCCACTCTTCCGGCGGGAGGTCGTAGAGGTCCTTGTCGATCGGCGTCGGCGGCTCCATCTTGCTCTTGATGCCGTCCAGGCCGGCCATCATCATAGCCGAGAAGGCCAGGTAGACGTTGGCCGACGGGTCCGGGACGCGGAACTCGACGCGCTTGGCCTTGGCGTTGCTGCCGGTCACCGGGATGCGGGTGCAGGCGGAGCGGTTGCGCTGCGAGTAGACCAGGTTGACCGGCGCCTCGTAGCCCGGCACCAGGCGACGGTACGAGTTGATCGTCGGGTTGGTGAAGGCCAGCAGCGACGGCGCGTGGTGCAGCAGACCGCCGATGTACCAGCGGGCCATGTCGGACAGGCCGGCGTAGCCGGTCTCGTCGTAGAACAGCGGCTCACCGTTGAGCCAGAGGCTCTGGTGGGTGTGCATGCCGGAGCCGTTGTCGCCGAACAGCGGCTTGGGCATGAACGTCGCGGTCTTGCCGTTGGCCCAGGCCTCGTTCTTCACGATGTACTTGAAGAGCTGGAGCTGGTCACCGGCGTGCAGCAGGGTGGAGAACCGGTAGTTGATCTCGGACTGGCCGGCGGTGCCCACCTCGTGGTGCGAGCGCTCCACGTTGAAGCCGGTGTCGACCAGGCGGCGCACGATCGAGTCACGCAGGTCGGCGTAGTGGTCGACCGGCGGGACGGGGAAGTAGCCGCCCTTGTACGCGGTCTTGTAACCGCGGTTGCCGCCCGGCTCTTCGCGACCGGTGTTCCAGGCGCCCTCGATCGAGTCGATGTAGTAGAACGACTGGTGCGCCGAGGTCTCGTGGCGGATCGAGTCGAAGATGTAGAACTCCGCCTCGGCGCCGAAGTAGGCGGTGTCGGCGATGCCGCTCGCCGCCAGGTACGCCTCGGCCTTCTTCGCCACGTTGCGCGGGTCGCGGCTGTAGGCCTCGCGGGTGAACGGGTCGTGAATGAAGAAGTTGAGCGCGAGCGTCTTCTGCGCGCGGAACGGGTCGATGAACGCGGTGGCGACATCCGGGAGCAGGAGCATGTCCGACTCGTGGATCGCCTGGAAACCGCGGATCGACGAACCGTCGAACGCGAGGCCGTCGGTGAAGAGGTCGTCGTTGACGGACTCGACCGGCAGGTTGAAGTGCTGCATCACGCCGGGCAGGTCACAGAAACGAACGTCGACGAACTTCACGTCCTCGTTCTTGAGGTATCGCAGCAGTTCCTCGGGATTGGCGAACACACATCCTCCTGGCACGTCCACGGGGTGGCTAGGCTTCTGGCGACGCTAGGGCCGGGGGGTTGCCCGGCCGTGTCTCCGTTGTTTCTGCCGTGTTACGTCCCTCGCGGAGCGTCAGTGGCGCCCCGTCCACGCCTCCGGCCCGCCAGGGACGCCGTACCGACTGTGCCAGTGTAATGACATCTGATCGCTTTGGCCTGAATCGGCACGCAGTGGCGGCGGCACCCGGCAAGCCCTCATCCCGGCGCGGATACCCTTGACCGCTGTGACCAATCCGCACCTCCCGGCAGCGCCGGCCACCGATCCCACCTTCACCGCGCCGAGCCTCGGTCGGCGGTTCGGGGCGCTGATCATCGACTGGGTGCTCTGCCTGCTGGTGTCCAACTTCTTCGCCGACCCGGTACGCGACGGCTGGGCCCCGGTGCTGGTGTTGGTCCTGGTGTACGGCATCTTCCTCGGCCTGTTCGCCCAGACTCCGGGCATGTTCATCACCAAGATCCGCTGCGTGAGCTGGAACGACGGTGGCCGGATCGGCGTGCTCCGGGGGCTGATCCGTGGCCTCCTGCTGGCCCTCGTCGTCCCCGCGCTGATCATGGACGAGCACCGACGCGGTCTGCACGACCGAATCGCCGGCTCGGCCATCGTCGACGCCCCCCGCGCCTGACCCGACCCCTCTCTGCGCCCCCGAAAGCGGCGGAGCCCGCCTCAGCGATCCCAAGATCGTGCTCGATCATTGATGTAGTGGCATCCACACGCCCGGAGACCACTACATCCAGGTTCGAGCACGATCTTGGTGCCGCCCGATCCCGAGCCGCCCGCAGGTGCCTCGTCGCCAAGATCCGCGCAACATCGGGGATGTTGGTGTCTCCCCGCATGGCGGAGGCAGCAACATCGGGGATGTTGTGAGGATCTTGGGCGCGGGGCGCGGGGCGCGGGGCGCGGGGCGCGGGGCGCGGGGCGCGGGGCGCGGGGCGCGGGGCGCGGGGCGCGGCGCGTTCGACGCCACGACGCGAAAGAGCCGGACCCACAAGGGTCCGGCTCTTGTCGGCGTACGTCGAAGGGGGTCAGCGGCCCCGCGACTGGCGGAAGGCGCCTGGCGGCCGCATGTTCTTCGGGATCGCGCCCTTGGGCATCTGTGGCCGGGCGGTGAGCGCCTTGAGTCGCTTGTCCAGCGAGTTGACGTCCTTGCCGGAGAGGGCGCGGGGCAGGCGCAGCAGCGTGGTCCGCAGCTTGCGGATCGGCAGCTCGCCCTCCTCCTGCCCGATCACGTAGTCGTGCAGGGGAGCGGAGCCGATCACCTTGGACAGCCGCCGCTTCTCCTGGCCGAGCAGGCCGCGCACCCGCTGCGGGTTGCCCTCGGCCAGCAGAATCACGCCCGGGCGGCCGATCACCAGGTGGACCATGTCCATCTGGGTGGTCGAGCTGACCGCCGGGGTGACCCGCCAGTCGCCGCGCATGTTCTCCATGATCTGCGCCGCCGCGCCGGGTTGCCCCTCGGCGGCGTTCATCATCGCCTTGTTGGACCGAAGGTTGAGCACGATCAGCACCGCGAGCAGGATGAACAGGATGCCCAGCGGCAGCCAGATCCAGCCCCAGAGGATGACCGCGACCACGGTGAGCGCGAGCGGGAGCAGCACCGCTGCGGCGACCAACGGCGCGAACCACCGGTCCTGCTTGGCGGTGAACTGGAACACCATCCCGATCTGCTTCAGCCGCTGGCCGAACGAGACCTTCTCCTGGGGCTTTGCCATGCCGCAGAGTCTAGTGGTCGCCGCCGGCCCGGTTGATCCGCGTCCGGGTGCCGGGGCAGCTGAGTACCTTACGTCGCCGTGAGCGCCCGGAGTGGCCGGGTAAGGAGGGTGTGGGCGGGGAAGATGAGGCACCGTGCCCATGCCCGGGTGGGGCCTTCGCGCGAAGAGTCGTCAGCAGAAGACGACGACGCCACGAAGGAGCCCGACATGTTCGGCAACGACGCAGATTTCCTGCTCACCCTGCACCGTACCCACGCCGCCGAGCTGCGCGCCGACGCTGCCGCGGACCGGCTCGCCCGGTCGCTGTCCCGTCCGGTCAGCCGCGGGTGGCTGGGCCGGCGCAGGCAGGCCGGTCGCACCGGCGACGCCCGCCGGTGACCGCGCTCAGCGTGGCCGCCACGTCCACCGCGCCTGTAGTGGCCGCCACGTCCACCGCGCCTGTAGTGGCCGCCACGTCCACCGCGCCCGGCGGGGCTGCCATGTCCACCGCGCCCGGCGTGGCCGCCACGGCTACCGCGCCCGTCGGGCTGGCCACTCGAGCCGATCCGACCCCGCCGCCCGGCCGCCGGCCGATCGGCGGGGCCGGCGGGGTGGGCCGCCATGGCATGCTCGAACACGTGACCGTACGCGCCGCCAGCTCCGTCCTCGTCGGGCGCCACCGCGAGACCGTGGCACTACGGGACGCGCTGGGTCGGGCGCGGGCCGGGGAGCCGACCGCTGTGCTGGTCGGCGGCGAGGCTGGTGTGGGTAAGACCCGGCTGCTGGAGGAGTTCGCGGGCTGGGCCACCGAGGGCGCGGCGCGGGTGCTCGTCGGCCAGTGCCTGGAGCTGGGCGAGGCGGGTCTGCCGTTCGCGCCGTTCGCCGCCGCGTTGCGGGCGGTGCTCCGCGCCGACGGCCCCGAGGTCTTCGCCGGTTACGAGGCGGAGTTCGCTCCGCTCCTGCCGGAGCTGGGCCGTGCCTCCGCGGCGCTGACCACCCCCCGCGCGGTCCTGCTCAGCGACGCCCCGCGCGGCTACCTGTTCGACCTGGTCGCCGAGCTGTTCCAGCGGCTGGCCGATGCCCGCCCGCTGGTCCTGATCATCGAGGACCTGCACTGGGCCGACCGTTCCACCCGCGACCTCATCGGTTTCCTCGTCCGGGCGGCGAGGCCGGGCCGGCTGCTGCTGGTCTGCACCTACCGCACCGACGAGTTGCAGCGCGGGCACCCGCTGCGCCCGTTCCTCGCCGAGCTGGATCGGGCCCGGGGTGTGGAGCGGGTCGAGCTGGCTCGCCTGGACCGCGACGGCACCGCCGCGATCCTCGCCGACCTGCTCGGTGCCGAGCCGCCCGCCCGCGCCGTCGACGATGTCCATGGCCGTACCCAGGGCAACCCCTTCTTCATCGAGGAGCTGGCCGTCGCCGGTGACCCGATCGGCTGCGCGGCGCTGCCCGAGACGCTGCGTGACCTGCTGCTGGCCCGGGTGGACCGGCTTCCGGAGCCGGCGCAGCGGGTGTTGCGGATCGCCGCCGCCGGCGGCACCCGGTTCGCCCACGACCTGCTCGCCGAGGTCGCCGGGCTGCCCGAAACCGAGCTGGAGGACGCGTTACGCGCCGCCGTCGCCGCCCAGTTGGTGGTGGCCGACCGGGACGGTGACTACGAGTTCCGACACGCGCTGGTCCGCGAGGCCGTCCACGACGAGTTGTTGCCCGGTGAGCACGCCCGGCTGCACGCCCGCTTCGCAGCCGCCATCGAGGCCCAGCCGCATCTGGTCGCCGCCGGCCGGGCCCCGGCCGAGATCGCCCACCACTGGTACGCCGCGCACGACCACCCGCGCGCCCTCGTCGCCGCACGAGCCGCTGCGTGTGCCGCCGCCGACCGCTACGCGTACGCCGAGCAGCGTCGACTGCTGGAGCGGGCGCTGGAGTTGTGGGAACTGGTGCCGGACGCCGCCGACCTGCTCGGCATGGACCATCTGGCGTTGCTGGAGCAGACCCTGGCCGCGGCGGTCACGGCCGGCGACTTCAGCCGGGCCATCACGCTGACCCGGGCCGGCCTGGCCGAGGTGGACACCGACGCCGCACCGCTGCGTGCCGCCCGCCTGCTCAACCAGCGGGGTCGGCTGATGGCCCTGCTCGGCAAGAGTGACGGCCGCCGGGAGCTGGATGAGGCGTACCGGCTGGCCGCCGGCGGCCCCCGTGACGTGGCGCGGGTTCGGCTGCTCGCCGACATCGCCGCGCACATGGTCAAGATCGACCCCGGACAGGCGGCCCGGGTGGCTGCCGAGGCTGCCGTGGACGGCAAGGCGCTCGGCGAGGACCTGGCGCTGCTGCACACGCGGATCGCCCTGCTCTGCCACGGCGAGCGGGACCTGGAGCGGGGGTTGGCCGAGCTGAGCCAGGCTGAGGCCGTCGTCCGCGAGTCCGGGGACTCCACGGCCCTGGTGCTCGCCCGGGTGTACCAGTCGGACGTGCTCTGCGAGTTGGGCCGCTACGCCGAGTCCGCGGAGGCTGCCGAGGCCGGTGTGGCCGAGGCGCGACGGGTGGGGATCAGCCGCTCCACCGGGGCGTACCTGCTCTCCAACCGGGCCGAGGCGCTCATCGCGTTGGGTCGGTGGGACGAGGCCGAGGCGGTCTGCGGAGAGGCCGCCCGGATCGACCTGTCCGGTGTCACCAGTCTGCACTGGATCCAGTTGGGCGCCGGGCTGCGGCTGGCCCGCGCACACCCGGGCGCCGACGAGCTGGTCGACAAGGCGCTCACCTTCCTCAACCGACCGTACCTGTGGCCGAACCACCGCCTGCCCCTGCACGAGCTGGCGATCGAGGCGGCGCTGGCCGCAGACGACAAGGTCGAGGCGGTACGCGCGGCCCGCGTCGCGGTGGCCGACGAGAGCCTGCCGCGCCTGCCCCGGGAGGGGTGGCCGGTGCTCAGCGCCGCCGCGCGTACCGCGGCGCGGGTGGGTGACCGGGAGTTGGCCACAGCGGTGGCGGCGCTCGCCACCGACCTGCCGGCGCGGCACCCGGCGGCCCGCGCGCACGCCGCCCAGGTCACCGCGCTGCTCGCGGTCGGTGACCAGGCGCTGCCGGCGTGGCGTGCGGCGGTCGACGCGTGGCGGGCCGACGGGCAGCCCTACCCGTTGGGCAGGGCGCTGCTGGCGCTGGGCGAGGCGACGGCCGCGGCCGGGGAACGCGACGAGGCGGCGACGGCGGTCACCGAGGCCACCGAGATCGGCCGGCGGCTGGGCGCGACCCCGCTGGTCGAGGCGGCCGCCACACTGGCGCGGCGGGTCGGCCTGCGCGCCGGGGGCGGAGCCGGAGCAGACCTGTTGACCGCCCGGGAGCGGGAGGTGCTGCTCCTGGTCGCTGAGGGGCACAGCAACAGCCGGATCGCCGAGCGGCTGTTCATCTCGCCGAAGACGGCGAGCGTGCACGTCTCCCGGATCATCGCGAAGCTGGGTGTGACCAACCGGGTGGAGGCCGCCGCCCTGGCCCACCGCCTCGGCCTGCTCACCGAGGCTGGCGGGCCGCGCTGACGCGCGCCGAGGCCGCCGGGCCGACGTGGGCCGCTGAGGTCAGCGCGGCAGGTAGATGCGCCAGCCCTCGATGGTGACCAGGTCGAGGCTGCCCGGCGTGGCTCGCTGCCGTTCGTCGAGCACCTCCGCCAGGGGTGAGCCGGCCGGCGCGACCCAGGCCGGTGCCGCCGCGCTGTCCACCTCCCGCCGGTACGCGGGGTAGCGGTCGAAACCGGGGCGCAGGGTGTCGTCGACGACCGCGCAGACCACCTGCTCCGCGCTGGCGAAGGTGAGCCGGTTGCAGGTCCAGTAGCCGGCGCGCACGTGCCGTACGCCGAGCTGGCGCAGGGTGCTCACCAGCTCGGTGTGCAGGGCCTCGGCGGCCCGGGTCGCCGGTACGGTCTCCGCTGCCCGCCAGGTGGCGTGGGCCGCGGTGCCCAGCGTGGCGGCGAGCACCACCACAGCGACCGACCGGGCCAGCGTCGACCCGACGTCGCGTCGGCCGGTAGCCGCCCGACGCGGCCCGTGCCGGGCCACCGTCCACACCGGCCAGAGCAGCGCCGGCAGGGAGATGAGCAGGCAGGACAGGTAGCGGGAACTCTCCACGGGGGTGAGCCCGGCGGAACTGCTCACCGTGTACGCGCCGAGGGTGGCCACCGCGGCCAGCACGAGCGCCAGCCGTGCCGCCGCGGCCACCCGAGGCGACACCGCGTCGTTGCCCACAGCGGCAGAGCCAGCAGGATCGGGTTCGCAGGTGCGCAGGGCCCGCCAGGCGGTGGCGGCGGCGATGGCCAGCAGCAGCGGCAGGGCGAGCGCCCACCACAGTTGCCAGGTGGCGCACTGCCCGGGAGCGCAGAAGCCCATGCCCAGCCCGGGGCCGAGAACCAGGCCGCCGTGCAGCCGGTCCGGCCAGCCCGCGCTGGCGTTCGTACCGCTGGCCGCGAGCACGGCGTGCAGCGGGTTGCGCCCGGTCAGCAGGCTGTGCAGCAGCAGTGGGGCCGCTCCCAGCACGGCCGCCGCCCCGAGCAGCGCCCCGGCGGCACCCCACAGCTCCCGGCGGCAGAACCCGACGAGGACCGCGCCGGTCGCCGCGACGTACGGCAGCACGAGCGGGTCGACCCAGAGCATCAGCCCGGCCAGGAACCCCCACGCGGCCCAGCGCGCCAGCCGCCAACCGGGCCGCCCGGTGTCGGCCGTCCGCCCGTCGGGGTGCCCGGTGTCGGCCGTCCGCCGCTCCGGTCGACCGGTGGCGAGATCCACTGCGAGCAGGGCCAGCGCCGCCCCGGCCGTGTTCATCTCGGGGTAACCGCCGCCGGCGATCAGCTGGTTCTTGACGATCCGGTCGGAACCGAGGGCCAGCAGCGCCACCATCAGCAACCCGAACCACCGGTCCCCGGTCAGCCGCAGCGTCAACCGCCAGGCCAGCAGCAGGAACAGCGCGTACAGGGCCAGCGTGGGCAACCGCAGCCCGAGCAGCGACGGCCCACCGGCGAGGGCGAACACCGGCGCGGCCAGGTACGCCTCCAGCGTGCCCATGTACTGCTGGCCGTAGAACCAGACCGGGAAGTCCTCGCCTCCGGCGATGTGCAGCGCGGCCAGCCCCATGGTGGCCTCGTCGCTGTTCGTCGGCGGGGCGGCGTGCAGCAGAAGCCAGAGCCGGTAACCCACCCCGGCGAGCACCACCAACCCGGTGAGCCAACCGACCAGGCCGGAACGCGCGCCGGGTCGCGGGCGCGGCGAGTCCGCGCCGCGCGGCTGCTCGCGTACGCCGACGGTCATCACAGGATCATGACACCCGGACGCCGAACGGCCGTGCGGCGCTGCCGGCGGAGTCAGCTGGCGGTGGCGACCGAGGCGGCGGCGCGGGCGTCGATGGCCTGCTTGTAGAGCCGGCCGGCCCGGTACGACGAACGCACCAGCGGCCCGCTCATCACCCCGGCGAAGCCGATCTCCTCGGCCTCCTCGCGCAGCTCCACGAACTCCTCCGGCTTGACCCAGCGGGTCACCGGGTGGTGCCGGGGCGAGGGGCGCAGGTACTGGGTGATGGTGATCAGCTCGCAGCCGGACTCGTGCAGGTCACGCAGCGCCTGCGAAACCTCGGCCCGCTCCTCGCCCATGCCCAGGATCAGGTTGCTCTTGGTGACCAGGCCGTCGGCGCGGGCCTGCCGGATCACGTCCAGCGAGCGGTCGTAGCGGAACGCCGGCCGGATGCGCTTGAAGATGCGCGGCACCGTCTCCACGTTGTGGGCCAGCACCTCGGGACGGGAGCTGAAGACCTCGGCCAACTGCTCGGGGACGGCGTTGAAGTCCGGGATCAGCAGCTCGACGCCGCAGCCGGGCTGAAGGGCGTGGATCTGTCGGACGGTCTCGGCGTACAGCCAGGCACCGCCGTCGGGCAGGTCGTCACGGGCGACACCGGTGATGGTGGCGTAACGCAGCCCCATCGAGACCACCGACTCGGCGACGCGACGCGGCTCGTCGGCGTCGAACTCGGCCGGCTTGCCGGTGTCGATCTGGCAGAAGTCGCAGCGCCGGGTGCACTGGTCACCACCGATGAGGAAGGTGGCCTCCCGGTCTTCCCAACATTCGTAGATGTTGGGGCAGCCGGCCTCCTGGCAGACGGTGTGCAGCCCTTCGCGCGAGACGAGCCCGCGCAACTGGGTGTACTCCGGGCCCATCTTGGCCTTGACCTTGATCCATGGCGGTTTGCGCTCGATCGGCGTCTCGGCATTACGCGCCTCGATCCGCAGCAGACGCCGCCCCTCGGGGGCGGCCGTTGCGGTGCGCGCTGCCTGGCCGGTCGTCGGCGCGGAGTGCTCGATCGTCACGAAAATGAGCCTACGCCGGACGGCAGGTGTCTATGTGCGTCAGGCGACCGGCGTCACGCCCCGAACGTTGTGACGCCGGACACCGGGGTGTCGAAAATGTGCGTCACACGAGCGGGATTCGGGTGCTACGGTCACCGCCAACAGCGACGACGGAGCCGAGTAGCCCCCGACCCGCCAGTGCAGAGAGCCGCCGGTGCTGAGAGGCGGTCTGGCGCCGGGGCGCGAAGACCCTCCCGAGCTGCGGGAAGAACGGCCGCGGGTCCCCCCGCGCCCAGTAGAGCCCGCCCGGCTGGCCCCGGTCATCAGGCGACGAACGAGGCCCCCGCTCCGGCGGGGGCGAAGGTGTGGTGGCACCGCGAGGTTCCCGCTCGCCCACACCTCCCTGGGGCTGATGCGACGCTTTCGCCACCCCGGGGCGGCGACGGCGTGGCGATCGACCGAGGAGCAGCCCGCCATGCAACGAACCCTGTCCCAGCAACTGCCCGCCAGGATCGGCACGACAGTGCGGATCGCCGGCTGGGTGCACCGCCGCCGACTGCTCAAGTCGGTGGCCTTCCTGATCGTGCGGGACGCCACCGGCCTGGCCCAGGTGGTCGTCACCGACCCGGCCGTCCGCGCCGAGCTGGAGAAACTCACCGAGGAGACGGTCGTTGAGGTCACCGCGACGGCCACCGCGAACGGCACGGCGCCCGCCGGGGTGGAGCTGACCGACCCGACGGTACGTCTCCTCGGGTCGCCCGCCGAGCCGCCGCCGTTCGACCTGTACCGGCCGGCACTCACCGCGAGCCTGCCCACCCAGCTCGACAACGCGCCCACCGCGCTGCGGCACCCCACCCGTTCGGCCGCCCTGCGGATCTCGGCGGCCGCGGTGGCCGGCTTCCGGGCCGCACTCGACGCTCAGGACTTCGTGGAGGTCCACACGCCGAAGGTGGTCAGTTCCAGCACCGAGAGCGGTGCGAACGTGTTCGCGCTGGACTGGTTCGGTCGACCCGCCTACCTGGCCCAGTCACCGCAGTTCTACAAGCAGTTGATGGTCGGCGTCTTCGAACGTGTCTACGAGGTGGGGCCGGTCTTCCGGGCCGAACCGCACGACACGGTCCGGCACCTCGCGCAGTACACGTCGCTCGACGCGGAGCTGGGCTTCGTCGCCGACCACCGGGACGTGATGCGCGTGCTGCGCGACACGGTGGCCGGGATGCTCGGGACCGTGGACGAGCGGGCCGCCGGCGCGCTGGCGACGCTCGGCGTCACGCCGCCGCAGGTGCCGGCGGAGATCCCGGCGGTGCACTTCACCGAGGCGCTGACGATCGCCGGGGCGCCCGCCGACGAGCCGGACCTCGCGCCCGCCCACGAACGGGCGCTGGGGGAGTGGGCCCGGCGCGAACACGGGTCGGACTTCCTCTTCGTCACCGGCTACCCGATGGCGAAGCGACCCTTCTACACCCACCCGGACCCGGCGCGGCCCGCGTACTCGAACGGTTTTGACCTGCTGTTTCGGGGTCTGGAGCTGGTCACCGGCGGGCAGCGGTTGCACCGGCACGCCGACTACCTGGCGGCGTTGGCGGCCCGGGGTGAGCCGGTCGAGCCGTACGTCGGCTACCTGGACGCGTTCCGGCACGGCATGCCGCCGCACGGTGGCTTCGCCATCGGCCTGGAACGGTTCGTGGCCCGGCTGGTCGGCGCGGCGAACGTCCGCGAGGTCACCGCGTTCCCCCGTGACCTGCATCGCCTGACCCCGTAGGTGGGAGCCCTGCCGGCCCACTCGATCCGTGGAGCGGGCCGGCAGCGGCTCAGGCGGGGCCGAGGAGGTCCCAGAGGTTGCCGGCGACGTCGCGGAAGACGGCGACCCGGCCGTACGGTTCGGTGCGCGGCGGTTTGACGAACTCGACGCGCTCCTCGACCATCCGGCGGTAGGTGGCGTCGAAGTCGTCGACCTGAAGGAAGAAACCCACCCGGCCGTGGGTCTGGTCGCCCACCGCGGCCTCCTGCCGCTCGCCGTCGGCACGGGCCAGCAGCAAGCCGGTTCCGCCGCCCGGCGGACGGACCACCACCCAACGCTTCGGCCGCCCGTCATTGGTCAGCGACGGGGCGTCCTCGGCCAGCTCGAAGCCGAGCACCCCGGTGAAGAAGGCGATGGCCGGGTCGTACTCGGTGACGACGACGGTGACGAGATCAATCTGCACCAACCGAGGGTAAGCCGCCCGTCGGTCACCCGACGCGCGGCCGACTCTCAGATCGTGACAAGGGTGGAGAGCCGGCGCTCGACCACCGGCAGCACGTCCGCGACGCTGATCGGCCGACCAAGCTCGGCGGTGAGCGAGGTGACGCCAGCGTCCCGGATGCCACACGGCACGATCCGGTCGAAGTACGTCAGGTCGCAGTCGCAGTTGATCGAGAAGCCGTGCAGGGTGACGCCCCGCGCCACCCGGATGCCGATGGCCGCCACCTTGCGGGCCGGCCCCCTGTCGTCCTCGGGCACCCAGACCCCGCTGCGCCCCTCGACCCGGCCGGCGGTCAACCCGAACTCCGCGCACACGTCGATGAGCAGCTCTTCGGTCCGGCGCACGTAGGCGACCACGTCCACCGGGTCGGGCAGGCGCAGGATCGGGTAACCGACGAGCTGCCCCGGCCCATGCCAAGTGATCTTGCCGCCACGGTCCACGTCGACGACCGGGGTGCCGTCCATGGGCCGGTCCCACGGTTCGGTGCGCTTGCCCGCTGTGTAGACGCTCGGGTGCTCCAGCAGCAGCACTGTGTCGCCGCGCTCGCCAGCCACCACCGACTCGTGCAGGCTCCGCTGCTCGTCCCAGGCGGCCTGGTAATCGAGCAGACCGGCACGGACGGCCGTCAGGCCGGGGGTCGTCGTTGTCACGGCAACCAGCCTAGTCCCGTCCGGGGCGATCATCCCTGGTGAGCCCCCTCACGAGGACCACGTCGGTGCCGCTCGGCGGCTCGTTGTCACGCCGGAGCAGGGCCCGTCGCAGCGCGGTGGCGGCAGATCCGGCGGACGATGAGAGCGATCACGAGCAGCGTCGGCACGGCCAGCGTCAGGTAGACCCAGAGCGGGGCGGCGAACGGTGACGGCCGGGGCTCTGACCCACCGAACGCGGCCCGGGTCAGCAGGTCGCCCGGCACCATCAGGTCGGTCGACCCGACCGGCGTGGTCACCAGCACCTCGCGACCGCCGTCGGGCGACAGCGCGGCGAGAGTGGCCTGCCGGTCCGTGTCCGCCTCCGTTCTGTTGACATACCGCAGGAGCGGGTCGTCGCCGCGCCAGCCGACGATCCCGCTGACCGAGGTGCCGGCCGGCAGGGCCTTGCCGACGGCTTGGCCGGTGGCCGTGTCCAGGAACTCGATTCGCCAGCTGCGCGCCGCCAGCTGCTCGGACGTGCACCTGGGCCCGGCGCAGCCGTCGAAGGCGAGCAGCGCGAGCCGCCGGCCGTCGGGATGCCAGGCGGCGGGGCCGGCCAGCATCCGCCGGTCGCCCAGGTCGACCTGCCAGCGAGGACCGCCGCCGGTCGGGTCCAGGACCACAAGTCGCTGGCGCTCGGCGAGCCGGGCAGGCACGTCCGGCGAGCCGGTGACCGCCAGCAGGTCGCCACGGGGTGACCACGCCGCCTCGTTGTGGGCGGCGAAGGTGCCGGCCGCGACCACCTGCTCGGTGCCCTGGTACGGGTCGACGACGAGCAGGTCGTCGGGCTTCTCCGGATCGTTGAGCTGCTGGTTGTCCGGCCCGTAGCTGATGACGTGATCGTCGTTGTTTCGGGTGCCGAGCACGCGTCGCCCATCCGGTGACCAGGCGAACGGGTGCAGCCCGGGTTTCACTGTGCGGCGCTGCCGGCCGGTGGTGAGGTCCAGCAGCTCGCCGGTCTGCGGCCGCAGGTAGTGGCGCCCGTCGGGGGAGAGCAGCCCGTGCCCCTCCGCCATGCCGATCGGGATGAGCCTGTAGGCGCCGTCCCGGGCGACAAGCACGCCTGTCGACTCGAAATAGCGGGTGCGGTCGGTGAAGAACACCAACGCGGCCGGACCGGCCGGGCGTTGCCCCACTGTGGCTTGCCACAGCCACGGATCGCGCACCCGGCTCGGCACCACCCCGGCCGTGCTGTCGGTGACAGCGCCTCCGCCGGCCGTGCTGTCGGTGAGAGCGCTGCTCGCGGCCGTGGCGGGGCTGTCAGCGGCCGTGGCCGCTGGCGCGCTGAGCGCGACGAGCCCCAGCGCGAGCCCGACAATGGTGGCACGCCGCAGTCGCCCGCCGGTCGATTCCATCGGCCCATTAGACGCGATGACGGCCGGTCGCGATGCCCCGACCGGCCGCGTCGCGGACTACCGATCGGTGGGCGGGATGCGCCAGAGCCAGACGTCGTCGACCCGTTGCGGCTCGCCGAACAGGGCGGTGGCGGTACGCAGCAGCGCCTCCTCGTCGACCTCGAACTTCGCGCCGTGCACCTGGTCGGCGAGCACCACCGTCTCGATCCGCCAGTGCCGCAGGTCCGCTTGGACCTCCCGGATGGTCCCGTCGGTAACGATCGGCACCAGCCCCGTGCGGCCGGCCTGGTCCATCAACGCGCTCAACGTGCGCGGCACCGGGCCGATCCGGCCCCGCCCGTCCGGCCCACCGGGGCCGAGAAAAAAGCCGCCGGGGATCTCGAACTCGCCCTGCCGGTGCGACAGCGCGTACGCCTGCCACCGCTGACCGTCCGGGTAGATGTCCACGGTCAGCGGCACCGGGGTCAGCACCCCGTCCGGCGAGACGTAGTCCTTCCAGGTGCCGGAGGTGATGAACCGCGGGATCGGCTCCCGCTCGTCGGTCAGCAGCGGGGTGGGCAGCAGCGGCACCAGGGCCGCCGCGAAGCCGAGCACCCAGGCCAGCTCCGTGGGGCGGTACCGGGGTGGCGCGGCGCGCAACTGGTCGACGGTGTACGCCAGCACCAGCCCGATCACCGGCGCGACCACCAGCGCCAGACGGGCGGGCAGCGCGGCGTTCACCACCGGCAGTTGTCCGAGCAGGTCGAACGGCATGGGGAGGTCGGTGCGTCGCCCGTCGACCTTGGCGATCGGGCCGAAGGAGAGCACCGAGAAGATCAGCGCCAGAACGCCCAGCGCCCAGAGGGTGGCCCGGCGGCTCGGGTCGGCCCGCCGCCAGAGCAGGACGAAACAGACCACGGTGAGCACCAGCAGCGGAATGCCGAAGAAGGAGTTCTCCTCGGTCGGGTTCGGCGCCAACGAGGTGCCCAACCCGGCCTCGCCGGCCAGCGAGCGGCGTGGGAAGGCGGCGAACGCCGCGATGTCCTCGGAGTGGATCGCCGGGTCGAAGCCGGTGCCGTGGAACCGCTGCGGCCCGGCGAAGTGCAACCACAGGGGGTACGACAGCAGCACGCCGGCAACCACGGCGGTCACCCCGAGCCCGCGTACGAAATTGGGCAGCACGGCACGGGCCTCCGCCCGGTTGGCCGGGTGCAGCGCCCAGATGGCGACGAACACCCCCAGCGCCAGCGCGGTGAAGAAGAGCCCTTCGGCGGCGATCGAGAAGGCCACCGCCACCAGCACGCCGAGGATCACCCCGTCCCGAAGCCAGTGCCCGGCGCGGCGTAGCGCGAACAGCCGCCAGATCAACAGCGGCACCAGCCAACCGGCGGTCCAGTTCAGGTGCGCGTTGGCGTGCGACACCATGCCGGGGGAGTAGGCGATGAACAGGGCGCCGACCCCGGCGGCCAGCCGGCTGCGGACCAGGTGCCGGGAGAGCAGCCAGTACCAGACCAGCGCGGTGGCGAGCAGGTTCAGGGTGAGGATCACCAGGAACGTCGCCGGTGGCCCGATCAGGTACGTGAGGGGGGCGAAGACCACCGCGTACACAGTGATCGAGGTGTTGACCGCGAGGTTCACGCCGTCCGGGACGTTGATCAGGTACGTGAAGAGCGGGTTGTCCCAGTGGGTCACCGCGTGCCCGCCGAAGGCCAGCAGCCACTCGAAGAGCGCCTGGTCGCTGGAGTTGACGGTGATGGTCCGGGTGTTCGGGTCCCGCCACAGCCCACTGGTCACCCAGACGGCGAGCGCGAGCGCCACCAGCACGACGATCAGGTCGGCCCGGCGGTCCCGGACGGTGCGCTGCGGTGACGCGGGGGCGGGCCCGGTGGCCAGCGACGGGGAGGACGGCACGCAGCGGACGTTACCAACCGGACCTGGACGGTCCGGTCAGACCGGCGGTTGTCGTCGGTTCCGGTACGGCGTCGGCGGGCGGGGTTCGGCGTACACAGCGTCCGTCGTGAATGTGTGAGTCGGCCCCATGTCATAGCGGCGACACATCGTCGTAACGTCTCGGCAACTCGACAGTGACCCAGTTCACAGTCCGCCCCTTCCAGGAGGCCGCCGTGCGCCGCTCCTCGTCCACCCTCACCAGGCTGCTCGGTGCGGTCGCCGGGCTCGCCCTCGCCGTCACGGGCGCGGTCGCCGTCGCCGCACCCGCCCAGGCCGCCACCCTCACCCAGGTCACCGGGTTCGGCTCCAACCCCGGCAACCTCGCCATGTACGCCTACCGGCCGGACAACCTGCCGGCCAACTCCCCGGCGGTCGTCCTCCTGCACGGGTGCACCCAGAACGCCTCCGGCTACTTCGCCAACTCCGGCTGGCAGAAGTACGCCGACCAGTGGAAGTTCGCCCTGATCGTCGCCCAGCAGCCGTCCGGCAACAACGCCAACTCCTGCTTCAACTTCTTCGAGGCCGGAGACACCACCCGAGGCCAGGGTGAGGCGCTGTCGATCAAGCAGATGGTCGACCACGCCAAGACGAACTACGGGGTGAACGGCTCCCGGGTCTACGTCAGCGGGCTCTCCGCGGGCGGGGCGATGAGCGCGGTCATGCTCGCCACCTACCCGGACGTCTTCGCCGCCGGATCGATCATCGCGGGCATCCCGTACCGCTGCGCCACCAGCATGGTCAACGCGTTCAGCTGCATGAACCCGGGTGCGGACAAGACCCCGGCCGCGTGGGGCGACCTGGTGCGGGGCGCGTACTCCGGTTACACCGGCCCGCGGCCCCGGGTGGCGATCTGGCACGGCACCTCGGACACCACGGTCACCCCGCTCAACGGCACCGAGTCCCGCGACCAGTGGACCAACGTGCGAGGCGTGTCGCAGACCCCGACCAGCACCTCGTCGCTGCCCGGCAACACCAGCCTGGAGGTGTACGGCAACGACGACGTACGCCTCTACCGGATCTCCGGAATGGGCCACGGCACCCCGGTCGACCCGGGCTCGGCGGCCGAGCAGTGCGGCACCGCGGCCGCGTACTTCCTGGACACCATCTGCTCGACGTACCGTGACGCGCTCTTCTTCGGTCTGAACGGCGGCGGGACCAACCCGACCCCGACCCCGACGGCCACCCCCACGCCGACGCCGACCGCCACGCCCACGCCGACCCCGACGGCCACCCCGACCACGCCGCCGACCTGCGTGACGGCCAGCAACTACGCGCACGTGGCGGCCGGTCGGGCGTACCAGTCCGGCGGCTACGCCTACGCCAACGGCTCCAACCAGCGGATGGGCCTCTACAACACGTTCTACGCCAGCACCCTCAAGCAGACCGCCCCCAACTACTGGGTGATCGGCTGCTGACCCCACCCGCCCGCCTTCGTTGATCAAGAGGTTTGCGTCATCCGGAAGCCGGATCCTGACGCAAACCTCTTGATCAACATTGCGGTCGGGTTAGGGGGTCAGGGCTGCTTTCAGGGCAGTGTCGAGAGTGGGGTGCTGGTAGGGGTAGGCGGCTCTGGTCAGGACTCCGGGGAGGACCCGGGTGCTGGTGAGGGCCTCGTGGGAGAAGCCGCCGAGGGCCACCTTGAGCGCCAGCGCGGGAATCGGGATCACCGCCGGCCGGTGCAGTTGCCGGGCCAGCTCGCGGGTGAACTCCGCGTTGGTGACCGGGTTCGGCCCCACCACGTTGACCGGGCCGGCGATGTCGTCGCTGTCGAGCAGGAAGCGGACAGCGTCCAGCCAGTCGGCCATCGAGATCCACGGCAGCCACTGCCGGCCACTGCCCAACCGGCCGGCGATGCCGAGCTTGAACGGCAGCAACTGCGGCTTGAGCAGGCCGCCATCGCGGTGCAGCGGCAGGCCGGTACGCAGCCGGACCACGCGTACGCCGGCGTCCTCGGCCGGACGGGTCGCGGCCTCCCACACCCGGCAGACGTCGGCCAGGAAACCTTCGCCGGCCGGGGCGTCCTCCTCGACCGCCCGGTCGCCCGTGTTGCCGTACCAGCCGACGGCGGACGAGTTGAGCAGCACCCGGGGTCGGCCCGTGGCGGGCAGCCCGGCGATTGTGGTCGCCAGCGTGGTGGTGGTGTCCACCCGGCTGGTGCGGATCAACCGCCGGTAGTCGTCGTTCCAGCGTTTGTCGCCGACGCCCGCGCCGGCCAGGTTGACCACGGCGTCGGCCTCGGCGACCACGGCCGGGTCGAGTTGCCCGGCGGCCGGGTCCCAGCGCCGATCCTGCGGCCCGCCCGGCGCTCGACGGACCAGCCGGGTGACCTCGTGTCCGTCGCGGACGAGCAGGTCGGCCAGCCGGGTGCCAAGGAAGCCGGACGCGCCGGCCAGAAGGATCCGCATACCCCCATCTTCGTCCAAACCCCCGCCCCCGGACGCATCTGCAGCCCCCCACCCCTCGCCGATCTTGCACTTTCGGTCGTCGTTCTGCCCTGCTACGCACTTTTATCGGCACAGAAAGTGCAAGATCGACGGGGCGAGGGTGAGGGTGAGGGCGGGAGCGAGGCCGGGGCGGGGGCGGGGGGCGCGTTAGGGGGTGCGGAGGTCGGTTAGGAGGCGCTCCACCTCGGAGTAGGACTCGGGGCTCAGGGGGCCCAGCTCCAGGGTGGAGAGGTTCTCGTCGGCCTGGGCGACCGTGCGCAGGCCGGGGATCGGCACGGTACGGGGGCTGCGCGCCAGCAGCCAGCCCAGCGCGCCCTGGGCCAGGGTGCGACCGTCGGCGGTGAGCGCCGCGCGGACCTGGTCGACCCGGGCCGCCCAGCGTGGCGTCGGCCGGCCGTCGGTGAACCATTCCAGCCACTCCGGTGCCCGCCCGCGCACATCGTCCGCCCCGACCGCCCGGGTCGACCCGGTGAGCAGCCCCATCGCGAGCGGGCCGCGGTTGAGGCTGGCCAGGTCGTGCTTGTCGCAGACCGCCAGCACCGCCGCGTTGTCGCGCAGCACCGACTCGTCGTGCTGGATCGCGGCGCAGTGCGGGCCGGCGGCCGCGAACGCCTCCGCCGAGGCGGCATCGTCGGTGCTCCAGCCGTACGCCCGGATCTTGCCCTGGTCGACCAGGGCCTCCAGGGTGTCGACCAGATCGAGCGCGGCGGGCACCGGCAGATCGTTGAGGTGCAGTTGGTAGAGGTCGACGTGGTCGGTGCCGAGCCTGCGAAGCGAGTCTTCCAGGCTGCGCACCGCGAAGGCCGGGCTGGCGTCGGTGCCGAGCGCCCGCCGGGTGCTCTCCTCGCTGACGTTGCCGAACTTCGTGGCGATCACCACGTCGTCCCGGCGGCCGGAAAGGGCCCGGCCGAGGACCCGCTCGCTGTGGCCGGCGCCGTAGTTGCTGGCCGTGTCGAACAGGGTGACCCCCAGGTCGAGTGCGCGGTGGATGGTGCGGATGGACTCGTCGTCGTCGACCTCTCCCCAGCCGAACGGCTGCCCACCGTCACCCCAGAGCGGGCCACCGATGGCCCAGCACCCCATCCCGATCGCGCTCACCTCGATGCCGCTGCGTCCCAGCGTTCGTGTCATCGTCATGCGCTCCACCCTCCAACCTGGAGCGCGCTCCAGGTCAAGCATTAAAATCTCGCGGCATGAGCGGTTACGCCCCATCGGAGGCCGCCCGCCGCAGCGGCTTCAGCCTGGACACCCTGCGGTACTACGAGAAGATCGGCCTGCTCGCCGACGTGGAGCGGACGGCCGGTGGTCAGCGGGTCTTCACCGACGACGACCTCGGCTGGTTGGAACTGTTCCGGTGCCTGCGCGACACCGGGATGCCGATCGCGCAGATGCGCCGCTACGCGCACCTGGCCCGCGAGGGTGACCACACCGTCGACGAGCGCTGTGAGCTGCTGCGACACCACGCGGTGCGGGTCGAGGAGCAGATGGGCCTGCTCCAGCGCCAGTACGAGCACCTCCGGGAGAAGATCCGCTTCTACGAGCGGCTATCCCCTGTCGCCCCGGGCTCGGAGGCCGAGCAGGCCGGCTAGAGGGAACCGGGCGCGGACAGGCCGAGCAGGTCCTCTGTCGTTCCGGGTCGACCGGTGAGCGCGTTCAGGGCGGTGACCAGCCGCTTCTCCTCGTAGCGGAAGTGCGACTCCAGCAGGGCGGCGAGCCCGGCCAGCTCGGCGCGTACCTGGGCGACCGGCACCGTCGCGTCGCCGCCCAGCAGTGCCTCGACCCGTTCCAGGATCCCCGCCACCACCTCGTGATCGGTGATCAGGTTGTCGATGACCGGGCGCAGCTCGGGGGCCTCCTCGGCCAGCAGCCGGAACGCGCCGGCGTCCTCACCGGTGTGGTGTCGGCCGAGCGCGGCGCAGAAGGTGAGGCAGTGCGCGCGCAGGTCCCGCGACGGGGTGTCGAGGCTTGACTGCAGTCGGGCCAGCTCCGCGCTGAGCCAGAGGTGGATCTCGATCATCTGATTGCCGACGGCGGCGAGCCGGCCGGCCGGTGAACTGGTTGGGTGCACGTGTCGTCCCATGCTGTCCCCGCGCCTCCATGCCCACGGCGGCCTTCGGGCCGGGTGCACTGCGACGCTGCGCCGAAGTCTACGGCCGGCCGGCCACGCCCCAAACCCGGGAATCACGGAGTGGTCGGTTCGTCGTTCTCCTCGACGTCGTGCCAGCGCGCCCGCCAGGCGGCCTCATGGGCCTCGTGGCTGGTCCGCTCCTGGAAGACGGCGGCCCGCAGGGCGTGCCGCGATTGCGCCATCACCACCACCTCCACGGCCACCAGCGCCACGCAGATCACTGTCGCGAGGATGAGCGCGCCCAGCGCCGGCAGGTGCTGGCCGACCGGTAGGGCCGCCGCGAGAATTACTATGACGCCGATGCGGGTCCAGGTGACGGTGTGCAGGGTGCGTAACTGGAAGAGCAGGTTGACGGCGAAGTAGCAGATCAGACCGCCGAAGAACATCGGTATCGCCGGTCCCTCGATCTTCTCGGCGATCCCGCCGGCCGGGTCGGTGATCTTGTGGAGGATCTCCTCGTTGCCGATCGAGAAGAGGATCACCCCGGCGATCATCGGCAGGTACGCGTACGCGTACGCGTCGCGGGCCATCGCCACCCGGGGGCCGCCCTCCGCCGCGTGCAGGGCGATCCGGGCGGCCGGCCCGATGAAATCGAAGTGCGCCCACCAGAGGGCTGCGGTGACCACGATGCCGAGCGCGGCGGCGGCCACCGCTGGCCAGGTGACCGGCTTGCCGAGCAGGTTGCCGCCCACCCCCGTCGAGATGATCGACTCGCCCAGCGCGATGATCAGGATGAGGTCGTAGCGCTCGGTCCAGTGCTCGGCGCTGGTCACCCCCCAGCCCCAGGTACCGACGATGAAGCCGGTGGCGTACTGCACCACCACCACGGCGATCCACAGCCCGTCGCGGACCAGGGCAGCCCGGTCGGGGTCGGTGATCTGCGGCGGGATGAGCGCGGCGGCCAGCAGCAGCACGATGCTCACCGCCAGCTCCGGAGCGAAACGCCGCAGTTGCCGCCGCTCCTGCGGGCTGTCCCGCACCACGTGCTGATAGAGGATCCAGTGGATGCCGCGGACCACGACGTAGCTGATCGCCACCAGCATCGGGCCGGCGGCGCTCCCCTTCGGGTCGCTGAACGCCTGCGGGAGCGCCAGCGCGAACGCGAACAGGGCGACCATCGCGATCACCATGAGCACCGGGACGTAGCCCTCGCCGAGCCGGACCCGGGTGGCGACCAAGCTGTGCACCACCCAGATCCACCAGAGCACGGCGAGCACCAGGCTGGCGTGCAGCAGTTGCCGACCGGAGATGTTCGCGGCGGTGGCCCGGGTGATGATGAAGAACGAGAAGACGAAGACCAGGTCGAAGAAGACCTCGAACTTGTCCACCCGGGCGCCCGGGGCGATCGGGACAGCCGGTCCCAGCTGTCCACGCCGCCGGTAGCCGCCCACGATCCCACTCTGGCAGCGTCCGGGCTGGTCGGAGGCCCGAACGGCGAGGGTGACGGGCTCGGCGTTACCTCCGGCCCGGGTCGGGGAAACACCGGGGCCACGGCCTCCCGCAGCGGGCCGGTCGGTCCGCCCACCCCGGACAAGGATGGACAATGACGACCAACAATCCGATCACCACTTCGTTCGCCCATCACTCCACCGCGATGGACGTGATCCGGGGCGTGGACCTCGCCGGGCGGCGGGCGATCGTCACCGGCGGGTCCTCCGGGATCGGCGTGGAGACCGCCCGCGCCCTGGCCAGCGCGGGCGCGGAGGTCACCCTGGCCGTCCGGAACCCGGACGCGGGTCAGCAGGCCGCCAACGACATCACCGGCACCACCGGCAACGATCGGGTCCTGGTCGCCCCGCTCGACCTCGCCGACCAGGATTCGATCGCCGACTTCGTGGCCAACTGGGACGGCCCCCTGCACATCCTGGTCAACAACGCCGGGATCATGGCGGCACCGCTGTCCCGCACACCGCAGGGCTGGGAAATGCAGTTCGCCACCAACCACCTGGGGCACTTCGCGCTCGCCAACGGGCTCCGCCCGGCACTCGCCGCCGGCGACGGGGCCAGGATCGTCTCGGTCAGCTCCGCCGCCCACCTGCGCTCACCGGTGGTCTTCGAGGACATCCAGTACGACAAGCGGGAGTACGAGCCGTGGCAGGCGTACGGGCAGTCCAAGACGGCGAACGTGCTGTTCGCCGTGGAAGCGACCCGGCGCTGGTCCGACGACGGCATCTACGCCAACTCGCTGATGCCCGGCGCGATCCAGACCAACCTGCAGCGCTACGTGAGCAAGGAGGAACTGGACCGGATGCGGTCGGGCAACGCGGCGGCCTGGAAGACCGTCGAGCAGGGTGCCGCCACCTCCGTGCTGGTCGCCGCGTCACCGCTGCTCGACGAGGTGGGTGGGCGCTACTTCGAGGACTGCCAGGAGGCCGCCCCCGCCCAGCCGGGCCAGCGGACCGGGGTCGCCGACTACGCGCTGGACTCGGAGGCCGCCGAGCGACTCTGGCAGGTCTCCACCACCCTGCTCAAGAGCTGAGTACCAGAACGGGAAGGGCGCCCCGGTCGATGACCGGGGCGCCCTCTCGTCGTTCAGCGGATCAGGCCAGGCCCAGCTCCGACTCGAAGTTGCCGGCCTCCAGCCGCTCCTTGACAGTGGTCAGGAAGCGGGCCGCGTCGGCGCCGTCGATCAGCCGGTGGTCGTACGACATGGCCAGGTAGACCATCGACCGGATCGCGACGACCTCGCCCAGCTCCCGGTCGTTGACCACGACCGGCCGCTTGACGACGGCACCGGTGCCGAGCATCGCCGACTGCGGCGACGGCACGATCGGGGTGTCGAAGAGCGCGCCCCGGCTGCCGGTGTTGGTCAGCGTGAAGGTCGCCCCGGCCAGCTCGTCCGGGCTGATCTTGTTGGTCCGGGTCCGCTCGGCCAGGTCGGCGACCCGCTTGGCGATGCCGCCCAGGTTGAGGTCGCCGGCGTTGTGGATGACCGGCGTCAGCAGACCCCGCTCGGTGTCCACAGCGATGCCGAGGTGCTCGGCCGCCGGGTAGGTGATCGTGCCACCCTCCAGGTCCATGCTGGCCTGGACGATCGGGTGGATCTGGAGCGCCTCGATGGCGGCGAGCGCGAAGAACGGCAGGAACGACAGCTTCACGCCGTGCCGCTGCACGAACGAGTCCTTCGCCTGCGCCCGCAGCTTGGCGATCCGGGTGACGTCCACCTCGACCACCGTGGTGAGCTGCGCCATCTCGTGCAGCGACTCGTGCAACCGCTTGGCGATGGCCTTGCGGATCCGGGGGAGCTTCTCGGTGGTGCCCCGCTTGCCGCTCGGCTGCGGCTTCGCGGCCGGTGTGGCCGCAGCCGCCGACGGTGCGGCCGACGGGGCCGGTGCGGCGGCGGGAGCGGCCTTGGCGGCCTTCGCCTTCTCGGCCGCCTCCAGCACGTCCTGCTTGCGGATCCGACCACCCACGCCGGTGCCGTTGAGCGCGGCCAGGTCGACGCCGTGCTCACTGGCCAGCTTGCGCACCAGCGGGGTCACGTACCCGGCGGCCTCCTCGCCGGCGCCCGGTGCCGGAGCGGACGGACGTGCCGGCGCCGAGGTCGACGCGGCCGGCTGCGCGGCCTGCTCGGTCTTCGCCGGCTGCGCCGAGCTCTCGGTCTCCGCGGCGGGCTCGCTGTACGAGGCGCCCTGCGTCGGCTCCTCGACCTTCGGCTCCGGCTTCGGCTCGGCCTTCGGCGCCGGCTTGGCCTCCGCCTTCGGCTCGGGCTGCGCCTGGGCGGGGGCCCCGCCGGCAGCGCCGATGATCGCCAGGTCGGCGCCGACCGCTGCGGTCTCGTCCTCGGCGACCTTGATCTCCAGCACCGTGCCGGCGACCGGCGACGGGATCTCGGTGTCCACCTTGTCGGTGGAGACCTCCAGCAGCGGCTCGTCGACCTCGATGGTCTCGCCGACCTGCTTGAGCCAGCGGGTGACCGTACCCTCGGTGACGCTCTCGCCCAGGGCGGGCATCTTCACCGCGGTGCCCTCGCCCGACGAGGCGGCGGCCGGAGCCGGCGTCTCGGCCGGGGCCTCGTCCTGGGCCACCTCGTCGGCGGTGCCCTCGGCGGCGGCCGTCGGCTCGGCGGCCGGCTCGACCGACTCGGCCGGGGCCTGCTCCTGCGGGGCTGCCTCGCCGCCGCCGGTCGACTCGCCCTCACCGGCGATGACGGCCAGCTCGCTGCCGACCTCGGCGGTCTCGTCCTCGCCGACCACGATCCGGCTCAGCACGCCGGCAGCGGGTGACGGGATCTCGGTGTCGACCTTGTCGGTGGAGACCTCAAGCAGGGGCTCGTCGACCTCGACCGTGTCGCCCTCCTGCTTGAGCCAGCGAGTGACGGTGCCCTCGGTGACGCTCTCGCCGAGCCGGGGCATGGTGACCGATACCGGCATGTTCTGAGACTCCTTCATTCCCCTGGTGGGATCTTCGCCCGTCGCCGGACGCCGCGGTTGTGGATGATCAGGCGTGCGCGTGCAGCGGCTTGCCGGCAAGGGCCAGGTGCGCCTCGCCCAGGGCCTCGTTCTGGGTCGGGTGGGCGTGCACGAGCTGGGCGACCTCCGCCGGGTACGCCTCCCAGTTGTAGATGAGCTGCGCCTCACCGATCAGCTCACCCACCCGTGCGCCGATCATGTGTACGCCGACGACCGGGCCGTCCTCGACCCGGACCAGCTTCACGAAGCCGGTCGTCTTGAGGATCTGGCTCTTTCCGTTGCCACCGAGGTTGTAGTTGTACGTCTTGACCTTGTCAGCGCCGTACTGCTCCTTGGCCTTGGCCTCGGTGAGGCCCACCGACGCCAGCTCCGGGTCGCAGTACGTGACGCGCGGGATGCCGACTTCGTCGATCACGGCGGGGTTCTGGCCGGCGATCTCCTCGGCGACGAAGATGCCCTGCTGGAAGCCGCGGTGCGCGAGCTGGAGGCCGGGCACGATGTCGCCGACCGCGTAGACGTTCGGCACGCTGGTGCGCAGCCGCTCGTCGGTCAGCACGAAGCCGCGGTCCATCTTGACGCCCTGCTCCTCGTACCCGAGGTTGGCGGTGTTCGGGCCGCGACCCACGGCGACCAGCAGCAGCTCCGCCTCGACGGTCTCGCCGCCCTGGATGGTCAGCTTGACGCCGCCCTCGGTCTTCTCGACCTTCTCGAACGGCTTGCCGACCTTGAAGTTGATCTTCCGCTTGCGGAACGCCCGCTCCAGCGCCTTGGACGACTCCTCGTCCTCGGCGGCGACCAGCCGGGGCAGCGCCTCGACGATCGTCACGTCCACGCCGAAGGACTTCCACACGCTGGCGAACTCGACGCCGATCACACCGCCACCGAGCACGATCACCGACGACGGCACCCGGTCCATCGTGAGGGCGTGGTCGCTGGTGATGATCCGCTCGCCGTCGACCTCCAGGCCGGGCAGGCTCTTCGCGTACGAGCCGGAGGCCAGGACGATGTTGCGGCCGGTGTAGCGCTTGCCGTCCACCTCGACCACGTTCTTGCCGACCAGCTTGCCGGCACCCTCGACGATCGTGATGCCCTTGTTGCCCTTCAACATGCCCTGCAGGCCCTTGTACAGGCGGGCGATCACGCCGTCCTTGTACGAGTTGACGCCGGCCATGTCGATGCCGATCAGCTCGGCCTTGACCCCGAACTGCTCCGACTCACGGGCCTGGTCGGCGATCTCGGCGGCGTGCAGCAGAGCCTTCGTCGGGATGCAGCCGTTGTGCAGGCAGGTGCCGCCGAGTTTGCCCTTCTCGACCAGCGCGACCTTCAGGCCCAGCTGGACGGCGCGCAGCGCGGTCGCGTAGCCGCCGCTGCCACCTCCGAGAATGACAATGTCGAAGGTCGCTTCGTTCGGCTCGCTCACGTCCAACTCCCAGGTCGCGTCGCTGCATCGGGGGTCACAGAGGTGTAACACGGACACACCCCACCTCGGTCATCTTGTCACCACTGGGCACAGGGTGCGTACCGAGGTGCCCAACGACACGTCATCGACACGTACCCTTGGCACCGTTGTCGATGACGCTCGGTGGGGGAGAGAACCGGTGGGCTTGTTCCGGCGCCGCAAACAGGCGGCTGTGCCGAGCCATGACCGTGCTGCCAGTCGTGGGGATCTGGACCATTTGGAGAATTTCATCCGGAGTCGGCGCGGCGTCGAGGCGTACATCGAACCCCGTACGACGGTGACCGAGACCACCGTCATCCTGATCGCCGACGACGGGGAGTGGACCCGTCGGCGCATCGACGGCCCGGACGGAGCCCGGCGCTTCGCGTACCGGATGGGCATCCCGGTCTACGACGTCCGGCTGATGGGCTACCCGCAGCGGATGCGCGACTTCAACGAACGCCGCAAACGGCGCCCCGAGCGGTAGTGAAAGGGGCCCCCGGCGTCGACCGGGGGCCCCTCGCTTTCCGTTCCGTCAGCCGTTGGCGGCGACATCCTCGACGAGCTGCACCAGCGTGCGGACCGGAACGCCGGTGCCGCCCTTGGTCCAGTAGCCGGTCGGCTCGCCCGAGTGGTAGCCCGGCCCCGCGATGTCGATGTGCGCCCACGCCACGTCGTCGGTCACGAACTCACGCAGGAACACGCCGCCCTGGAGCATGTGACCGGCCCGGTCCATCCCGGCGTTGACCTGCGAGATGTCCGCCACATCCGACTCCATGCCCTTACGGACGTCGTCGGGCAGCGGCATCGGCCAGGCCGGCTCGCCGACGGCGTCGCCGGCCACCTTCACACGGTCGCACAGCTGCGGGGTGCCCATCACGCCGGCCATCCGCTTACCAAGCGAGATGACCTGACCGCCGGTCAGGGTGGAGGTCTCGAACAGGTAGTCGGTGCCGTCCGCGCAGGCACGGGCCATGGCGTCGCCCAGGATCATCCGGCCCTCGGCGTCGGTGTTGAGCACCTCGACCCGCTTGCCGTTGAACATGGTGATCACGTCACCCGGCCGGTAGCTGGTGCCCGACGGCATGTTCTCCGCCATCGGCAGGTACGCGCTGACCGCCACCGTCGGCTTCAGCGCGGCGATCGCCAGCATGGCCGCGCCCACCGCGGCGGCGCCCGCCATGTCGGACTTCATCTCCCACATGCCCTGCGCCGGCTTGATCGAGATGCCGCCGGTGTCGAAGGTGATGCCCTTACCGACCAGCGCGACCCGCTTGCCGTTGCCGCCGTCCTGCGGGGTGTAGGTCAGCTTCACCAGCCGCGGCGGGGCCTCCGAGCCCTGCCCGACCGCGACGATGCCGCCGTACCCGCCAGCGGCCAGCGCCGCCTCGTCGAGCACCTCGACGCCGAGGCCCGCCTCGCGCGCCGCGCTGGCGACCGCGTCGGCGAACGACGGCGGACGCAGCTCGTTCGGCGCGGTGTTCACCCAATCCCGGCTGACCCGGACCGCGCCCGCCACCGCCTGCGCCCGGACGACCTCCGCCTGGGCGCTCGCGTCGGCGGCGTCCGGCACCGCGATGAGCACCTCGGCCACCGGCTCGCGCCGGGTCGGCTGGGGCCGGGTCTTGTAACCGGGGAACCGGTACCCACCCAGCAGCGCGCCCTCGGCGACCGCGCGCAGCTCGGCCGACGCGTCCGCGTCGTCCGGCAGCGGCAGCGCCAGCGCGACGGTGGGTGCGCCCGCCAGGGCCCGGATCGCCGCACCCGCGGCCCGGCGCAGCGTCTCCGGGGCCGGGGCGGCACCCGACGGCTCCGGGCCGAGCCCGACCGCGGTGACCAGCGGGGCGGTCACGGTGCCCAGCGTGGCCAGCTTGATCACCTCACCCGGCCCGCCGGTCGCGCCGAGCAGCGCGAGGGTCTCGGTCAGCTTGCCGTCGAACGCGGCAGCGATGCTCTCGGCGCCGCTGGCGAGCAGCAGGGTGCCGGCGAGGCCGCTGGTGGCGCCCTGCTCTCCGGTCTGGCTGTGCACGCCGATCACGATCGCGTCGACGGCGAGCTCCGCCGGGTCGGTGTCGACCAGGCTCAGGTTGGTGGTGCGGGGTGAAGTCACTGAAGCTACTCCGGGCGGGCCGGGCCGGTCGCGGCGTCGCGTACCAGCGGTGAAGGTCTCCGGCGGAACCTACCCGCCGGACGTCATGGCTGTCCCGCCGACAGCGCCAGCGGGCTCCCGCCGATGCTAACCAGCGACGTTGCCCCCGGTAAGTTGCCACCCATGACCGACGTGACCTCCGACGCTGCCGCGACCCGGCTGCGCCGTTCCCCGCTGCACGAGCGGCACACCGCCGCCGGAGCCAAGTTCGCCCCCTTCGGGGGCTGGGAAATGCCCCTGGAGTACGCCGGCGGCGGGGTGCTCAAGGAGCACACCGCTGTGCGTACGGCGGTCGGGGTCTTCGACGTGTCACACCTGGGCAAGGCCCGGGTGAGCGGCCCCGGCGCGGCCGACTTCGTCAACTCCTGCCTCAGCAACGACCTGGGCCGGATCGGCCCGGGCCGGGCGCAGTACACGCTCTGCTGCGACGACGCCACCGGCGGTGTGGTGGACGACATCATCGCCTACCTCTACGCCGACGACCACGTCTTCCTCATTCCGAACGCGGCGAACACCGCCGAGGTCGTGCGCCGGTTGCGCGCCGCCGCTCCCGCGCAGGTGACAGTCACCGACGAGCACGAGGCGTACGCGGTGCTGGCAGTGCAGGGTCCCCGCTCGGCCGAGTTGCTGGCCGCCCTGGACCTGCCCACCGAACACGGCTACATGAGCTTCTCCGCCGCGACCCTCGCCGGGGTGGAGCTGACCGTCTGCCGCACCGGCTACACGGGTGAGCTGGGCTACGAACTGGTGGTGCCGGCGGAGGACGCGGTCGCCGTCTGGGATGCGCTCTTCGCCGCCGGCGCGGCGTTCGAGCTGCGGGCCTGCGGGCTGGCCGCCCGGGACACGCTGCGGACCGAGATGGGGTACCCGCTGCACGGGCAGGACCTCTCCCTGGACATCAGCCCGGTGCAGGCCCGCTCCGGCTGGGCGGTCGGCTGGAACAAGCCGGCCTTCTGGGGCCGCGACGCGCTGCTCGCCGAGAAGGCCGCCGGCCCCCGGCGTACGCTGCGCGGCCTGGTGGCCGTCGACCGGGCGATCCCGCGGCCCGGCATGACCCTGCACGTGGGCGACACCCAGGTCGGCACCGTGACCAGCGGCACCTTCAGCCCGACGAGGAAGCAGGGCATCGCGCTGGCCCTGCTGGACACCGACGCCAACCTGACCGACGGCGACGAGGTCGAGATCGACATCCGAGGCCGCCGAGCCCCCCTGACCCTGACCAAACCCCCCTTCGTAACCCCCTCAGTGAAGTAACCCGGATCGCCCGGGCCCAGATGCTGTTGATCATGAAGTTATTGCTACGACACGCCGACAGCGGTGGCAATAACTTCATGATCAACATGGCTGGGGCTGGGGCTGGGGCTGGGGCTGGGTGGGGTTAGGGGGTTTTGGGGGTTGGGGGTTCGCCGGAGTCCAGGACTGCCTGGGTCCAGCCGCCTTCGATGACGCCTGTGGCGTCCAGGACGGCCCAGTCGACCACGTTGGACGTCTCCACGACCACGGGGGCGCCGATGCGGACGCTCTGGTCGGTGTTGGCGTCGCTGGCGCTCACGCCGACGATGCGTTCCGGGGTCTCCCACGAGGTGACGCCCGCCCAGACGTACTCCGGGCCGTCGTCTCCGGGCAGGCCGTACTTCACCACCAGTTGTGACTCGGTGGGGAGAAGGCCAGCGACGAACCGGGCCCGAGCGTCATCCAGCGCGGCCCGGGCGGTGGCGACCGCACGGCTCATCGCGTCACCGGAGCGGGCGTAGCGCACGTCCGGCTGGATGCCGGAGAACAGGGTCGCGCAGGCGGCGGCGTAGTAGCGCCCGTCCGGGCCGGGGTGCCCGGCCGGCGGGCGCAGGCTGAGGAACGAGTCGGCCTCCGGGTCGGTCGCCGGGTCCAGTTCGAGGCGTAGCAGCACCGGGGCGGTGGCGCCGTGCTGCTCCGGGTTGCCGTACGCCACAGCGATGTCGTGCCCGGTGACCGTGGCCAGCACCGGGAGCTGCACGAACGCTGGCACCTCCTCGCCGGTGAGCCCGTCGGTCCAGTCCCGCAGCAGTCGGCGGGCCGCCCCGGTCATCACCGCACCCCAGGCCCGGGTGAGGTGGTCGGGCACCCCCTGGGTCTGCAACTCCAGCAGACCGAAGCGGCGCAGCCCCTTGGTGGTGAACCAAAGGCCCTCGGTGTCCGACGAGTACGGCACCAGCACCCAGTCGACAAGTCGGATGCGGCCCTGCTCGTCGGGGAGGGAGCGCAGCGCGGTCGCCGGGTCGAGGAACTGGAGGCCGAAGACGTCCACCACGTCGCTGTCGACGGATTCCGCCACGGCTGCCGCGACCGCCCGCGCGGCCCACTCGTGCGCGGGTGGCCAACCGGGCCGGTACTCGGCCTGTACGACCACCAGGTGTGTCGCCGCCGCCAGCCGGTCCAGTTGCTCCTTGGTGGCACCGAACGCGGTGAGCAGGTCCGGTGGCAGTTCGGGGAACTCGGCGATCGGCCGGGTGTCGACGCTCATCAGCGGGCTGTCGAGCATCTGCCGGGCCAGCCCGTGCACCGGCTCGGCCAGTCGGCCGGTCAGGGCCGCCACCGCGGTCTTCGCACTGACCTTCGGTAGCCCCGCCATCGGCACCAGGTAGGTCGCGCTGAGCGACTCCGGCACCGGAACGGGCAGGAAGTCGTCCGTGATGAGCATTGTGGGTTCCCCCGGTGGCCGCGCCGGTGTTGTCGAGCCGAACGCTACCCGGCCCGCCGGGCCCGGTTCAGCCGGACAGCACCAGACCCAGGTAGACCAGCGTGGTGACCACCTCGACGGTCGCGCCGAGGACGTCGCCGGTGATCCCGCCGAGGCGGCGTACCACGTGGTTGAGCAGCGGTAGCGCGACGGCGGTCGCGGCGACGACGGCCAGCGGCCCCTGCCATGGACGGCCCGGCACCGCGGGCACCGCCAGCAGCACGACGGCGACCGCGCCGGCGGCCACCGCCACCGGGCCGACCGTCCCGGCGACCAGCGCGCCCAGCCCGTCGGGCCGCGCCGCCGGCACGCCCCGCCGGCAGGCCACCGTGACACCGAGCCGCCCGGCCGCGGTCGCCGCGACCACCGCCGCGAGGCAAGCCGGCCAGGACCGACCGGCGAGGTCGGCGAGCGCCGCCGCCTGCACCAGGAGTACGACCACCAGGGCGACCACCCCGAACGGGCCGACGTCCGGCTTCTTCATGATCTCCAGGGCTGCCGCGCCCCGCCGGTAGGAGCCGAGCGCGTCAACTGTGTCGGCCAGCCCGTCCAGGTGCAGCCCTCGGGTGAGCAGCGCGGCGACGCCGACGGTGACGCCGGCCGCCACCAGCGGCGGGGCGAGCGCCCCGGCCAGCAGCAGCACACCGGCCAGCAGGGCGCCGAGTAGCGCGCCGACCACCGGGGCGAGAGCCATCGCCGTGCCCGCGACGGGTCGGTCGATGCGCCCGGCCCGCACCGGCAGCGTGGTGAACGTGGTGACCGCCAGCCGGGCTCCCGCGAGCAGCCGTGGCTCAGCCGGCACGCCAGCCCGACGCCGGCTGCTCGTCCACCCCGGTGCTGGCGGGGCCCGGCCCGGCCGGCACCGGCTCGGCGAAGTCGGGCTCGGTCGAGTCGGGCTCGGTGAGATCCGGGTCCGCGTAGCTCGGGTCGGTGGACTCCGGCTCGTCGGCGGGCGGGTCGGTGTCGTCGGTGCCGCCCAGCGACGGGTGCACCGGCAGCGCGGCGGACAACGCCAGCACCGAGCGCAGCAGCGGCAGCGCGACCAGCGCGTTGGCGCCCTCGCCGAGATCCATCCGCAGGTCGAGCAGCGGGGTGAGGCCCAGCACGTCGGCGGCGAGCCGCACGGCCGGGTGCCCACCGTGGTCGGCCAGCAGGCACCAGTGCCGGGCCTGCCCGGCCAGGTCACGGCTCACCATGGCGGCGGCCAACCCGACCGGACCGTCGAGCAGCACCGGCACCCGGCGGGCGGTGGCGCCGAGCAGCACGCCGGTGGCCACCGCCACGTCGCCGCCGCCCAACTCGGCCAGGATGTCCTTCGCGCCGCGAGACGAGCGTCGGGTGCGGTGCAGCGCGTCGCGCACCGCCGCGCACCGGATCATCCACGCCGCGTCGTCGATCTCGCCGGAGTCGGTGATCACCCGACCCAGCACGGCGGGCGGCTCAGCGCCCGCGGTCGCCGCGAGTACCGCCGCGGCCGCCGCCTCGGTGCCGGCGCCGCACGCGGCGAGCACCAGCAGTTGTACGCCGGCGTCGGCGGCCTGCTCGGCCAACCGCCAGCCGTAACGCAGCGCGGACTCCACCTGCTCCGGCGCGAGGGCCTGCTGGTCTTCGATCGGCGCGGAGGCCGGGGTGTCCACCACCTGGAGACTCGCGCCGCTCTCGGCGGCCAGCCGTGCCAACGCGCCCTTACCGGCGCGGGCCTGTGCGGCGCGGCGTGCCGACTCACCGGCGACGGTGCCGGCCGCCGCCCCGCCGGCGTGGTCGCCGTGCAGCAGTAGCACCCGCGCCGAGCCCCAGGCGGCGGGGGTCGAGGTGCCCTGGGTGGCGGCGGCGAAGCCCACCACCCGGTCCAACACGCCCAGCCCGGCGCCCGGTACGTCCAGCGTGGCCAGTCGGTCGACCGCCTGTGGGCCGGCGTACTCGTCGGGCATGGGCAGCTCCATGCCGGGCTGGATGACCAGCCCGGTGGACACCATCGGCAGCGCCATTGTCGGCGCGGCCCACGGGTTGCCCGGTTCCGCGGTCGGGGCGGCCGGCGGCGTGGGGGTCAGCACGTCGGGGAGTTGCACCTCGGGGGTGGGCTCGGTGTCGGCCAGGCTCGCCACGACCGGTGCCGCGGCTGCGGTCGGCGACGCGGTCACCGTGGCGGGAGCGGACGGTTCGGTGGCGGTGGCGGTGGCGGGCGACTTGAGCCAGACCGGCTGACCGGCGACGACCAGGACGACCGCGTCGCAGGCGTCCGCCACCGCGCGGTTGGCCGCGCCCAAGGCGTCGGTGAACGCCCGGCCCAGCGGGGTGGTCGGCACCAGCGACAGCCCCACCTCGGGGCTCACCAGCACCACCCGGGCGGCACACCCGCGGATCGCCTCGGCCAGCTCGGCGATGGTCGCCACGTCGTCGGCGGGCTGGTGGTCCGGGTCGAGCAGCACCGTCACCCAGCCGCCCAGGTCGTCGACGAGCAACAACTCGTTGGGCTCGGCGGACTCGAGCACGTCGGCCAGCCGGCGCGGATCCTCGGTGGTCTCCTCGGTGGTCCAGCTGCCCGGCCGTCGGGCGCGGTGCGCCGCCAGCCGGGTCGCCCACTCGGTGTCCTCCGGGTCGCCCTCGGGCGCGGTGGCGACGTAGCGGACCACCGGCGCGTCGCTGACCAGGGACTCGGCGAACTCGGACTTGCCGGACCGGATACCGCCGAGCACCAGGACCGTGTTCCACCCGTCTACGGACATGCCCGTACCTTAGTTCTCATCCTTCGGGCCCGGGCACGTCGCCCCGACCCTGCCGAAGATCGAAAGTCCGTTCCGCCTCCATTGCGGGGAAGCGCCCAGTTCCCCCACCCGAAGGCGGCACGACCCCGGCCCGCTGCACTGCCGGCGCGGCGGTCAGTCGCAGTGTTCGAACCCGCTGCCGTAACTGACGCCGCCCGTGGTGCCGCCCCACTTGACGCACGTCCCGGCGGCGGTGGCCCGCACCGGCCCGGCGTAGTAGTCGAAGGACCCGCTGTCAGTGCTGCGGGCCTGACCCTGCACCTCCAGGTACGCCGACGCGGCGGACTTCGCGCCGACCGCGGTGTCCTTGAGGGTGACCACGCAGTTGGTCCCGGTGCCCGAGTGGTACAGCAGGAAGACCCGGCCCTTGCGCTGCCCGTCCCCGCCGGTCAGCGTCGCCGAGTCGATCACCTGGTAGCCGCTGCCGCACGCCTGGGCGGCCGTGTACGGGTTGGGCCGGCTGGACGGGGTGCGGCTGGGCGTCGGTCGGCTGCTGGTCGTACCGGTCGGCGTACCGGTCGGCGTACCGCCCGGCACTGCGGCGCCGGTGGGGTCGCCGCTGGTCGTCGCCTCGGCGGGAGACCCGGTCGGGTTGGCCGTCGCGGTGCGACCGATCCCCGGCGTTGCGCTGGGCCCGGGCCCGGTGGTGGTCGCGTCCCCGGGCGGCAGCGGTGCGTCGGAGACCGCCGCCGACTCGCCGGCCAGCGCGGGTGGCTGGTCCGCCGAACCCGACTTCGCTTCGGGCCGGAGCGCCACCACGGCCACCGCGACGACGAGCGCGACGAGAACGGCCGCACCTGCCCCGACCAGCAGCGGACGGCGTCGGCCCGGCGGCCCGCTCCCGAGCGCGTCCTCCCGGGTCGGCTTCGGCTCGGTCGTCGCTTCGACCGCGACGCTCGCCGGTGGGCGTGGAGCGGCGGGCCCTGCCGACACCGACCCGGCGGGCGGCGTCGCCGGGACCGACGGTGCGGAAGCCAGGCCGGCTGGCGGAAGGGGAGTCGGGCCGGCCGGCGGTACGGGAGTCGGGGCGGCGGGGGCCGCGACGCCCGGGGTGGGAGCGGCCAGCGCCCACGGTGGGCGGGCGGAGACCGGAATGCTCGCCACTGTCGCGTCGCGGGCATCGGCGGCGGCAGCGGCCAACTCAGCGGCGCTGCCGAACCGGTCCTCCGGGCGCTTGGCCAGCGCGCGGGCCACCACCGCGGCAACCGCCGGTGGGGTGTCCGCCGGCAGCGCCGCCGGGTCCTCCTGGGCGTGCCGCAGCGCCACCGCGAGCGGGTTGTCACCGTTGAAGGGCGGCTGCCCGGAAAGGCAGAAGTACGCCACCGCGCCGAGCGCGTAGATGTCGGTGGCGGCCGAGACCGGCTGCCCGGTGGCCTGCTCCGGAGACATGTACGAGGCGGTGCCGAGCACCATGTTCGCGGCGGTGAGCCCGGCCATGTCGCGGGACCGGGCGATGCCGAAGTCGACGAGCACCACGGTGCCGTCGCCCTTGACCAGCAGGTTGCCCGGCTTCACGTCCCGGTGCACGATGCCGGCGAGGTGTGCGGTGTGCAGCGCGTCGGCGGCCTGGGCCAGCACCGACATGGTGGTGGCCGGATCCAGCCGCCCCACCGCGCGCACCCGGGTGGACAATGGCTCACCCTCGACGTACTCCATCACCAGGTAGTCGACCTGGCTGCCGTCGTCGAGCACTGCCTGCCCGACGTCGTGCACCGGCACCACGCCGGGGTGCCGCAGCGCGGCCAGCATCCGCGCCTCGGCCCGGAACCGGGCGGTGAACTCCGGATCGGCGACCAGCGACGGCAGCAGCACCTTCACGGCGACCTCGCGTTCCAGCAGGACGTCGGTGCCGCGCCAGACCGCTCCCATCCCACCCGTCGCCACCCGCTCGCCCAGTCGGTACCGGCCGCCGAGCAGCACTCCCCGTGTCAGCACCGAGCCACCGTACCGGCCGGCGTCGATCGGATTGATCCACCCCGTCGGCCCCTGCCGGGGCGAGCGAGCGGCCGTTGCGCGCCGGGCCGACTACGCTGGCGAGGGTTCGTCCCACGGGGACTTCAGCGGCGAGGGGAGACGCGGCATGGCGTGGAGCTGGCGGTACGAGGGCACGGACGGCCAGACGGTCGAGGGACCGGCGGAGTCGTTCGGCAGCCAGGCCGACGCCGAATCCTGGATCGGTCAGACCTGGCGGGAGCTCGCGGCGTCCGGCGTCACCTCGGTCGCGCTCGTGGAGGACGACCGGGTGGACTACCGGATGAGCCTGCTGCCCACGGCCGAGTGATGGCCTACGACCGCCCGGGCGGTGACGGGCTGGTCCTCGGCGTGCCCAAGGCGGCGTTCCGTCCCAGCCCGGTCTTCCTCGGTCTGGTCGCGCTCTTCGCGGTCAGCGGGGTGCTGACCTGGAACGGGTACGGCAGCGTCCGGTTCAACGTGTTCCTCTTCGTGGTGTCCGGCTGGCTGGTGTCGCTCTGCCTGCACGAGTACGCCCACGCGGTGGTGGCCTACCGGGCCGGCGACCGGGACATCGCCCATCGCGGCTACCTGACGCTCAACCCGTTCAAGTACACCCACCCGTTGCTGTCGATCGTGCTGCCGGTGGTGGTGGTGCTGCTCGGCGGCATCGGCCTGCCGGGTGGCGCGGTCTGGGTGGACCGGCACGCCATCCCGGGTCGACTGCGGCACACCCTGGTCAGCCTCGCCGGCCCGGCGACGAACGTGCTGTTCACGCTGCTGTTGGTGGCGGCCGTGCAGGTCGGCACCCGGTCGGATGGTCCGGTGGAGTTCTGGGCCGGGGTGGCGCTGCTCGCCTTCCTCCAGCTCACCGCCAGTGTGCTGAACCTGCTGCCGGTGCCCGGCCTGGACGGCGGCAACATGATCCAGCCGTGGCTCACCCCGCAGTGGCGCAAGATGTACGACCTGTTCGCGCCGTACGGCTTCATCCTGCTCTTCGCGCTGCTGTGGAACCCGCGCATCGGCGGCTGGTTCTTCGACGCGGTCTTCGCTGTCGGTGACCTGCTCGGTCTGCCGTCGTGGCTCTACGCCACCGGCCTGGAGCTGATCCGCTTCTGGCAGAGCTGACCGGGCCCGGCGACCGGGCGGAGCTGACCGGGCGGAGCTGACCGGGCGGAGCTGACCGGGCGAAGCTGACCCGGCCCGGCGACCGGGCGGAGCTGACCGGGCGGAGCTGACCCGGCCCGGTCGGCGCGAGGGATTCGCGCCGGCCGGGCCGGAACAACGTCAGGGACGCTGCGCGGGGGACTCGGTCTTCGCCGCGTCCCGCTCGACGATCGGCTCGACGATGTCGTCGATCGCCGTGAGCAGGTCGGCGTCGAGCTTCACCCCGGCGGCCTTCACGTTGTCGTGCACCTGCTCGGGGCGGGACGCGCCGATGATCGCCGACGAGACGTTCGGGTTCTGCAACACCCACGCCACGGCGAGCTGGGCCATGCTGAGCCCGGCCTGCTCGGCGAGGGGCTTGAGCTGCTGGACCCGGGTCAGCACGTCGTCGTTCATGAACCGGGAGATGAAGCCCGCGCCCGACTTCTCGTCGGTGGCCCGGGAACCGGCCGGCGGCGGCTGGCCCGGCAGGTACTTGCCGGACAGCACGCCCTGCGCCATCGGCGACCAGACGATCTGCCCGATGCCCAGCTCCTCGCTGGCCGGAACGACCTCGGTCTCGATGACCCGCCAGAGCAGCGAGTACTGCGGCTGGTTGGACACCAGCGGAACGTGCAGCTCCCGGGCGAGCGGGTGAGCGGCGCGCAGCTGGGCGGCGGTCCACTCGGAGACGCCGATGTAGTGCGCCTTGCCGGAGTGGACGACGTCGGCGAACGCCTCCATCGTCTCCTCCAGCGGGGTGCTGTAGTCGTAGCGGTGGGCCTGGTAGAGGTCCACGTAGTCGGTGCGCAGTCGGCGCAGCGAGCCGTTGATCGACTCCATGATGTGCTTGCGGGACAGGCCACGGTCGTTGCGGCCGGGCCCGGTCGGCCAGTAGACCTTGGTGAAGATCTCCAGGCCCTCACGACGCTCGTTCTGCAACGCCCGGCCGAGCACGTCCTCGGCCCGGGTGCCGGCGTACACGTCGGCGGTGTCGAAGGTGGTGATCCCCGCGTCGAGAGCGGCCCGGACGCAGGCGAACGCCGCGTCCTCCTCGACCTGCGAACCGTGGGTGATCCAGTTGCCGTACGAGATCTCGCTGACCATCAGGCCGGAACGGCCCAGGTGTCGGAATTCCATGTACCGACCCTAGCCCCAGTGGATCAACACCGGCGACCGGCGACTCAGAGCACCGGGTTGGCGTCGGTGAGTAGCCGGTCGATCTCCTCCAGCACCTCGGCGCGATCGCGGTGCACCGGATCGATGAGCGGCACGCCGCGCCGGTCCAGCGCGCCCCACCGCCCGTTGTCGCTCTCGACCAGGAACGCCACCGGGTGGATGACCAGCATCGGGTACGCCGGCGGGACCAGCACCGTGCCGGTGCGGTCCACCACGCCCCGCCGACCCGCCACGTCGACCACGGCGAGCCCCTCGTCGGTGAAACCGTCGATCTTCTGGCCGTCGGCCAACTCGGTGACGAAGCCGTGGTAGCGGGTGGGCACGATGACCCGACCGGTCCGGTCGACCGCCCCCCAACCCTCGCGCCGCACCGCGGCCAGCCCACGCCGGAACGGTCGTACCTCGGCGAAGTTCGGCGCGACCTGCACCGCCCCTGTCGCGTCGATCGCCGTCCAACCACCCTCGCCGACCACCCACGCCAGGCCGTCGCTGAACGGCTGCGCGGCCCGGAAGGACGGCGGGATCACCGTCGTACCGAGCAGGTTGATCAGCGACCAGCGGTCGGTGTCCGGCCGGCGGACCCAGGCCAACCCGTCGTGGAAGGGCTGCGCCTCGGCGTACCGGGCGGGGACGACCACGTCGCCGTCCTGGCTGGTGTAACCCCACAGCGACCCGTCCCGGTCCGGCAACGGGTGCCGGTCCCGGTCGAGCACCTCGTCCCGACCCCGGGGGTACGCCCCGAAGCCATCCGCCTCGGCCCGGACGGTGACCGCGTCGAGGGCGACCCGGACCCGTTCCAGCAGTTCGGCGTCGCCCGCGCCGCGCAGGTCGAGCGCCTTCTCGAAGTGCTCGCACGCCTCCATGAGCCGCCCCTGGTCGTAACACGACCGCCCGGCGTGCTCGTGCAGCGCGGCCCGTAGCCGGTCGGGCAACTCGACCGAGTTGGCCTGGGCGAAGAGCTGGTCGGCCTCGGCGAAGTTGCCACGCCAGCGCAGCACGTGGGCCAGCCGGGCCTGGGCCAGCGCGGTCCGGCGCAGCTCGCCGGTGGCCTCGGCGTAGGTGAGGGCGAGCCGACCGTCGGCCAGCGCGTCGTCCAGGTCGCCGAGGATCCGCGAGGCCACCGCCCGCAGGCTGAGCAGCCGGGCCCGGGCACGGTTGTCGACCGCCGAGCCCAACTTCTCGGTCAGCCGCCGACGGATGGCCCGCAGGTCGTCCGGCTCCGTCAGCTCCTCGCGCAGGGTGACCGGGTCCAACCGCCACCGGTACGCGGCCAGGACCTGCTCCGGGTCGCCCGGGTCGGCCAGCGACGGGCGGGTCACCACCGGCGGTGCTTCGTCGGGTGGCGCGGACACCTGCTCGTGCTCCCCGTCCCAGCCGCTCCTCGGGCCGGGTACGGCCGACGCCGGCGGCGCGGACGTCGGCGCCACCGACGCTGGCGGTGCGGACGTCGGCGCTACCGACGCTGGCGGTGCGGACGTCGGCGCTATCGACGCCGGCGGTCCGGAGACCGGCGCTGTGGCGGGCGGTGCTGTCGAGGCCGGTGGCGCGGAGGCGGGCTCTGCCGCGGGTGCCGGCGGTGCGGAGACCGGTGCTCCGGAGTACGGCTGTGCCGGCGCGGGTGGCGCGGATACGGGCGCTACGGAGTACTGCTGCGGTGAGACGGGTGGTGCGGAGACCGGAGCTGCGGTCGACGCCGGCGGTGCGGAGACGGGCGCGGAGGAGAGGGGCGGCACGGAGACGGGTGCCGCGGGTGGCGCCGATACCGGCGGGGCCGGAGGGACGGAGACCGGCGTGACCGAGGCGGGCGGTGCGGAGACCGGTGTGACCGAGACCGGCGGTGCGGAAAGCGGCGGTGCGGAGACGGGAGGTGCCGAGACGGGCGGGCTCGTGTCGTCCGCAGCCGTGACATGCGTCGCCGCGTCGCCCCGCCACTCGTCGGCTGGCGAGCCGTCCGCCGGGCTCGCGCTCGGGTCGTCGATCGCGTCCGTCGGCTCGGCCGGTGGCGCGAGTTCGTCCGTCGGGTCGTGCTCGACCGGGTAGGTGTCCGCGCTGGGTGACGCGGCAAAGGGCTGCTGGTCGGCCTCGCCCTCGGCGTCGAGGTCGGCTTCGGTCCGCTGGTGGGGCATCGCGACGACAGGTACGCCGGAGACGGGCTGGTCGCCATCCACAGGGTCTGTGTCGAAGCCGGGCTGCGGGTCGTCGTCCAGGTCGTCCGCCCAGAGCCGCGGGGCACCGGAGACCGGGTGGGCGGGCGGCGCGGAGACCGGGTCGAACGCGTCGTCTGGTGCCGACCCGCTGGCGTGCTCGTCGTCCACACCGAGCTGGGTGTCGGCTGCCGGCGTCGACATCTGCGCGTCCGGTGTCGCGGAGCGGTCGGGGTCGCCGGCCTCGTCGTCGACCTGGTCGAACGACCGCTGGTCCGTCGCAGGCTCGGCCTGGTCGGATTCGGCGGGCTGAGCGGGGCTGAACCACGCCTCCGGTCCGCGGGCACCCGGGACGTCGTCCGGCTCGTGAACGGGCGCCACCGGCTCTTCCGCGGGCGGCGGGGGTACGTAGCGGCGCGGCGTACCGGGGGCCGGCGGGAGCACCGGCTCGACCTCCGCCGCCGGTGGCTTCGGGGCCGCCGGGATCGGGTCGGACGGGGGCGGGTCGGACCGGGTCGCCGGCGGCGGCGGTGCCTGCCAGGTGGGTGGCGGGGCCACCGACGGACGGGCGTCCGCCGTCGGTGCCAGTCGCTCCGGTGGGTACGGGCGCTGCTGCGCGGCCGGTCGATCCGGCGCGGCCGGTCGATCGGCGGGTTGCGGCCGCTCCGCCGGGGGCGAGCGGTCCGGTGAGGTCGGGCGGCGGTCGGTCGGTGGGGTGCCGGCCAACGGGTCGCCGACCCGACGGCGGTCCGGGCCCGGCTCCTCGCCGCGCCGCTGGTCCGCCGGACGGTCCCGGCTGTCCGGGCCGGGGTAACGCGGCGGCGGAGCGGGATGCGGTCCGGATGCCGGTGGCGGTTCGGCCAGCGGCCGGCGTCCCGATGCCGATGGGGCGTCCGAGCGCTCGTCGGCGCCGGGCGGGTCCACCGGCGCGGGCAGGTACTCCAACCGCAGGCGCGCGGCGGGTGGCCCCGAGACCGGCCGGTCGGAGGCGGGTGAGACCGGGACGGCTGACACCGGTCGGTCCCAGGCGGGGGAGACGGGTGCTGGCGACACCGGTCGTTCCGGGGAAGCGGGGGCGGCTGACACCGGTCGGTCCCAGGCGGGGGAGACGGGTGCTGGCGACACCGGTCGTTGCGGGGAGGCCGGGGCGGCTGACACCGGTCGGTCCCAGGCGGGGGAGACGGGTGCTGGCGACACGGGCCGCTCCGGGGAGACCGGCATGGCGCGGTCGGAGGCGGGCGGCGCCGTGGCGGCCGGGCGTACCTGTCGCTCGTCGTACCGTGCCGGAGTGGCCGCCGGGCGCTCGTCAGGCCGGGACGGCGTGGCGGCCGGCCGGTCGGGCCGGGCGGCCGGGCGCGGCGACATGCCCGGCTCGGCGCCGCGGTACGGGTCGGCGCCGCGGTACGGGTCCGTGGTGCGGTGCGGGTCAGGGCTGCGGTACGGGTCGGGGCTGCCGTGTGGGTCGGTGCGGTGCGGGTCCGTGGTGCGGTGGCCGGGCTCCCGGGTGCGGTCCGAGGTGCGGTCCTGGCGCACCGGACCGGGTGCTGGCCAGGGCAGACTGCCGTCCGACCGTTGGCCAGGCTGCGGTCGGGGCTCGCGGTACGCGTCCTCACGGGGTGCGTCCTCGCGGTACCCGTCGTCGCGGTACCCGTTGTCGCGGTACCCGTCCGGGCGGGCCTGCTCGCGGGATCGCCGGTCCGGGTACGCCTCGGCGCGGGCCGCCGCCTCACGGGGCTGCTGCCGGTGCGGGTCGGTGTCGGGTCGCCGCCGGTCGTCGTCGAGGCGCGGTTGGTCGGTCAGGTCCGGCTCGGGGCGACGCCGTCGCCCACCGTTGGGTGAGGGCGCTGCGCCGATCCCCTCGTCCGCGCGGTAGCGGGGATCTGGGCGGCGCAGGTCGTCGGCGGCCCGGTCCGGGTACCCGTCGGCGCGGTATCGCGTGCGGCCGTCCACTGATGCCCACGGGTCGACCCCGTCGGCGACGCGGCCGTCGGCGACGCGGCCGTCGGCGACGCGGCCGTCGTGGTCGCGGGTGGGTCGGACGCCGTACCCGTCGGCGGTGTGCCGTTCGTGACCAGCGGCGGGCCGTTCCGGCGTGCCGCGCCGACGTGGTGTGTCGTCCGGCTCGGGCACCCAGCCGGGTTCGGGTCGGGGCGCGGGGGAGACCGGTGGAGATCCCCGGTAACCCCGATCCCGCTCGGCGGGCTCCTGCCGGGGGCCGCGGCTGTCGTACCGCTCGGGGTTGGGCTGGTCCCGATGCCAGGCGGCTTCCCGAGCGGGACCTCGCTCGTCGGCGGGGCGTCGGTCGGACCAGGCGGTACGTCGGTCCGACTCGGGCGAGCGGCGGTCGTCGCGGCGGGGTGGCTCGGGCAGCGGACGACGGTACGGCTCGTGGTCGTAGTGGCGGGAGTCAGCGCTGTCGGGCCGGCCGTAGGCGGACGCGTCGGCCGCGAGCTCGTCGCTGCGGAGTCGGCTGTAGGCCGACGCCTCGCCCGGCTCGTCGTCGGCCCAGGAACGGCCGTGAGGTGCCTGTTCCGCCGGTGGTTCGTCGGACCAGGACCGGCCGAGGTAGGTGCCGTCCGGGCGGGTGGGCGCCAGCGGCGGCACCTCGGCGCGGCCGGACACCGTCGCGCGTCCGCGCGGTGGTGGCTGGTGCGGCATGCCGATGTCGCCGGCGTAACGCTGGCCGGGGAACTGGGGGTGCCACTCGGTGGTCGGCTCGACCACCCAGGACGGTTCGTTCGGGTCTGACCACCGGTCGGTGTAGCGGCCGTTCATCCGCCGAGCCCGTCGCCACACCCGGCCGCTCGGCCGATTCTCGCCGGGGGCGAGGTGTCCGCAGCCGCCGTCGGGTGACCGCTGGGCGTCCGGTCGCCGCCTGCCACGCCCCGGTGGCCGGCTCGCGTCCGCTCGCTCACGCGTTGTCACCTCGTTGCAAATTGTCGCGCTGGGGCCGCACGCGCCGGTCAGATCGCCGCTCCGGCAGGCCGTGGCTGCGGATGGAGGGTAACGGCGTGGGCTCGCTCACCGCCACTGTGGTGCCGCCCACCGGCGCAAACGTTATCCCATTGGTTTCGGACATTTGGTCCTATAAGCGAATCTGGACTCCGACCTTACCGCACTCAAGGATCACCTGGCTGCGGCGGTATCGCCCTCGTCGCTCAGGGGTGCTCCATGACGAGGACGGCGAACGTACCGGGAGCGAGCGCCTCGTAACGGTGCGGGGCGTCGCCGGGGAACGTGGCGTAGTCGCCGGGTTCGAGTTCGACAGGTGCCGCCTCGGGCCCCACCCGCAGCCGTCCGGCGGCGACCACCACGTGCTCGATACTGCGCGGGGTGTGTCCGGGCCCGGCCCGCACGGCGCCGGGCTCGAGCCTGATCAGGTAGACGTCCCGGCGCAGGTGCGCCGCACCGGCGCTGAGCAGCGTTCCGCTGAAGTCGGCCTGCTCCGAGCGGACGTGCGGCCCGTCCCCGGCCCGGATGACCCGTACGCCGTCGTCGACGGGCTCCACCAGCCGGCTGAACGGCACACCGAGGGCGACGCCCAGCGCCCAGAGTGTCTCCACACTCGGGTTTCCGGTGCCCGACTCCAGTTGGGAGAGGGTGGACTTGGCCACCCCCGCTCGGCGGGCCAGCTCGGTCAGCGAGATGCCGACCCGTTCCCGCTCCCGGCGTAGGGCGGCGGCGATGGTGGCCAGGGGGGCAGCCGGTTCCGAAGGCATGCCTTCGCTCCATTGGTCACATGTTCGGTCTGTCGAACAACGACCCGTTCAGCATGAAGAACGCACGACAAGATCCGCGCAGTTACGGCGAAACTGCTGCCTCGCAGATGTCTGAGGCAGCAGTTTCGCTGATGGTGCGAGGATCGTGGAGCTGTGGGACGGCCCGCCCGCGGGTCAGACCTTGTCGCCCAGCTTGACCTGGGGCGCCGGAGCGCGCATCCGGCGGAAGGTGATCGACCGCATGACCGCGTAGAGGAAGAGCGAGCCCATCCGCTGGTCGGTCTTCGGGAAGCGTTCCCGGACCAACTTGCTGATCTTGCGGCAGATCAGCACCGAGTCGACGACCACACCCAGCGCCAGCGCTCCCCAGAGCACGTTGGAGATCAGCCGGACCACCGGCGGCATGGCGGCGTTCGAGCCGACCAGCACGATCAGCGCGCCGCCGAAGAACCAGGTGCCGACGGTACGCCGGGAGTCGACCACGTTGCGGGCCAGCAGCCGCTCCGGGCCACGGTCGCGGGGGCCACCCTCGCGGCGGAACTCCGACGCCGCCTCGGCGCGCAGTTGCCGGCGGCGCTCCCGCTCCTCCTCCTTGGTGAGGGGACGCGTGGGGCCGGCCGGCCGACGGCCGACGGTCGGCCGCTTGGGCGTCTCCCGACCCTTGGCCGGGGTGTAACCCCGGGAACGCTCAGCGGTCTCCTCGGGGGTCACCGAGGTAACGGCCTCGTCGACGAGGTCGGTGGACTTGCGGCGAAAGAGCGACGGCACGCGGCAAGGGTAGCCAACGGTCCGCGCCCGGTGCACATCGCGGTACAGCGACCGACGGCTCCAGGTCGCAGCGCGACCTGGAGCCGTCGTAGCCGAACGATGGGTGAGCGACGTTACGGACGCTCGGCGTGCGCGCCCAGGTCGGCGAGCTTCGCCTCGAAGTCCTCGTAGCCCCGGTTGATCAGGTCCACGCCGTACACCCGGGAGGTGCCCTCGGCCGCGAGCGCCGCGATCAGGTGGCTGAACCCGGCCCGCAGGTCCGGGATGACCAGGTCGGCGGCGTGCAGCTTGCTCGGCCCGGCGATCACTGCGGAGTGCTTGAAGTTGCGCCGGCCGAAGCGGCACGGCGTGCCGCCGAGGCAGTCCCGGTAGACCTGGATGTTGGCGCCCATCGAGTTGAGCGCCTCGGTGTAGCCCAACCGCTGCTCGTAGACCGTCTCGTGGACGATCGACAGGCCGCGCGCCTGGGTCAGCGCCACGACCAGCGGCTGCTGCCAGTCGGTCATGAAGCCGGGGTGCACGTCGGTCTCCAGCGCCACCGCGTTCAGCTCGCCACCCGGGTGCCAGAAGCGGATGCCGCCCTCCTGACCCGGGTCGCCCAGCTTCGGCGCGCGGGCGTCGGTGACCTCGTACTCGCCGCCGACCGAGCGGAAGATGTTCAGGAAGGTCATCATGTCGGCCTGCTGAGCGCCCAGGACCTCGACGTGACCACGGGTGGCCAGGGCGGCGGCCGCCCAGCTCGCCGCCTCGATCCGGTCCGGGATCGGCCGGTGGGTGTAGCCGTGCAGCTTGGGCACGCCCTGAATCTCGATCACCCGGTCGGTGTGGACCTTGATGATCGCGCCCATCTTCTGCAGGATGCAGATCAGGTCGATGATCTCCGGCTCCACCGCGGCGTTACGCAGCTCGGTGACGCCCTCGGCCATCACGGCGGTCAGCAGCACCTGCTCGGTGGCACCGACGCTCGGGTACGGCAGGGCGAACTTGGTGCCGTGCAGCCCGTTCGGCGCGGACAGGTGCAACCCCTCGGGCCGCTTCTCGACAGTCGCGCCGAACTCGCGCAGCGCCTGAAGGTGGAAGTCGATCGGACGCGGGCCGATGTGGCAGCCGCCCAGATCCGGGATGAACGCGTGCCCGAGGCGGTGCAGCAGCGGGCCGCAGAACAGGATCGGGATCCGGCTGGAACCGGCGTGCACGTTGATCTGGTCGGTGCTGGCGCTCTCCACGTTCGCCGGGTCGAAGACGAGCTCGCCGTCCTCGGTGCCGTCGGTGACCTTGACGCCGTGCAGGCCGAGCAGACCTCGCACCACCTCGACATCGCGGATCTTCGGCACGTCGAACAGCCGGCTCGGGCTGTCGCCGAGCAACGCGGCGACCATCGCCTTCGAAACGAGGTTCTTCGCGCCGCGCACGCGGATCCGCCCTTCGAGCGGAGTACCTCCGTGCACAACCAGGACGTCGTCGGTCAACGCAACCTCCAGCGCGTCGGTGCTGCTGTGTTGATGGTGGGGTGCCTGAACGTCCTCGCTACCCCGGATGCGGCCACATCGAAACGGCTCGCGTGTGTCGTCGCTTGGGCAGCATAGCCCTCGGTGACGAAAAAGGACTCGGTCACATCGGCGTGTGTGGCATTAATCGGTGATCCGGCACTTTTGCGTACCAAGAGCGCTACGGATCGTGATCAGGACACCGTCGGCGGCGGGGTGTCCGCGCCGGGCAGCGCGAGCATCTGATCAAGCGCCACCCGGGCGTGGTGCGCGGTGTCGGCGTCCACCGTGATCTGGTTGACCACCCGGCCCGCTACCAGCTCCTCCAGGGCCCAGACCAGGTGCGGCAGATCGATCCGGTTCATCGTCGAGCAGTAGCAGACGGCCTTGTCCAGGAACATGATCTGCTTGTCCGGGTGCGCCAGGGCGAGCCGGCGAACCAGGTTCAGCTCGGTGCCGAGCGCCCACGCCGAGCCGGCCGGAGCCGCCTCGATGGTCTTGATGATGTATTCGGTGGACCCGACGTAGTCGGAGGCCGTGACCACCTCGTGCCGGCACTCCGGGTGGACCAGGACGTTGACCCCTGGCACCCGCTCCCGTACGTCGTTGACGCTCTCCAGGGTGAACCGGCCGTGCACCGAGCAGTGCCCCCGCCACAGGATCATCTTGGCGTCGCGCAGCTGCTCCGGGGTGAGCCCGCCACCGGGCTTGTGCGGGTCGTAGAGCACGCAGTCGTCCAGCGACAGGCCCATCTCCAGCACCGCGGTGTTACGGCCCAGGTGCTGATCCGGCAGGAAGAGCACCTTCGACCCCTGCTCGAAGGCCCAGTCCAGGGCGCGCTTGGCGTTGGACGAGGTGCAGACCACGCCGCCGTTGCGGCCCACGAAACCCTTGATGTCAGCCGAGGAGTTCATGTACGTCACCGGGACCGTGTCGCCGGCGATGCCCAGCTCGGTCAGCGTGTCCCACGCGGCCTCGACCTGGCCCAGCACGGCCATGTCGGCCATCGAGCAACCCGCCGCGAGGTCCGGCAGGATCACCCGCTGGGTGCTCGTGGTGAGGATGTCCGCGCTCTCGGCCATGAAGTGCACGCCGCAGAAGACGATGTACTCCGCGTCCGGGCGGGCCGCGGCCTCCCGGGCCAGCTTGAACGAGTCGCCCGTCACATCGGCGAACTGGATCACCTCGTCGCGCTGGTAGTGGTGCCCCAGCACGAAGACCTTGCTGCCCAGCTTCGCCTTCGCGGCGGTGGCACGGGCCACCAGATCCGGATCGCTGGGCGCCGGCAGGTCGCCCGGACACTCGACACCGCGCTCGGTGTCGGGGTCACTGCCCCGGCCGAGCAGCAGCAGAGCCGTCGCCGTGTTGGAGGGTTCCACCCAGGTCGAAGTCACGTAGCCCATGGTCCCACAGCGCGAGCGCGACGCAGCCTCGCTCGGTGTGGGCTGCCACACTGCTCGGCATGCGCGTGCTGCTCTGCCCGGACAAGTTCGCCGGCACCCTGTCCGCACCGGAGGTGGCCGCCGCCGTCGCCGCCGGTTGGCGCACCGTCACCGACGGAGACGATCTGCTGATCCGACCGCTCGCCGACGGCGGACCGGGCTTCGTGGAGGTGCTCGCCGAGGCCCTCGGTGGCCGGCTGGTGCCGGTGTCGACGGTCGACCCGCTGGGCCGCCCGGCGGCCGGTGAGATCCTGCTCACCGCCGACGGCTCGACCGCCTACCTGGAGAGCGCGCAGGCGTGCGGGCTGCACCTGCTCTCCCCGGCCGAGCGCGACCCGAAGACCACCACCTCGTACGGGCTGGGTCTGTTGGTGGCCGCCGCGGTGGAGAGCGGTGCCCGCACCGTGGTGATCGGGCTGGGTGGCTCCGGCACCAACGACGCCGGCGCCGGAATGCTCGCCGCGCTGGGCGTGACCCCCCTCGACCAGGGCGGCGCCGCTCTGCCGTACGGCGGGGCGGCGCTCGCCGCCGTCGACGCGCTGGACGGCGCGCCCCGGCTGCGTGGCGTCCGGCTGGTCGCGGCCACCGACGTGGACAACCCCCTGCTCGGCCTGCACGGCGCCAGCAACGTGTTCGGCCCGCAGAAGGGCGCCGATCGCGCCGACGTGTTACTGCTCGACGCGGCCCTGGAGCGTTTCGCGGCGGTGCTGGAGAAGGACCTGGCCGGCTGCCCGGCGGGGCTCGGCGCGCTGCCCGGGGGCGGGGCCGCCGGCGGCATCGGCGCGGCGCTCCTCGCCCTGGGCGGCGACTGCGAGTCGGGGATCGGCCTGGTCACCCGGGCCACCCGTCTCGACGCCGCGCTGGACAGCGCCGACCTGGTGATCACCGGCGAGGGGTCGTTCGACCACCAGTCGCTGCGTGGCAAGGTCGTCGCCGGTGTGGCCGGCGCCGCCCGCGACCGGGGGGTGCCCTGCGTGGTGGTGGCCGGGCAGGTGAGCACCGGCCGGCGGGAGGCCGCCTCGGCCGGGGTGACCGACGCGTACAGCCTGGTGGAGCACTTCGGCGGCGAGGAGCGCGGCGGGCTCGACGCGGCGCTGAGCCGGCCCGCCGAGGGGCTGCGCGAGCTGGGGGCCCGGCTGGCCCGGCAGTGGAGCCGCTGAACGTCCCGGCCGCCCGCGTGCGCCCGCCCCGACCGGGGGCGACCTGCGGCGGGGGTCACGCCACGCGGGTGGGCCCGGCCAAGGCGGCGTACGATCGGTTGAGGACCACAACCGGGAATCACTGGACGACGCGCGACGTTGGCCAGTGCGTCCGGACCCAAACCGCGCAGGGAGACTTCCACGTGACCACGCCAGCGCAGACCGAGTCGACCGAGGCCAAGGCCCCTACTTCCGTCGTCCTCACCGACGTCGCAGCGCAGAAGGTCAAGGCCCTGATCGAGCAGGAGGGCCGCGACGACCTGCGGCTCCGCGTCGCCGTGCAGCCGGGCGGCTGCTCCGGCCTGCGGTACCAGCTCTTCTTCGACGAGCGTTCGCTCGACGGTGACGTCGTGACCGACTTCGGTGGTGTCGAGGTCGTCGTTGACCGGATGAGCGCCCCGTACCTGTCCGGCGCGACGATCGACTTCGCCGACCGGATCGACGCCCAGGGCTTCACCATCGACAACCCCAACGCGGGCAGCTCCTGCGCCTGCGGTGACTCGTTCAACTGAGTCACACCACACATCAGCGACGATGGGGCCGTTCTTCGGGACGGCCCCATCGCCGTACCGGTCGGCTGTCGCACCGGCCCCGGAGCGGGCCGTGGCGGGCTGGTTGCCGGTGTCCGACCGAGCGGTGACCATCGCGTTGCCGTCCCGGTAGGCTGACCGCGCCCTGCTCCCGACCCTGAGGGTTGACATGAAGATCGCCGTCACCGGCTCGATCGCCACCGATCACCTGATGAGTTTCCCCGGTCGCTTCGCCGACCAGCTCATCGCCGATCAACTGCACAAGGTGTCCCTCTCCTTCCTGGTGGACGACCTGGTGCTCCGCCGCGGCGGCGTGGCGGCGAACATCTCCTTCGGGATGGGTCAGCTCGGGCTTCGCCCGGTGCTGCTCGGCGCGGTCGGCGCCGACTTCGCCGACTACCGCTCCTGGCTTGAGCGCCACGGTGTGGACTGCGACTCGGTGCACATCAGCGAGGTGGCGCACACCGCCCGCTTCGTCTGCACCACCGACACCGACATGTGCCAGATCGCGTCGTTCTACGCCGGTGCGATGAGCGAGGCCCGCAACATCGAGCTCGCCCCGGTCGCCGACCGGCTCGGCGGCCTGGACCTGGTGCTGGTCGGCGCGAACGACCCCGAGGCGATGCTGCGCCACTCGGCCGAGTGCCGCACCCGCGGGTACGCCTTCGCCGCCGACCCGTCCCAGCAGCTCGCCCGGATGCCCGGCGAGGACGTGGTGGCGCTGATCGAAGGCGCCGAGTACCTGATGACCAACGACTACGAGAAGTCGCTGCTGCAGAGCAAGGCGCAGCTCAGTGACGACCAACTGCTGGACCTGGTCAAGGTGCGGGTCACCACGCTGGGCAAGCACGGTGTGGAGATCGCCGGGCGCGGCATCGACCCGATCCACGTACCGATCGCGCGGGAGATCCGGGCGGTCGACCCGACCGGCGTCGGCGACGGCTTCCGGGCCGGCTTCTTCACGGCGCTCTCCTGGGGCCTGGGCCTGGAACGCGCCGCCCAGGTCGGCTCGCTGCTGGCCACGCTGGTCCTGGAGACCGTCGGCACCCAGGAGTACGACGTCCGCCGCGACCTGTTCGTCAAGCGCCTCGCCGAGTCCTACGGTGACGCCGCGGCAGAAGAGGTCCGCCCCCACCTCCTCCCGGCGTAGCCGCCCAGCCCTCGCCCCCCGCCCCGCCCCGCCCCGCCCCTCGCCCCTCGGCCTTGGCCCCGCGATCTTGCAGTTTCTGTCGCCGTTTCGCGGCTTCTGCGCACGTTTGTCCCCGCAGAAACTGCAAGATCGCGAGGGTGAGGTAGGGCGGGGGTGTGGGGACGGAGCTCGGCCCGCGCCGCCCCGCCTCCGCCCGCGTCGATCATGGAGTTGTGGTGGCTGGATAGTCGTCTTATGTAGCTTTTGTCCACCACCACAACTCCATGATCGACGCGGGGGTGCGGGGGTGCGGGGGTGCGGGGGTGCGGGGGTGCGGGGGTGCGGGGGTGCGGGGGTGCGGGGGTGCGGGGTAGGGGCGCGGCGGAAGCGTGGGTTACAGGGTTCGGCGGATGTCGTAGGCGGGGCCGTCCGGGCCGGTGACCGAGTCGAGGAACTCCTGGCCGCGCATCCGGCACCAAGCGGGTATGTCGACCGCCGCTGCCGGGTCGTCGGCCAGCACCCGGACCACAGTGCCGACCGGGACCTCGGGCATCCGTCGGGCCGCAGCGATCACCGGCAGCGGGCAGCGTTGCCCCCGGCAGTCGATCACCTCGTCGGGCGTCGTCACAGCCCCACCACCCCGGCCTCGGCGCGCAGCCCGGCGACGATCCCCGGCAGCTCGGTCAGGAACCGCTCCACGTCCGCGTCGGTCGTCTCCCGGTGCAGGCTGACCCGCACGTTGCCATGCGAGAGCACCCCCATCGCCTCCAACACGTGCGACGGACGCAACGTGGACGACGTGCAGGACGAACCGGACGACACGGCGAAGCCCCGCCGGTCCAGGGCGTGCAGCAACGCCTCCCCGTCCACGTACAGGCAGGAGAAGGTGACCAGGTGCGGGAGCCGGAGCACCGGATCGCCGACCACCTCCACGTCGGGCACCTCCGCCGCGACCCGTTCCCGGACCCGGTCCACCAGGGCGGTCAACCGGGTCGCCTCGGCCGCCGCGTCGGCCGCCGCCGCCCGCAGGCTCGCCGCCGCCGCCACGACCGCCGGCAGATTCACCACCCCTGGGGTACGGCCGCTCTCCCGCTCGTCGGCCGGCCAGGGTGACTCCCAGCGAGTGCCCTTGCGGACCGCCAGCACCCCCACGCCGGGCGGCCCACCCCACTTGTGGGCGCTCGCCGTCAGCACCGACCAGCCGGCCGGCAGAGGCACCCGGCCCACCGACTGTGCCGCGTCCACGTACAGCGGCACACCCACGTCGGCGCAGGCCGCAGCCGCCTCGGCGACCGGCTGCACCGTCCCCACCTCGTGACTGGCACTGATCAACGCGGCCAGCGCGACCCCTGGGGCCCGAACGGCGGTCGACCACGCGGTCAGGTCCAGCCGGCCCAACCGGTCGACCGGCACCGCGGCGGCCGTCCCGCCAGCGCCGACGTGCCGTTCCGCAGCGTGCAGCACCGCCGAGTGCTCGATCGCCGAGTGCACCAGCGTCGACCCGACCCGGCGTCGCCCCGCCAGGCCGCCGAGGACGGCGCCGTGGGCCGCGGTCGTACCACTGGGGGTGAAGGAGACCTCATCGGCGCGGACGCCGAGCGTCACCGCGGTGGCCTCGCGGGCGGCGTCGAGCAGTTGCCGGGCCCGGCGGGACTGCGAATACAGCTTGCTCGGATCGGCCCAGCCGTCGGCGAGCGCGGCCAGCAGAGCCTGCCGCGCGACCGGATGCATCGGCGCGGCGGTCGCCGCGTCCAGGTAGACCGGGGATGCGCTCACAGACCTGCCTTCGTTCGCGGCTGCGGGGCTCGCGACCCCGGCTCACTCCTCGCGCTCACAGACCAAGACGCTATCGCGGCGGTATGCCTAGGATCCCCCCGATGGGGGTCGGACAGTGACCCCACCACGGCCGAGTCCGTCATGGTCGAGTAATCTGCGACCGTCGGTGACGCCTTTGCCGCGGGTGCTGAGGAAAGACGCACCGCGGCGCGCTAGGGAGGCAGGACCAGGTGGTCGCAAGGAGTTCGGAGGTACGGCCGTCGGCCGTACGGCACAGCGCTTCCCCAGGGGTTGGTGGACGCCGGGGGCGTGGTGCTGGTCGCCTGGCCGGGCTCGGTCTCGGTGGCGTGGCGTTGCTGGTTCTGCTCACGGGCTGTGACGTCGGTCAGGCGTTCCACGGCTTCGGCTGGCCGCAGGGCGGCATCTCGCCGGAGTCCAAGCGGATGTACGACCTGTGGATCGCCTCCTGCATCGCCGCGCTCGCGGTCGGCGTCTTCGTGTGGGGCCTGATCTTCTGGTGCGTCGTGCGCTACCGCAAGCGTGGCAACGCGCTGCCGGTGCAGACCCGCTACAACATGCCGATGGAGTTCCTCTACACCATCGCGCCGATCCTGATCGTCTCCGTGCTCTTCTACTACACGGCGATCGTGCAGACCGACGTCGACAAGTTGTCGAAGAACCCGGACGTCACGGTCGAGGTCGTCGCGTTCAAGTGGAACTGGCAGTTCAACTACCGGGACGGCCAGGGCACGGAAGCCCGCACCACCGCGTCGACGCTCGGCACCAGCGAGGTCATCCCGGTGCTGGTGCTGCCGACCAACCGGTCCATCCGGTTCGAGGAGACCAGCCGCGACGTCATCCACTCGTTCTGGGTGCCGGAGCTGCTCTTCAAGCGGGACGTCATGCCGGGCAAGATCCGCAACGTGTTCGAGGTCTCGAGCCTGGACGCCGAGGGCGCCTACGTCGGGCGCTGCGCCGAACTGTGCGGCAGCTACCACGCGTTCATGAACTTCGAGCTGCGGGTGGTCTCGCCGGAGAAGTACGACCAGTTCCTCGCGGCCAAGCAGGGCGGCAAGTCCACCCAGGATGCGCTGTCGGCGATCGGTGAGCAGCCGTACGCGACGACCACGCAGCCGTTCGACACGCGGCGGACGCAGGACAACTTCAACCCGGACGACGTTCCGGCCCGCACGGGAAGCTGAGGCAGCCGCATGAAGACCGAGTGGCGTATCTTCCTGATCATCGCCGGGTTCCTCTTCGGCGCCACCATCCTCTACGGTGCCTGGACGAACGGTGCGTCGGGCGGCATCGAGTGGGTCGGCACCGTCGCCCTGCTGCTGTCGTTCCTGCTCTGCTCGATGTGCGGTGGCTTCTTCTGGTTCGTCTCCCGCCGCATCGACCTGCGCCCGGAGGACCGTCCGGACGCCGAGATCGCCGACGGCGCTGGTGAGGTCGGCTTCTTCAGCCCGGGCAGCTACTGGCCGTTCGGTCTGGCGCTGGCCGCCGCGATCGCCGCGCTCGGCTTGGTGTTCTGGCAGTACTGGCTGATTGGTGCCGGCCTGCTGGCCGTCGTCTTCTCCGCCTGTGGGCTCCTGTTCGAGTACTACAGCGGCACCCGGCGTACCGCCGAGCACTGACCCACCCGGTCGCCGTCGCGACCGACCCGGCATGACGAAGGCCCGTTCCCCGAGTGGGGGAGCGGGCCTTCGGTCATGCGCCACCCCGCCCGGGGTGGGCTGCGGTGCAGCGGTAGGGCGGTGACTGCGGTCAGGCGGCGCGGCGGTGGGCGGGCTGGCGGCGGGCGGCCAACCGGGTGACCGGGACGGCGAACGCGCTGACCACCACGGCGGCGCCGCAGCCGGTGCAGATCAGCTCGGGACAGTCGGTGCCGTGGCCGTCGACGCAGGGCGGCGGCTCGAACGGCGCCACGCCCTCACAGACGTCGCAGTAGAGATCGCGGTGCGACACGGGCGTCTCCTCTCACGTCAGGCGAACCGCCCCCGGATGCGACAGCAACACACCGACGGCAGCAGAAAACTACTCAGCTGTAGTTTCCCAGACGGGTCCGACAAATCTCCGCGCACCGTCGTCCGCTCGCCGGCATCCGCGCGTGATCCACTCGACTTCGATGACGTCGGGGCATTGGAGCGGCCCTGACACCACGGATTCAAGGAATCCGAGGTGATCACACCCAAGACTCCGCCTGCGGACGGCGCCGCCGGGTCCGGTGGTGCTGAGGTCAGGCGGCGGCGTTGGCGGTGGCGATCCAGCGGTCCAGGGTGGCGGCGGCCGCGCCGGAGTCGATCGACTCGGCGGCACGGGCCAGGCCGGCGCGCAGCGCCTCGGTCAGGTCGCCGTCCAGCGGGCCCTGGGTGGCCAGCGCCGCCGCCGCGTTGACCAGCACCGCGTCCCGGACCGGGCCCTTCTCGCCGGCCAGCAGGCGACGAGCCACGCCCGCGTTGTACGCGGCGTCACCGCCGCGCAGGTCCGCCAGGGTGGACCGGGGTACCCCCAGGTCCGTCGCGTCCAGCACGACCTCGCGTACGGTGCCGCCCTGGGCCGCCCAGATCCGGGTGGGGGCGGCGGTGGTGAACTCGTCCAGCCCGTCCTCGCCGCGCATCACGATCGCCGAGTCGCCGCGGGCCGCGAACACGCTGGCCATGACCGGGGCCATCCGCAGGTCGAAACAGCCGACCGCGCCGGCCCGGGGGCGGGCCGGGTTGGTCAGCGGGCCGAGGAAGTTGAAGAAGGTGGGCACGCCCACCTCGCGGCGGACCGGGCCGGCGTGCCGCATCCCGGGGTGGAAGCGGGCCGCGAAGCAGAACCCGATGCCGGCCTCCTCGACACAGCGGGCGACCTGCTCCGGGCCGAGATCCAGCGGGATGCCGAGGAACTCCAGCAGGTCGGCGGTGCCGCACAGGGAGGAGGCAGCCCGGTTGCCGTGCTTCACGACACGGACGCCCGTGCCGGCGACCACCAGCGCCGTCATCGTGGAGATGTTCACCGTGTGGGCGAGGTCACCGCCGGTGCCCACCACGTCGAGCGCGGTGCGGCGCAGCTCCTCGGGGAGCGCCACCGGGACCGCGCGACCGAGCATCGCCTCCACCAGGCCGGCCAGCTCGGCGGGCGTCTCACCCTTGGCCCGCAGCGCCACGGCGAACGCGGCGATCTGCGCCGCGCTCGCCGAGCCGGTCATGATCTCGTCCATCGCCCAGGCGGTGTCGGCGGTGGAGAGTTCGTCACCGCGCAGCAGCGCGTTGAGCAGGTGCGGCCAGGTCCGATCGCCCATGGCGGGCCTCCCGAGCATGCGAAGTGCGGGTGGGCTGGAACCGGCGCCGACGAGATCCGGCGCCGTGGGGGTGCCGGAGGAGCGGGGGACGTCAGGCGGGTGCGTGCGTCCGCAGCAGCTCGGCCACCGTGCCGCCGGTGGTCACCGGGTCGAGCGGGTGCACCAGCGTCGCGTCGACCTCGGCGTACGCGGCGAGCCATCGGTCCGCGGCGCGGGCGATCACCAGGCAGGTCGGGGGAGCGTCGTCCCGGTCGTCCTTGACCTGCCGGGCGATGCCGATGCCGCCGCCCGGGCTCGCCTCACCGTCGAGCAGCAGCAGGTCGATCTCGTAGTCGTCGACCAGCCGGATGGTCTCCGCGTAGGTCGACGCCTCGACGAACTCGATCTGCAGACCGGGAGCGGGCCGGGTGCCGACGGCCATCCGCATCCGATCACGGACCTGCGGGTCGTCGCTGTAGAGCAACACGGTGCAAAGACGATCGGTCATGCCGGAACTCCCACCTCGTAGCTGCCCGCAGATCGTACCGGTCGGCGTGACGTAGCCGACATCCCGCCCGACGTCGCGCGTCGGGGCGTACCGTCCGGGCAGCTCAGGCGGGCGCGGCGTCGGCGGCGCGTTCGCGGGCCTCCTGGCGGTCCAGCTCGCGGTCCACCCGCCGGGCCTCCCGCTCGGACTGCTTGACCCACTGCACCACCAGTACCGCGAGCATGGTCACACTGACGAATTCGCCACCGGCCCAGAGGATGCCGCCGGCGACCACCTGGTCCTGCCACGGGTCGGACCAACTGAGGTTGAGCGACGGGTACCAGTCGCCGCCGAAGAGCGTGCTGCTCTGCATGATGGTGAGGCCGAGCACTGTGTGGAACGGCACGGAGAGCAGCATCAGCAGCGCACGCGCCGGGTACGGCCAGCGGCCGGGCAGCGGGTCGAGGCCGAGCAGCGGCCAGAAGAACACGCAGCCGGTCATGATGAAGTGCGCGTGCACCAGCTCGTGCGCCCAGGCGTGTTCGAGGGTGTAGCGGTACAGGTCACTGAAGTACAGCACGAACGGGTTGACCACGAAGATGGCGAACGCCACCAGCGGGAAGCTGTAGACCCGGGCGACACGGCTGTGCACGATCGCGAGCAGGCGCTTGCGCGGCCCGACCGGCAGGGTGCGCAGGGCCAGGGTCATCGGTGCGCCCAGGGCCAGGAAGATCGGCGCCACCATGGACAGCACCATGTGCTGGATCATGTGCACGGACAGCAGCGCGGTGTCGTACGCGTGCAGTCCGCTGACCGTGACGAGCGCGATGCCACCCAGGCCGGGGCCGAGGAAGAACACGGTACGGGTGATCGGCCAGCGGTCGCCGCGTAGGCGCAGCCGGTACACCCCGTAGAGGTACAGGCCGGCGGCGAGCACCAGGCCGAGGGCCAGCCAGCTGTCCAGCCGGGTCTCGGTCAGCACCGCGCCGACGGTGAACGGCGGCGGGGCCGAGGTGGCGGCGAAGATCGGATCGACGTGCAGCACGCTTTTCAGGCTAGGCCAGGCGAACCGGACCCTGACGCTCGGGCCACGGAAGGCGCAGGTTTGCCACCCCGCTGATCGGCGGCCCCGGTCAGGGGCAATAATGACGGCGTGACTGCGGCCCCAGCCATTGACAAGAGCCGGATCCACTCTCTGACCCGACCAAACATGGTCAGCGTCGGGACGATCGTGTGGCTCTCCAGTGAACTCATGTTCTTCGCGGCGTTGTTCGCGATGTACTTCTCCATCCGCGCGGCTGCGCCGGAGCAATGGGAGAAGCACACCGAAGCGCTGAACATCCCGTACGCGACCACCTTCACGGTGATCCTGGTGCTGTCCTCGGTGACGTGCCAGCTCGGCGTCTTCGCGGCGGAAAAGGGTGACGTGCACGCGCTGCGGCGCTGGTTCACCGTCACCTTCGTGATGGGCCTGATCTTCGTCCTCGGCCAGCTGAACGAGTACCGGCACCTGGTCGCCGACGGCATCAAGATCAACGGAGACGGGTACGGGTCGGTGTTCTACCTGACCACCGGCTTCCACGGCCTGCACGTGACCGGAGGTCTGATCGCCTTCATCATCTTCATGGTCCGTACGACCATGGGCCGGTTCACTCCGGCGCAGGCGACCTCGGCGATCGTCGTGTCGTACTACTGGCACTTCGTCGACGTCGTGTGGATCGGGCTGTACGCCATGATCTACTGGCTCCAGTGATCTTGCGCGTCACACTCCGCGCTGCTGCTCCGTCCCCTGAGACAGGTCCAACCGGTTAAGGACACCGCTCATGACTTCTGACAACGACCGCCGACGCGGTCTGCTCGCGCGGTTGCGCGAGCGGCCCGCCGCGCGCAGCAGGGGCCGCCGCCGGCTGGGCGCCGCGGTCCGGCTGATCGCCGCGTTGATGCTCGCCGGTGGCGCGTACACCGTCTTCGCCCCGGGCGCCCAGGCGCAGGACAACCCGCAGCTGACCGGCGCCGCCGCCGAGGGCAAGGCGCTGTTCGACGTGAGCTGCGTGACCTGCCACGGCCGCAACGCCCAGGGCGTCGAGGGCCGCGGGCCGAGCCTGATCGGCGTCGGCGCGGCATCGGTCGAGTTCCAGGTCAGCTCCGGGCGGATGCCGCTGGCCCGCCAGGAGGCCCAGGCGCACCGCAAGCCCCCGGTCTTCACCGACGAGCAGACCCGTCAGCTGGCCCAGTACATCCAGGAGCTTGGCGGCGGCCCGGTCGTGCCCGAGGGCGACGACCTCCGCGAGGACGGCAACATCGCCGCCGGCGGTGAGCTGTTCCGGATCAACTGCTCGCAGTGCCACGCCTTCGGTGGCGGCGGTGGTGCGCTCTCCTCGGGCAAGTTCGCCCCGAGCCTGCACCCCGCGACCGACCGCCAGATCTACGCGGCGATGTTGAGCGGCCCGCAGAACATGCCGGTGTTCGGCGACAACCAGCTCCGGCCGGAGCAGAAGGCCGACATCATCGCCTACATCCAGGAGACGCTGAAGCACGACCAGGACCCGGGTGGGTTCAACCTCGGACGGTACGGCCCGTCCACCGAGGGTTTGGCGATCTTCCTGATCGGCATCGTCGCGCTCGTCTTCGCCAGCCTGTGGATCGCGGGTAAGTCGTGATCGAGCAGGCCATCCGATTCAGTGCTGTGGTGCCGCTCGGCGCCACCCGTAGCGAGGTGACGGCATGAGCACCCACCCCGAGCACCAGGCCTCACAGGGCCCGGAGCCGCTCGACGTGAACGACCCCAGGCTCACCCGGTTCGACATCGTTCGTGAGGGCGCTCGTCGGGACGACATCGAGATCGTCCACTACGAGCCGCAGGTGCTGCCGGGCACCAAGGCGGAGCGTCGGCTGACCCGGGTGGTCGCCGGCTTCTTCCTGATCACCGGCCTGGCCGCGACCGCCTTCCTGGCCATCTACATCTGGTGGCCGTGGCAGTACGAGGCGGGCCGGGGCGGCGACAAGTTCTACACCCCCCTGCTCGGCTTCACCCTCGGCGTAGCCCTGCTCGCTGTCGGCTTCGGCATCCTGACCTGGGGCAAGAAGTTGCTGCCCAAGGAGGTCTCGATCCAGGACCGGCACGAGGGCCAGGTGGACTCCGAAGGCCGCACCATCACCGGCCAGACCATGCTCTACATGGCGGACGAGCTGGGCGTGAAGCGTCGCCCCCTGCTCGGCATCTCGCTGCTGGCCGGCCTCGCGCCGGTCGCCGCGGTCGCCGCGGCGCCGCTGGTCGGCGGCCTGATCTCGCAGCCGCACAAGAACAACCAGATGTTCACCACCGGGTTCGCCACGCCCGAGGGCGGCCAGCGGATCCGCCTGGTCCGCGAGGACGGCCGGCCGATCCGCCCGGCGGACATCAGCACCGGTGGGCAGCTGACCGTCTTCCCCGGCATCGACCACGGCGTGAGCAACAAGCACGCCGACTCGCCGACGCTGCTGATCCACCTCCGCGACTCGGACGCGCAGGAGTCGCGCCGGGCCAACGAGAAGGTTGGTCATGGTGACTACATGTGGGGCAACTACGCGGCGTTCTCCAAGATCTGCACGCACGCGGGATGCCCGGCCAGCCTGTACGAGCAGCAGACCAACCGGCTGCTCTGCCCGTGCCACCAGTCCCAGTTCCTGATCACCGACAACGCCCGGCCAGTCTTCGGCCCCGCCAGCCGGCGGCTGCCGCAGCTGCCGATCGAGGTGGACTCCGAGGGCTTCTTCGTGGCGAAGTCCGACTTCACCGAGACCGTCGGGCCTGATTTCTGGGAGCGGCCATGAAGCGTCGAAAGTTTGACCTTGCGGCGACGCCGGGCAAGGCAGCGGTGGGAGTGGACGACCGTTTCCAGGTGGCCACCCCGCTGCGCAAGCTGCTGAACAAGGTCTTCCCGGACCACTGGTCCTTCCTGCTCGGCGAGATCGCGCTGTTCTCGTTCGTCGTGCTGCTGCTGACCGGTGTGTTCCTCACCTTCTTCTTCGAGCCGGCGATGACCGAGGTGGTCTACGACGGCAGCTACGCGCCGTTGCAGGGCACCCCGATGTCCGCCGCGTACGCCTCCAGCCTGGACATCTCGTTCGATGTCCGGGGCGGTCTGGTGATGCGGCAGATGCACCACTGGTCGGCGCTGCTGTTCATGGCCGCGATCGTCGTGCACATGCTGCGGGTCTTCTTCACCGGCGCCTTCCGCAAGCCGCGTGAGACCAACTGGATCATCGGTTCGCTGCTGTTCTGGGTGGGCTTCCTGGCCGGCTTCAGCGGCTACTCGCTGCCGGACGACGGCCTGTCCGGCACCGGTCTGCGGATCGCCTCGGCGATCATGCTGTCCATCCCGGTCGTCGGCTCCTGGGTCACCTCGTCGATCTTCGGCGGCGAGTTCCCCGGCACGATCATCATCAGCCGGTTCTTCATCGCCCACGTGCTGCTCATCCCGGGTCTGCTGGTCGCGCTGATCAGCGTCCACCTGGGTCTGGTCTTCAAGCAGAAGCACACCCAGTGGCCCGGCCCTGGCCGGACCAACAACAACGTGGTCGGCGAGCGGATGTTCCCGCGGTACGCGCTGAAGCAGGGCGGCTTCTTCATGGTCGTCTTCGGCGTTATCGCGCTGATGGGCGGTCTGTTCCAGATCAACCCGATCTGGTTGTTCGGCCCGTACGAGGCGTGGGTGGTCTCGGCCGCCAGCCAGCCCGACTGGTACGTCATGTTCCTCGACGGGTCGACCCGACTCATGCCGGCCTGGGAAATCAACATCCCGCTCGGCGACGGGTACGTCATCCCGCCGCTGTTCTGGCCGACTGTCGTGCTGCCCGGCATCCTGGTGGGCCTGTCGACGATGTACCCGTTCCTCGAAGCCCGGCACCTCAAGGACCGCAAGAGCCACAACCTGCTCCAACGGCCTCGGGACGCTCCGGCCCGGACCGCCGTCGGTGCCATGGCCGTCTCGTTCTACATCGTGCTGACGCTCTCCGGCGCCAACGACGTGATCGCTGACAAGTTCCAGATCAGCTTGAACGCGATGACCTGGGCGGGCCGCATCGGCCTGCTGGTGGTCCCGCCGCTGGCGTACTACGTCACCTACCGGCTCTGCCTGGGTCTCCAGCAGCACGACCGGGAGGTGCTCGCGCACGGCGTGGAGACCGGCATCATCCGGCGCCTGCCGGACGGCCGGTTCGTCGAGGTGCACCAGCCGCTCAGCGCGTCCAACGGGCACGCGGACGGTCACGGCCAACTCGACTACGTCGGCTGGGTCGTACCCAAGAAGATGAACCGGCTGGGGGCCCTCGGCCCGGCCATCCGGGGCTTCTTCTACCCGATCGAGAAGCCGGTCGAGGCACCGGTCTCGCCGGGGCACCCGCCGGTCGAGGCCCGACCCGAGCGCGAGGAGATCGGCAGCGGCGAGAGCCGCCGCTGACCGCCCAGTCACACCGTTAAGGGGCGCCCGCCGGATTCCGGCGGGCGCCCCTTCGTATCCACACCTCCCGACCCATCCGGCCAGGAGTCGGACGGCTCTGACGGGACCGGTCGACGCCGCGCGACGGGCGATCGCAGGAATAACCCCGGTGAGCCGGGTATGCGTGCGGTCCAACGTCTCAAGGGGGGGAAGCATGTTGGGTATCAAACGCCTCGGCCTGTTGGCCGCGCTGGTACTTGTCGGTGTCGCGCCGGCCGCGGCCGCGCAGGCCGCGGCACAGCCGTCAACGCAGGACACCCAGTACCTGCAGGCGGTACACCAGGTCAACCTGTTCGAGATCACCGCTGGTGACCTGGCTCAGCAGAAGGGTCACGACCAGGGGGTCAAGGACCTGGGCGCGATGCTGAAGACCGACCACACCCAGCTCGACCAGACGGTGCAGCAGACCGCGTCGCAGCTCGGGGTGGAACTGCCGAACGAGCCCAGCGCCGATCAGCAGGCGGTCATCGACAAGCTGAACAACGCCAGCGGCGCGGAGTTCGACCGGCTCTGGGTGACCAGTGAGCTGGCCGGTCACGTCCAGGCCATCCAGGCCACCCAGACGGAGATCTCGCAGGGCTCCGAGCAGTCGGTGGTCCAGTTGGCGCAGACGGCGCTTCCGACGCTCCAGACGCACTACGACGAGTTGGTGGCGCTCGCGAACAAGCTGGGCATCCCGGTTCCGCAGACCAGCGCCAGCGGCACGCCCAGCCCGGGCGGCACCGGCACCGAGTCGCCGGCTCCGGGTGGCACTGTCACCGAGTCGCCGGCTCCGGGTGGCACCGGCACCGAGTCGCCGGCTCCGGGCGGTGGCAGCACCGAGGTACCGGCTCCCAGCGAGAGCTGACGTAGCCACAAGCAGACGGCCGGCCCACCCTCGCGGTGGGCCGGCCGCCCTGTGCGCGCCACGCGCCGCCCTGCGGGCGGCACCGGCCCCAAAACGGCGAGCGGGTCAGTCGGCGCTGGCCAGACCGATCGCGAACGTCTCCTCCAGGTCGTGCTGGGAGTACGCCCGGAAGGCGATGTGGGACTCGGTGTTGAGCACCCCCGGGACCTTGGAGATGCTGCCCGCGATGACCTGGGCGATCTGGTCGAACTCGCGGACCCGGACGATGGCGATGAGGTCGACGTGCCCGGCCACCGAGTAGACCTCGCTGACACCGGGAAGGTTGGCCAGGTTCTCCGCCACCTCGGGGATCGCGTCGGTGGCGCAGTCGATCAGCACGATCGCGGTGATCACGGGGCATTTCTCCGTTCGTCGGCGTCGTCGCCCATGCTAGATGTTCCGGTCCGGGACCGGAGGCGGGAGCATGTTCCGGTCCGGGACGGGAGGCGGGAGCCGTCGGTGCTCAGCCTTGGGCGGGGCAGGGCACGGTCAGGTCGCTGCCGGCCCGGATCACGTTTCGCAGCCGCTCGCCGGCCCGCACTGTCGCGCCCGGCCACACCACGGTGCGGGACACGTCACCGTCCACCCGCGCTCCCGCGCCGACGACCGACTCCACGCAGTGGCCGGTCACCGTCGCGGACTCCTCGACGAGAACGCCGCCGGCCGCGGCGTGCAGGTTGGCCGCCAAATAGTCGGCCGGGGTGCCGGTGTCGAAGAAGGTGCCCGGGTAGGACACCACGGTCAGGGCGCCCGCGGCCTCGGCCGGACGCCACACGGCGCGAACCAGGTCCGAGAAGACGACCGGCAGGTCCCGGACCAGCCGCCAGGGCAGCAGCGAGAAGCCGGTGAAGCAGTGCCCGGCGAAGGTGCCCGGCGCCGCCGGGTCCGCGGCGGGCTGGCCGAGCAGGCGTACGGTGTGCCCGTCCCAGCCGTCGAGCAGGGCGGCCACGTCCGGGCCCGGGGGAGCAGCCGGGTCGGCGAGGTACGCGTCGGCGTTGCCGACCAGCACCGGACGCCCGTCGATCCAGTCCCGCAGGTTGGCCACCCCGCCGGCGGTGCCCAGCGGGTCGCCCGGCTCCACCGACAGGTGTGCGCGGTCGCCGACGTGCGCCACCACCTGGTCGCCGAGGTAGCAGGCGTTCACAGCGACCCGGTCGGGACCGGTCAGGCCCAGGCCGGCCAGCCGCGCCAACGCCCGATCCAGCAGGGGCACGTTGCCCACCGGGCAGAGCGCCTTGGGCAGCCGTTCGGTGAGCGGGCGCAGCCGCGTGCCCTCGCCGGCGGCCAGCACCACCGCGCACAGCTCGGCCGGCACACCGACCGCGCCGGTCACGGGGTCTCGTCGGGCACCGGCGGCGGGAACTGCCCGGCGAGTGGCCCGATGTCGTAGTAGGCGAGCAGCCGGGCCGTCGGCCAGGTCAGCTTGGGCAGGTCGTCCAGGGGGTGCCAGGCGGCCTCGAAGACCTCCCCGCCGTCGACGGTCAGCTGGGTGCTGGACGCCGGCACGTCGGCCTCGAAGACCATGTCCACCCAGCCCTTGGCGTGCACTATCGCGTTCGGCACCGCCGGGCGCAGCCGGGACGGTGGAAGCCGGACGCCGGACTCCTCGAACAGCTCACGGGCCGCGCCCACCACCGGGGCCTCACCCCGGTTGAGCAGGCCGGCGGGGAGTGACCAACCCTTGCCGGGAGGCTGGCGGAGCATGAGCAACCGACCCGCGCCCGTCGCCTCCGTGTCCCGGACCAGGGTCACCGCGCCGACGATGTACTTGGGCACCGCCAACCGGACCAGGCGCCGACGCACCGGCAGCGGCAGCCGGTAGAAGGCCTGGTAGAAGAGGGCCCGAGCGGTGGCGCGGGAGCGGGGGATCATGACCCCAGGCTAGTGGTCACGAATGTCCTTCGTACGCGCTGGGGCCGGCCGGGTCACTGTCGATGGTCGACCAGGTCGATGAGCTGGCGGACCACGGTGTCCGGTTCGATCACCCGGTCGAAGACCGCGACCAACAGGGTTTCCAGGTCGGGGTAGCCCAACTCCTCGGAGAGGCGCAGTAACGGCAGGTCACTGGCGAGGCCCCGGTTGTGCTGGCGCAGGGCGAGCCCGATGGTGGCCCGACCGAGCCGCACCTTGTCGCTGATCGTGATGCCCGGCTCGGTGTGCTCGGCGAACCATCTGTTGATCTGCATCTGCGCGTGCGGCGACTTGACGAAGGTCAGCCACTCCCGCCGGGGACCGCGCGGCGCCACACCGGCCTCGAAGCCGTTGTCGCCGTCGTTCTCGGTGAAGATCTCCACCACGTCGCCCTCGTCCAGCTCCGAACTGAGCGGGGCCAGCCGACCGTTGATGCGTGCGGCCAGGCAGTGGTCGCCCCGGTCGTTGCCCAGCTCGTACGCGAGGTCGACAGGCGTGGCACCGGCCGGCAGCACGACCTGCCGCCCGTCGGCGAAGACCTGGATCTGCCCCTCGGCCAGGTCGCAGCGCAGCGACTCGTAGAACTGTGCCGGGTCGGCGGCGTCCGGCTCCCAGTCGAGCACCCGGCGCAGCCAGTCCAGCTGCTCGGCACGGGCCGCTGCGGTGCTGCTGCCGGAGCTGGGGAAACGGAAGTCGGCGGCGATGCCGTACTCGGCCGAGCGGTGCATCTCCTCGGTGCGGATCAGCACCTCCACGGTGCGGTCCTGGGGGCCGCAGACGCTGGTGTGCAGCGAACGGTAGAGGTTGTTCTTCGGCGAGGCGATGAAGTCCTTGAAGCGGCCGGGTACCGGTCGCCAGGTGCCGTGGATCGCGCCCAGCGCGGCGTAACAGTCGGTGGCCGGGCCGTCGACCACCACCACGATGCGGGGCAGGTCGTACGGGGCGGTGTGGCCGCCGGCGATGGTGTCCTTCCAGATCGAGTAGAGGTGCCGGGGACGGGGGCTCACCTCGGCGTCGACCCGGCTGCGGCGCAGCGCCACCCGGGCCCGGGTGACCACCGAGTCGAGGTACGAATCCCAACCCGGCCGATCGTGCACGTGCCGGGCCAGCCGGGCGTGCTCGTCGGGCTCGAGGTGCAGCAGCACCACGTCGTCCAGCTCGCGTTTGAGGGTCTGGATGCCCAGCCGGTCACAGAGCGGGACGAGCACCTCCTGGGTCTTGCGGGCGATCCGTTCCCGCGACGACGCGGAGCGCACCCCGAGCGTCCGCATGTTGTGCAGCCGGTCGGCCAGTTTGATGATCAGCACCCGGACGTCCTTGGCGGCCGCGACGATCATCTTGCGGACCGTCTCCGCCTCGGCGGCCTTGCCGTAGAACGCCTTGTCGAACTTGGTCACCCCGTCGACCAGGTGGGCCACCTCGCCGCCGAAGTCCTCGGAGAGCGCCTGGAGGGTGTAGCGGGTGTCCTCCACGGTGTCGTGCAGCAGCGCCGCGACCAGGGTGGTGGTGTCCATCCCCAGCTCGGCGCAGATCTGCGCCACCGCGAGGGGGTGGGTGATGTACGGTTCCCCGCTCTTGCGGAACTGCCCGCGGTGCATGTTTTCCGCGATCGTGTAGGCACGGCGCAGCACCGCGGGGTCGGTGCCGGCGTGGATGCCCCGGTGGGTGCGGACCAGTTGGGTGACCGGGTCCGAGTCGGTGGTCGGCCAGCTGAGCAGCGACCGCAGCCGGCGGGCGAGCGGCAGCTCACCCGGTTGTGTCGGCAGGGCGCCCCCCAGGGCGGCGCCGTGTCCGGCGTCGACGTCCACGAGGGACACCTCCTCACCCCGGCTCCACACCGCCGGATCCCGGCGGGGGAGCAGGCCCACGAATCGGGCAGGACTGCACTTCTCTAACAGCCTAAGCGAGTCGACGTAGTCCGATCGGTCAGTTGGTCATGAGCGTTCGGTCGAGAGTTGGTGGGACGCGCCGCCCTCGGCCTTCGCCAGCAGGTCACGGAACCGGGCCGCGCCACTCGCCGGGGAGGACCAACCGGAGGACATCTCGACGAGTCGGGTCTCCGGTCGCTCCAACCAGGACAGGATGCGCTCGGACTCTTCGGCGGTCGCCGCCGGCACCGGACCGTGCCCGCCGGACACCGTCTCGGCGGTGGCCCGGATCGTGGTCAACGTGGGACGCGGGTGCACGCCCGGCGGGGACACCCCCGCACCGGCCAGTCGGCCGTGCCGGACCAACGCCAACTCCCAGCCGCCCCGGGCGGCCGGTCGGGCCGCGGCCAACTCGACGATCCCGGTCAGCGCGGCCAGCCGCTGCATCCGCACCGTGGCGCGCAGCACCGCGGCCAGCCGGGACCGCACAACGGCGGCCTCCTCGTAGCGCTGGTCGGCCGAGAGCACGTCGATCCGCGCGAGCAGCGCGTCCACCACCGGCTGAGGGTCGCTGGCCGTCGCGGTGCGGAAGGGCGCGGCGGCGCTGTCGTCGTACTCCTCGGGGGTGATCTTGTGTTCGCAGGGCGCCGGGCAGCGACCCAGCTCGGCCAGCGCGCAGGCCGGCGTGACGGTGCGCAGCGAGAGCCGGTGCGTGCACTGGCGCAGTGGCACCGCGTCGTGGAAACCGGCGGCGGCCAGCTCGGCGGCTCGTCGGGAGGTGAACGGCCCGAGGTACGCGGTGTCGGTGGGGGAGAGGTCGCGGACGATCGACAATCGAGGGTACGGACCGTCGGTCAGCTTGAGCCAGACCATCCGTTCCGGGTATTTGGACCGGCGGTTGTACGGCGGGGCGTGCGCGGCGATCAACCGCAGCTCACGGACCTCCGCCTCCAACGAGTGGGCGCACTCCACCGCCTCGACCCGTTCGGCCGCGCCCAGCATCTCCGAGATTCGGGCGCGCTTCTCGCCGGCGGTGAAGTAGCTGCGCACCCGGGTGGCGATGTCGACGGAGGTGCCCACGTAGAGCGGCCGGTCGTCGGCGGCCCGGAAGATGTAGACCCCGGGAACCTTGGGCAACCCTTCGGCCAGGTGCCGCTTGCGGCGCTGGGTCGGGGTGACCGCGCGGGCGAACTCGATGGCGTCGCCGATCGTGTCCACCCGGTGCCCGCCGAGCCGGCCGATCAGCCCGTGCAGCACGTCGACGGTGGCCTTCGCGTCGTCCAACGCCCGGTGGGTGGGCTGGGTGGCGGTGCGGAAGTAGGCGGCCAGGGTGCCGAGCTTGCGGTTGGGCACCTCGTCGCGGGTCAGCACCCGGCGGGCGAGTGCTGCGGTGTCCAGGACCCGGGGGTTGGGCCAGCGGTAACCGTGCTTCGCGCAGGCGGCCTTGAGGAAGCCCACGTCGTACGGGGCGTTGTGGGCCACCAGCACCGCGTCGTCGATGAACTCCAGGAAGCTCGGCAGCACCTGCTCGATCGGTGGCGCCGGCACCAGCATGGCCTGGGTGATGCCGGTCAGCACCGTGATGAACGGCGGAATCGGCTGGCCCGGGTTGACCAGGGTCGCCAGCACCCCCAACTGCTCGCCACCGCGCACCTTGACCGCGCCGATCTCGGTGATGCCGCCGCCGTCCGGCGCGCCGCCGGTGGTTTCCAGGTCGACCACCACGAAGGTCGTCGCGTAGAGCGGCAGCGCCGGGTCCACCCCGCCCACCGCCGGGTCGAGACCGGCCAGTGACTCCTGGACGTACTCCGCCTGTGCCATCGGCGGCACGCTAGCGCCCCGGTCCGACACTCCCGTCGCAGCCGTCCCATCAGTCACCATGGGGCTAGGATGAGAGATCGGCTCACTCACCGGGCGGTGGGCCCGGTCGCGGTGGGAGACTTGCCACATGCCCCTCACCGAGCCGTACGACGACCACCTCCCGCAGGAGGATCCGGTCGCGCTCGACGGTGCTGTGGGCAACCCGGACGACAACGTAGTCAACGGCACATTGGACGCATCGGATCCGACAATGGTCGACGGCCCCGCCGCCGAGCCGGAGCCGACCCTGCCCGAGCCGGTCCGGCAGCGGATCGTGACGCTGACCGCCGCGGTGCTGCCCACCCTCCCCACCGACGAGGTCCCGGTGCCCTTGCGCCGGGTTGCCAAGTTCGCCCCCAACCGACGCGCCCGGCTCGGCGCGCCCGTCATCGCCGCCCAGCTCACCGCCGACCCGCTGTTCCGGCAGCGGGTCACCGCGCGGGTCCTGGCCGACGCCGGTGACCTCGGTGCGGCGGTGGTCGAGGGCACCGCGCCGGCCGCCGCCGACCCGGTCGAGGTGGCCGCGCTGGCCTACCTGGCCCGGCCCCGTGGCTGGCGGGAGCTGATCGACGCCAGCGGCGCGGCAGTGCGCGCCGAGGCGGACAGCGCCGTCGTCGCCGAGTTGGTCCGCGAGGCCGAGCAGCGGGCAACCCGGGCCGAGCACGACCGCGCGGTGGCCCGGGTCGAGGCCGAGAAGCTGCGCGACGAGTTGGCCCGCGTCCGGGAGGAGCTGGGTCAGCTCCGCGAGGAGTCCCGACAGGTGGCCCGCACCCTGCGCGAGACCCAGGCCCGCGAGCGCAAGGCCACCGAGCTGTTGGCCACCGAGCGCGGCCGGGCGGCCCGCGCCAGCGCCGACGTGGACGCCGAACTCCGTCGCGCCCGGGCCCGGCTGGCCGAGGCCGAGGCCTCCGCCGGGGTGGCCCGCGCCAGCGCCAAGGAGGCGCGCTCGGTCGACGACGCCCGGCTCTGGCTGCTCCTGGAGACCATCGGCCAGGCCGCCGTCGGGCTGCGCCGGGAGCTGGCGCTCGACCCGGTGGACAAACTCCCGGCCGACTTCGTCGCCGACGCGTTCGCCGAGCAGCCGGGCACCGCCCCGGCCGGCCCCGCCGCCCGCGCCCGCGACACCGACGACCCGGCCCGGCTCGACCAGTTGCTCGCCCTGCCCCGGGCGCACCTGGTGGTGGACGGCTACAACGTCACCAAGCGTGGCTTCGGCGAGATGTCCCTGGAGCAGCAGCGCAAACGCCTGATCACCGGGCTGGGCGGGATCGCCGCGCAGACCGGCGACGAGGTCACTGTGGTCTTCGACGGCGCCGAGCGGATGCACGGGCTGCCGCCCGCGCCGCGCGGCGTACGGGTGCTCTTCTCCCGCAAGGGTGAGACCGCCGACGAGCTGATCCGGCGACTGGTCCGTGCCGAGCCGGCGGGCCGGCCGGTGGTCGTGGTCTCGTCGGACCGCGAGGTCGCCGACGGGGTACGCCGCCACGGCGCGTACCCGCTGGGCGCGGACTCGCTGCTGCGGCGGCTCGCCCGCTCCTGAGGGGACACGTCCTGCTGCCGCACCGCTGCGTGGCCACCTGGCCCTCACTGCCGCTCGGGCCGCTGTCCGGTGGCCGGTAGTCGCCGGGTCAGCTCGCGACGCAGTGCGTCGGTGCGCGGCTCCATCCAGGTGAGCCGGACGACCAGCTCGTAGGGGCCGCGTCCGGGAGTCGACCACTGTCCGGCTCGCATGGGCGGACGAGTCTGCTGCGGGTCGAGGGTCACGACCACCAGCCGCGGATCCAGGCGTCCCCGCACCTGGGCGCTGGCGACGTTGACCCAGTCGATGCTGAGTGTGGTCCCCTTCGGTCCGCTCAGGTGCAGCGTTTCGTCGGTCAACCGCAGCGGCAGGCGAGGCTGATGGCGCAGCTGCCAGTTGGTGGTCAGCGCGACGCAGCCGCCGATCATGCCGAAGCGCAGCAGCACCTTCCACCACGCCTCGTCGAACACCACCGTGTAGAAGGTGAGGAGAGCCGCGCCGACCAGCACGGCGAGAACCATGGCGAGGCGATGTCGGCGCGGGGAGTACCGGAACTCCACGACTGACGAAGCATCGAGATCGGCCACGGTCGCCCAGTGCCCGGGTGGTCGGTCGGCCAAACGATGCCTCTCCTTCGCTCGGTCGGCATGAGTTCCTCCCGGTCGGGTGGGATACCCCGATATCGCTGATCTGGAGTGGATCTAGCCCTGAAACAGGCGGTCGGATCGGGTTGCTGTCGTACCCGGTGGCTAGTGTCGATGTCACCGACGGTGCCCGGTCGGCGACAAAAGGAGTCGCCCGTGCGCCGCGAGCCGATCAGGAGGCGTGATGCTCATCGACTGCGACGGGTGCGCGAAGCGGGCCGACGGCTGTTCCGGCTGCCCGCTGACCGCCCTGTTCGACGAGACGTCCCCGGCGGCCGGGTTGGTCGCCGCCGAGGTCGAGGCCATCGAGGTGCTCGCCCGGTCCGGCTTCGACGTGGAGGTGCTGGCTGCGCCCGCGCGCCCGGAGGTCGCTCCCCGCCGCCCCGCCCGCCGGGTCGCCTGAGCCTTACACCGCGCCCGGAAGGAGGCTTCTCGCGGGCCATAGGATGAGCGGTCACGGCGGGAGGAGCGGCGCGATGAGCGAGGTACGGCGGGACGACGGCGGGCTCGTCGGTGGCGCTGCGTCCGGTGGCGCTGCATCCGGTGGCGCTGCGTGCGGTGGCGGCGATCCGGCCCGCCGGGCGGTGACGCGGTGACGCCGCGGGGTTGGGCGCTGCTGACCCTGGCCGGGCTGGCCCTCGTGCTGGTCGTGCTGGCCGCGTTGCTCATCCCGTGGCACCGCCCGCCGGCACCCCGGGCCGACCAGCTCGCCGCGCTGGGCGACCTGCCGGCCGAGCAGGTGGCCAAGGGGCGGGAGTTCCGAGCCGCGCTGCGTCCCGGTGGCTACGCCGCGCTCGCCGTCGGGCTGCTGATCGCCCTCGCGCTCGGGTTGACCCCGCTGGGCAGTCGCCTGGTCGAGCTGGTCGGCCGGCCCTTCGGTGGGCACTGGGCAGCGCAGGCCGTGCTCGGCGGGCTGGCGGTGGTGCTCGTCGCCGACCTGGTGACGCTCCCGTTCGCCGCCTGGCGGCAGAGCGTGCTCACCCGCTACGGGTTGAGCACCAACGGCTGGAGCGGCTGGGCTGTCGACCTGCTCAAGTCGTACGCCGTCAGCGCGGTGATCGGCGCGGTGGCGCTGTTCGGCTTCTACGCGGTCATCCGGCTCGCGCCACGCTGGTGGTGGGCGTTCGGTGCGGCCGGCGCCGCCGTGCTCGTGGTGCTGCTGTCGTTCGTGCTGCCGGTGCTGGTGGAGCCGGTGTTCAACCGGTTCACCCCGATGGAGCAGGGTCCGTTGCGCACCGAGCTGATGAGCATGGCCGCCCGCGACGGGGTGCCGGTGCGTGACGTGCTGGTCGCCGATGCCTCCCGGCGCACCAGGGCGGTCAACGCGTACGTCTCCGGTCTCGGGCCGACCCGACGGGTGGTCGTCTACGACACGCTGCTGCGCGAGGCGAACCCGGCCGAGGTGACCGCCGTCGTGGCGCACGAGTTGGGGCACGCGAAGGATTCCGACGTGGCGGCCGGCACGCTGACCGGGGCGCTGGGTGCCGCGGCCGCCGTGGTGGCGCTCTACCTGCTCGGCTCGTGGGGGCCACTGCTACGGCTGGCCGGTGTCGACTCGGTGGCCCAACCGCGCGCGTTCCCGCTGCTGATCGCCCTGGTCACGGTGGCCGGGCTGGTCGCCGCTCCGGTGCAGGCGCTGATGTCCCGACGGGTGGAGGCGCGGGCCGATGCGCACGCGCTCGCGCTCACCGACGACCCGGAGTCCTTCGAGTCGATGCAGCGCCGGTTGGGCTCGGTCAACCTCGGTGACCCCGACCCGCCCCGCTGGGAATACCTCTACTCGGCCTCACACCCGTCCACAGTGGAGCGGATTGCCGCCGCCCGCGCGTACGCCCGGGAGGCCGGTCGATGAACCGCACCCTGCTGATCACCAATGACTTTCCGCCCCGCCCGGGTGGGATCCAGTCGTTCGTGCACCACCTCGCGGTCCGTCAACCGGCCGGCTCGGTGGTCGTCTACGCGTCGAGCTGGCGCGGGGCGGCGAAGTTCGACGCCGACCAGCCGTACGAGGTGATCCGGGAGCGCACCCGGGTGTTGTTGCCCACCCCGTTGATCGCCCGCAGGGCGGCCCGTTTGGCTCGCGCGTACGACTGCGACACGGTGTGGTTCGGCGCGGCGGCCCCGTTGGGCCTGCTCGCGGCCGGCCTGCGGCGGCGGGCCGGCATCCGTCGGGTGGTGGCGCAGACCCATGGCCACGAGGTCGGTTGGGCGGCCGTGCCGGCCGCCCGGCCGGCGCTGCGGCGCATCGGTCGGGGTGTGGACGTGACCACCTATCTGGGCGAGTACACCCGCAGCCGGTTGGCCCGGGTGCTGGACGGGGTGACCGAGCTGCGCCGCCTCGCGCCCGGGGTCGACGTGGACACCTACCACCCGAGCGTGGACGGTGAACAGGTCCGGGCCCGGCTCGGTTTGACCGACCGGCCGGTGGTCGTCTGTGTGTCCCGGCTGGTGCCGCGCAAGGGTCAGGACACCCTGATCCGGGCCCTGCCGGAGATCCGCCGCCGGGTGCCCGAGGCGGCGCTGCTGATCGTCGGTGGCGGGCCGTACCGGGCGACCCTGGAGAAGCTGGCCCGCCAGGCCGGTGTGGAACGGGATGTGGTGTTCACCGGCACTGTGCCGTCGGTCGAGTTGCCGGCGCACTACGCGGCCGGTGACGTCTACGCGATGCCGTGCCGCACCCGCAACCGTGGTCTCGACGTCGAAGGGCTGGGCATCGTCTACCTGGAGGCATCCGCGACCGGCCTGCCGGTGGTGGCCGGTGACTCCGGGGGAGCGCCGGACGCCGTCCGGGAGGGGGAGACCGGCTACGTCGTGGGCGGCCGGGACATCGCCCAGCTCGCCGACCGGGTCGCCCGGCTGCTCGCCGACCGGGACCTGGCCCGTCAGCTGGGCGCGGCCGGCCGGGCCTGGGTGGAACGGGAGTGGCGCTGGGAGACGCAGGCGGACCGCATGGCGGCACTGCTCGCCGGCTGATCGCCGCCCGGGTTCAGCTCTCCCGGGCGGGCGCGTAGTGCGGCACGTACTCCTGGCCGGTGAGCCGCTGGATCGCCGCCATCACCTCGTCGGTGACCGTCCGGATGTCCCGCGGCCCGTTGATCCGCTCGGCGACCGGGATCGGCGGGCCGAACCGCAGGGTGATCGGGTGGCGACGGGGCAGCCGCGCGTCGACCGGCAGCACCTCGGCGGTGCCGAGCACGCCGACCGGAATGATCGGCACCCCGGCGTCGCGGGCCAGCCGGGTCATCCCGACCCGGCCCCGGTAGAGCCGCCCGTCCGGGGAGCGGGTGCCCTCCGGGTAGACGGCGACCAGGCCGCCGGAGCGGAGTACCGGGACGGCGGCGTCGAGGGCGCGCAGGGCGGCCCGGCCGTCGGCGCGGTCGACCGGGATGGCGCCCATGCCGGCGACGATCCGCCGGTTGAGCCAGCCGCCCGGACCCCGGCCGTTGAAGTACTCGACCTTCGCCCAGAAGGTGACGTGTCGGGGCGCCGAGCAGACGAGGAACAACTCGTCGGCGACGGACAGGTGGTTGCCGGCGAGGATCGCGCCGCCGTCTCGGGGCAGGTGCTCCAGCCCTTCCACCCGGGGCTGCCAGCCAAACCGCAGCACGGTGCCGACGGTCAGCTTGGTGACGTCGTACAGCAGGGGCACGTGTCCTCCGGGTTGGTTTTCAGGCGGGCGTCGGGCCGAGGTGCGCGTCCAACGCGGCGTGCAGCAGGGCATCGTCGTCGGTGGCGCCGGTGGCCAGCGGCAGGCTGCCCCAGGCCCAGAGTTGGGCGATGCCGTGCAGGTTCGCCCAGAGCGCGCCGGCCAGCACCGCTGCGGGCGCGTCGGTGGGCCGGCGTGCCTGCGCCACCAGGTCGGCCAGCATGGCGAACAACGGCAGGCTCGTCTCGCGCAGCCGAAGTCGGCCACTGTCCAGCAGGTCGTGGCGGAACATCAGCTCGAACATGCCGCGGTGGGCCGCCGCGAAGTCCAGGTACGTCCGGGCCAGCGCGGTCAATCGGGTACGGGGGTCCGGACCGACGTCGCGCAACGTTCGCTCGATCTGGGCGGTGAGGTCGGCGAAGCCCTCCCGGGCGATGGCGGAGAGCAGGTCGACGTGGGTGGGGAAGTAGCGGCGCGGTGCGCCGTGCGAGACCCCGGCGCGCCGGGCTATCTCCCGCAGCGACACCGCCGACTGGCCCTCGCGCAGCACGAGGTCCACCCCGACGGCCACCAACCGAGCCCGCAGCCCCGTCTCGTCCGCGTCCATAGACACTGTCTACCAGCCCCCGTAGACGGTGTCTACCTCTTGCCCTGCGGCGCGTGGTGCGGTGCCCAGCCGCGACGTCGTCCACTTTGGCGGTGGGTTGGCTCACGCAGGCGTGTCTCGGCGGCCTGCCGTGCCTTGCCGGAATCAGCATGATGTCTGTGAGTCATCAAGATGACTCACAGACATCACACTCAACGCAGTGTCCGGGCCGCGCTGTCCGCTCGCGTCGTTCGCTCGACCCCTGGCCACGGCTGCTCCCCTGCGAGTTTCGTGAAGCGCCCACTGGTGAGCCCGGCGAGCTGCGGGTGATAGGTGCAGGGTGAGCCGCAGTGTGCGAAGTGGGCGGGAACGGGTGGAGCGTGGGCGGGCCCGAGGGTCAGCGGATGCGGGCCAGGATGCGATCGGCGGGGGCCGGGCGGCCGAAGTGCCAGCCCTGGGCCGCGTCGCAGCCGATCGCGCGTAGTCGCTCGGCCTGCCCGGCGGTCTCCACCCCCTCGGCGGTGACGGTCAGGTCGAGCGCGTGCGCCAGCGAGACCAGGGAGGCGAGGATCCGCTCGTCGGTGCGGCCGACGGAGGGCGACCGCAGGCCGGCCACGAACTCCCCGGCCACCTTCAGTTCGGTCACCGGCAGGTCCCGCAGGTAGGCCAGGTTGCTGTAGCCCGTGCCGAAGTCGTCGATGGCGATGCGCACCCCGAGGTCGGCAAGGACCCGCAGGGCGCGGACGGGCTCCTCGGCGGTGCTCATCATCGTGCTCTCGGTGATCTCCAGTTGGAGCCGCTCCGGTGGCAGGCCGGTCTGCCGCAGCAGCGCCCGGACCTCCTGCACCAACCCGGGCCGGTGCACCTGCCGTACCGCCAGGTTGACGCTGACGAAGGGCGCGGCGGCACCCCCGGCCGACCACGCCTCGGCCTCGCGGCACGCCTCGGCCAACACCCAACCGCCCAGCTGGACGATCAGGCCGGTCTCCTCGGCCAACCCGATGAAGCTGTCCGGGCGCAGCACCCCCAACTCGGGGTGCCGCCAGCGGACCAGCGCCTCCACGCCGACCAGGCTGCCGTCGCGCAGTGAGGTCAGCGGCTGATAGTCGAGGTAGAACTCGCCCCGCTCCAACGCCGCCGGGATCGCCGCGGAGAGCGCGTAGCGGGCCAGTTCACGTTGGTTGCGCTCGGCGTCGTAGAGCGCCCAGCGTGCCCCACCGGCGGACTTCGCCCAGTGCAGAGTGCTGCCGGCGGCCCGCATCAGGTCCGTGGGGTTGGCCCCGGCGACCTGGCGCTCGACGATGCCGATGCTCGCGGAGATCTGCAACTCGTGCCCGTCGACCAGGGCCGGTGTGCCTACCGCGGCGAGCGCGGTCTCGGCCACCGCCACCATGTCGTCGGTGCCGGCGGTGCGTTCCACCAGGATGACGAACTCGTCGCCGCCGAGCCGGGCCACCAGGTGCTCACCCATGGCCTTGCGCAGCCGCTCGGCCACCGTGGCCAGCAGCAGGTCACCGATCTGGTGCCCCAGCGTGTCGTTGACCACCTTGAAGCGGTCCAGATCCAGGAAGCACACCCCGACCCGCTGCGCGCCCCGGCCCGGTTCGTTGAGCGCGGCGGCGAGCCGTTCGGTGAACAGCGTCCGGTTGGGCAGGCCGGTCAGCGGGTCGTGGGTGGCCTGATGCCGAAAACGGGCCTCGCTGGCCCGCAGCGCCCGCTCGGCCTGGGTGCGAGCCCGCATGGCGGCGCGGCGGATCGACTCCTGCTCGTCGAGCGTCCGGTCGCGCAGCGCGCGGGCGTAGCCGGTTGCCACGGCCGCCAACAGCCGGGCCATCCGGTCCTCGACGTCCTCGGCCACCAGGCCCAGGTCGCGCACCAGGCGGAGCTGGATGACCTCGACGGTACGACCCAGCCCTTCGGCGGAAGCGATGTGCGCGGCGACCAACTCGGCGCCGACCCGGTGCCCGGCACGCAGGTCGAACGGCTCGGTGAGCAGCGCCCCGGCCAGTTGCCCGGTGAGCCGGTCCAGCAGGGACTCCAACTGGGCCTGGGTCATCGGTAGGTAACTGGTGCCGGAGACCGCCTTCGCCCAGGCCCGGGCGAAGGTCCCCGGGTGGGAGGCCGCCCCGGGCGACTCAGTCACCGAGGCGCCCGACGCCGCCCATGAAGACCGCGCGCTCGGCGTCCTCCGCGCTCTCCGGGGTGTCCGGTCGCCACTGGGGCACCCAGACCACGCCCGGGTCGAGCAGCTCGAAGCCGTCGAAGAGCGCGGTCAGCTCGGCGCGACTGCGCACCGACAGCGGGTTGTCGGTGCGCCGGTAGACCCGCTCCGCCTCTGCGCGTTCGTCCTCGCTGCGCCCGTCGTCGCTGGCCTGCGACAGCACCAGGTAGCTGCCGGGCGCCAACGCGTCGCGCAGCGTCCGCAGCAGCTCCGCCGGCCGGTCGTCATCGGGGACGAAGTGCAGGACGGCCACGATCATCACGGCCACCGGTTGGCTCAGGTCGAGCAGCTTGTGGACGTCCGGATGGGCCAGGATCGCCTCCGGGTTGCGCAGGTCCTCCTGCACGATTGCGGCCTGCTCGTTGCCGGCGAGGATCTCGCGGCTGTGCGCCACCGCCACCGGGTCGACGTCCACATAGACCACTCGCGACCGCGGGTCGAGCTGCTGGGCGATCTCGTGCACGTTGCCGACCGTCGGGATGCCCGAACCGATGTCCAGGAACTGCCGGATGCCGGCGTCGGCGAGGTGGTGCACGGCGCGGCGCAGGAACGCCCGGTTGGCCTGGGCCATCAACGGCGCCTCGGGCACCGCGGCGACCATGGCCTGCGCGGCGGCCCGGTCTGCGGCGAAGTTGTGCGAGCCGCCGAGGTAGTAGTCGTACATCCGCGCGACGCTCGGGCGCTCGATGTCGATGGTGTCGGGTGCCCAGTCCGGCCGCTGCATGCGTTTCACCCCTCGGAATCCGCGACGCGAGCATCATCGCCCGCGCGGGTATTGTGCACCCGCCACGCACGCCAGACCATAGCGCGCCGAAGGTTGCCCGCCGACGTCGGTCGATGCGCGACGGTCCGCGCCGGCAGAAGCTGGCGCGGACCGTCGGTCGCGTAGTCCCGCTCGACGAGCGGGAGGCAGGTCAGAACTTCGGCGCGTCCGGTGCCTCGAGCAGGCCCAGCCGCAGCGCGGTCATCAGGGCCTGAGCCCGGTTGGCCGCGCCGAGCTTTTCGTAGAGCTTCGAGATGTGCGTCTTCGCCGTGGACTCGCTGACGAACAGCTGCTTGGCGATGCCCGCCACGCTCATGCCGTCCGCGAGCAGCCGCAGCACCTGTCCCTCCCGGGGAGACAACTGCGGGCCGGACGGGGCGAGCCGGCGCTTCATCGCCTCTGCCAGGTCGGCCGCGGTGAACGCGCTGGGGGAGGAGGCGGCGTGCCGTGCGGCAGCCACCACCTCGTCGGCCGGGGCGGTCTTCGGCACGAAGGCGCTCGCGCCGGCCTCCAGGGCGCCGAAGAGCTGGTCGTCGCCGGCGTACATGGTCAGGACCACGATGCCCATCGACGCGCTGGACTTACGCAGTGCGCGGGTGGCCTCCAGGCCGCTGCCGTCGGGCAGCCGCAGATCCATGATCACCACGTCCGGCTGCAAGGCGCCGGCCTGGCGTACTCCCTCCGCCGCCGTGGCCGCCTCACCGACGACCTCGAACTGGCGGTCGCGCTCGAAGGCGTGCCGCAAACCCTTGCGAATCAGGTCATGATCGTCGACAAGGAGGACCTTGGTACGGGTGGCCGGTATCGGACTTGTGGTCATCCTCGGGTTACTCCCCTTCTGGTGCTGCGCTGCCGCGCACGTTATCGCGCCGGGCCGAGGTGCCGAGAACCACCGCCACGGTCGTGCCGCTGGGTTGCCGCGGCCTGATCTCCAACCGGCCCCGGATACGTTCCGCCCTCTCGGCCATGATCGCAAGACCGTACCGTCCGTCCGGGCGCTGGTCAGCCATCCCCTGACCGTCATCCGACACTTCTATTTGCGCGTACGGGGGGTCGATCTCGCACGTGACCCACAAATTCGACGCCCCGGCGTGCTTGCGCGCGTTGGTCACCGCCTCCTGCGCGATGCGCAGCAACTCGGCTTCGGTGGCGGCCGGCAGCCGGGCGGTGGACTCGTCCAGCGAGAGGTGCACCCGCAGCCCGCCGGAGGCGCCAACGGTGCGCGCGTACTCGGCGATCGCCGCGGCCAACCCACCCTGCCGGTCCACCTCGCTGCGCAGCTCGAAGAGGCTCAGCCGCAGCTCCTGGATCACCCGGGTGACCTCACCGCGCAGCGTACGCAGGGCCTCGGCGGTCTCGTCGGCGTCGTCGAAGACGGTGGCCAGGGCGTTGTCGATGCCGTAGCCGACCATCACCAGTTCCTGGGCCACCCCGTCGTGGATCTCCCGGGCCAGCCGCTGCCGCTCCTCGTTGGTGGCCAGCGAGCGCACCTCGTCGAAGAGCAGCGCCGCCTCCAGCCGCAGCGCGGCCGGGCGGGTCAGCGCGGTCACCCGGGACACCACCGGCGGTGGGTACGCCTGCGTGGCGTCGGCCTCCAGCACCACGAGCCCCACCGTGCGCACCCCGGCGACCAGCGGAACGATCAGCGCGGACACGTCGCCGCCGCGGTGCGAGCGGGACTGCGACCGGGCGGCCGTGGTGGCCTGCTGGGTGGCCCAGGCGTCGGCGATCGCCGAGTCCGCGTCCAGCGTCGTCTCCCAGTCCACCCGGTCGACGCCGGCCTGGGCGAGCACCACGAGGCGACCGCCGCCGCTGGCCGACAGCACCGCGCCCCGGTCCGCGCGGGCCACCGTCCGCAGTTCCTCCAGCAGGTGCTCGGAGATGCCGCCGGGGTCCAGGGTCGCTCCGGGCAGTTGCCGGGCCACCGTCCGCAGTTGGGTCAGCAGCCGGGTCGCCTCGGCGTACGGCTGGGGTTTGCCCTCACCGCGCACCGCCATCACCCGGTGCAGAGTGCCGGCGGCGTAGAGCCCCAACGCTGCCAGGATCAGCCACTGCGCGCAGACCGCGAGGTAACCCGGCTGGCCGAGCTGAAGGCCACCGTCGACCCGGGTCAGCGCGCCGCTGAGCAGCAAAGTGGCGGCGGTGACCACGAGCAGCGCGGCACCCTCCGGGAAGCGGCGGCGCAGCGCGGTGACGGTCACCGGGACCGCCAGGTACGGCAGCACCGCCGAGGCGCCCAGGCCGTCGACGGTGCCACCAATGGACGCCACCGCGGCGACGTGGCTCGCGGCCAGCCCCAGCACCACCACCTCGGCCACCCGGCTCAGCGGGCCGACCAGCCGGTGCTGCGGTGCCAGCAGCGACGGCAGCCCGGCCACCGCCAGCAGCGCGATCCACCACAGCTGGGTGACGTCGCGGGTGGCGAACAGGGTCAGGATGGCGACCAGCGCCAGCATCACCACGCGGGCGGCCGCGGCGAGGGGATGCGGGTGCGGGGCGGTGGCTGTGGATGCGGGCACGTGACGGATGGTAGTCAGCCTCGGTAGATATCGGCGATCTCCGCCGCGTACGTCTTGTGGACAACCTGGCGCTTGACCTTGAGCGACGGGGTCAGCTCGCCGGTCGCCTCGGTGAAGTCGTGGGGCAGGACCCGGAACACCTTGATCGCCTCGGCCTTCGACACGGCCTGGTTCGCGGCGTCGACTGCGGCCTGGATCTCCTTGCGGAGGCCCTCGTGCTCGCGCAGTTGCTCGACGGTGGTGTCGAGGGGCAACCCGGCGTTCTCCAACCAGGTCGGCAGCGCCTCCTCGTCGACGGTGACCAGCGCCGCGATGAACGGCTTGGCGTCACCGACCACGACGCACTGGCTGATCAACGGGTGCGCGCGGACCAGGTCCTCCAGCACCGCCGGGGCGACGTTCTTACCGCCGGCGGTCACGATCAGCTCCTTCTTGCGACCGGTGATGCTCAGGTAGCCGTCGGAGTCGAGCTGGCCCAGGTCGCCGGTGCGGAGCCAACCGTCGGCGCTGATCGCCTCGGCGGTCGCGGTCTCGTTGCGCCAGTAACCCTGGAAGATCAACTCACCGGAGAGCAGGATCTCGCCGTCGTCCTCGATCCGCACGGTCACGCCCGGGAACGGACGACCGACGGTGCCCATCCGGGTGGCGGTGGGCTGGTTCGCTGCGGCAGCGGGCGAGGTCTCGGTGAGGCCGTAGCCCTCCAGGACCGTCACGCCGATGCCCCGGAAGAAGTGACCCAGACGGGCGCCGAGCGGCGCCCCGCCGGAGATCGCGTCCCGGCACCGTCCGCCGAGCGCGGCACGCAGCTTGCGGTAGACCAGCCGGTCGAAGACCGCGTGCTGGGCGCGCAGCGCCAGGCCCGGTCCGCCCGGAGTCTCCAGCGCCTCGCTGTACGCGATGGCGACCTGCTCGGCGCGGGCGAAGATGCCGCCCTTGCCGTCCGCCTCGGCCTTCTGCTTGGCGGCGTTGTAGACCTTCTCGAAGACCCGGGGTACGGAGAGCACGAAGGTCGGCCGGAACGCCTGCAGCTCGGCGACCAGGTTCTTGGTGTCCGCGCAGTGCGCCATGGTGACTCGGGCCTGTACGACGCCGATCTGGATGAGCCGGGCGAAGGCGTGCGCCAGCGGGAGGAAGAGCAGGGTGCTCGCGCCGGCGTTGAAGAGGTTCGGCAGCACCGGCACGGCGTTGGCGATGTCGGCGTACATGTTGCGGTGGGTGAGCACGCAACCCTTGGGCCGGCCGGTGGTGCCGCTGGTGTAGATGATCGTGGCCAGGTCGCCGGCACGGACGGCCTTGCGTCGCCGCTCGACCTCGGCCAGCTCGACAGAGGCGCCGGTGGTGACCAGCTCGTCGACCCCGCCGCCATCGATCTGCCAGACCTGGCCCAGCTCGGGCAGCCGGTGCCGGACACCGGCGACCAGGGCGGCGTGCGCCTCGGTCTCCACCACGACGGCGACCGCGTTGGAGTCCTCGAGGATCCACGCGGTCTGCTCAGCGCTGGACGTCTCGTAGATCGGCACTGTCACCGCGCCCACGGTCCAGATGGCGTAGTCCAGGAGCGTCCACTCGTAGCGGGTGCGGCTCATCAGCCCGACCCGGACGCCCGGTTCGATGCCGGCGGCGATCAACCCGCGGGCCACGGCGGCCACCTCGTCGCGGAACTGGAGGCAGGTCACCTCGGTCCATTCGGTGACGGTGCCGTCGGTGCGCGGAGTGGGGCGGGCGAACTGGACGGCGTCGGGCGCGACTTCGGCGTTGTCCCAGACCGGATCGGTGAGGTTGGCCGCGTCGCCAACGGTGACGATCGGCGGGACGGAGAACTCGCGCACCTGCACTCCTTCGTGCTCGCACTGGTCGGGCTGGTCGGGCTGGTCGGGCCGGTCGGGCTGGTCGGGCTGGTCGTCGCCGTGGGCGTCGGTTGTGTCGAAACCTACCCGGTGAGGAAGGGCACCCTGCTAACGGCCAGCGGGTATGGGTCCTGCCGAGCGCCGGGGGCGGCGCAGCGTGCCGGGCGGTACTCGCCGGGTAGCCTCCCCCCATGGCGGACTCCTCCACCCAGTCGATCATCATCGGCGCCGTACCGGATCGGGTGACGGCGGTCATCTGCGACTTCGCGCGCTACCCGGAGTGGACCGACGCGGTGCGTCGCGCCGAGGTAATCGAGGAGTACGAGGACGGTTACGCCAGTCAGGTGCGTTTCACCATCGACGCCGGGGTGATGGCCGACGAGTACGTGCTCGCCTACGAGTACGCCGAGGACCTGTCCCGGATCGAGTGGCACCTGGTCGCCCCCTCGAAGATGCAGAAGGCCCAGCGTGGTTCGTACGACCTGGTGGGTAACCCGGACGGCGGCACGACGGTGACCTACACGCTGGAGGTCGACCTGTCGGTCGGCATGCTCGGGATGTTTCGGCGCAAGGCCGAAAAGATGATCATGGACACCGCGTTGAAGCAGCTCAAGCGCCGGGTAGAAGCAACCGGTGCGGCGCAGTGACGTGTCCGGTGGCACGGTAGAGGAGCCGACGGTGGGCGGAACGGATCCGGGTTCGGCCCGGGAAGAGGCGGAGCGGCTGGTCGCCACCCTGCTGGCAGGGGCGCGACTGGCCTCCGCCGGCTCGGCGGGCGGCGCGCTCGGCTCGTTGGGCGGGATGCTGTCCGGTGTCCTCGGTCACAGCGCGGGTCCGGACGCCCGCTCCGGCAGCGGTGGTGCTTTCGCCACCGGTTCGGCCGAATGCTGCGTCTGCCCGGTCTGTCGGGGCATCGCCGCGTTGCGGGACCCGAGTCCGGAATTTGCCGAACGGCTCGCGACCGGCGCCGGTGACCTCGCCGCGGGTGTCGCCAGCCTGCTCCGCGCGTTCTCGCCGGCGGAACCGTCCGCGCCGGGGACCGCCGAGCCGGCCGCCGAGCCGGCCACCCCGTCCTCACCGGCACCCGCCGGGAGCACCGACGACGTGCTCCCCGAGCCACCCCCGAGCGGCCCGCCCACCGCGACCGTCGACGAGCACGTGTGGCGCGATGCCACCCGTACCGGGCATGATTCTCAGCCGGCGCCGGAGCGGGATGTCTGGTCGGTCGCCACCCGGACGGCGGACCCACTCGCCCCGGCCGCCGTACCACCCGTCGACGAGGCCGGGACGGCGACCGTACCGGCGCCGACCACCCGTCCCGTGGTGCCCGCCTCGCGGGTGCCCGACGACGCCGACGCGGAAGCATCGGGCGACGGCGCCTGAGCGCGGGACCTTCCGACCCGGACCGGCACTGGGCCGGGACCCGGGCCGGACAGCACAGCAGAGGGGGGCGGTAGCGGTGACGCTGACCATCGGAGTCGACGTCGGTGGCACGAAGGTGGCCGGCGGTGTCGTGGACGACACCGGCACGGTCCTCGTGCAGACCCGACGGGACACTCCCGCCGATGACGTGGCCAAGACCCGCGACGTCATCATCGAGTTGGTCGGCGAACTGGCTGCCGGGCGGACCATCGAAGCCGTCGGCATCGGCGCGGCCGGTTGGATCGACGCCAGTCGTTCGACTGTGCTCTTCGCGCCCAACCTGGCCTGGCGTGACGAACCGCTGCGCGAGTACGTCAGCGAGGCCATCGGGCTGCCCGTGATCGTGGAGAACGACGGGAACGTCGCCGCGTGGGCCGAGTTCCGCTACGGCGCGGCCCGCGACGCCGACGACTCGATGATCATGTTCACCATCGGCACCGGTGTGGGCGGCGGCGTCGTCCTCGGTGGCGACCTGATGCGCGGCGCGCACGGCATCGCCGCGGAACTGGGCCACATGCTGGCCGTGCCGGACGGGCACCAGTGTGGCTGCGGCCGGCTGGGCTGCATCGAGCAGTACGCCAGCGGCAGCGCCCTGGTCCGCTTCGCCCGGGCCGGCGCCCGGCAGGAGCCCAACCGCGCCACCGCACTGCTGAAGCTGGCCGGCGGTGAGGCCGAGGCGATCACCGGCCCGATGGTGACCGCCGCGGCGCAGGGCGGTGACCCGGTCTCCGCCGAGGCGTTCGCCCAGATCGGCCGGTGGCTGGGCACCAGCCTCGCCGACATGGCGCAGATCCTCGACCCGCAGACCCTGGTGGTCGGCGGCGGCGTGATCGACGCCGGTGACCTGCTGCTCGGCCCCACCCGCCGCTCGTACCTCGACGCGCTCGCCCAACGCGGTCGCCTGCCGGTGGCCGAGGTGCTCCCGGCGGAGCTGGGCAACAGCGCCGGGGTGATCGGGGCCGCCGACCTGGCCCGCCGGATCTGAGGCGGTCGGGGATGGGCGTGCCGCTGCGCGTGGTGTCGTACAACGTCCACAGCCAGCGCGACGACACCGCCGCGCTGGCGGCCGTGGTCCGGGCCGCGACGCCGGACGTGGTGATCGTGCAGGAGGGGCCGCGCCGGTTCCGGTGGCGGCAGAAGTCCGCCACGTTGGCCGAGTCGTTCGGTCTGGTGGTGGCCGCCGGTGGGCTGCCCGCGCTGGGCAACCTGCTCCTGACCAGCCTGCGGGTCCAGGTGCTCGGCACCCGCTGCCAGCGCTTTCCGCTGACCCCGGGCCGGCACCTGCGCGGCGCCGCGTACGCCGACTGCCGTGTCGGTGACGCCCGGTTCACCGTCGCCGGCTCGCACCTGTCCACCGACCCGGCCGAGCGGCCCTCGCAGGCCTCCGAGTTCAAGCGCGGTCTGGACGCGGCGACCAGCCCGGTGCTGGCCGGGGCGGACCTCAACGAGGGTCCGGACGGGCCGGCCTGGGCCACCGTGTCGCGCGGGTTGACCGACGCCGCGGTGGCCGCCGACCGGGCCGAGCGGCTCACCTACTCCTGCGCCGACCCGCGCCGACGCATCGACGCGCTCTTCGTCGACCCGAGGATCACAGTGGTCGACTACGACGTGGTGGACACTCCGCAGACCCGTCGGGCCAGCGACCACTTCCCGGTCCTGGTCGACCTGCTGCTGCCCTCCACCGGCTGACCCCCCGACCCCGGCTCGACCGTCGGCGCCTCCGGCTCAGGACTGGACATCCGGCCCGGTTGTGGAGAGGATTTCGCGGCGACCGGCACGCCTGCCGTACCAAAGGAGATGTCCCCGGTGTCCACCTCCACCGACCACGGCCGGCCCGACCCGGAGGCGACCTCGCCGACGGCGAACAGCGACGGGCGCCCGGTCTCCGACCGGGGCGACACGGTCTGCGTCATCGGGGCCGGGGCCAGCGGGTTGACCGCCATCAAGAACCTGCGTGAGCACGGGTTCGGCGTGGACTGCTACGAGCGGGAGACGGGCGTCGGCGGTGCCTGGAACTGGCGGCACGACCGCAGCCCGGTGTACGCCAGCACCCACCTGATCTCGTCGAAGCCGTTCACCCAGTTCCCCGACTTCCCGATGCCGGACTCCTGGCCGGACTACCCGCACCACGGTCAGCTGCTGTCCTACTTCGAGCGGTACGCCGACCACTTCGACCTGCGTTCGCACATCTGGTTCGGCACCGAGGTGATCCGGGTCGAGCCCGTCGAGGGGGACCGGTGGGACGTGACCACCCGCTCCACCGGCGGTTACGGCCCCGAGCGCACCGCCCGGTACGCCGCCGTGGTGATCGCCAACGGCCACAACTGGTCGCCGAAGCTGCCCCGCTACGAGGGCCTGGAGGAGTTCCGCGGCGAGATCATGCACGCCTCGTCCTACAAGGACCCGGCGCAGCTGCGCGGTAAGCGGGTGCTGGTGGTCGGTGCCGGCAACACCGGCTGCGACATCGCCGTCGAGGCCGCCCAGCAGGCGTCGCGCTGCTGGCACTCCACCCGCCGGGGTTACTGGTACGCGCCGAAGTACGTGCTCGGTCGCCCCGCCGACCAGGTGAACGACACCCTCCTGGCGTTGCGGGTGCCGCTGCGGGTGCGGCAGTGGCTCTACCACTGGACCCTGCGGCTGACCGTCGGTGACCTGACCCGCTTCGGCCTGCCCAAGCCCGACCACCGGGTGTACGAGACGCACCCGATCGCGAACAGCCAGCTCGTGTACTACGTGGGCCACGGCGGGATCGGCCCCGTGCCGGACGTCGCCCGGTTCCACCCGTACGCGGTGGAGTTGGCCGACGGCCGTGAGATCGACCCCGAGGTGGTCGTCTTCGCCACCGGTTACCTGCCGCGCTTCGAGTTCCTCGACGCGTCGGTGTTCGGTGACAGCGCGGGCGCGGGCCGGCCCACGCTGTGGCTCAACGCGTTCACGCCGGGGCACCCGACCCTGGCCGTCGCCGGCCTGCTGCAACCGGACTCCGGGTTGTTCACCCTGTCGCACTGGCAGACGGTGCTCTTCGCCCGGCTGCTCCAGGCCCGCCGGGACCGGCCGGAACGGGCCACTGCGTTCGCGGCCCGGGTGCGGGACCGGGCGGGGGAGCGGTACTCCGGGCCGGTCAAGGACAGCAGCCGGCACTGGTTCGAGGTCGGGCACGCCGACTATCTGCGCGCCATCCAACGCGCCCTGGTCGAGCTGGAGGGCAAGTGAGCGCGAGGAGTGAGCTTGCGAGCCCCGCAGTCGCGAACGAAAGGCTGGCACGGTGAGCGCGAGTAGCGAGCTGCGGATCATGCGGGGTCGGGAGTGGTCCCGGCCGGTCCGGCCGGCCCGGCGGGAGGTGCTCAGCGCGGTCCCCGAATTGGAGCAGGGGCGGCCGCCTCTGCTGTTCGTACCCGGGTTCGGGCACGGCGCGTGGGCGTTCGCCGAGCACTGGTTGGGTCACGTGGCGTCGCGGGGGTTCCCGGCGTACGCGGTGAGCCTGCGCGGGCACGGTGGCAGCGAGCCGGCGCCGGAGGCGACGCTGCGGGCGTACGCCCACGACGTGGTCCAGGTGGCCGCGAGCCTGCCGCGGCAGGCGGTGCTGGTGGGGCACGGCGCGGGGGCGCTGGTGGTGGCACACGCGTTGGCCCGCTACCCGGCGCGGGGCGCGGTGCTGGTGGCGCCGGTCTTCGGCGGCTGGGGAGTGCTGGGCGCGGCGTTGCGCCGCAACCCGGCGGGTACGTTGCCGGCGGTGTTCGGCGGGCCGTTGCGGCTCAACCGGGGGCAGTTGTTCAGCCGCGAGTTGCCCGACGAGGAGGCCCGGCGGTACGTGGGACGCCTCGGTCGGGCGGGTCGGCGGGCCCAGTGGGCGCTGCTGGGCGAGCCGGAGGCCGAGCCGGCCGTGGGCGCGCCCCCGGTGTTGGTGCTGGGCAGCCCGGACGACCGGGTGGTGCCGGCGTCGACGTTGACCCGGGTGGCTCGCCGCTACGGGTCGGCCCCGCTGCTCTTTCCCGGGATGGGCCACGACCTGATGCTGGACGCGCGGTGGGCGGAGCCGATCGACGCAATCCTGGACTGGCTGGAGAAGGAGCCGGCGGCGCACTGAGCAGCCGGGCCGCCCGGCGGTCAGCCGCCGGCCTGGTGGCCGGCCGGGCTGCCCGTCGGGGTGGCCGGTCGGGGCACCCGAGCGGCGCCGTCGGTGCCGGTGTCGGTGCCGGTCAGGCGACTGATCAGGGCGCCGCCCTCGTCCAGGGCACGCAGGTAGGAGCGGGCCCAGGCCCGGATGTCGTGCTGGTGCAGGTGGGCGCGCATGGCCCGCATCCGCTGCATGCTGTCGGCCGGGTCGGCCCGCAACGCCGCGCGCAGAGCTTGTTTGAGCCCTTCCAGGTCGTGCGGGTTGACCAGGTACGCCTGGGACAGCTCGGCGGCGGTGCCGGCGAACTCGCTGAGCAGCAGTGCGCCGGTGTCGTCGACCCGCGCGGCCACGTACTCCTTGGCGACCAGGTTCATTCCGTCGCGTAGCGGGGTCACCGCCATCACGTCGGCGACCCGGTAGAGCGCGGCCAGCTCGGCCCGGTCGAAGGGCTGGGTGAGGTAGTGGATCGCCGGCTCACCGACCCGGCCGAACTCGCCGTTGATCCGGCCGACTTCGCGTTCGATGCGTTCGCGCAGGATCTGGTACTGGCCGACGCGTTCCCGGCTCGGCATGGCGACCTGCACCAGCACCGTGTCGCGGACCTTGACGTCGCCGCTGGCGAGCAACTCGCTGTACGCCTTGAGGCGCTGCTCGATGCCCTTGGTGTAGTCCATCCGGTCCACGCTGAGGACGACCTGCCGGGGATCGCCGAGGTCCTGACGGAGCCGGTGGGCCCGGGCGGCAACGTCCGGGCGGTCGGCGAGCGCGGCCATCTCGGCGGTGTCGATGGAGACCGGGAAAGCGCCGATGCGGACGACCCGGTCGTCGATGCCGATCCGCCGGTCGGTGGCCGGCAACTCCAGCACCCGGGTCACCAACTGGGCGAAGTTGTGCGCCGCCTGCCCCCGTTGGAAGCCGACCAGGTCGGCGCCGAGCATGCCGCGCAGCAGTTCGGCCCGGCGGGGCAGTTGCATGAACAACTCCGGCGGCGGGAACGGGACGTGCAGGAAGAACCCGATGCGCAGGTCCGGGCGGAGGGTGCGCAGCAGACCGGGGACCAGTTGCAGGTGGTAGTCCTGCACCCAGACCACCCCGCCCGGCTCGGCCACCTCCGCGGTCGCCTCGGCGAAGCGCTGGTTGACCCGCTGGTACGCCTCCCACCACCGGCGGTGGTGTTGCGGCTGCTCCACCGAGTCGTGGTAGAGCGGCCAGAGGGTGGCGTTGGCGAACCCCTCGTAGTGGTCGCGCAGGTCTTCCGGGGTGAGCGCGACGGTGTGCATGCGCACGCCGTCCACGTCCGGCAGGGCGGGGGCCGGCCCGGTGCCACCGGCCCAGCCGACCCAGGTGGCCGGGGTGTGTCGCAGGAGCGGGAGCAGCGCGCTGACCAACCCACCCGGGCTGCGCCGCCACTCGCAGGCCCCGTCGGGGGCCTGGTTGTCGTCGATGGGGAGGCGGTTGGCCACCACCACGAGAGAACTCTGTCGCATCTCGGGCATTCCGATCAGCAGAGGACTGACCGCCGCGAGCAAGGAAAAACCGGTCAGTCAGCGGGGGAAGTGACGTACAGCGGTATTCCTACTGACAGTAAGTTACACCACTGTTACGCGCCCGGCGGGGCGCTGCTGTCTCGGGATGCGGGCCGACCGTCAGACGACGGCGCCGTTGTCCGGGTCGTCCTCGTCCTCGTCGCCGGGGCGCAGCCGCCAGATCAGCGTGACGAAACCGGCCAGGATGCCGGTGAACCCGAACAGTGTGACCGCCGAGCGGTCGATCGGGAGCAGCCATGGGAAGAGGAACAGCACGAACCCGACGACCACCCCGAGCACGCCGATCACCGCGTACTTGCTGACCCGCGGCAGCGGCGGTGGTGGTGGTGGGTGGTAGCCCTCGTCGTCCTCGTCGTCGGGCAGGTCGGCGCCGAAGGTGTCCAACCCGTCCAGCAGCGACGGCTCGTCCGGTCGGGTGCCGCGCCCCACCGAGATTCCGGAGATGTCCGTCGCGGACGGCAGCCGACGAACGTCGGTGGCGGTCGGACCCGCTTCGTCGGTGCCGGAGCGGGTCAGCGACCCGGAGGTCGACTCGTCCCGGGTGTCCCGCTCGTCCACGTCCTCCGAGGCCGGCCACGGATTGTCACCGGGCGTGGAGGTGGTGTGGAAGCCGGCCACGATACGAGCCCACTCGGCGTCGATGTCCGGTTCGTCGCGCGCCGGTGGCTGCTCCGGAGTGGTCTCGTCGGCGAGCTGGGTCAGGTAGTCCCGGGCGGTGGTCAGGTGCGAGCGGTCGACGTAGAGCCGGTCGACCGGCCGGGCCGGCACCGTGGTGGTGCGGGTGACCGGATTGAGGTCGGCGGAGGGCTGGAGGTAGGCGGCGATCCCACCGGCGGCCAGCACGTCGAGCAGGTGCTCACCGACGCGCGGATCGACGTCGCCGACGACGGCGTACTCGTTCGCGTCGAGCCCGTTGTCCCGCCGTCCCCGGCGGGCCCCACCCGCTGACACCCGGACATCCCCCTTTAACGCGCCTTCCGGCGCGGCCACCGCTGCCCTTCGGCGCCAGTCCGCACGCCGTGCTCTGAATCGTGACACGTCAGGGCATGGTTCCGGGAGTGCGTTGTGTCGCGTCTTCCAAAGTCACGGCTGCTCCCGCAGGTCGCGGCGGGGCTCCTTTGTCCGTTTTTGCTAATCCTTGCCAACAGGAGGTCTCCGGGTATGGCGCTTCTCGCCGACTCGCCGACCGCCCGCTTGATCTCGCTGTGACCGCGATGTCAGGTCAGGTCTGGAGCAGGACCGCCGGGGCCGGAGTGGGAGACGAAGCCGCCGTCAAATGGCCCAACCGACGCGGACCCCGACCCCGTATTGGCGGATCATGGACCGCAGCGGGGCCGAGCCGTCTGAACGGCTCGGCCCCTTCGAGCAAGTGCTGAGCTGCGGCAGCCCGCTCCCGACCCCCGCCAGTCGGCTCTGGCCGGCGTCCTGGTGCTTCACCCGGTGTCATTGTCGTTCGACGCGGTACTGCTCCACGAGACCGTCGTGCAGGCCAGCAGGGAGATCGGTATCCGTGAGCAGGTCGATGGACCACGGCACCGGACACGGGCCCGGGTGGACGTCATCGGGGCACAGCAGGGCCGCGATCTGGTCCACCAAGGCGCGGGCGTCTTCTGCGCTTGCATAGATGCCGACGCGAAGTTCCCAGATGGACGGTTGCCCGACCATGCCGCCTCCTTTGGGGGAGTTACCGCCGAGGAGCCAGGCTACCGGCTCAGACCGGGTGACAGTGCCGCTTGTAGTGACCCGGCGGCACCTTGCGGTTGGCGTCCTTCTCGGCGTTCAATTTGGCGCTGTTGTACGTCGTTCCGGTGCCAGTGCCGTAAATGACGTCCACGACGGTGGTGTCCTTGATGCGGACCACGTGGCAGCGGACGGTGACGGTGTACCGGGCCAGGGTTTCCGCGACCGCGGTGGTCGATGTTCCTGCACGGTCCGCATGGGCCGCCGTGATCGGTTCAGCGGCTGATGCTGGGCCGCCGGCGAACGCCATGGCGGCTGACGCCACGATAGGAAGCAAGGCCGCAGCTAGCTTTGGCGTACGTTTCATGGAACATCTCCTTCAAAGTTTCGACGCCTGGGATGCGGGCTGAACGACTGCATTACGGACGCCATTCGATGCTGCTGGCTCCACCGACGCCGAAGATGCAAGGACCGGCTTGAAGCCGTTGGGTCGGATTGCCGGCCTTCGGTGCCGCCCATCCGGAGTACTTGTCGGGCGCGCCGTTGCAGTCCGCCCGCAGTCGGACCTGTCCCCCGTAGACGCGGCACCAGGTGTAGGCGTACTGGCCGGTCGTGTGGATGCGCGGGCAGTCGACGTCAGGGCCGGCGGCCTGCGCCGCCGCCGAAATCACGGACATGGTGACCGTCGCGGTTGGCGCATGTGCCGAGGCCAGTGCCGGTGCGGGCGCCAGTACGGCCAAGCCGAGCGTCAGTGTGGCGGCAGCGCCGAGAGTTCTTAGATTCATTCCAGATCCAATCTGTGATCTCCGCCGATTACTGCGACAGCCTCCGCGGCGGGACGGCGGCTGTCGCAATCAGCTTTTGCGGAGGCGGCGCAGTCGGACAAGCGAAAGCCTGTTCGGAACCATTCGGAACAAGTGATCGAACAGTTCCGTCCGGGCGTCCCACTCGGAAGAGCGCCCTGCCTTGGCCCGGGCTCGACCGCGAATATCTACGGCGCAATGAATGCGTGGCACATGGGCCTGCCACGCATTGAGTGGTCGAGATGAATCTGCCCCGGGAATCAGCCCGCTGCCCGGCCGGCCCCGTCGCGCGGTTCCTCAAAGCCGCCCGCGGCGTGCAAGGGGTAGGAAAGTCGAGGCGATACGTCCGCCACGAGCTTCGTCCGTTGTGGTGAGAGCGCTCGCTTCGTAGGCTCGTCGGCGACGACGGCTGGCGCTGTCGCGAGCACACCATGGGAAGGGACGCCGGTGCTCTACTGGCTGCTGAAGTACGTCATCCTCGGTCCGCTGCTCAAGCTGATCTTCCGCCCGCAGGTGGAGGGCCTGCGCAACGTCCCGGCGACCGGTCCGGTGATCCTGGCGAGCAACCACCTCTCCTTCTCCGACTCGATCTTCACGCCGTTGATCACCGCCCGGAAGGTCACCTTCGTCGCCAAGGCCGAGTACTTCACCGGCAAGGGAATCAAGGGCTGGCTGACCAAGATGTTCTTCGTGGGCACCGGCACGATTCCGGTGGACCGCTCCGGCGGTCGGGCCGCGCGCGCCGCCCTGGACACCCAGTTGCAGGTGCTGCGGGCCGGGGGAGTGGCCGGCATCTACCCCGAGGGCACCCGCTCCCCGGACGGACGGCTCTACCGGGGCAAGACCGGGGTGGCCCGGCTCGCCCTGGAGAGCGGCGCGGTGGTGGTGCCGGTGGCGATGCTCAACGCCGACGAGATCCAGCCCCCGGGCAAGCTCATCCCCAAGATCGATCGGGTGCGGATCCGGTTCGGGGCGCCGCTGGACTTCTCCCGCTACTCCGGGCTGGCCGGCGACCGGTTCGTCGAGCGCGCGGTCACCGACGAGATCATGTACGAGTTGATGGAACTCTCCGGCCGGGAGTACGTGGACGTCTACGCCCAGAAGCTCAAGCAGCCCGTCCCGACGCCGCTGGCCGCCTGAGCCACCGCCACCGCCGCCACCGGCCCTGGTCGGCGGTCAGGGCAGGTGCAGCAGGGCGGGGGCGTGGTGGCGGCTGGCGAAGTCGTGCAGGCGGGCCCGGGTCGCCTCGGCGACGGGCGGGTCCGTCTCGGCAAGCGGGCCGATGGCCAGCGCCAGCGTGATGATCTCGTCGGTCACGTCGCTCATCCGGGCGTAGCTCGCCGCCGCCGAGCGGAGCAGGTTCGCCGCCGTCGATGAGTCCCCGGCGTGCCGGGCCAACGTGGCGTCGGCGACCTGACCGGCCGCGTGAGCCCACGGGGTCGTCCGGGGCGCCCGGTCGAGCAACTGCCGGACCAGCCGGGCCGCGTCCGCGCCGAGCACCCCGGCGACGTGCCCGACGGCCGGCACCCACTCCGCGAACGGAATCATCCGGGTCCGTTGCCAGTCCTCGTCCAGCTCCGTGAGCAGCGCCATCGCTTCGTCGCGGCGACCCTGCGCCGCCCGGCAGAGGGCGGCGTGCGCCAGGGTGGAGCGCAGCACCCGGTGGAATCCGGTACGCCGCGCCGCGACCAGCGCCTGCTCGATGAGATCCCCACCCGGTGCGTCCGACCCCGCTGTGTCGTCAGGCCCGGCGGGTCCGACCAACTCGGCTCCGGCCAGACCGCGCATCCAACCCGACACCGCCACGATGTGCAGATCCCACTCCGCTGTCGGCCGCCGGGTCGACTCCGCCGCCATCGCCAGCGCCGCCGTCCAGTCACCCGCGTAGTACGACCGCGCCCACTGGTCGGCGAAACTCGTGGCCAGGCTGTGCTCGCCGCCCAGGTCGAGGGTGAGCTGCTCGTCGACCAACCGGGCCGAGCCGGCCAGGTCGCCCTCCTCCTGCAACGCCCAGGCCAGGTTCTGCACCGCCCGGCGGCGACTGGTCAACCGCTCCACCCGGCAGTGCTCGGTCACCTCCGCCAGCTCCGGGAACGCCTCGGCGGAGCCGGCCAGGTAGCGCGCCACGGCCAGGGTGATCCGCGCGTTGGCCTGGACCTCGCGCAGCTGGAGCCGCTCGGCGAGGGACGCCGCCGCCCGCGCCGCGGTGCACGCCGGCTCGGTCTCCGCGTTGAGCATGTGCACCCGGGCCAGCTCCAGCAGCGCGCCCGCCTTCTCCTGACTGTCCGGCAGGTCGCCGTAGATGCCGATCGCCTGGTCCAGGCAGTGCAGGGTCGCCGACCGGTCGGCCCGACTCCAGGCGGCGGTGGCGAGCAGCGTCCAGGCGCGCGCCGCCCCCGTCCGGTCGCCGCTCGTGGCGAGCCGCGCGGCCAGCCGGGAGAGGACGTCCGTGCCCCCCGCCACCAGGAAGGCGTCCCCGTCCCGATAGAACGCCAGCTCGGCGTCGAACAGCTCCAGCGCCGGGTCCGCCTCGACGTCCAGGGCCAGCGCCCGGCCGACCAGCGCGGCGGCGGTGTCCAGCGCGTGCAGCTCGTACGCGCGGCGGGCCGCCTGATGCAGCGCGGCCCGCGCCGACGGGGCGTAGGGGGCGGTGTCCAGCCCGACCGTACGGGCGATCTCGTGGGCCGCCCAGCGATGGTTGGCCAGCACCTCGGCCAGGTCGTACTGCCGACCGTCGGTGAGCTGTGCCATCCAGTCGGCGGTGCGTTGGTGGCGCAGCACCCGTTCGGCCCTGGGCAGTCGCTGGTAGCAGACGTCGCGTACCAGGATGTGCCGGAACCGGTACTCGGACTTTCCGGGCATCGTCGACGTGCTCTGCTCGTATACCAGGTCGCGACGTTGCAGGCGGTCCAGCGCGCGCTCCACCCACTCCACCGGCCGTCCCAACGCCATCGCCACCGGCGCGGCCCAGAACACCACGCCGACCACGGCGGCGGCCTGGAGCACCGCCCGGTCGGCCGGGTCCAGCAGGTCGAGCCGGTTGGCGATGACCGCCTGCACGGTGCGGGGCATCTCCGCGCCGCCGTCGAGGTCGGGGTGGGCGGTCGTACCGACCGCGTCGAGCAGGCCGCCGTCCAGCAGCATCCGGGCGTACTCCTGGGCGTAGAGCGGGTTGCCGTCGGCGAACTCGATCAGCGGGGTACGCGAGCTGGACGGCAGCGTCGCCTGCCCGAGGAGCAGCGAGTAGAGCGTGTCGATGTCCGTGTCGTGCATCGGCGGCACCGAGATGGACATCGCGCCACTGATCGTGCCGGTCCAGGCCGGGTGCCGTTCCCGCAGCTCCGGCCGGGCGGTCGCCACGACCAGCAGCGGTACGCCGCGGGCTGACGCGCCCAACTGCTCGACGAAGGCGAGCATCTGCTGGTCCGCCCAGTGCATGTCCTCGAAGACCAGCACGGTCGGGCCGGTCGTCGCCAGGGTGATCAGGAACCGCCGCCAGGCGGCCTCGGTCTCACCGGGGGTGAGCCGTTCACCGGGTACGCCGATCAACGGGCCGAGCGCCTCGGCCAGCCGGGTCGCGTGCGGGTCGGCGAGCTGTCCCAGCCGGGACCGTAGCCGTTCGCGCAGCGCGGTCGGGCCGTCGACCTCCGGCACGCCCACCCAGGTCTTCACGATGTCCGACAGGGCTGCCCAGGTGACGTTCTCGCCGAACGGCGGGCACTGCCCGACGAGCCAGGTGATCGGCGGGCCGGGCAGGCTGCCGGCGTGCCGGGCCAGCTCGCGCAACAGCCGACTCTTGCCCACCCCGGCCGGGCCGAACACCGTCACCAACTGGGACGTCCGTTCGGTCACCATCCGGTGCAGCGCGTTGACCAGCAGGCCTCGCTCGTGCTCCCGGTCCACCATCGGGGTCAGCTCGGCGCCGCGCGGGTCCCGGTGGGGTCGCACCTGGACGGCCAGCCAGATCCGGCTCACCGCGGACCGGCCGCGCAGGGTGACCGGTGGTTGGTCCGCGTACTCCATCTCGTGTCGGGTGGCCGACCAGGTGCTCTCGTCGACCACGACACCGCCCGGCGGGGCGAACCCCTGCAGGCGGGAGGCCGTGTTGACCACGTCTCCGGTCACGAAGGCCTGCCCACCGTCGCGGGTGGCGGAGAGGTCGACAAGGGCCTCGCCGGTCGCGATGCCGACCCGGAAGCTCAGCGGGGCCTGCGGACCGGCGGGCTGGCGGGCCAGGTTCCGTTGCAGCTCCAGGCCGGCGCGGACGCACCGCAACGCGTCGTTGTCGGTGGCCACCGGCGCGCCGAACAGCGCCATCGCCGCGTCGCCGATGTACTTCTCGACCACCCCGCCGTACTGGTGCACGATCCGGCGCACCGTGGCGAAGTAGGTCTGCTGCAGACTGCGGGCCTGCTCCGGGTCGGCCCGCTCCGCGTAGCTGGTGAAGTCCACGATGTCGACGAAGAGCACGCTGACCTGACGCCGGTCCTCCTGCACCGCGACGGCGTGGTCGCGCAGCGGTTGACCACAGCTGGTGCAGAAGTTGACCTCGGTGCTGTTGGCGTGCCCGCAGTGCGCACAGTTGACCCCAAGCGGTTGGCCGCACCCGCCGCAGAAGCGGTCGTCCGGCCCGGCCGCGCGCGCGCAGTGTCCACACTTGAGGTCGATGTTCAGCTCCGTGGGCGAAAGAGGTCAGTATCGCGGCCGGTCGGCCAGTCGGGTACCCGACGTGCGGACGGGCAACGGCATCGATCGGTCGGGGTTAGTGTTCCGTACCAGGAAGTTTCATGTCAGGGAGAGTTCCGTGCAGGTACGACTGTCCGCCTCGTGGACCGATCCGGGTGGCACGCTTTGGGCGCCGGGCGACACGATCGACGTCGATGCGGTCACTCTCGCCGAACTGGAGGAGCAGGGCATGGTGGAAGAGCCTGAGGGTCAGTCGGGCGGGTCGGGGGAGACCACGACCACCTCGTCGAGCACGTCCACGGCTGGTAAGCCGACCGATCCGAAGAAGATCGGGCCGGGGCCGGGTGCGCCGCCGGCCGACAGCACGGAGAACTGATCGCCCGGGTGCGGTCGGCGGGCCTTGAGTCCACCGGCCGCACCCGTCGGGCGGCCTCACCCGTTGGCCGCTGCGAACCTGCCCGGCGTCGGCAGGCGTAGCCCGAGGGCCCGGGTGAGCAGGGGAGCGATCAGCGCCAGGGTGGCCAGCACACCCAACCCCGAGATGACCAGCACCCATCGTGGCCCGACCATCGCCAACAGCGGTGCGCCGACGGCGTAGGCCAGTGCCTCCGCCGCGTACGGGAACATGTAGACGGTGCCGAACACCACGCCGAGCCGTTCGGCCGGCACGTTCTGCTGGATGAGGGTGTCGGCGGCGACGTTGTGCCAGCCCGCGCCGACGCCGGCCACCGCCTGACCGGCAATGGCGAGCGCGATCACCGGGCTGATGCCGGTGACAAGCGTTCCGGCGCCGAGCGCGAGCAGCGCACCGTAGAGGACCAGGTCCATCCGGATGCGTACGCCGGTTCTCGCCAGGCACATCGGACCGAGCACCATGCCGACGCCGTAGGCGGTGCCCAGCAGACCGATCGTGACCTCGGTGGCACCCAGCTCGGCGCGTCCGAGGGGGACGATGGCGAGGTTGTCCAGCGCGGCGAACATCACCATCACCAGGAACCCGACCGAGACCGCACGGACGACGCTGTGCCCTCGGACCACCCTCAGTCCTTCGCGCAGCACCGTCCGCAGTGGCTCGGGCCGGCGGGTCGCGCCGGTCGTCGAGAGCGCCCGGACTCCGCCGATCAGCAACGCGGAGAGAACGAATGTCGCCGCGTCCACGAGCAGCGTGGCCGTCAGTCCGAGGGTCGCCAGCAGGAGGCCGCCGACGGCTGGCCCGGCAGCGAGCCCGATGTTGACGCCCGTCGCGAGTTGCGCGTTCGCCGCCGGTAGCTGCTCGCGTTCGACCAGGCGGGGGAGCAGGCTGCGCCCGGCGGGAGTGAACGCGGTCGCGGCCGTGGTGGCCGCGGTGATCAGCGCCAACAGGACGGGCAGGGGTGGCGCGAGCAGCGCGACGGCGACGTACGTCAACGCCTGGGCGGTGTCGCAACCGATCATCAGCCGGCGTTGGTCGAAGCGGTCGGCCAGGGCGCCGAGCAACGGTCCGAGCAGCCGGGGCACCGTCGAGGCCAGCAGCAGCAGGGCGACCGCGCCGCCGCCGTGCCGGTCGTAGACGGCGATCAGCAGCGCCGTCCGGGCCAGCTGGTCACCGGTGTACGACACCAGGCGCGCCGACCAGTACCGACGAAATGCGACATTGCCGCGGAGTAATGACATGACCGGTGGCTCCTCACTGCTGCGGGTATGTCGGCACGGGCCCTGGAACAGGGGCGGGCGCGGCAACCTTGTCAGCGCGGTGTGGGGGCCAACAACCGCTCTTCAGCCAGTGATTGATGTCGATTTGTCCTATTTTGTCCCACCGCTCCACGCCGTAGCGTCCTCGGCAAGACAAGCGCAACAAGCACCACACACCGACCAGGAGGACGACATGGCGACCACGACGACGACCACCACCACCACCGCGAGCGGCTGGGCCGGGCCGGGCATCTGGGCCGGGCCGGGATTCTGGGCCGGACCGGGCTTCTGGGCGGGCCCCGGCTACCAGCCGGTCGCGACCAGCTGGATCGGCCCGACCCGCTGAACCCCACCCGCTGAACCGCGAGCACGGTGACGCCGGCTGCCACTGGCAGCCGGCACAGCCGTGCGTACGGGTAGGAGAGTGAGTGGGGACGGATAGGGCCCGTCCAGATCGGATGCCCGAGCGACGTGCCGGTCGGTCAGCGGTCGGCCATGCCGGCGCGGCGGCGCAGCGCGGCCACGTCGGTCACCACGATCCGGCGGCCCTCGGTGCGCAGCCAGCCACGGCTGGCGAACGAGCCGATCGCCTGGTTGACGCTCTGCCGGGAGCCACCGGCCATCTCGGCCAGTTGACTCTGGTTGAGCTCGATCGTGATCATCGGTGCCTGGCTCTCGCCCGCCAGCCGCACCAGCGTCTTCGCCACCCGACCGGGCAGGTCGAGGAAGACGTGGTCGGCGTTCTGCTCGGTGAGCCGGCGGATCAGCCCGCCCAGTGAACGCATCACCGCGTCCAGGATGCGGGGGTTGGAGTGCACCAACTCCATGAACGCGCCCCGCGAGAGCGCGAGCGCCGCGCAGTCCTCGATGGCCTCCGCCGAGGCGGACCGGGTGGACGCGTCGAGCAGGGAGACCTCACCGAGCACGTCCGGTGGACGGATAACCGACAGCACGGCCCGCTCGCCGGTGGGTGCGGTCCGAAAGACCGCCACCGCGCCGCGGCGCAGCACGATCAGGGACTCGCCGGGATCGTTTTCCACGAAGAGCAGTTGGCCCTTGCGGTAGGTGCGCGGGACGGCGGCCGCGATGACGCGCTGCCGCACCTCGGGCTCCAGCCCAGCGAACATCTCGACACCCGTGAGCGCGTCACCCGGCTCCGGCAGGCGAACCTCCACGGCCCAACCCCTCCCCCGGTCATGGACCACAATTCGCTCACCGGGCGAACCTGATGGGCCCCGACAAGGTGAACTGACACCGATTCGGCGTCCGGTAGCGGTACACATCAGATCATGACGGTCCGGTCGCTTGCTGTACACCCCTCGAAGCACTTCCGTGACCGTCACGGTCTGCGACGCGCCGTACGCGAGGTGTCGCGGCGGCGTGCTCCACCGTCGGACGGGCCCCGCCGGACGCGGCCGGGCGGCGGTGGGCGAGGATGCCCGGAATGGTCTACCGCTACTTCTACGACTGCGAGTTCATCGAGGACGGCACGACCGTCGACCTCGTCTCGATCGGTGTCGTCGACGAGTACGGCCGCGAGTTCTACGCGGTCTCCACCGAGTTCGACGACTCCCGCGCCGTGCCCTGGGTTCGACGCAACGTGCTCGACAAGCTGCCCTCCCCGGCGGACCGGGCCTGGCGCTCGCGTGAGCGCATCCGCGACGACCTGTACGACTTCCTGATGGAGCCGATCCGGGACCGGCCGGGGGAGCAGCTGGAGCTGTGGGCCTGGTTCGCCGCGTACGACCACGTGGTGCTCGCCCAGCTCTGGGGCGCGATGCCGGCGCTGCCCCGGGAGATCCCCCGCTACACCAAGGAGCTGCGGCAGCTCTGGGACGACCGGGGCCGGCCGCCCCTGCCAGACGCGGACGCGGCCCGGCACGACGCTCTGGTCGACGCCCGGCACAATCTGGCCCGCTGGCGGGCGATGACCGCCCGTTGAGTGGTGGCCGCGCCGCCGTAGGTTTGACCGGTTCTGTCCCGGGCAACGGTTCGACCAGCCGAGCCGAGGGAGATTGCCATGAGCCACCAGCCGAGCAGCGCCGCGGAGGCACGCGCCCGTGTCACCGGCCTGGCCCGGGCCGCGCGGATCTGCATGCTCACCACGACTGCTCTGGACGGGCGCCAGGTGAGTCGCCCGATGGGGCTCCAGGAGGTCGAGTTCGACGGCGAGCTGTGGTTCTTCGCCTACGCCGACTCGGCCAAGGTCCGCCAGCTCCGGGTGAACCCGGAGGTCAACGTCGCCTTTTCCGACCAGAAGCACAACGCGTGGGTGTCGATCTCCGGCACCGCCACCGAGGGGTTCGACCGGGACCGGGCCGAGCGGCTGTGGAACCCGCTGCTCAAGGCGTGGTTCCCCGACGGGCTGGACACCCCCGGTCTGACGCTGATCAAGGTGCACGCCAGCTCCGCCGAGTACTGGGACTCGCCGAACAGCACCGTGGTGAACCTGCTCGACTACGCCAGGGCCGCGGTCACCGGCCGGCCGCCGCAGGCCGGCGAGAACCATGAGGTGACCTACTGACCGGGGGCGGGTGCCCGGGGCGCGCTGTCGTCGTACCGGCGGGCCGACTACAGTTCGCAGTGACGGCCCGCCCCGGGCCGGCAACGGCGCCGATGGTCTGACCTGACACATACCCTGGGGCATATCGGGCTTTACCTGATGCTCCAGGAGGATGAGCGGATCATGCGTATCGGCGTGCTCACCGGCGGCGGCGACTGCCCCGGTCTCAACGCGGTCATCCGGGCGGTGGTCCGCAAGGGCGTCGCCACTTACGGTCACGAGTTCGTGGGCTTCCGGGACGGCTGGAAGGGCCCGCTCGAGGGTCTGTCCCGCCCCTTGGACATCGCCGACGTTCGCGGCATTCTGCCCCGCGGCGGCACCATCCTCGGCTCGTCCCGGACCAACCCGTTCAAGATCGAGAACGGCGTCGAGCGGATCAAGGACAACCTCGCCGCCCAGGGCGTGGACGCGCTGATCGCGATCGGCGGCGAGGACACCCTCGGCGTGGCCACCAAGCTCTACGAGCTGGGCGTGCACGTCGTCGGCGTGCCGAAGACGATCGACAACGACCTGGGCGCCACCGACTACACCTTCGGCTTCGACACCGCGGTCAACATCGCGATGGAGGCCATCGACCGGCTGCACACCACTGCGGAGAGCCACCACCGCACCCTGGTCGTCGAGGTGATGGGCCGGCACGCCGGCTGGATCGCCCTGCACGCCGGCCTGGCCGGTGGCGCCAACGTGATCCTGCTGCCCGAGCGTCAGTTCGACGTCGACCAGGTGGCCGGCTACGTCGAGAAGCGCTTCCAGCACCAGTACGCCCCGATCGTCGTGGTCGCCGAGGGCGCCCAGCCGCTCGACGGCCAGATGGTGCTCGCCAACCAGGAGCTCGACTCGTTCGGCCACGTCCGCCTCGGCGGCATCGGCCAGTGGCTCGCCGAGCAGCTGGAGGCCAAGACCGGCAAGGAGGCCCGCACCGTGGTGCTGGGCCACATCCAGCGCGGTGGCACCCCGACGGCCTTCGACCGGGTGCTCGCCACCCGCCTGGGCCTGCAGGCCATCGACGCTGTCAACGACGGCGACTGGGGCAAGATGGTCGCGATGCAGAGCACCGACATCGTCCGGGTGCCCCTCGCCGAGGCCACCCGCGAGCTGAAGACCGTGCCGCTGGAGCGGTACGCCGAGGCTGAGGTCTTCTTCGGCAGCTGATCGATCGTCGGCGGCGCGGCGGGCCTGCGGGTCCGCCGCGCCGCGACCCAATGCGAGGGGGTACGGGCCGACATGTCAGCCGGAGTGCACACGGTCGCGGTGATCGGCGCGGGCAAGATCGGTGAGCTGATGCTCTCCGGGCTGCTGCGCTCGGGATGGCCTGTGGACCGGCTGCTGGCCACCGCCCGCCGACCCGCTCGCGCGGAGGAGCTGACCGCCCGGTACGGCGTACGGGTGGTCGACAACCTGACCGCGGTGGACGAGGCCGCTGTGCTCGCGGTCTCGGTCAAGCCGCAGGACGCCGCCGCGCTCCTCGACGAGATCGGCCCCAAGGTGCCGGCCGACAAGCTCGTCATATCGCTCTGCGCCGGTCTGCCCACCAGCTTCTTCAGCCGCCGGTTGCCCGAGGGCACCCCGGTGGTGCGGGTGATGACCAACACCCCGGCGCTGGTGGACGAGGCGATGACCGCGATCTCGGCCGGCGAGCACGCCACCGGGGCGCACCTCACACTGGCCGAAGAGATGTTCAAGCCGCTCGGCCAGACGATCCGGGTGCCCGAATCACAGCAGGACGCTGTCACCGCGCTCTCCGGCTCCGGCCCGGCCTACTTCTACCTGCTGGTCGAAGCCATGATCGACGCGGGGATCCTGCTCGGGCTGCCCCGTCAGGTGGCGCACGAGTTGATCGTGCAGACCGCGATCGGGTCGGCGGTGATGCTGCGCGACTCCGGCGAGCACCCGGTCAAGCTGCGCGAGGCGGTCACCTCGCCGGCCGGCACCACCATCTCCGCGATTCGTGAGCTGGAGAAGCACGGCGTACGCGCGGCGCTGCTGGCCGCGCTGGAGGCCGCCCGGGACCGCGCCCGCGAGTTGGCCGCACAGGCCGACTGAGCGATCGGGGCGCCTCACGAGGCCGTGCGTGCCGCATACTGGCCCGGTGTTCACACTTGCCCAGGCCCGGCACCTGGTGGCCACCCTGCAGCCGCGCGTCGACGAGTTGATCCGGGTCCGGGCCGACCTGGCCGAGTTGCGCGCCGACCTGGGCGACCACGGCATGAGCGCGCTCGGCGGTCTGGCTGAGGTCAAGGCACTGGAAGCTCGGTTGCACGCCGTCGTCGACGAGCTGCACCAGCACGACATCCAGGTCAAGGGCATCGCCCCGGTGCTGCTCGACTTCCCCGGCGAGCGGGCCGGCCGCGCCGTGCTCTGGTGCTGGCTGGAGGGCGACTCCGACGTGCGCTGGTACCACCGGGCAGAGTGCGGCTTCGCCGGCCGCCGCCCCCTCTGACCCCTCGCGCCTCACCCGCTTGATCCACTCGGGTTCATGGAAACCGCGGTGTTCGAGCGCGGCGGACGCCTCGACTTCCGTGAACGCGAGTGGATCAAGGTTGCGCGACTCAGCCTGCGGCGGACGTCGGCAGGACCGGGTCGGGGGCATCGGTCACCGCGAACACCACAACGTTGTCGACGTAGTGGCCCCGCCGCCGGTCGAAGTCGCCCCCGCAGGTGACCAGGCGCAGCTCCGCCCCGGGCGTCGGGCCGTACACCACCGCTGTCGGAAACTGGTCCTTGCGGGTACGCAGCGACCCGGTCACCCGGAACGGCAACCGCTGCCCGCCGCGCCACACCTCCACCAGGTCGCCGGGTCGTAGCTCGCCGAGCCGGGCGAAGACCGCCGGGCCGCGTCGGGAGTCCAGGTGCCCGGCGAGGACGGCCGGACCGGTGTCGCCCGGGGCCGGGCCGCCGCCGTACCAGCCAGCGGTGTGGAAGTCGGTCGGCGGAATCAGCACGCCGGCGCGGTCCAGACCGAGCACTGTGAGCGGTGAGTCGACGTCGATGCGCGGTACGCGTACCCGCGTGGGTGGACCGTGTGGCGTGGGCGCGGCGGCCACCGACGGGCAGTCGTCGCCGCAGCCGGGGTGCCAGCTCGCCACCGGTGGTGGCGGGCCGGTGGTGGCCAGCCCGACCCCGGTGCCGGCGGCCAGGCAGACCGCCGCGCCGGCCGCGACCAGCGCGGCCAGCGGTGTCCGGCGCTCACGGTGCCGCCGGATCGACGGGTCCGGCCCGGCGCTCACCAGGTGGTGCGCCGCCGCCGACGCCAGAGCAGCAGGGCCACCGCGCCGGCCGCCGCGGCCAGACCGCCGGCCACCAGGGGGTACGCGTCGAGCCCGCCCCCGGCGGTGCCACCGGCGCCGGTGTCCACCCCGCCGGCCGGGACGACGGTGCCGCCCTCGGCGTCGCGGCGCAGCTCGGCGGTGAGCCCGCCCTGTTTCGCGTCGAGCACCAGCAGCGAGTAGACAGCGCCGCCGGTGAGCCGCACCTCGGCGTCGGTGCTCGGCCCGCCGGCGCCCGTCAGCTTCAGCCGCCAACTGCCCGGCTCGACCTGCTGGTAGTCGGTCGTGGTGGCGAACTGCACCCCGTCGGCGATCGTCGGACCGTTGGCGGCGGCCACGTCGAGCACCGGGGTCCGCACCGAGGCCTGTACGACCCGAACCTTGGCGCGGCCGTCGGTGGGGGCGCTGAGATCGTCGTTGAGCACCCGCAGGCCGAGGTCGGCGTGCCGCCCGACACCGGCCACGGTGAACGCGTCCCCGCTGGTCACCGCGACCTCGGTGGTGAGCACCGGGGGGGCGCTGGCGGGCGCGCCGGCCTCGCGCATGGCCACCGCGTACCGGCCCGGCGCGAGTTCGAGGTAGTCGGAGACCACGCCGTAACCGACCCCGGGGAAGACCTGCGGCTTCGCCGCGCCCGGCGCGGCAAGGTAGACGTCCACCGCCGGGGTGTCCGGGGACAGGTGCGCGAGCCGGACGTATCCGACGGTGTCCGCACCGGTCGCGGCGTTGGCCGGCACCGGAATGGCGGCGGTGGCGAGGGCGGTGCCGAGCAGGAGCGCGCCGGAGCCGGCCAGCAGCCGGCGGGGCACGGTACGGAGCGTGTGCATGTCGCCTCCGGGGGGCACGTTCGGTGAGCGGGCGGCAACCCAGAGAACAGGGTCCCGTGAACAGGACTGTGACGCAAGTTGCCACAGCGATCTTTTTGTCGCTCGCACTGCTGTAACCCCCACCCCGCGCCCCCGCGCCGCCGCTCCCTCAAGATCCGCGCAACTCCGGGGATATTGCTGTGTCTGGTCGTCTTGAGGCAGCAACATCCCCGAAGTTGCGCAGGTTCAGGGCCCACCCGTGAAACCCGTTCTTCCGGAGGCAGAAGTGAGGGCGTTTGCGTCTGCTCACGTGTGGCTACTGAGCAGCAGTGGTGACGAAGGTCGATGCGGCAGGGGACACCTGGTTCCGGCGATCCCGCTGGCGGGTGCTGGCCCGGGTGGCCTGCGCGGGACTGGTGGTCCTGCCGGCCTTCGCGGTGCTCAGCGTCGTGTTCGGCAACGCCTGGTACCACCCGCTTCCGCACGGGCCGATACTCCTGTGGGCGGCGATCCGCTACCCCCTGCAACTACGACGTCAGGGCGGGCTGCCACTCCGGCTGACCCGCGACTTCCTCGAACTGACCCTGCCTTCCGGCGGGACGGTGCAGGTCGACTGGGCCGGCCTGACCCGAGCCGAGGTACGCGGCCGGATCAGCCCGACCCTGATCGTCGACATCGCTGATCGGGATCGGACCCGGCCGGTGCTGGACCGCTGGGGCTGGGGTCGCGTGGGCGTGTGGAACCGGGCGCGCGGGCGGAACTCGCAGGAGGTCCACCTGTCAGTGGTTGCCGTCACGCCGAACGTCGACCGCTTGCGCACCGAACTGGCGCACCGGGTGGCCGGCGTCGCGGAAGAGTCGTCGCCCGACCCCACGACCTGACTCCGCGCAAGCCCCGCGCCGGCCGTTGCCGGGCCCCCGGGACACGCGACGACAAACTCGCCGCCGCCCTCCGCACGACCACCAGGTAGGCGGTCGCGGGCAGGGCGGCGGCTGGCCCTGCTCAGCGGGTGGCGGCGGCCACGGCGGCGCGTACCTTCGCGGCGTCGCCCGGGGCCGGGTGATCCCAGTCGGTCGGGCTCGCGGAGTAGAGCGTGCCGTACGCCGGGGTGTCCGGCTGGTAGCGCCACCCCTCGGCCAGCGGGCCGACATCCACCGCGTCGTAGCCGATCTGGTCCAGGAAGGCGGTCACTTCGGCCTTCGCGGCGGCGTCGTCACCGGCGATCGCGAGGGCGCTGCGGTCGGCCGCGCCGGTCGGCCGGGAGAGCGCGGCCAGGCCCTTGAAGTAGATGTTGTTGAAGACCTTGACCACTCGGGAGTCCGGCAGGTGTCGCTGGAGCAACTCGCTGCTGGTGGTCTCGCCGGAGTCCAGTTCCGGGAAGGTGCCATCGCGCTGCGGGTAGTAGTTGTTGGTGTCGATGACGACCTTGCCGGCCAGCGGTTCGACGGGCACCGCCCGGTACGCCTTCAGTGGGACGCTGACGACCACCAGGTCGCCCACCTGCGCGGCGTCCTGCGCGGTGCCGGCGCTGGCGTGCTCGCCCAGGGTCTCCACCAGGTCGGTGAGGGTCTCCGGGCCCCGCGAGTTGCTCAGCACCACGTCGTAGCCGGCGTCGACGGCCAGCCGTGCCACGGTGCCGCCGATGTTGCCACTGCCGATCAGTCCCACAGTTGTCATGCTCGTTCCCAACTCCGTCCACCCACGACGCATTCCCGACCAGACTGGTGGGTTATTCTGGTCACCCGCTGCCGGTAGCTGCGCAGCCTGCTCGCGATCGTCGCCGGCCCGGCGGATGCCTGGTCGCGCTGCGGGCCCGCCCGCCCAACGTACTGCTCACGCCGACCGCGAACCGGCTCTCCGAGGACCTGCCACCCTCCGGTGCGTCCCGGCGTCGGGAGGCCCGGCTCAGGGGGTGGGGAGGGTCTTCTCGATGGCTGCGCGCAGGTCGTCGGAGTCGGGCGCGACAGTGGGGGCGAAGCGGGCGGCGACCGAGCCGTCCGGGGCCACCAGGAACTTCTCGAAGTTCCAGCGCACATCGCCGGTGTGCCCGTCGGCGTCCGGGGTGTTCACGAGCGCGGCGTAGAGCGGGTGCCGGTCCGGGCCGTTGACGTCGACCTTCTCGGTCAGCGGGAACGTGACCCCGTAGTTGACCTGGCAGAAGTCGCTGATCTCGGCGGCGCTACCCGGCTCCTGCCCGGCGAACTGGTTGCACGGCACGCCGAGTACCACGAGGCCCTGGTCGGCGTAGGTGTCGGCGAGCGTCTGGAGGCCGGCGTACTGCGGGGTGAGGCCGCAGCGGGAGGCCACGTTGACGACCAGCATCGCCTTGCCGCGGTGGCGGGCCAGGTCGGCGGGGCCGCCGTTGAGGGCGTCGATCGGGATGTCGAAGACGGTCATGGGCCGAGGTTACGCGTCGGCCGCCCGTCGACCCGGGGTGGGCGCAGCGTACGCACTCCGTGCACCAGGAGAAATCGAAACATGCGCATCTTGACGAACTGATGACGGCGTGAGTACCGTCTCACCATCTCTTTTGGAAAGTTTCCTAACAGTTCGGGAGACGCCGCATGAAAAGATCGCTCCGCCGGGCCCTCTGGGCCGGTGCCGTGGTCGCCGTGACCGTCGCAGCGGTGCCGGTGACCACCGCGTTCGGCGCCGGCACGGTCACCACCTCCTTCACCAAGGCGCAGGACTGGGGGACCGGTCACGAGACGAGGGTGACAGTCACCAACGGCTCCAGCGCCACTGTCACCACCTGGCGCATCGAGTTCGACCTGCCGTCGGGCACCACCATCAGCAGCGCGTGGGACGCCGACGTCACCAGCAGCGGCAACCACTACGTCGCGGTCAAGAAGAGCTGGGCCGGCGGCATCGCGCCCGGCGCCTCGTTCAGCTGGGGTTACAACGGCACCGGGGCCTTCAAGGCGCCGCTGAACTGCACCATCAACGGTGCCGCGTGCGGCGGCGGAACGACCCCGCCGACCACGACTCCGCCGACCACCACCCCGCCGACCACGACGCCCCCCACAACGCCTCCACCCACCACTCCGCCGCCGACCACTCCGCCGCCGAACACCGGCGGCAAGAAGGTCGTCGGCTACTTCGCCGAGTGGGGCGTCTACGGGCGCAACTACCACGTCAAGAACATCCAGACCAGCGGCTCCGCCGCCAAGCTGACCCACATCCTGTACGCCTTCGGCAACACCACCGGTGGTCGCTGCTCCATCGGCGACAGCTACGCCGACTACGAGAAGGCGTACACGGCGGCGGACAGCGTGGACGGCGTCGCCGACACGTGGGACCAGCCGCTGCGCGGCAGCTTCAACCAGCTGCGCAAGCTCAAGCAGCTCAACCCGCACCTCAAGGTGATCTGGTCGTTCGGTGGCTGGACCTGGTCCGGCGGCTTCACCCAGGCCGCGCAGAACCCGGCCGCGTTCGCCGAGAGCTGCTACAACCTGGTCGAGGACCCGCGCTGGGCGGACGTCTTCGACGGCATCGACGTCGACTGGGAGTACCCCAACGCCTGCGGTCTGACCTGTGACACCAGCGGCCCGAACGCGTTCAAGAACGTGATCGGCGCGCTGCGGTCGAAGTTCGGGTCCAGCGCCCTTGTCACCGCCGCCATCACCGCGGACGGCAGCAATGGCGGCAAGATCGACGCCACCGACTACGCCGGCGCCATCGGTAACCTCAACTGGCTGATGCCGATGACGTATGACTACTTCGGCGCCTTCGCGGCCCAGGGTCCGACGGCACCGCACTCGCCGCTCACCTCGTACACCGGCATCCCGCAGCAGGGCTTCAACTCCGATGCGGCGATCCAGAAGCTCAAGAGCAAGGGCGTCCCGGCCAACAAGCTGCTGCTCGGCATCGGCTTCTACGGCCGGGGCTGGACCGGTGTCACCCAGGCCGCTCCGGGTGGCAGCGCCACCGGCGCGGCGCCGGGCACCTACGAGGCCGGCATCGAGGACTACAAGGTCCTGAAGAACACCTGCCCGGCCACCGGCACGATCGCCGGCACCGCGTACGCCAAGTGCGGCAGCAACTGGTGGAGCTACGACACCCCGTCGACCATCAACGGCAAGATGACGTACGCGAACAACCAGGGCCTCGGTGGCGCGTTCTTCTGGGAGCTCTCCGGTGACACGAGCAACGGCGAGCTCATCGGCGCCATCAAGGGCGGTCTCGGCTGAGCCGAGGGCCGACGCACCACCCACACGGCGGGAAGGGACCCGCACCGTCCCTTCCCGCCCGTGACACAGCGGCCCGGCCGACGCCCAGCGCGTCGACCGGGCCGCCGCCGTTGGGCTCGTACAGCCGGATGTGGCAGACTCGCGGCTCGGCACGTCTCGATCTCACCGCCGACGGAGGTGATCATGCGACCGATACACAGCAGGCTGGCGGCGACCGCCGCCGGGCTGATGCTGCTGCCGGTTGCCCTGGTCGGCTGCGGGATCGGCGACAAGGACGAGGAGAAGTCGGCCCCCAAGCCGGCCCGGGCCCCCGCCGAGGAGGCCGCCACCCGCTCCCGTGAGCGCGTGCAGGCGTACCTCGACGCCATGACGGCCAAGGACGTCGCTGCCGGCCGCAGCCAGCTCTGCGCTCTGCTGCACGACGGCTTCGACCGTGGTGCCACCGGCCCCAACGGTGACTTCGCCGACCACTTCCAGGTGCCGGAGGCGGCCATCACGGACATCCGGTCCGGTCCGCTCGGGCAGGAGGTCCGCGTCTCGGTCTCGGTCGCGGTCGGCAAGCGCACAGTCGTCCGGCCGTTGGTCTTCACCGTCACCCGCGACGGCAGCGACTGGTGCATCGCCGGGGAGGCGCCGGACAAAACGACGGTCGCCAGCCCGACGCCGACCGGTGTGGTCCCCTCGCCCGCGTCCTGACCAGCGCCCGGCAGATTGATCTCCCATCTGCCGGAACCGTCCCCCTCGCCGCCCGGTCACCCCGACCGTCGCCGTACGCTTTCTGTCATGCGCCATGAGTGGCATCAGCTGAGCCATCCCGCGGTGGGCAGCCCGGGCCTGCAGACCAGCCGACCGACGATCGATTCCGCCGAGGACGCCGCGCTCGGTCTGGACCGATGGCGGGAACTGCCCCGCGAGCAGGTCCCGCCGTGGTCCGACCCGGCCGCCGTGGCCGCGGTCTGCAAGGTCCTCGACACAGTGCCGTCGGTCGTCGCGCCCTACGAGGTGGACCAGCTCCGGCAGAAGCTCGCCCTGGTCTGCGAGGGCAAGGCGTTCCTGTTGCAGGGTGGTGACTGCGCCGAGACGTTCGTGGACAACACCGAGAGCCACCTGCTGGCCAACGCCCGCACCCTGCTCCAGATGGCGATCGTGCTCACCTACGGCGCGTCGCTGCCGGTGGTCAAGGTCGCGCGGGTCGCCGGGCAGTACACGAAGCCCCGCTCGCTGCCGACCGACGCCCGCGGCCTGCCCGCGTACCGCGGCGACATGATCAACTCGCTGGAGGCCGACCCGGCCGCCCGGGTCGCCGACCCGCAGCGCATGATCCGCGCGTACGCGAACTCGGCGGCGGCGATGAACATGCTCCGGGCGTACCTCGCCGGCGGGCTCGCCGACCTGCACGCCGTGCACGACTGGAACAAGGGCTTCGTGAAGAACTCCCCGGCGGGGGAGCGTTACGAGGCGATCGCCCGGGAGATTGACCGGGCGCTGGCCTTCATCCGGGCCTGCGGCATGACCGACGACGAGGCGCTGCGCACCGTCACGCTCTACTGCTCCCACGAGGCCCTGGCCCTGGAGTACGACCGGGCGCTCACCCGGGTCTCCGACCGTCGGGCGTACGGGCTCTCCGGGCACTTCCTGTGGATCGGCGAGCGCACCCGGCAGATCAGCGGCGCGCACATCGACTTCATCTCCCGGATCGCCAACCCGATCGGGGTCAAGCTCGGCCCGACCACCTCCCCGGACGAGGCGATCGAGTTGTGCGAGAAGCTCAACCCGGACAACATCCCCGGTCGACTCACCCTGATCAGTCGGATGGGCAACCACCGGGTACGCGACGCGCTGCCGCCGATCGTCGCCAAGGTCACCGCCGCCGGGGCCAAGGTGGTCTGGCAGTGCGACCCGATGCACGGCAACACGCACGAGTCGTCCAACGGCTACAAGACCCGGCACTTCGACCGCATCGTCGACGAGGTGCTCGGCTACTTCGAGGTGCACCGAGGGCTGGACACCCACCCCGGCGGCCTGCACGTCGAGTTGACCGGCGAGGACGTCACCGAGTGCCTCGGCGGCGCCCAGGGGATCGAGGATCTCGACCTGCCCGACCGGTACGAGACCGCCTGCGACCCCCGACTGAACACCCAGCAGTCGTTGGAGTTGGCCTTCCTCGTAGCGGAAATGCTGCGTGGCTGAGCTTGCGGGCCCGCAGTCGGCAGTCGGAGGATGACCATGGCTGACGCGAGGAGTGAGCTTGCGAGCCGGCAGTCGGCAGTTGAAAGGGATGACAGTGCCTGATTTTTTCGTGGACCTGCGGTCCGACACGGTGACCCGACCCACCGCCGGGATGCGGGAGGCGATGGCCGCCGCTGAGGTCGGTGACGACGTCTACGGCGAGGACCCGAGCGTCAACGCGCTGGAGGCCGAGGTCGCCGCGTTGTTCGGGCACGAGGCGGCGCTGTTCGCCCCGAGTGGCTCGATGGCGAACCAGATCGCCCTGCAACTGCTGGTCCCGCCCGGCGACGAGTTGCTCTGTGACGCCGACGCGCACGTGGTCACGTACGAGATCGGCGCCGCGGCCGCGTACGGCGGGATCTCCTCGCGGACCTGGCCCTCGGTGGGCGCGGACATCGACCCGGAGGTGGTGGCCGGGATGATCCGGCCGGACGGTTACTTCGCCGTCCCCACCCGGGCGATCGCCGTCGAGCAGACCCACAATCGCGGCGGCGGCGGGGTGATTCCGCTGGCGACCCTGCGGGATCTGCGCGGGGTGGCTGACGAGGCGGGCGTCGCGCTGCACTGTGACGGCGCCCGGATCTGGCACGCGCACGTCGCCGACCGGGTGCCACTGATCGAGTACGGCCGGCTCTTCGACACGCTGTCGGTGTGCCTCTCCAAGGGTCTCGGCGCGCCGGTCGGTTCGCTGCTGGTGGGCAGCGCGGACAAGATCGAACGTGGCCGGCTGATCCGTAAGCGGATGGGCGGGGGCATGCGCCAGGCCGGCATTCTCGCCGCCGCCGGTCGCTACGCGCTCGCGCAGCACATCGACCGGTTGGCCGACGACCACGCGAAGGCGGCCCGGCTCGCCGAGGCGGTGGCGCCGTTCGGTGTGCTGGCCACCACTGTCCGTACCAACCTGGTCGCGCTGGACCTCACCAAGCACACCCTGGACGCCCGGGCCCTGGCCGCCGCGGCGCGGGCCGAGGGCGTACTGATCTCCGTGCTCGGCCCTCGTACCGCCCGCCTGGTCACCCACCTGGGCCTCAGCGACGCGGACATCGACCGCGCCCTGGCAGCCCTACCCCGCATCCTCGCCGCCGCCTGAAAACCCCACCCCACCCACCTCGGCCCCTCCCACCCCCGGTGATCATGAAGTTGTTGCCACTCGGATCGGCGTGTCATGGCAATAACTTCATGATCACCGGGCGGGTGGGGGCGCCGGGGGAGGGGAGGGAGGCGCTGGGGGCGGGGCGGGGCGGGGCGGGGTGGGGTGGGTCAGGGGTGGGACAGGCGGGTGAGGGTGGCGATGTCGGCGGCGTGGCCCACGTGCTTCTCGCTCGGGGTTTCCACGACGATCGGGACGCCAGCGGTCGCCGGGTGCGCCATCAGCTCGGCAAAGGCGGGCTCGCCGATGCTGCCCTTGCCGATGTTCTCGTGCCGATCCCGGGTGGAGCCGCACAGATCCTTCGAGTCGTTGGCGTGAATCAGCCGCAGCCGGTCCGCGCCGACAGTGGCCACCAGGGTGTCCAGGGTCGCCGTCATGCCGCCCTCGGCCGCCAGGTCGTGGCCGGCCGCCCAGGCGTGGCAGGTGTCGAAGCAGACCCCGAGCATGGGGTGCCCGTCTACCGCGTCCAGGTAAGGCCCGAGCTGCTCCACCCGGGAAGCCAGTGAGCGGCCACCGCCGGCGCTCGGCTCGACCAGCAACATCGGCCCGCCGGCGTCGGCAGCCCAGTCGAGCAGCGGCAGCAGCACCTCGCGGACCTGTCCCATCGCCGCCTCGGCGTGCCCCTCGTCCACCGAACTGCCCGCGTGGAACACCACCCCGCGCGCACCGATCGCCACGCCCCGACGAAGCGCGTGCGCCAGCGTCTGGCCCGACTTCTCGACAGTGGCAGGGGTGGGCGAGCCGAGGTTGACCAGCAGAGCGGCGTGGATGAACGCGGGAATGCCCCGCTCGGCGCAACCGTCGCGGAACAGCGCGTCCTGCACCGGGTCGCCGTCGGGCAGTGCCCAGCCTCGCGAGTTGGAGACGTAGACCTGCACCACCTGCGCGCCGGTCGCGTCGGCGTACGGCAGGGCAGCCTTCGCCAGCCCACCCGAGGTCGGAGTGTGCGTGCCCACCGGCCGCACGGAGATCGTCGGCATCAGAAGCACGTCAGGGTGACCGGGGTGCCGGGCGCCACCTGCGAATTCTCGCCCGGGATCTGGATCCGGACCACGGCGTTCGGGTTGATCGCCATCGTCACCGGGAAGCCCTGGCCCTCCAACGCCTGCTTGGCCTGCTGGCACGGCAGGTCGATCACCCGCGGCATGGCGAGCAGCGGTGGCCCCTTGCTGACGTCCAGCTTGACCTCGGTGCCCTTCTCCACACCGGCGCCATCGGCCGGGCTCTGGCCGAGGATCTCGTCCCTCGGCTTGTCGGATTCCTTGTAGGTCTCCTTCAGCACCAGGTTGAGCTGGGCCAGGGTCGTCCGGGCGTCGGTCAGGCTCTTGCCGACCAGGTTCGGCACCGTCACCGGCGCCCTGCCCCGACTCAGAATGAGCGTGACCTTCGCACCGGGTTTGACCTCGGTGCCGACCTTCGGTGAGCTGTCCACCACGACCCCGGCCGGCAGGCTGTCGTCGTAGCGGGGGGTGCCCTTGGCCACCACCAGCTTCACGTTGACCAGGTCCGCCTCGGCGAGCTCGAACTCCTTGCCGATCACGTCCGGTACGGGGAAACGCTCCGGACCGAGGGAGAGGGTCAGGGTGATCGTGCCACCCTTGAGGATCTCGGCGGCGGAGGCCGGGTTCTGCTCCAGCACGCTGTCCTTCGGGGCCTTCTCGTCGAAGCGCGGCTCAGCGTACGCGACGAGAAGCCCGGCGCGGTCGGCCCGCGCCTGCGCATCGGCCTTGCTCAGGCTCACCAACTGCGGAGCGTCCGTGTAGCGGCCGACACCGAACCACCAACCCCCGAGCGCGGCCACCAGGCCCAGCGTCACGACCACGGCCGCGACGGCCAGCCGGCCACGAGGGCTGCTCAGCAGCGTGCTGCGCAGCTCGGCGAGCCGGGCGCCCAGGCCCTCCGCCGGCTCCGGGGCAGCCCGGCGCCGCCCCGGCCCCTGGCTGCTGGCGCCCTCGGGCAGGCGTGCCCACGACGGGCGGTTGGGCGGCTGGAGCGTCGCGACCATCATGGTCGGCTGAGAGAGCGACGGTGCGTCACTGACCGGGCTGAGTACCGCGGTGTGGCTGTTGGCGTCGCCCAGACGATCCCGGGCCACCTGCACCTCGGTCAACAACGCGCCGGCGTCCGCGGGCCGTGCTCCCGGGTCGCGGCGGGTGGCCCGCTGCACCAGGTCGTCGAGGACCGACGGCAGGCCCGGCACCAACGTCGAGGGCGCCGGCACGTCCCGGTCGACGTGCTGCCAGGCGACGTCCACCGGGCGGTCCCCGTCGTACGGCACCCGACCGGTGAGCATCTCGAAGAGCACGATGCCGGCCGAGTAGACGTCGGTGCGCGGATCGGCGCGGCCCTCGGTGACCAGCTCCGGGGCGACGTACGCCACGGTGGCCATCAGCTGGTTGCCCTGCTCCTCGTCGGCGCTCGCCTCGACCGCCCGGGCCAGCCCGAAGTCGGCCACCTTCACGACGCTGTCGACCAGGTTGGCGACGCCACCGGTAGGCGCCTCCGCGACCAGCACGTTCTCCGGCTTGACGTCGCGGTGCACGAGACCGGCCCGGTGAGCGGCGGCGATCGCGGCGAGCATCTGCTCGGCGATGGCCAGCGCCTCGTCCGAGTTGAGCCGGCGTCGCTCGGCCAGCACGTCCCGCAGCGTGCGGCCACGGACGTACTCCATGACCAGGTACGGGAGGCCGGCGTGCGTGCCCTGGTCGTAGACCGCCACCACGTTCGGGTGGGTCAGCCGGGCGATGGTCTTCGCCTCGTCGGTGAACCGGGCCACGAAGTTGGCGATCCGGGCCCGTGCCTCGCTCGCCTGGGTCGGGTGAATGATCTTGACAGCGACGGTGCGCTCTAGGCGTTCGTCGGTGGCGGTGTACACGGTCGCCATGCCACCACGGGCCACGCGACCGCGAATGCGGTAGCGCCCGTCGATCAGCGAGCCCAGCAACGTGTCGGCGACCTGAGTGTCCATCGGCAGGCAGTCTATGTGTCCAGAGGGTGAAGGATGAACAGGATGCTACAGCCGTACGCCGAACCGGTCCGTCCCGCCGCGTTCCCCGCCCCTTGTTCGCTGGTCAGCGGCGATCAGGAAAGAGGACGCGGAGGGGCCGCCCGGGGTGCCGGTGGCTCGTCGCGGCGGCGGCGTGGCAGGGTGGTCGGGTGACCGAACCCGTACCCGACCAGGCCGCGCCCGGCCTGGAGCTCGCCGGCCCCACCGACCCGGCCGACTGGTTGACCCTGCCCGACGTCGCCGAACGCCTCGACGTGTCGATCAGCAAGGTGCACCAGATGATCCGTGACCGGGAGCTGTTGGCGGTCCGCCGCGACGGCGTCCGCCGGATCCCAGCGGACCTGGTTGCCAACCAGACCGTGCTCAAGCACCTGCCCGGCGTGCTCAATCTGCTCTCCGACAACGGCTACGACGACGAGGCAGTCCTGCGCTGGCTCTACGAGCCGGACGACACCCTGCCCGGCGCCACCCCGGCCGCCGCCCTCTCCGGCGACCAGGCCCGCGAGGTGAAACGCCGAGCCCAAGCCCAAGGCTTCTAGCCCCCACCCCCGCACCCGCCCCACCGCGCTTCGCGCCTTCCGGCGTTGATCATGGGGTTGGCGGCGCGGTACGCCGAGGCGAAGGTCGCCAACCTCATGATCAACCCGGCGAGGCGGCGGGTGGGGGGCGGCCCGGTGGGGCAGCCCGGCGGGGCGGGTGGGGGCGGGTGGGATTAGTCGGCTCGGCGGGTTGCGGCTATGGCCAGGTCGACCAGGGCTTGGCGGGCCTCGGTGTCGAGGTCGACGGCGGTCAGGGCGGCCAGGGCGGCGTCGGTGAGTGTGGCGATCCGCTGTTCGGTACGGGCCAGCGCCCCGCTCCCCGAGATCACCTCGCGGAGCCGGGCCACCCCGTGCTCGTCCAGCTCCGGGTCGCCGAGGTGGCCGAGCAGCAGCTCGCGGCCCGCGTCGTCGGTGGCCTCCACGGCCGCCGCCACCAGGTAGGTGCGCTTGCCCTCGCGCAGATCGTCCCCGGCCGGCTTGCCGGTCAACGTCGGGTCGCCGAAGACCCCCAGCACGTCGTCGCGGAGCTGGAACGCCTCGCCCAGCGGCAGCCCGTACGCCGAGTAGGCCGTCCGCACGTCCTCCGGCGCGTCGGCCAGCGCGGCGCCGAGCAGCATCGGACGCTCGACGGTGTACTTCGCGGACTTGTACCGGGCGACCTTGCTGGCCCGCTCCACCGAGGTGTCCCCGGTGACCTGCGTCAGCACGTCGAGGTACTGCCCGACGGTGACCTCGGTGCGCATCTCGTCGAAGACCGGCCGGGCCCGGGCCAACGACCACAGGTCCAGGCCGGCGGAGTGCAGCAGTTCGTCGGACCAGACCAGACACAGGTCACCGAGCAGGATGGCCGCGGCGTCGCCGAAACCGTCCGGGTCACCGCCCCAGCCGGCCTCCCGGTGCCGGGTGGCGAACCGTCGGTGTACCGCGGGCTCGCCGCGTCGGGTGTCGGAACGGTCCATCAGGTCGTCGTGGATCAGGGCGCTGGCCTGGACGAACTCCAGCGCGGCCAGGGCGGTCAGCACCTGGTCGCCGTCCAGCCCGCCGGCCCCCCGGAACCCCCAGTAGGCGAATGCGGGACGCAGTCGCTTGCCGCCGCCGAGCACGAACGCCTCGAGCGCCTCGGCCACCGGACCCAACGCGTCGTCCACGGCGGCGAGCCGGACCCGTTGGCCGGCCAGGAACTCGGTGAGAGCCTTGTCGACCCGCTGCCGCAGGCCGGCGCGGTCGACGGGGGACACGGGAGCAGCGTGGGTCACGCCCCGACGCTAGCCGGTCGTCCGTTCTCGTGCTCCACCGCCACGCGTAGTCCCGCCGGTGCGGCCGGTGCGGCCGGGACCCGTCCGCCCAGCCGGACGCGCGCCGGCCGCCGCGGTGCGGCCCGGCCCGGTGGCCCGCGTCGAGCCGGCCCGACGGGTGGCCGCGGCGGCCTCCGCGAGCACCACCAGCGGCACGTCCAGGACGACGGCGAGCCAGCCGAGCCAGAACCCGCCCGGCACGCGCCGCTGTCGTTCCCACCGGGAAACCTCGTGCCGACTCAACGTCGGCACCCCGGCGGCGGCACACAACTCGGCGGCGGCTCGCTGCTGGCTCCAGCCACGGGCCAGTCGGCACCGGGCCAGCAGCGGCCCGAGCTGCGCGGGACGCGGCGATGCGGGCGGGATCATGAGTCCTCCTGGCGGGCGTCGGTGCGGCGACGACCCACCCGTCCGACCGGACGGACCGGCGTCACCGCTCGGTTGCTGACCCCCGCGCGAGACCTGGCCACCCCCGCCGCCCCTCCCGCACCGTCCCTTTCTACCTCGGAGGTACGACGCCTTCCGCCGTCAGGTCGGGGGCGCGCGGTGCGCACCCTCCGCCGGCTCACGGCGGACTCGGCGACACCGCTCACCGGCTCCCGGCGGGCCGGACGACGCAGCTCCCCAGGCCGGGCGACGCAGCTCCCCAGGCCGGGCGACGCAGCTCCCCGGGCCGGGCGACGCAGCCCACCGGGCCGGACGACGCCGCCCTCGGGGCCGGGTGGCACCGCCGCTGGGTGGGAAGGGCCTGGGTCCTGGTGCCATCGACCGCTAGAGTCGGGTCGTGGCGCTCGGTCTTCCCTCGACACTCCCCAATCCGCAGCCGGCGATCGGGGAGCTCATCCGTGAGCGCCAACCGACCTTCTCGTTCGAGTTCTTCCCGCCCAAGACCGAGGCGGGGGAGCAACTGCTCTGGCAGGCCATCCGCGAGCTGGAGTCCCTGCGCCCGTCGTTCGTGTCGATCACGTACGGCGCCGGCGGCTCGACCCGGGACACCACAGTGGCGGTGACCGAGCGGATCGCCACCGAAACGACACTGCTGCCGATGGCCCACCTGACCGCGGTCAACCACTCCGTCGCCGAGCTGCGGCACGTGGTTGGCCGGCTCGCCGGGGTGGGGGTGCGCAACGTGCTGGCCGTTCGTGGTGACCCCCCGGGCAACCCGGGCGGTGAGTGGATCCGCCACCCCGAGGGCGTGGACTACGCCGAGGACCTGGTCCGGCTGGTGCGCGACGCCGGCGACTTCAGCGTCGGCGTGGCGGCCTTCCCGTACAAGCACCCCCGTTCGCCCGACGTGGCCAGCGACACCGCCCAGTTCGTCCGCAAGTGTCGGGCCGGCGCGGAGTTCGCGGTCACCCAGATGTTCTTCGACGCCGACGACTACCTGCGGCTACGTGACCGGGTGGCCGCTGCTGGCTGTGACACCCCGATCCTGGCCGGTGTGATGCCGGTGACCCAGTTCAGCACCATCGAGCGGTCCGTGCAGCTGTCCGGTGCGCCGTTCCCGCCGGCGTTGGCGGCCCGCTTCGAACGCGTCGCCGACGACCCGGACGCCGTCCGTCGGCTCGGCATCGAGCAGGCCAGCGAGATGTGCCGCCGACTGCTGGACGAGGGCGTGCCGGGGATCCACTTCATCACCCTCAACCGGTCCACCGCGACCCGCGAGGTCTGGCAGAACCTGAAGGCCGGCGCCCGCGTGTGAACGCTGCGCTTGCGACACCTGTTGCCCGGCACGACGGTTGATCCGTGGTGGGCACACAGCTGAACTGGGATCAGTACGCCACGGCGTGGGCGCGGTTGCACGGCGGGTTCGACCCTCGGGTCGCCGCGCCGGTGGTGCGCGCCTGGCTGCGATTCGCGTACCACGTCGGATACGTGCTGGGTCGACTGCGGGTCAGCCCCACCGCGGTCACCGTGGCCGGGGTGCTGCTCTGCTTCTGCGTACCGTTGCTGGTGGGCCGGCCGGGGGACGGGCCGTTCCTCGGCGCGCTGTTCGTGCTGCTCGCCGCCGTGGCGGACAGCGTGGACGGTGCGGTGGCGGTCGCCACCGGCCGCACCACCCGGCTCGGCTACGTCTACGACTCGGTCGCCGACCGGCTCGGTGAGGTGGCGTGGTTGCTGGCCTTCTGGCTGGTGGGCGCGCCAGGTGGGTTGGTGGTCGCGGGCGGCGCGCTGTCCTGGTTGCACGAGTACGTCCGGGCGCGGGCGGTCGCCGCCGGCATGCGGGAGATCGGCGCGGTGACGGTGGGCGAACGCCCCACCCGGGTCTCGGTGGCGCTGGCCGGCTTGCTGGTCGCCGGGCTGGCCGGGCTGATCGAGCCGGACCTGGCCGCTGGCACCATCACCATGGCGACAGCGGTCTGGGTGCTGCTGGCCGGTTTCGGCCTGGGGCAACTGCTCTCCAGCATCCGTCGCGCCCTGCTCGACGCCGACTGAGCGGCCGGGCCAGCCCGGCTCGACGCCGGGTCTACCAGGCGGGGCCGATCTCGTCGGCGACGATCTGCGCGGAGAGGGTCACCATCGGCAACCCACCGCCCGGGTGGGTGGATCCGCCCACCAGCCACAGTCCGTCAACCGGGCCCCGGTTCGCCGGGCGCAGTAGCCCACCGGCGGTGCCGTAGATCGACCCCCCCGGTGCGCCGGTCGCCACGTCCAGGTCGGCCGGGGTGCGGATCTCGCGGAACAGCAGCCGGTCGCGCACGTCCACGCCGCGCCGCGCCAGCACGTCCAGGATCCGGTCGGCGTACGCGTCGGCCAGCCCCGGGCGTCGCCAGTCGACAGCGCCCGCCGCAGTGCCCTGTCGGGCGGCGTTGACCAGCACGAACCACGCCTCGTGTCCGGCTGGGCGGACCATCGGGTCGTCGGCGACTGTGACGAACACCGCCGGGTCGGCCGCCGGCCGGGCCCGTACACCGCGCCCGGGGTCACCGAAGACCGCGTCGAACTCGGCGTCGTAGTCGTCCGGGAAGAAGACGTTGTGGTGGGCCAGCCCGGTGCTGCCGGAGACGCCGAGCAGCAGCACGAAGCCGGCGAGGCTGCGGTCGGTCAGCGTGGCCAGCCGACGCGGGTGCGGCAGCAGGTCACGGTAGACGGTGAGCGCGTCCACGTTGGCCACCACCACGTCGGCGGGTACCGGGGTGGTGACGCCGGCGAGGCGTACCCCGTGCACCCGGCCGCCGGTGGCGTCGATCCGGGTGACAGTGGCGTCGGTCTGCACGACCACGCCGAGGTCCAGGCAGCGGGTCAGCAGCGCGTCGGCGAGCGTGCCCAGACCACCGCGCAGGTACCAGCCGCCGAAGGCCAGCTCGGCGTAGGGGACCGCGACCAGCGCCGCCGGTGCCCGACGTGGGTCGGCACCGGTGTAGGTGGCGTACCGGTCCAGCATCATCCGCAGCCGCGGATCGGACAGGTGCCGGCGGCCGAGGCCGCGCAGACTGCGGCCCGGGGCGATGGCGGCCAGGTCGCCGACGCGCCAGGCCAGCGACGCGAGGTCGCGGGGAGAGTCGACGGTACGGCGCAGGATGTCCCGTGAGGAGGCGTTCCACACCCGCGCCGCCCGGCGCCACAGCCGCTGCCAGTCGGCCGCCCCCCGGTCACCGAACGCGGCCCCGATCCGGGCGGTGAACTCCTCCGGGTCGGCGCACGAGTCCAGGGTCGGGCCACCATCGGGAAAGACGTGCCGGACGATCGTGTCCAGTGGAACCAGGTCCAGGTATTCGTCGAGCTTCGCCCCGGTCGCCTCGAACAGGTCGTGGAAGACCTCGGGCAGGGTGAGCAGGCTCGGCCCGGTGTCGAAGTGGAACGACCCGGCCGGGGTGTCGTGCGTGTAGCGGCCGAGCTTGCCGCCGACCGTGTCGGCCCGCTCGAAGACGGTTACCTGGTGCCCGGTGGCGGCCAGCCGGGCGGCGGTGGCGAGGCCACCCACCCCGGCGCCCACGACCACGATCCGCGCCATGCCGCGTCCTCCCTAGCTGACCGGGCGGCCCCGCCAGGTCAGGCGGCGTCGCTTTCGCAGATGGTACGACCGCAGGGTCAGCCAACCGAGGACCACGACCGACACGGGGTGTGCGAGCGCGTCGGGCCACCACCGGCCACCTGTCGCGCGGGCGGTGAGCACCCGTCCGGCCACCCCGAGCACGTACGCGGCCAGACCCACGGTGGCCACCATCGGTGCGCCGGCCGCCGCACCCGTCAACGCGATCAGTGGTGGGGCGGTGTAGAGCAGCAGCAGCGCCGCCACCACGGCTGCCGCCGCGCCCGGGTGCCCGAACGACGCCCAGAGCGACTTCGAGTACCCGTCGCGCAGTTGCGGCCAGTCGTCGTACATCCGGCAGGTGGCCAGCCGGGAGCCGTCGGCCAGGGCGATCCGCCCACCGGCCCGCTTGACCGCCCGGGCCAGCTCGACGTCCTCCAGGATCTTGTCGGCGACCGCGGCGTGCCCGCCGGCGGCGTTGTAGCCGCGCCGGTCCACCACCAGGAACTGCCCGCCCGCCGCGGCCAGCGACGGCCGCGACGAGCGCTCCATCGCGCGTAGCGGCAGGAAGGTCAGCCAGAGCCACTGCAGCAGCGGCTGCACCAACCGGTCGCCGGCCGTCGCCACCACGATCCGGGGGTACGGCGACAGCAGCGTCGCCCGGGCGGCGCGCAACTCGGTGACGGCAGCGGCCACGGCGTGCGGGGCGAGCACCACGTCGGCGTCGACGAAGGCCAGCGCGGTGGCGTCCGGGTCGGCCCGGGTGGCCAGCTGCCAACAGGCGTGCGGCTTGCCCAGCCAGCCCGGTGGTGGGGCGACCCCGGTGAGCAGCGTGACCCGGGGGTCGTCGCCGACCACCGCGCGGACCACGTCGGCGGTGCCGTCGGTGGACCCGTCGTCGAGGACCACGACGCGCAGCCCGGGTACGCCGCGCTGGGCCAGCAGGGCACGCAGGCAGGGCGTGACCCGGGTGGCCTCGTCGCGCAGCGGCAGCAGCACGGTGACCGGCTCGTCGACGTCGTCGGGCCGGTCGGTGGGTCGGCGCAGCCACCGGGTGGCGTTGAGCCAGGTGTGCCCGGTCAACGCGGCGACGGCGATGAGCAGGGCGAGCAGGACGGTCATCGGGTCGCGTCGACGCCGGGGCGGTGTGGCTGGTGGGCCTCCCGACCGGGGTCACCGCCCCGGCGGGCACGCAGGAGGGTCACCGCCAGGGGTACGGCGGTCACCGCCATGCCGGCCGCGCCCCAGAGCGCCGAGGCGGGCAGGTCGAGGAAGACGGCGTGGGCCAGGATGCTGGAGAAGTACGTCCACAGGTAGAGCGCGAGCATCGGGTGGTCCCGCCGATCGGTGTGTTCGGCGGCCGGCCCGGCCAGCGGGCGCAGCGCGCTCATCATCAGCACCGCGAAGAGCAGCCAGCCCAGATAGTTGCTGACCGGGATGCCGGCCAGGCCGGGCAGGGCCGGGGTGGCGTCGCGCCAGACCCAGTAGCCCTCGGCCACCATCTGCGGGTCGAGGAAGAGGTCCCAGGCGGCCAGCCCCACGGTGGCCAGCGCGATCCGCCCCACCCATCGACCCACCGTCGGCCCGCTGCCGTCGGCTGTCGGTCCGCTGCCGTCGGCAGTCACGGTCCTGCCGCCGGTCAGTCGGACCGCCGCCAGCCAGGCCGGCCAGGCCATCCAGGTCCAGGCCAGCGGAATGATCAGCGGCACGCCGGCCAGCTTGGGACCCAGCTCTCCGGAGTAGTCGTAGCTGCCGAACGGCACGCCGGTGGCCACCCCGATCGCCTCGATCGCGAACCCGCCGCCGGTGGCCACCGCGACCAGCGCCGCCGCCACCCGTGGGCCCCGGCTGAGCAGCGCGTGGCCGACCGAGAGCAGCCAACCGAGGACGACGGTAGCCACTGTGAGCCCGGCCCGGGTGGCGCCGGTGGTGAGCGGGTAGCAGATCTGGGCGAGGACCAGAACGGCGAGCAGCGTCCAGGAGATCCGCCGGGTCATGACGCCGGTGGCTCGAGCGGCAGATCCCGACCGAGTACGCCGAACGGTCGCTCGTCGCCGGGGAAGTGGAAGTCGCGCAGCACGTCGACGAAGCCGAACCGTCGGTACAACCGCCAGGCCCGCGAGGTCTGCTCGTCGGCCTCCGGGGTGGACAGCAGCACGGTGTCGCCCTCCGCCATGCCGAGCAGCGCGCGCAGCTGACCGGTGCCCAGGCCGTGCCCCTGCGCCGGCGGCCGGACGTGCAGCTCGACCACCTCGAAGCAGTGGGTGAGCCAGCGCGTGCGGGTCGGGGCGTTCAGCGCGCGGTGCACCTGGTCGTGCCACCACTGACCGGAGGCGCCCAGGTAGCCGTAGCCGAAGCCGGCGAGGTGACCCTCACTGGTCAGGCTGGCGACCGCCCGGAAACCCGGTCGGCGGACGTGGGTGGCGATGTAACCGCGCCGGGCCTCCAGCAGGTCGGTGCGGTATCCCATCGCCTCGCCGTAGACGGCCACCACGTCGTCCAGCCGCCGGACGAGATCGTCCGGCGTCCAGCGCACCAACCTCATGCCCGTCCACCCTTCACCGTTTCCGGGCCGCCGTCGACGACCCATCCGAGCACCGACCGGTCGCCGACCACGTCGCGCACCTCGAACCGGGCGAACAGTTCCTCGGCGTACCAGCCCGCGGTGGGGGTTCGCATGATCGCCGCCCGGTGCTCCGGGTGACGGTACGCGAACGCCACCAGGTCCGTCGGGTCGCGCCACACGCTCACCGTGCCCTGCCAACCCAACGGGGCCTCTCCGACCCCGAACCGGGCCAGCAGCCCGGGCGCGTCGCGCAGAGCGGCGGCCACCGGCGGGATCGCCCGCCAGAAGGTGGCCGCCCGGCGGGCCCGCAGCCGGGCCCGGGTCAGTGCCAGCACCGGGCCGGTGACCCGGCCGCCCGACGGGTCGCCGAACGGCCGCTGGCCGGACCACTCGCCCCGGCTGGTCAACGGGCGTAGGTCGATTCGTGCCTGGGCGTGGGCGATGCGCGCCCAGGCCCGCCCGACCGGAGAGTCGTCGAAGCCGGCCGCCGCGGCGGGGGAGTCCCAGACGGTCAGCGCCGCCCACCGGGTCAGGTCGGCGTCCCGGGGCCCGAAGTCGGTGCCGGTTCCGGTGCCCAGCAGCTTGCCGAAACGAACGCCGGGGAAGGCCCGCAACCGGCGGGGGTCCACCGCCATCCGGGTCAGCGCCCGGGGCAGCGCGCCAGGGGAGGTCCGCCACACGTGCAGCGTGACCAGCTCCGGAGCCGCGCTGACGTCGCCGCTGTGCCTGCTGGTTCGCTCGTTTGCGCCACCGCTTCGCGGCGGTGCGAACGTGTCGCTGCTGTGCCTGCTGGTTCGCTCGCTCCGCTCGCTCACGCCACCTCGGCGGGGGTGCCGGCGGTGACCCGCAACAGCTCGGGGTAGGTGGTCGGGAAGACCGCCTGGGGTACGCCACCCGCGGCCCAGATCTCCGGGTACGCCGCCAGCGCCGTGTCCACCAGGGTGCGCAGCGGGTGCGGGTGCCCGAGTGGGGCGACCCCGCCGATCGGCTGCCCGGTGTGGGCCCGGACGAACTCCGGGGTGGCCCGACGCAGTCGGGTGACGCCGATCGATGCCGCCAGGCCGGCGGTGTCGACCCGGTGTGCGCCGGAGGTGAGGACGAGCAACGGCGTGTCGTCCGCGTCGAAGATCAGTGAGTTGGCGATCTGGCCGACCTCGACGTCGAGCGCCTCGGCGGCCGCCGCGGCGGTGTGCACCGCGTCGGGCAGCAGACGGACCACGCTGGGCTCACCGGCGCCGTCGAGGGTGCCGGCGGCGGTGAGCGCGTCCTGCACCGCCCGTACGTTCGGGTGTGGCTGCATCCCGCCATTCTTCCCGGTCCGTTGGTGGCCGGTTCAGTCGGCCGGCACGCTCGGCGCGTCACACGTTGCATTTTCGTCGGAGGGGAGGTGTACTGTCAGCAGCAGTTAGAACGAGTGTTCGATTGCCTCGAACGCCCGTTCCAACCAGCCGGAGCGCGGCGTTTCGCGGCGCCACCTCCGGGCGGTGCGGCTCCGCGGGCCGCACCTGGGTTTCCGGGCAGTCGCGAGCCTGGTCCCCATTAGGCAGGAGCGTCGCTCGCCGCCCACGACCCCCGGGCGGCGGGCGACGCACCCGCCGGTCCGCCGGCCGGGTGTGGTGTGGGGAAGCATCCACACCCGGCCGGCCACACCCGGTGCGTCTTCCTCCGCACCACCCCGACCTCGGCGTCTCGTCGGTGGCATCAGCCGCCGCAGTGACGTCTCGGCCACGTGGAGGAGAGACACCCATGCCGACCAACCCGGCTCAGGCACCGACGGTGCCGGCGCACGTGCTGCCGCACCGCACCCCCGCCCAACTCCTCACGTTGGCCCGCCGTGGGCTGGTCGAGGCCGGCCAGACCCGACCTGACGGTCTGCGCTACGCGGCTGCCCACCTGGCCGCCCTGCGCGCGGCGGCAGCTCTGCTCGCCGCCCGGGCCCGCCCCGCGCCGAGTCGACGCAACCGGATCACCAGTGTCTGGGTCCTCCTCTGCGCCGTCGCTCCGGAGCTCGACGAGTGGTCCCGGTTCTTCGCCGCGGGGGCCAGCAAGCGCGCCGCCGCCGAGGCCGGCATCCCCCGGGTGGTCAGCGCCCGGGAGGCCGACGATCTGCTCCGCGCTGCCGAACAGTTCGTCACGGTGGTGGAAACCGCGCTCGGCGTGGCCCACCAACCGGCCCTGGACGGCCTCGCCGCCTGATCCCGCCGTGCCACCGGCCGCCCCGCGAGGGGAGCCGGGCGGCCGGTGGCATGGCGTGCCGGTCCTGATCTGATCCACAGCAACGACGGGGGAGTTGGTCCAATGGCGGGCCGCATGGTGGCTGGTTCCGCCGCGCTGGCCGATCTGGTGCGGCCGGCGAGCGCGCCCGACCCGGTCGGTGGCCACCGGGTGCTGCCGGTGGTGCCCGAGCTGATCGGTCTGCTGCCCAACCGGGGCCTGCGCCGGGGCAGCACCATCGCGGTCGCCGCCGGCCAGCCCCGCCGCAGCGGTGGCACCTCGCTGATGCTGGCCCTGCTCGCCGAGGCGTCCCGGGCCGGCTCGTGGTGCGCCGTGGTCGGGGTGCCGACGTTCGGCGCGGGCGCGGCGGCTGAGCTGGGCATCGCCCTGGACCGGCTGGCCCTGGTGCCGAATCCCGGCCCCGAGTGGGCCACCGTGGTCGCCGCGCTGATCGACGGGGTGGACGTCGTGGTCACCACCGTGCCGGCCTCGGTCTCCGCCTCGGTCGCCACCCGGTTGGCCGCCCGGGCCCGGCAGCGCGGCAGCGTGCTCGTCCCGTACGGCCGGTGGGACGGCGCGGACGTGACGCTGCAGGTGGTCCGGGGAGTCTGGGAGGGTCTCGGGCTGGGCCGGGGGCGGTTGCGCCGCCGGGAGATCACCGTCTCGGCGCGCGGGCGCGGGGCGGCTGCCCGGCCCAAGGAGATCAAGGTCTGGCTCCCGGGTGACGAGTTGACCCGGGTGATCCCTCGTACGCTGCCGTCGCCCGTGGGCCGATCGGCCGCGCCACTCGCGCTGGTCGGTCAGGGGTGACCGGCGCGCCGGCACGCACGCTGCTGCTGTGGTGCCCGGACTGGCCGGTGCTCGCCGCCGAGATCGTCGACGGGGTGCCGGCGACCGGCCCGGTCGCCGTGCTGCACGCCAACCGGGTGGTCGCCTGCTCCGAGCGGGCCCGTGCCGAAGGGGTGCGTAGAGGGCTGCGCAAGCGGGAGGCACAGGGGCGCTGTCCGCAGCTCACCGTCGTGGAGTACGACCCCGGCCGGGACGCCCGGGCGTTCGAACCGGTGGTCGCCGCAGTGGAGGAGTTGGTCGCCGGCGTCGAGGTGGTCCGTCCGGGCGCCTGCGCGGTGGCCGCCCGGGGGCCGGGCCGTTACCTCGGCAGCGAGGAGGCGGCCGCTGAGCGGATCATCGAGCATGTGGCGCAGTCGTGCCTGGTGGAGAGCCAGGTCGGCATCGCCGACGGGGTGTTCGCGGCCGGGTTGGCCGCTCGCGCCGGCCGGGTGGTGGCACCGGGTGGGACACCGGAGTTCCTGGCCGGGTTGCCGGTCGAGGCGCTCGGGCGGTCGGCGCTCGCCGACCTGCTGCGCCGGCTGGGAGTACGCACCCTCGGCGACTTCGCCGCCCTGCCGGCCGGCGACGTGCTGGCCCGGTTCGGGTTCGACGGTGCGCTGGCTCACCGGCTGGCCGCCGGGCGGGACCACCGCCCACTCGCCGTCCGGCAGCCGCCGGCCGACCTGACGGTGACCGCGGAGCACGACGACCCGATCGACCGGGTCGACGCGGCGGCGTTCGTGGCCCGGGCGTTGGCCGAGCAACTGCACGAGCGGCTGGCCGGGCACGGCCTGGCCTGCACCCGGCTCGGCATCGAGGCGGTCACCGAGCATGGGCAGGAGCTGCACCGGGTGTGGCGGCACGATGGTCTGCTCACCGCCGCGGCCATCGCCGACCGGGTGCGTTGGCAGCTCGACGGGTGGCTCTCCGGCAGCAACGGCCGGGCCGGTGCCCGACCGGCCCGGCCGACGGCCGGCATCATCCGACTGCGACTGATCCCGGACGGGGTGATCGCCCAGGCCGGTCTGCAGGCCGGCCTCTGGGGGGAGACCGGCGAGGAGCGGGAACGCGCGCACCGGGCGTTGAGTCGGGTGCAGGGCATCCTCGGCCCGGAGGCGGTGGTCACCGCGGTGCTCGGTGGTGGGCGCGCGCCGGCCGACCAGGTGCGACTGGTGCCGTGGGGCGACGAACGCGTCCCGGCCCGGCCCGAAGCTCCGCCGTGGCCGGGCCGGCTGCCGCCGCCCGCGCCGGCGGTGGTGCTGCCCAGTCCGCTCGCCGCGACCGTGCACGACGCCGCTGGCGAGCCGGTAGTGATCAGCGCGCGGTTGGCGGTGAGCGCCGCGCCCGCCCGACTGGTGGTCGGCACCGGTCAGCCAGCGGAGATCGTGGGTTGGGCCGGGCCGTGGCCGGTGGACGAGCGGTGGTGGGCGCCGGCCGAGGCCCGCCGCCGGGCCCGGTTCCAGGTCAGCCTGGCCGACGGTGCTGCCCTGCTGCTGGCCGTCGAGGCCGGGCAGTGGTTGGTGGAGGCGATCTATGACTAAGTCAGGTCGATCCCTGCCCGGCATCGGCTGGCTCCGCGCTGGCCGGGGAGCAGATGTCCTGATGAGCGTGATGACTCACAGACATCTTGATGCCTGTGAGTCATCACGCTCATCGCACCTCTCGCCGCCGTCGGGGCGACCGCCGTCGTGTTCGTCGTCGACCCGGTCGCCCAGCACCCCTCGGCCGAGCAGTACCGGGCCGAGCAGTACCGGGCCGAGCAGTACCGGGCCGAGCAGTACCGGGCCGAGCAACGTGGCCGGAGCGGCCGGATGAGCTTCCACAACCCGAAGATGCCCTGGTCGGAGCTGGAGCGGGTGCTCTCCGGGCGGGCCGGAGACAAGCGGGGAAGCCGGGGCGAGCGGCACCTGCACGTGGTGGACCCGCTCGCCGTGGACGCCGACGGCGGCGACTCCCCGGCCTGGAGCCGCCGCCGCGAGCAGTACCAGCCACCGGAGCTGACCCGCCCCGACGGCGTGGTGCCCTACGCGGAGCTGCACGCGCACACCAACTTCAGCTTCCTCGACGGCGCCAGCCACCCGGAGGAGCTGGCCGAGGAGGCGGCCCGGCTGGGGCTCACCGCGCTCGCCGTTACCGACCACGACGGCTTCTACGGGGTGGTCCGCTTCGCCGAGGCGGCTCGTACGCTGGGCCTGCCGACCATCTTCGGCGCGGAGCTGTCCCTCGGCCTGCCCGGCCCGCAGAACGGCGAGCCCGACCCGCACGGCGCGCACCTGCTGGTGCTCGCGCACGGCCACGAGGGGTACGCCCGGCTGGCCACCACCATCGCCCGCGCCCAGCTGCGCGGCGGGGAGAAGGGCCGCCCGGATTACGGGGACCTGGAGGAGGTCGCCGCCGAGCTGCGTGACCATGTGCTGGTGCTGACCGGCTGCCGCAAGGGGCACGTGCCGGGGGCGCTGCTCACCGAGGGGGTGGACGCGGCGGCCCGCGAGTTGGACCGGCTGACCGCGCTCTTCGGCGCGGAGACGGTGGCCGTGGAGCTGACCGACCACGGTCATCCCGTCGACGCCGACCGTAACGACGCGCTCGCCGAGCTGGCCGCCGCAGCCGGGTTACCGACGGTGGCCAGCAACAACGTGCACTACGCCAGCCCTGGCCGGCGTCGGCTGGCCACCACCGTCGCCGCGGTCCGGGCCCGACGCAGCCTGGACGAGATCGATGGCTGGTTGCCCGCGGCGGCCACCGCCCACCTGCGCAGCGGCGCGGAGATGGCGGCCCGGTTCGCCGCGTACCCGGGTGCGGTGGCGCGGGCCGCCGAGTTCGGCGCCGAGTTGGCCTTCGACCTCCAGCTCGTCGCGCCGCAGTTGCCGGCGTACCCGGTGCCGCCGGGGCACACCGAGATGAGTTGGCTGCGGAAGCTGACAGCTGACGGGGCGCACGAGCGCTACGGGCCGCCGCAGGCGCACCCGACGGCGTACGCGCAACTCGAGCACGAACTGAACATGATCGAGGAGCTGGGTTTCCCCGGCTATTTCCTCGTGGTCTACGACATCGTCACGTTCTGCCGTGACCAGGACATCTACTGCCAGGGGCGGGGTTCGGCGGCCAACTCGGCGGTCTGCTACGCGTTGCGGATCACCAATGTGGATGCGGTCCGGCACCAACTGCTCTTCGAGCGGTTCCTCGCCCCGGAACGGGACGGCCCACCCGACATCGACGTGGACATCGAGTCCGACCGCCGGGAGGAGGTGATCCAGCACGTCTACACCCGTTACGGCCGGGAGCACGCCGCCCAGGTCGCCAACGTCATCTCCTACCGGCCCCGGTCGGCCGTGCGGGACGTGGCCAAGGCGTTCGGCTACTCCCCGGGGCAGCAGGACGCCTGGAGCAAGCAGATCGACAGGTGGGGTTCGGTCGCCACTGTCGATGTCGAGAACATCCCCGAGCAGGTGGTGGAGTACGCCAACGAGTTGCAGACGTTCCCGCGGCACCTGGGCATCCACTCCGGCGGCATGGTGATCTGCGACCGGCCGGTGATCGAGGTCTGCCCGGTGGAGTGGGGGCGGATGCCCGGGCGCAGCGTCCTGCAATGGGACAAGGACGACTGCGCCGCGGTGGGCCTGGTCAAGTTCGACCTGCTCGGCCTGGGCATGCTCTCCGCCCTGCACTACGGCTACGACATGATCGGGTCCCGGCTCGACCTGGGCGACATGACCCTGGACGACCCGGAGGTCTACGACATGCTCTGCCGGGCCGACTCGGTAGGGGTGTTCCAGGTGGAGAGCCGGGCCCAGATGGCCACCCTGCCCCGACTCAAGCCCCGCGAGTTCTACGACCTGGTGGTCGAGGTGGCGCTGATCCGTCCCGGCCCGATCCAGGGCGGTTCGGTGCACCCGTTCATCCGCCGCAAGAACGGCCAGGAGCCGGTGACCTTCGCGCACCCGCTGATGCGCAACGCCCTGGAGAAGACCCTGGGTGTGCCGTTGTTCCAGGAGCAGCTGATGCAGCTCGCCATCGACCTGGCCGGCTTCGACGCGGCCGAGGCCGACCAGTTGCGCCGGGCGATGGGCGCCAAACGGTCGGTCGAGCGGATGACCCGGATCGCCGACCGGCTCTACGCCGGGATGGCTGAGCGGGGCATCACCGGTGAGCTTGCTGACGACGTCTACCGCAAACTCACCGCGTTCGCCAGCTACGGCTTCCCGGAGAGCCACGCGATGAGCTTCGCCTACCTGGTCTACGCCAGCTCCTGGCTCAAGCGTTACCACCCCGCGCCGTTCCTGGCCGCGCTGCTCAACGCCCAGCCGATGGGTTTCTACTCGCCGCAGACCCTGGTCGACGACGCCCGCCGGCACGGGGTGGAGGTCCGTCGTCCGGACATCAACGCCAGCGGGGCACTTGCGGTGCTGGAGTCCACCCCGGAGACCCGGTGGGGCAGCGGGCCGGGGGAGCCGCCGCACGCCTGGGGGCTGGGCGGCCCCGCCGTCCGGCTCGGCCTGTCCAGTGTGCGCACGCTCGGTGCCGACGTGGCCGAGCGGATCGAGGCCGAACGGGTCGCCGCCGGGCCGTACCGGGACATGCCGGATGTGGCCCGGCGGCTCGGTCTCACCGCCGCGCAGTTGGAGGCGTTGGCCACCGCGGACGCCTTCGCCTGTTTCGGGCTGACCCGGCGGCAGGCGCTGTGGGCCGCCGGTGCGGCGGCCCAGGACCGACCGGGCCGGTTGCCCGGCACGGTGACCGGCGCGGCCGCGCCCACGCTGCCCGGGATGGAGGCGGTGGACCGGCTGGTCGCCGACGTGTGGGCCACCGGGTTGTCGCCGGAGAGCCACCCCGCCCGTTTCATCAGGGGTCAGCTCGACGTGCTCGGCGCGGTGCCGATCGCCCGGCTCGGCCGGGTGGAGCCGGGGCAACGGATCCGGGTCGGCGGCATCGTCACCCACCGGCAACGTCCGGCGACCGCGGGCGGGGTCACCTTCCTCAACCTGGAGGACGAGACGGGGATGCTCAACGTCACCTGTTCGCCGGGGCTGTGGCAGCGCTACCGGCGGGTGGCGCGGACCAGTGCCGCGCTGGTGGTCCGAGGGCGGTTGCAGCGGCACGAGGGGGTGACCAACCTGGTCGCCGACCGACTGGACGCCATCGAGCCACCGGTGCGTCCGGCCTCCCGTGACTTCCGCTGATTCAGTGATCCACATTACGGTTTCCCGAGCCGTCGAGCGGGAGACTCGTCCCGAGCGGGCAGAGCGGCCCGTGATTCGTGAGGGGGAACGACAGTGACGGGAAATCACGCGTACACCGGTGGAATCGCCAACGCCCGGCGGACCCGACTGGGCACCGGCTGGGTGCCGTCGCACCTCGCCGACCCCCGCGAGTACGAGGTGACGAACGGTCCGGTGGCCAACGAGCGCCGGTCCCGGGCGGAGGACGAGGCCGAGGGCACCGAGGCCTGACCGGCCGCCGCGCCACGCACCGATCGGGCGTGTGGTGGGCGCCCCCGCCACACGCCCACACCACCACCGGGCCGAGTGACTAGGCTCGGCCGGGTGGAGCAGACCCGAGGCCGGTTCGCCGAGCCGCCGCTGACACCCCGCACCGCCGTGATCTGGTCGGTGCTCCGTGCCGAGCTGGACCGGCGCGGCGACGCCGAGCTCACAGTGCTGGACGTGGGCGGCGGCACCGGTGGTTTCGCCGTTCCGCTGGCCCGCGCCGGGCACCGGGTCACCGTCGTCGACGCCAGCCCCGACGCGCTTGCCGCGCTCACCCGCCGCGCCGCCGAGGCCGGGGTGGCCGACCGGATCGCCGCCGTGCAGGGCGACGGTGACGCCCTCGCCGGGCTGGTCGAGCCGGCCGGCGTCGACCTGGTGCTCTGCCACGCCGTCCTGGAGGTTGTCGACGACCCGACGCCGGTGGTGACCGCGCTGGCCACCGCGCTGCGCCCGGGTGGCGCGGCCAGTGTGCTGGTGGCCGGCCGGGCCGCCGCCGTGCTGGGCCGCGCGATGAACGGGCACCTGGACGTCGCTACCACAGTGGCCGCCGATCCGGCCGGCACCGCGGGCCCGCGCGACACGCTGCGCCGACGCTACGACGCCCCCGGCGCCGCCGCGCTGCTCGCCGCCGCCGGGCTGGTGGTCGAGGAGATTCACGGGGTACGCGTGCTGGCCGACCTGCTGCCGGCCGCTGTCGCCGACGGGCAGTCCGCGGCCGTGGTCGAGCTGGAGCGTGCGCTGGCCGCCCAACCGCCGTACCGGGACCTGGCCGCCCAACTGCACCTGTTCGCCCGCCGGCCGGCATGATCGCCGAGGCCGGTGGCCAGCCGGCACCGCTGGAGATCCTCGGGCCGGGCCACGGCGGCGGCCGCCTCGCCGACGTGCTGCCCAGCGCGCTGGCCGTGCTCGGGGTGCCCGGCTCGACCGACCCGCTCGGGCTCCGACCCGCGCTGGCCGGGGTACGCCGGATCGCGGTGCTGCTCGTCGACGGGCTCGGCTGGTACCAGCTGCCGACCGCGGCGCCGTACGCGCCGACTGTCGCCGGGCTCGCCGCGACCGTGGCCCGGCCGCTCATCGCCGGTTTCCCGTCCACCACCCCGACCAGCCTGGTGTCGCTGGGCACCGGTGTCGCCCCGGGCGCGCACGGCGTGCTCGGCTTCACCGTGCGGGTGCCCGGCACCGATCGGGTGCTCACCCACACCGACTGGGCCGCCGATCCGTCGCCGCTGTGCTGGCAGCCGGTGCCCACCCAGCTGGAGCGGGCCCGCGCCGCCGGGGTCACGACGAGCGTGGTGAGCCGGCCGGAGTTCGGCGGCAGCGGGTTGACAGTGGCAGCCAACCGGGGTGGCGACTTCCGGGGCGCCGCCGGCGCGGACGCGGTGGCCACCGCCATGCTGGCCGCGCTGGCCGCCGGGGCCGGGCCCACACTGGTCTCCGGCTACCACGCCGACCTGGACCGGCACGGCCACGTCAGCGGCGTCGACTCGGCACCCTGGCGGGTCGCCGCGACCGAGGTGGACGCCCTGGTCGCCCGACTGGTCGACGGGCTGCCGCCGGACGCGGCGCTGCTGGTGACCGCCGACCACGGGCAGCTCGACATCCCTGCCGCGCACCGCTTCGACCTGGACACCGATCCGCGACTGCGCGCTGGCGTGCGGCTGGTGGCCGGCGAGGCCCGGGTCCGCTACCTGCACGTCGAGCCGGGCGCGGTGGACGACGTGCGGGCCGCCTGGTCGGAGGTGCTGGGCGCCACGGCCCGGGTACGCACCCGCGACGAGATGGTGGCCACCGGCTGGTTCGGGCCGGTGGCCGAGGAGCACCTGGGCCGGATCGGCGACGTGGTGGTGATCTGCAACGACACGTACGCGGTCATGGCCAGTCGCACCGAGCGGCCGATGGCGTCGAAGTTGGTGGCCTACCACGGGTCGGACACCGCCGCGGAGCTGACAGTGCCGCTGCTGGTCGTCAGGGGCTGATCCCGGGGGCGGTTCGGCCCGCTGGCCGATGGTGGTGTCGTACCTCCGGGTTAACCTGCCGGGATGGGCCGCAGCCAGTCGTTGCCCCGGGGCGACGATCCGCGCTTCGGGCCGGACGCCGACGACTCCGCCAGCCCGATCCTGCACGTCGACATGGACGCCTTCTTCGCCGCCGTCGAGGTGCGCCGTCGCCCAGAGCTGCGCGGCAGGCCGGTGGTCGTCGGCGGTGTCGGCCCGCGCGGGGTGGTCAGCTCGGCCAGCTACGAGGCCCGCCGGTACGGCGTCCGCAGCGCGATGCCGACCAGTCAGGCCCGGGCCCGCTGCCCCCACGCGGTCTACCTGCCACCGGATTTTTCCGCCTACACGGCCGCCTCCCGGGCCGTCATGCAGATCTTCCGGGACGTCACGCCCCTGGTCGAGCCGCTCTCCCTCGACGAGGCGTTCCTCGACGTGACAGGTGCCCGTCGGCTCTTCGGCTCCCCTGCCACCATCGCTCGGCTGATCCGCCGCCGGGTCGCCGACGAGCAGGCGCTGACCTGCTCGGTCGGGGTGGCGCCGACTAAGTTCGTGGCCAAGCTGGGTTCCACCCGGGCCAAGCCGGACGGCATGCTGGTCGTGCCCCCGGGGCAGGTGCTCGATTTTCTGCACCCGCTGCCGGTGGACGCCCTGTGGGGGGTGGGGGAGCGCGCCGCCGAGGCGCTCCGCCGGCTCGGCCTGACCACAGTCGGCGACCTCGCCGAGGCGCCGGTGGGCATGCTCCGCCGAGCCGTCGGTGCCGCTTCGGCGTCGCACCTGCACGAGTTGGCCTGGGGGCGCGACCCGCGCGGGGTCAGCCCCGAGCACGTCGACAAGTCGATCGGCGCCGAGGTGACCTTCGACGTCGACGTGGCCGACCCGTTGGAGATCCGCCGTGCGTTGCTGGCGCTCAGCGCGAAGGTCGGTGTCCGTTTGCGCGGCTCCGGGCAGGTCGGGCGCACCGTCTCACTCAAGGTCCGGCTGGCCGACTTCCGCACGGTCAGCCGGTCTCGCACCCTCGACGTCCCCACCGACACCGCCCGCGAGATCTTCGACACGGTCTGGGCGCTCTACACCGCATTGGACCCGGGCGAGCGGATCCGACTCGTCGGTGTCCGGGTGGAAGGGCTCGCCCCGGCGCAGGGCGCTCCCCGGCAACTCACCCTCGGCGCGCCCGAGCGCGGCTGGCGCGAAGCGGAAGCTGCCGCGGACGCCGCCGCTGCCCGTTTCGGGCGGTCCGTCATAGGTCCGGCCAGTCTGATGGGCGACCGTGATCCCCGTCGAAACGAAAATCCACCCCGCCCATAGGTCGTCCCGCTTTCCGACGCGCGACCCCCCTCGTAGACTTGCGGGTAAGCAGCCGGTTGGCTGCCACGGTCTGACGGCCCGAATGGGCCCGACCAACGTGACCGGGGAGGAGTGCCGTGCCGCTCTCGGAGCACGAGCAGCGGCTGTTCGAGCAGATCGAGCGGTCGCTTGCCGAGGACCCCAAATTCGCCTCGGCCGTGCGCGCCAGCGATCCGCGCTTCCATGCGCGGCGTCGCCTGCTCGTCGCCGCCGGCGTCATCATCGCTGGCTTGGCTCTACTGGTCTATGGCGCGGTGATCAAGACTCCACCACTGGCGGTGGCGGGCTTCGTCGTCATGCTGGCGTCGGCCGCGTTCGCGGTGCAGTCGCACCGGCGGGCGCAGTCACCCGACCTGCACGTGGTGGGCGGCACGACGAGTCGTCGTCGTCCCCGCGGTGGCCGATCCGGTCGCCGGTCGTCAATCCTGGACCGCATGGAGGACAGGTGGCGGCAGCGCCCGGAGGGGCACCGCTGAGCCGGTCCCGCCGCTGAGGCGGACCGTACGCCGCGACGAGCGGTCGCCGGGCACAGCCCCCGGCGACCTCCGTCGTATCCGCACGCCCTCTACCGCTGCCCGCCCCGCCGGCTCCCGGCTCGCGCCGCGCCGCCCCGCCGGCTCCCGGCTCGCGCCGCGCCGCCGCGCTGGGCGCGCCGCCGCGCTGGGCGCGCCGCCGCGCTGGGCGCGCCGCCGCGCTGGGCGCGCCGCCGCGCTGGTCGCGCCGCCGCGCTGGTCGCGCCGCCGCGCTGGGCGCGCCGCGCGCCGGCAGCCCTCGCATGATCAGGTGATGAAAAGTAGGTCTCTGGGACGTTCCGTGCCTACTTCTCATCACCTGATCTTGCTTCTCATCACCTGATCTTGGAGACGCTGAGCCGGGCGCAGGGATGCCGGGCCGGGCTGGGGCGGCGGCGGGTGGGCCGCCGCCGTCCCCTGCCAGGGAACCGGTCGGTCAGCGAGCTGCCCGGCCGGCCAGCAGCCGTCGAGGGTTCCACCGCAGCAGTCGGTACCGGGCCTGCCCGGTCAGCGCCACCATCCGGCTGGAACTGTCGGCCATCGTGGTGCGCCAGCGCAGCAGCACCGAGGGCGGCAGCACGGCGGCGCGCAGGCGGGTCCGTCGGTCCGCCCGTGTCGCGAGCGCCGCACGGACCGCGCGCAGCGCCGGCAGCAACGGCTCACCGGTCAGCGGATCCCGCGCGTAGCGGGCCCGCTCCTCCGCCCGGCCGAGCAGCCGCGCCGACCCGATCGCGTCGTCATCGTCGAGGGAGTCCCGGACCAGCCGGTCCGCGGTCGCCCTGGGCGTCTCGGTCGCATCGACAGGGACCCGGAAGTCCACAAGCGTGTCGAGCAGCTCCGCCCAGGCGGCGTGCGCGTCCGCGCGGGCCCGGTTGGCGTCCGCGCTGACCACCACCGGACGTGTCCCCGGCTCGCTGTCGCCGTCGACAGTGGCGGAGGCCATCGCCCCGCTCGCCGCGCGGCCACTGCGTCGGCGGCGCAGGGCCATCCGGCGCAGCGCGGGCACCGCGAGCAGCACCAGCAGGGCCACCAGCCCCGCTGCCCACCAGGGCCAGACCGGTGGCTGCTCGTTCGGCGTCGTCCCGCCGAGAGAGAGCCCGTCGTCGGTGTCCCGGTCGGAGTTGTCCGGGCCGGTCGGCTCCGTCGAGGTGCCCGGGTCCGTCGGGGCGCTCGTGGCGCCGGAGCTCGGGCTGGTCGCCTCCGGCGCGTCAGTGTCCGGTGCCCAGGCCGACCGGGTGGAGCCGGGCACCCCGTACGCCGGGGTGGCGTCGAACGGCACCCAACCGGCCCCGTCGAAGTAGACCTCGGTCCAGGCGTGCAGGTTGAGGTTCGTCAGCGTGAAGGTGTCACCGTCGCGCTTGCTGCCGTTGGTGAACCCGAACGCCACCCGGGCCGGAATGCCGGCCGAGCGGACCAGCCAGGCCATCGCGGCGGCGTACTGCTGGCAGTAGCCCACCTTGTTGGTCAGGAAGTTGACGATGTCCTGACCGCTGCTGCCGCTCTCGGTGCTCAACCGGTAGCTGAAACCGTTGTCCGCCGAGAAGTGCTGGTAGATCGCCAGCACCCGGTCGTAGTCCGTGCGCTTGCCCTGGATCAGCCCCTTGACCAGCTCCTCCACCTCGGGCACCGGCCCGGGGGTGGCGGTCATCTGTCGGCGTACGGGGTGCTCGGTCGGCAGTGATCGCGCGGCCCGCAACGCCTCGGGCGTGAAGGTCGAGCGAACGTAGTCGAAGGAGTACTTCCGACCGCGGGAGTTCTCCCGGTTGGAGAAGACGACCTGCTGGTTGGCGTCGTAGAGCCAGTTGTCGCTGAGGTCGTCGGCGCGGGTCGGTTCGGCGTACACCGGCATCAGCGCCATGCTCAGACTCTTGGTGACCTCGACGGTCGCCTGGTAGGTGGTCTGCTTCACACCGGGACCGGCCCGGTCGGCCGGGTTCGGCAGGTCCCGGTTGACCGACCGGCCACTGGGGCTGCGCGCCTGGAAACCAGCGGGTCGTAGCTCGTCGGCGACTGCGTAGCGCAGGTAGAACGGGTTCTGCTCGGACGTCTTGACCTTCACCAGGTCGGCTACCTGGGACTGGTTGAGCTGGCCGGCGAGCGAGGCGAACAGGTCGATCCGACCCGACGTGCCGCCCGAGCCGGACCCGTTGCCGGTGCCGTTGCCCGGCCCTCGGCTGAGCGAGTCGAGCAGCCCGCCGGTCATGCCGGGCACCGCCAGCGGCAGCACCACCGCCAGGGCCACCCCGACCGCCGCGAGCCGGCGGCCGGCGGATGCCAGCGGAGAGGCCTCCCACACGTCGACGTCGCGGCCATCGCCGGTGAACCGCCGCCCGAAGCGGCGCACCCGGTCGACGTTGTCGGTGACGAGCAGCCAGAGGTAGCCAGCGGCGCCCACCACGAACGGCACGGCGGGGACGCTGTCCACGTAGACGGCGACCGGCACCGAGTAGATGGCGAGCATCGGCAGCCCCGCCAGCGCGGGCCGGCGCAGCCCCACGGCCAGCACGTCCACCAGCACGGCGACCCCGCCGACGCCGAGCACGGCGATGAACAGCAACGGGTCGGTGTCCGGGACCTCGACCCCGTACGAGCGCATGTCCTGCATGGAGCCGGCGAGCAGGTCGCCGAAGTAGGCCAACGTGCCCGGCGTGGGCAGGATCGCGAACAGCTCCTGGCCGCTGGGGAACAGCCAGGTCAGGGCGAGCATCAGCCCGGCCAGCATGCCCAGCACCTGAGCCCACAGCGGTGCCCGGGCGAGGCGGGTCAGCGCGGCCACCCCGGCCACCACGGCGACCGCGATGATGGACTCGATCAACCACGTCCAGCCCTGGAAGATGGCCGACAGCGGCGCGGCGGCCAGCAGCGTGGCAGCGGCCGCCACCAGGCCGATGTTCCGACTGCTGATCATGAGGGGAGCCTTCCGTTCATCGCACACCGCCGGCGACCGTCTCGGCCAGCGCGGCCCGCAGGGCGAACCCCTGGGCGCCCCGACCGACCTGCGGCCACAGCGCCGGCAGCCGGCCGCCGTGGTCGACGCCGACCACCCGCCAGCCACTCTGCAACATGGCGAGGACGGCGGCGGCGTGGGCGTGCTCCGCCTCGTTCCGCGCCTTCTCCGGCAGGCTGAGCCAGGTGGAGCTGTTCAGGAGGAAGCCGACACAGGTGGCGCCGTTGCCCCGCAGCCCGGCCAGCACCTCCGCCTCGGCGACGCTCACCGTGCCGAACAGGCCGATGATCAGACCGCCGTCGGCGCGTTGGCGGACCCGCTGCACGAGGCCGGTGACCTCGGCACGCTGGTCCAGTCGGACCTCCGCGAGGTGATCGAGCAGCGTGCCGTCCCCGCCGGCCTCCGAGGCGTCCACATCTGCCCCCGAGCCGGTGACCAGGCGCAACTTGTAACCGGCCTGCCGCAGGTGGACGGCGATGCTCGCGGCGGCCGAGACCGACCACTCGAAACTGGCGGTCGGCCCCTCGCCCCGGTGGCCGTACGCCCGGGTGTCCAGGACGACGGTGGCCCGGCTCTCCCACGGCTGCTCCTCGCGGCGCACCATGAGCTCACCGGTGCGGGCGGTGGACTTCCAGTGCACCCGGCGCAGGTCGTCGCCGCGCCGGTACTCCCGGGTCGCCGCGTCGTCCTCGCCGTGCACCGCCACCGAGCGGGCCCGGCTGTCGCCGCTGCCCGCGTACTCCCCGGGAAGCCGGACCGACGGCAGCGGGGTGACCTGCGGGATGACCGTCAGGTGGTCGGTACTGGGGAAGGAGCGGGTGAGTTCACAGAGGCCGAACGGGTCGGTCATCCGGACGACCAGCGGGCCCACGTCGTAGCGGCCCCGCACGTCGGCCCGCACCGTGTACGCCACCGAGCTGGCCTGGTGTGCGCCGAGCCGCTCCAACACCACCCGGGGCCGGCTGCCCAGCGCGTAGGGCAGCCGGTCCTCCAGGAGCAGGGTGCCGGTCGGCAGCCGGGAGAGGTTCTGTAGGCGCAGCACCACCCGGGAGTTGGCGCCGACCGGAACCCGGTGCGGGTCCAGCGAACGGTTGCAGGCCAGCTTGTAGCGGCTCCGCCCGACGTAGGCGGCGGCCAGCAACGGCAGGATGGCCAACAGCACAGCCACCCGGAGCAGGTCCTTCTCGCCGAGGATGCCGGCTGAGATCGCCGCCGCGACCGCAGCGGCAAGGAAGGACCGCCCGCGGGTGGTCAGCCCGCGTAGCCCGGCACGCACGTCATGGCCTCCGCGGCTCGTAGGGTGCGCGACCGTTGCCGGTGGCGGGGGGCCGGGTGTCGTACGGATTGCGCTGCCTGTCGTGTGGCAGCGGCAGGCGGTGCACCAGCTCGGAGACGATCGCGTCGGTGGTGCGCCGGGCGAGCTGCGCGTCGGCGGTCGGGATGATCCGGTGGGCCAGCACCGGCACCGCCAGGGCCTGCAGATCGTCGGGGAGAACGTAGTCGCGGCCCTCCAGGGCGGCGACCGCCCGGGCGGTGCGCAACAGTTGCAGGGTCGCCCGGGGGGACGCGCCGAGCCGGAGGTCGGGGGCCTCGCGGGTGGCGGTGACCAGGTCGATCGCGTACTGCTTGACCGCGTCCGCCACGTGCACCTGCCGGACGGTGGCGATCAGCTGTCGGACGATGGCCGCGTCGGAGACCGCGCGCAGCTCGTGCAGCGGGTCGGTGCCGCCGTGCCCGTCGAGCATGGCCAGCTCGGCGTTGGAGTCCGGGTAACCCATCGCGATGCGGGCGGTGAACCGGTCGCGCTGCGCCTCCGGCAGCGGATAGGTCCCCTCCATCTCGATCGGGTTCTGAGTGGCGATCACCATGAACGGGGTCTGAAGCTGGTACGTCACCCCGTCGACGGTGACCTGCCGTTCCTCCATGCACTCCAGCAACGCCGACTGGGTCTTCGGCGAGGCCCGGTTGATCTCGTCGCCGACCACCAGGTTGGCGAACACGGCACCGGGGCGGAACTCGAAGTCGTGCGTCTCCTGGTTGTAGACGCTGACCCCGGTGACGTCGCTGGGCAGGAGGTCGGGGGTGAACTGGATCCGTCGCACCGTGCAGTCGATGGACCGCGCGAGGGCCTTGGCAAGCTTGGTCTTGCCGACACCCGGGACGTCTTCGATCAGGAGGTGACCCTCGGCGAGCAGGACGGCAAGGGCGAGCCGCACTGTGGCGGTCTTACCCTCGATGACCTGCTCGATGTTGGCCACGATGGCCTCGCTGGCGGCTCGGAACTCGTCGTGCGGCAACAGGCCGCCCACCTCGTCCCAGGTCTGTTGTGTCACGGGCCTCCTCCTCGTCGCCGTCACGGCAGCTCTGTAGAGAGCACCTGGACCCGCCGTTGGGTTCGCGACGTCGAGCCTCGTTTGCCGCAGGAATCTCACTAGTCTCTCAGGCTAACCATGTTTGTCGTTATCGCCGACCCCCGCAGGTAGTCCGTCGGTTACGCACCGATATTCGCCAGCTCGGGGGAACGGGTTCGACACCGCCCGGGGGCCGGCAGGGCACACCGTGGAAGAGGTACACTGCGGGCATGGCCGGAGTCTTCCTGCTTCTTACCGGGCCGTGCTGATGCGCTGAACCCAGCGACAGCACGGCGGCCCCTCCTGCGCGAGGGGCTTTTTTGTGCCCTCCGCCGGCCCGGCCCGGTGGTGCCGAGACGAAGCGAAGCGAAGCGAGGAGAGACGATGAGTGAGGCAGCCGCACCGGCGGGCGACATCCCCCCGTTCCGGTACACCGCGGCCCTGGCCGACGAGATCGAGATTCGTTGGCAGGACACCTGGGCGCGCGAGGGCACCTTCCACGCACCGAACCCGACCGGCCCGCTGGCCGATCCGACCCACCCACGCGCCGGCGCGGAGAAGCTGTACGTGCTGGACATGTTCCCGTACCCCTCCGGAGCGGGCCTGCACGTCGGCCACCCGCTGGGCTACATCGGCACCGACTGTTACGCCCGCTACCAGCGGATGGCCGGCCGCAACGTGCTGCACGCGATGGGCTTCGACGCGTTCGGCCTGCCGGCCGAGCAGTACGCGGTGCAGACCGGCACCCACCCCCGGACCACCACCGTCGCGAACATCGAGCGGTACAAGGCGCAGCTGCGCCGGCTGGGGCTGGCGCACGACGAGCGCCGCTCGGTGGCCACCATCGACACCGACTTCTACCGCTGGACCCAGTGGATCTTCCTGCAGATCTTCAACTCCTGGTACGACAGCGACGCTGGCCGGGCCCGTCCGATCGCCGAGCTGATCGCCGAGTTCGAGGGCGGTAACCGGCCCACCCCGGACGGCCGCGCCTGGGCCGAGCTGAGCGTTGCCGAGCGCCGCCAGGTCGTCGACGACCACCGCCTGGCGTACGTCTCGCAGGCGCCGGTGAACTGGTGCCCGGGGCTGGGCACCGTGCTGGCCAACGAGGAGGTCACCGCCGACGGCCGTTCCGAGCGGGGCAACTTCCCGGTCTTCAAGCGCAACCTGAAGCAGTGGATGATGCGGATCACCGCCTACGGTGACCGGCTGCTGGACGACCTGGACAGCCTGGACTGGCCCGAGCCGATCAAGCTGATGCAGCGCAACTGGATCGGCCGCTCCCAGGGCGCGCACGTCGACTTCCCGACCAGCGCGGCACCGGTGCGGGTGTTCACGACCCGTCCGGACACCGTCTTCGGGGCCACCTACATGGTGCTGGCGCCCGAGCACGAGCTGGTCGACACGCTGGCCCCGGTTAACTGGCCGGACGGGACGAGGGACGCCTGGACCGGTGGGCACGCCAGCCCTCGGGAGGCCGTCGAGGCGTACCGCAAGGCGGCGGCCGCCAAGACCGACGTCGAGCGGCAGTCCGACACCAAGGAGAAGACCGGCGTCTTCATCGGCGCGTACGCCACCAACCCGGTCACCGGTGGGCAGATCCCGATCTTCATCGCCGACTACGTGCTGGCCGGCTACGGCACCGGCGCGATCATGGCGGTGCCGGCGCAGGACGAGCGGGACTGGGCGTTCGCCGAGGTCTTCGAGCTGCCCATCGTGCGTACCGTGCAGCCGGCGGAGGGCTTCGACGGCAAGGCGTACACCGGGGACGGCCCGGCGATCAACAGCGCCGCGCCCGAGCGCGGCCTGGACCTGAACGGCCTGGGGGTCGCCGACGCCAAGGCGGCGATCATCGCCTGGCTGGAGGCGAACGGGCACGGCACCGGCGCGGTGACCTACCGGCTGCGCGACTGGCTGTTCTCCCGGCAGCGTTACTGGGGCGAACCGTTCCCGATCGTCTACGACGAGACCGGCGCGGCCATCGCCCTGCCGGAGGAGATGCTGCCGGTCGAGCTGCCGGAGGTGGACGACTTCTCCCCGAAGACGTTCGACGCCGACGACGCCGGCAGCAACCCGGAGACCCCGCTGTCGCGGCGGCGCGACTGGGTCGAGGTCGAACTGGACCTGGGTGACGGGCCGAAGCGCTACACCCGGGAAACCAACGTGATGCCGCAGTGGGCCGGCTCCTGCTGGTACGAGCTGCGCTACCTGGACCCGACCAACAGCGAGCGGTTCGTCGACGCGGAGAACGAGCGGTACTGGATGGGCCCGCGCGGCGACGGCGACTGCGGCGGCACCGACCTGTACGTGGGTGGCGCCGAGCACGCCGTGCTGCACCTGCTGTACGCGCGGTTCTGGCACAAGGTGCTGTTCGACCTGGGGCACGTGTCGTCGTTCGAGCCGTTCCGCAAGCTGTTCAACCAGGGCATGATCCAGGCGTACGCGTACACCGACTCGCGCGGCAGCTACGTGCAGGCCGAGGACGTCATCGAGCGCGACGGCGCGTACTACCTGGAAGACCTGGTGGTCAACCGCGAGTACGGCAAGATGGGCAAGTCGCTGAAGAACGTGGTGACCCCCGACGACATGTGCGCCGCGTACGGCGCTGACACCTTCCGGGTGTACGAGATGTCGATGGGCCCGCTGGAGGTCTCCCGCCCCTGGGAGACCCGGGCGGTGGTCGGGTCGTACCGGTTCCTGCAGCGGGTGTGGCGGGCCGTCGTGGACGAGCAGACCGGCGCGCTGCGGATCACCGAGGACCCGGCCGACGAGGCGACCCGCCGGCTGCTGCACACGGTGATCGACGGGGTCCGTGGTGACATGGACGGCATCCGGTTCAACACCGCGATCGCCAAGCTGATCCAGCTGACCAACGGGCTGACCGGCCTGGCGGCCACGCCCCGCGAGGTGGCCGAGCCGCTGGTGCTGATGGTGGCGCCGTTCGCCCCGCACCTGGCCGAGGAGCTGTGGCGCAAGCTGGGCCACGACACCTCGCTGACGTACGCGGACTTCCCGACGGCCGATCCGGCGCTGCTGGTGGCCGACACGGTTACCTACCCGGTGCAGGTCAACGGCAAGGTCCGCGGCCGCGTCGAGGTCCCCGCCGACGCCTCCGAGGAGAGCGTGCGCGCGGCGGCCCTGGACGCGGTGGCGACGACCCTGAACGGCAAGGAGCCGCGCAAGGTCATCGTGGTCAAGGGCCGGATGGTCTCGGTAGTCGCCTGACAACGGTGCCCCGCGTCGTGAGCGGCACGCACCGTGACGTCCGCCGAAGCGAACACTGGAACGAGCGTGATGACTCAGAGACATCAATATGCCTCTGAGTCATCACGCTCCGACTCGTCCGCCGTCCGTCTGACGCCCGGCGGCGACTCCTCGGTCAGGAGCACGAGGGCAGCGGTGCCAGGCGGTCCAGGCGCAGCAGCGAGTACGCGTTCGGGGGTATCTCGGCCGCCCGGGTCTGCTCGGCCCTCCGCCGCGGGGTCAGACCGGCATGCGACGGCGGCGGCGTTCGGCGCGCCACCACTGGTGGACGAGGACCAGGCTGGCGATCAGGCCGAGGCTGGCCGGGGCGGCGGCGTACCAGTTGACGTGGCCGGGGGAGCTGACCGCCGCGCCGATCGCCGCGTACCCGAAGGCGGTCGGCGCGGACGCGATCACGCTGCCGGCCAGGAACGGCAGCACTCGGGCGCCGGTCGTGCCGTAGCCGTAGCTGACCAGACCGAAGCCGGCGATCGGCAGCAGTCGGACGGTCACCACACCGAGCACGCTCTGCCTGGCGAACCAGCCGTCGAGGCGGGCCAGTCGACCGCGGACGCGTTCGGCCACGAACTCCCGACCGAGCAACCGGCCGACAGTGAACCCGATCGCCGCCGCCACCAGCGCGGCGCCCAGGGCGTACGCGGCGCCTTCCAACGGACCGAAGATCGCACCTGCGGCGAGCGTGATGAAGGTCCGGGGCACCAGCGCGACAAGCAGCAGCGCACCACCGAGGATCGCCGCCACCGGGGCGAGGTCGCCCAACCGGTCGGCGACCAGCGGCAACTGCGCCGGGTCCGGGCGGGGCACCAGCAGCAGCAGTAGACCGCAGCCGCCGATCAGCAGCACGAGCAGGGCGAACCGGGCGGCCGACGGCTGCCGGAGCAGCCGCCGGACGGCACGGATCATGCCCGAGCGGCGGCCACCGCGGAGCGGCGCTCGTTGCGGAGCCGGTCCGACCAGGTGTCGTCCAACGGCGGGAGCTGGTGTGCCCCGGTGGCCCAGCGCAGCAGCAGGTCGGCCAGGGCCGGGTTGCGAGCCAACGCCGGCCCGTGCGAGTAGGTGCCCAGCAGCTTGCCGCGCCACGCACCCTCGGTGGCGCTGTCGTTGCCGACCCCGGCGGTGACCCGAGCCAGCGGGGAGACCTCCGGACCGAGGTGGGTGCGGCCGCCGTGGTTCTCGAAACCAGTCAGCGGGGGCAGGCCCAGCCGGGGGTCGATCTCACCGGCCAGCTCGCCCACGGCCCGGCTCTCGCCCCGGTCGGAGTGGAGGTCGAGCAGCTCCAGCCCGCGGCACTGCACACCCTTGGCGAAGAACGAGGTGCCGAGCAGTTGGTAGCCGGCGCAGACGCCGAACACCACCGAGCCCTGGGCGACGGCGCGGTGCAGGCCGCCGTCGGCCAGCAGCCGCTGGGCGCCGAGCGCCTGCGGGCCGTCCTCGCCGCCACCGACCAGGTAGATGTCGGCGGTCGCGGGCAGCCGTTCGTCGGAGCGCACCTCCAGCACCTCGACCGGCATCCCACGCTGACGGGCCCGCCGGGCGAGGATCAGGGCGTTGCCCCGGTCTCCGTACGTGGAGAGCAGGTCGGGGTAGATCCAGACGATGCGCAGACTCTCAGATGACACGGTCCAACTCCGCTCGGATGTCCTGGAACGCGGTGTAGTTCGCGATGACCTCCAGCCGCCCGGGCGGGACCGACCGGAGTGCGTCGTCGAACGTGCGGACGTGCTGGAACGGCACGTCGTTGACGTCCAGTCGAACCGCCAGGTCGTACGCCCGGTCGCCGGTGATCAACACCTGCCGGCCCCGGAGCGGGGCGAAGTCGACGTCGTAGAGCCAGGAGGTGTCCAGACCGTCGGGATCGCGCGCGTTGATGGAGAGCAGGGTCGGCGCGTTGTCGGCCATGTCGAACGCCTCCAGCCAACTGGCCGGGTTCTTGGCCAGCAGCAGCCGGATGTTGCGCCCGTCCTTGTCGACCTGCGCGTAACGGCCGGCCACCGAGGTGACGATGCCGAGGCGGGACACCGCGTCGACCGGGCGGACGCCGAACTCGGCGGCCACCGCCAGCGCTGTCGCCGCGTTGCCGAGGTTGACCTTGCCGGGCAGTTGGAGGGAGACCTTGTGCCAGGCACCGGTGGGATCGAGCACGCCCTCGTCCTCGACGACCCAGTGCGGCTCCGGTCGGCGTAGCGGACAGCCGGTGCACCACCACTGCTCGCCGGAGCGCTGGATGGTGGAGCCGCACTCCGGGCAGACCCAGGAGTCGTCGTGCCACCGTTGGCCGGCACTGAACCACGTCACGTGCGGCGGGTTGATGCCCCGGGCGGGGTCACCCGGTGGGGTGGCGGCCCACACGACCAGCGGGTCGTCGGCGTTGGCCACCACCCGTACGTTGGTGTGCCGGACCAGCGCCGCACGCCAGAGCTGCGCCATCATGGCGACCTCCTTGGCGCGGTCGAGCTGGTCGCGGGAGAGGTTCAGCAGCGCGACCACGTGCGGCTCGGTCGCCTCCAGCACCTGCGCCAGGTAGTGCTCGTCGACCTCCAGCACCGCGTACGGGGTGCTGCCGGCCTTGGCCAGCGCCGAGGTGTGCCCGCTGGGCATGTTGGCGCCGAACGAGTTGGTGGCGACCCGGCCGAGCACGCCGACCGCGGCGGAGGTCAACCGGGTGGTGGTGGTCTTGCCGTTGGTGCCGGAGACGAGCGCGATCGCGCGCCCGGCCGACAGGTGGGCGAGCAGGTCCGGGTCGATCTTGAGGCCGATCCACCCGCCGATCACTGAACCGTCGCCACGGCCGGCCGCCCGGGAGAGCGCCGCGGCGGTCCGTGACACGGAGCTGGCCACCTTGGCCCGTAGGGGCATTTTCGCGTCCGTCACGCGAGCGAGGTTACCGGACCGCCGGCCTCACCAGATCGCCGCCGACGGTGAACCGTTCGGCCGTGGTGACCGCGCGGGCGGCCGGGTCGGCGTCCCCCGGACGGAGTCGATCAATGTCGGAAAGCGGACCACGCCGAGGGGCGGCTGAAGCCCTCCACTCCGCTCCACCCCCTGTGACGTGCGGTTTTGCCCCGGGGTAGGGCGCGCCACGCGGGCGAATTTGGTTGCGGGTGGAGGGAAGTGGAGTAGAGTGGGGACCAATGGTGAGGCCGGGAGGGCTCACCGGCCCGGGGGGTCAGCGGCGCCGCGAACGCCGCTCAAGGGCGAGGGGGTTGGGCCGATGTTTCTCGGCACCCACACTCCGCGCCTGGACGAAAAGGGCCGGTTGATCCTTCCGGCCAAGTTTCGGGATGAGCTGGCGGGGGGTGTCGTGGTCACCAAAGGGCAGGAGCGCTGCCTCTACGTCTTCCCGACCCCTGAGTTCCAGCGGATCGCGGAGCAGTTGCGCGCACAGCCGATGACCCACAAGGCGGCCCGGGCCTACAGCCGGGTCTTCTTCGCCAGCGCGCACGACGAGGTTCCGGACAAGCAGGGCCGGGTGACCATTCCGGCTCACCTGCGTGCCTACGCCGCGCTGGACCGCGAGTTGGTGGTGATCGGCGCGAGCACGCGGGTGGAGATCTGGGACAAGGTCGCCTGGGAGACCTACCTCGCCGAGAGCGAAGACGACTTCGCCGACATCGAGGAGGGGGTGCTGCCCGGCGGTCTGTAGGGCGGTAACGGCGCCCGACGTACTGCGAGATCTCCAGCCGCTTTCGAGTTCCTGGCATCACTTCCCCGGTGCCAGGCGCACGATCCAGTCATTGGGCGACGGTCCGGTGTCAGGCGGGAGCGGATGGGGATCTGGCGGTACGACGGCAGCGCCGTCCGACGACAGGCGCACGAGAAGAACGGACGTTTCAACCAGTGGGGGTCATCATGGGGGAGTTGCGCGGCACGCACGTGCCGGTGCTGCTCGAGCGGTGTCTCGAGCTGCTGGCCCCCGCGCTGGGTCGAGGCGGCCGGACGGTCCACGTCGACGCGACGCTCGGTCTGGCCGGGCATGCGGAGGCGGTGCTCGAGGCGCATCCGGAGACGGTCCTGATCGGGCTCGACCGGGACACCGAGGCGCTCGCTCACGCGCGGGTCCGGCTGGCCCGGTTCGCCGACCGGGTGCACCTGGAGCACGCCGTCTACGACGAGTTGCCGGACGTACTGGACCGGCTGGGCTATCCGGCCATCGACGGGATCCTGTTCGACCTGGGTGTCTCGTCGTTGCAGTTGGACGCGCCCGACCGAGGGTTCGCCTACGCCCAGGACGCGCCGTTGGACATGCGGATGGACCAGACCCGGGGGGTTACCGCCGAAGAGGTGGTCAACACGTACGCGCATCCGGACCTGGCCCGGGTGCTGCGGGTCTACGGCGAGGAGAAGTTCGCCGGCCGGATCGCCTCGGCGATCATCCGGCAGCGGGAGCGGGCCCGGATCACCTCGTCCGCGCTGCTGGCGGAGCTGGTTCGGGATTCCATTCCGGCACCAGCCCGACGAACGGGCGGGCACCCGGCAAAGAGAACGTTTCAGGCTTTACGGATCGAGGTAAACAGAGAGCTGGCAGCGCTGGAGACAGCGTTGCCATCTGCACTCGACGCACTGACCGTGGGCGGTCGCATGGTGGTCCTGTCCTACCACTCGCTGGAGGACAGGCTCACCAAGGCGGCCCTCACGGACCGGGTCCGCAGTAAGGGCCCGATTGACCTCCCGGTCGAGCTCCCCGGGTCCGGTCCGACGTTCCGGCTGCTCAGCCGTGGCGCCGAACTGCCGGGGGAGGCGGAGGTCGCCGCGAACCCGCGGGCCGCCTCGGTGCGGCTGCGGGCCGCGGAGCGACTCGATCCGAACGCGACAGAGCAGGGGCGGACCGACCGCGAACGGTCTCGCCGACGGGTGAAGGGAATGCACCAACCGGGCACGGGGTCCGCCTGATCCGTGGGGGGTCAGGGGCACCGGGACGGCTAGAGGGACGGACGTTGAGGGGGAGGGACATGAGCATTGACAAGCGCGACCGCCGGGACGTCACCGGCGGCGGGCAGCGCGCACCGCGGTCGGGGGGCCGGACCGCGGCGGAGCGGGCTCCGCGCCTCGGTAACGGTACGTCACGCATCGATCGAACGAATCGGCAGGGGGAGACTCGCGCCCGGGGGGCGCGCGAGTTCCCGACTCAGGGCACCGCCGCACTGCGACCGGTCGAGAAGGCCGCCAGCGCCACCAGTGCCCGGCCGCCGCGGCTGCGGGTGGCGCCGCCGCCGCCGATCTCGGTGCCGCGTGCGCCGTTCGCGGCGCTGATCGTGGTGCTGGTGGTCGGCGGGGTGCTGGGCATTCTGGCGGTCAACACCAAGATCAATGAGAACGCGTTCCGGCTGGAGCGGTTGCAGCAGCAGCAGGCTCGACTGGACCTGGAGAAGCAGGAACTGGACAAGCAGATCGCCGACTTCGAGGCGCCGGGCAACCTGACCGCCGAGGCACGGCGGCTGGGCCTGGTTGATGCCGGCGAGCCGGGCTACATCCGACTGCCGGACGGGAAGACCATCGGTGTGCCGCAGCCGGCGAACGGCCAGCCGTCGGTGACCAGCCAGGGTGCGGGAGGCTGACCGGTGCCACCAAGGTCGGACGAGCCGCGCCGGGACCCTACGGGGTCCCGGCGCGGTTCTGCGCGTGACGCCAGGCCCGCCGACGGTGAGCCGCGCACCGGCGAGCCGGGCATCGGGGGCATCTCCGGCGCCCGGGCGTACACCCCGAGGGGCCGGACCGTCCGCGAGGAGCGCGGCACGCCGGCGCGCGGTCAGGGCGCCGAGCAGCGGCGCACGCCGCGCAGCACCCGGTCCGGCGACCCGTTCCGGCCGGCGTTGCAGGTGCTCGACGGCGGTCGGGCCGCCGCCCGGGCCGGCCGGCGCGACGCTCCGGCCGCCGGACGCGGTGGGGTGGTACGCACCGTCGTACCGCGTACCCCCCGTGGCCCGGGTGGCGACGAGCCGCCGCCGCGTCGCCGGACCACGCCACGCGCGCCGCGGCGCACCGACCGACCGGCGGCCCGGCGGCCCGCGCGCAAGCCACGACGTCCGCCGAAGCTGGCCGACTCGCGGCTGCGGCTGCGGCTGGGCACAGTGCTCGCCCTGACGCTCTTCGCCACCATCGGGATCCGGCTGATCTTCCTCCAGACGGTCGACGCTCCGGCGTACGCCGGGGGCGGCATCAGCGACCGCCTCCGCACCGTCGAGCTGCCGGCGCCGCGGGGCGCGATCTACGACAGCACCGGCGCGCCGCTGGCCCGCAGTGTCGAGGCACGGTACGTGTACGCCGACCCGACCGAGGTGGAGGATTCGGCCGCCGTCGCCAAGGCGCTCTCCCCGCTGCTCGGCATCGCGGTGTCGAAGCTCGTCGAGCAGATGAAGCCCCGCAAGCTGGACGACGGCAAGCCGTCCCGATTCGTGTACCTGGCGCGGGGAGTGGAGATCTCCACCGCCAAGCGGGTGCAGGCGCTGGAACTGTCCGGCATCGGGGTGCACCGCGACGAGCGCCGTGAGGTGCCCGGTGGTGACCTGGCGGCCAACCTGATCGGCTTCACCAGTCAGGACATGGTCGGGTTGGAAGGGCTGGAGGCCCGCTACGACGACGTGCTCGCCGGTCAGGACGGCAAACGGGTGTACGAGGCCGGCCTCGGCGACCTCGCCGCGCCGATCCCCGGTGGCTACAGCCGGACTACTCAGGCCAAGCCGGGCAGCTCGCTCGCTCTCACCCTCAACCGCGACCTTCAGTTCCGAACCCAGCAGATCCTCAGCGCGGGCATGGCCAAGGCGCCGGGCGGCACCGGCGCGGCAGTGGTCATGGAGATTCCCTCCGGCGCGGTCCTGGCGCAGGCCAGCAACCCGACGTACAACGCGGCGAAGCCGACGCCCAGCGACCCGGTGGCCCGGGAGGACGCCGCGACCAGCTTCGTGGTCGACCCCGGCTCGGTGCACAAGGCCATCACCTACGGCGCGGCGTTGCAGGAGGGCGTGATCACGCCGGACACCACGTTGCCGATCGCCAACAGCATCGAGATGGGCGACACCTGGTTCTCCGACACACACCCGGCTGACGGCAGGCGGATGAGCGTGCCGGGGATGCTCGCCTACTCGTCGAACGTCGGCACCATCACCATCGCCGAGAAGCTCGGCCGGGACCGGCTGATCGACTACCAGAAGCGGTTCGGGCTGGGTAAGCCGACCGGCGAGGGGATGCCCGGGGAGGCCAGCGGGCGACTGCTTCCGGCCGACGAGTGGAGCGGGTCGTCGCGCGGGTCGGTGCCGATCGGGCACAGCGTCGACGCCACGCCGTTGCAGATGGCCGCCGCGTACGCCGCCATCGCCAACAACGGCACGTACGTGCAGCCGCACCTGGTCAAGGAGGTGATCGGCCCGGACGGCAAGCGCACCCCCGCGCCGGCCCCGGTGACCCGGTCGGTGCTCAGCCCGCAGAACGCGGCGGCCCTGCGCACCATGCTGGAGGCGGTCACCACCGTCGACGGCGCCACCGGTGTCACCGCAGCGGTCCCCGGTTACCGGGTCGCCGGCAAGACCGGGACCGGGTGGCGGCTGGTGAACGGCAAGAAGCAGCCCGGTGAGGTGTCCTCGTTCATCGGCATGGCCCCCGCCGAGAACCCCCGCTACGTGATCGCCGTCTTCGTCTACGCGCCCAACGGCGGGGGCGCGGCGATCGCCAATCCAGCGTTCCGCGACATGATGCAGTTCACTCTGCGTCACTACCGCGTGCCACCCTCGACCGGCGGATCCGCGCCCAAGTTCGTGGTCTATCCGCGCTGAGCAGCGATGGCGGGACATCATCGGTGAGTGCCGACGAACCACCGGGGCGGCTGTGCGGCCGGAACCGGACGACCGGGTAGGGTCTGACGCCGTGCCCGGCAATCCACGTCCACGTACCGTGACCGGAGTCCGGCTCGGTGATCTCGCCGTCCGGCTCGCCGTCGACCTTCCGGCGGACGCCGCCGCGGTGGTCGTCTCCGGGGTCACCCACGCCAGCCAGGAGGTTCGCCCCGGCGACCTGTACGCGGCGCTGCCCGGTGCCCGTCGGCACGGGGCGGAGTTCGCCGCCGGTGCCGTCGAGGCGGGTGCCGTGGCGCTGCTGACCGACCCGGCGGGTGCGGAGTTGGCGGCGGGAACCGGCCTGCCCGCCCTGGTGGTGCCCGACCCGCGTGCCGTGCTCGGCGAGCTGGCCTCGGCCGTGTACGGCGACCCGACCGCCGACCTCACAGTGATCGGGGTGACCGGCACCGCGGGCAAGACGTCCACCGCGTACCTGATCGAGTCGGGGCTGCGGGCCGCCGGGCACACCACCGGGCTGGTCGGGACTGTGGAGACCCGCCTCGGCGATCTGGTGATCGACAGTGTGCGCACCACCCCCGAGGCGACCGACCTGCACGCCATGCTGGCCACCGCCCGCGAGCGTGGGGTCACCGCCGTGGTCATGGAGGTCTCCAGCCACGCGCTGGCCATGGGCCGGGTGGGCGGGGTCCGGTTCGCCGTCGGTGGTTACACCAACTTCGGCTCCGACCACCTGGACTTCCACGCCGACAGCGACGACTACTTCGCCGCGAAGGCCCAGCTCTTCGACGGGCGCTGCGCGGTCGAGGTGCTCAACCACGACGACCCGGCGTTGAAGCCGCTGCTCAAGCCAACCACCGTCACCTACTCGGCGGCCGGTGAGCAGGGCGCTACCTGGTGGGCGGACGGTGTGGGCGGCGAGGGGTACGCGCAGCGGTTCACCGCACACGGCCCGGACGGCGTGGCAGTGTCCGCCGGTGTCGCGCTGCCCGGCCGGCACAACGTGGCCAACGCGCTGCTGGCCATCGCCGCACTCGTCGGCGCCGGGGTGGACCCGGTGACCGCTGCGACCGGTGTGGCTGCCTGCGGGGGCGTTCCAGGCCGGCTGGAGCTGGTCGACGTCGCCGCGCCGGTGCGCGGGGTGGTCGACTACGCCCACAAGTCGGACGCGATAGTGGCCGCGCTTGCCGCGCTGCGCGAGTTGAGCGCCGGCCGACTGATCTGTGTGATCGGCGCCGGTGGGGACCGGGACCGGGGCAAGCGGCCGGTGATGGGTGCCGCCGCGGCGGAGGGAGCCGACGTGGTGCTGGTGACCGACGACAACCCGCGCACCGAGGATCCGGGGGAGATTCGCGCCGAGGTGCTGGCCGGGGCGTACCGGGCCGGCACGGCCGCCCGGATCATCGAGGTGGCGGGCCGCCGCGCCGCTATCGACGAGGCGGTGCGGCTGGCGGAGCCGGGCGACGTGATCGCGCTGCTCGGCAAGGGCCACGAGCGCGGCCAGGAGGTGGCGGGTCAGGTGCTTCCGTTCGACGACAGCATCGAGTTGGCCGAGGCGCTGCGGGCCCGCTTCGGGGACCTGGCGGGTCAGCGGTGATCACGCTGAGCCTGGCCGAGGTGGCCGCGGCGGTCGACGGGCGGCTGGTGGCCGCCGACCCGGCCACCACAGTGACCGGTTCGGTGGAGTTCGACTCGCGCAAGGTGGGGCCCGGCTCGCTCTTCGTGGCCTTCCCGGGGGAGAAGGTCGACGGGCACGACTACGCGGCGACCGCGATCCAGGCCGGCGCGGTGGCGGTCCTCGGCAGCCGAGAGGTGCCCGGGGTGCCGATGGTGCTTGTCGACGACGCCCTGACCGCGATGGGCCGACTGGCCCGCGCGGCGGTGGACCGGCTGACCGGGCTGACCGTGATCGGCGTGACCGGCTCGTCCGGCAAGACCACCACGAAGGACCTGATCGGGCAGCTCACCTCCCGGCTCGGGGCCACTGTCGCGCCACCCGGCTCGTTCAACAACGAGCTGGGGCACCCGTACACCGCCCTGCGGGCCGACCCGGACACCCGTTACCTGGTGATGGAGAAGGGCGCGCGCGGAATCGGGCACGTCCGTTACCTGTGCGAGCTGGTGCCGCCCCGGATCTCCGTGGTGCTCAACGTCGGCACGTCGCACATCGGCGAGTTCGGCTCGCAGGACGCCATCGCCGTGGCCAAGGGCGAGCTGGTCGAGGCGCTGCCGCCGGACGGGCTGGCCGTGCTGAACGCCGACGACCCTCTGGTGGACGCGATGGCGGGCCGCACGCAGGCCCGGGTGGTCCGCTACGGCGAGGCGTCCGACGCCGACGTGCGCGCCGAGGACGTCACGCTCGACGAGCGGGGACACGCGTCGTACACCCTGGTCACCCCGGAGGGGCGCGCGCCGGTGCGGCTCCGACTGGCCGGCCGCCACCAGGTCTGGAACACCCTCGCGGCGGCGGCGGTCGCCCGGGAGCTGGGCATGCCGCTGGGCGAGCTGGCCACGGCCCTCGGCGAGCTGGGGCTGGTCTCGACCCGACGGATGGACGTCTTCGACCGCCCCGACGGGGTGACCGTGATCGACGACTCGTACAACGCGAACCCGGCCTCGATGGCGGTAGCGGTGCGGGCGCTGGCGAGCATGGGCCAGGGGCGGCGTACCGTCGCGGTGCTTGGTTACATGGCCGAGCTGGGCCCGTTCGAGTACGACGGCCACGCCGAGGTCGGCCAACTCGCGGCCGAGCTGGGTGTCGACCGGCTGCTCGTGGTGGGTGAGCCGGCCGCGCCGATCCACGAAGGCGCGACAGCGGTAGCAAACTGGGGAGGAGAGTCGGTGCTGCTCACCGATCAGGCGGCGGCCGTCGAGGTGCTGCGCAGCGAGCTACGACCGGGCGACGTCGTCCTGGTCAAGGGCTCCCGGTACCGGACCTGGGAGGTGGCCGACGCACTGCGCGCCGACGCCGGTGGGGAGCCGACCCGATGAGGGCGGTCATCGTCGCCATCGGGGTGGCCTTCCTCGTCTCGCTCTTCTGCACCCCGATCGCGATCAAGGTGTTCACCCGGCTCAAGGCCGGTCAGCCGATCCGGTCGGACGGCCCCGCCATGCACCAGGGCAAGAAGGGCACGCCCACGATGGGTGGCGTGGTCTTCATCCTGGCCACTGTGATCGCGTACGTGGCCGGGCACCTCGCCCTGACCACGCTGCCGGATCAGCAGATCGCCCAGGTGGAGCCGACCATCACCGCGCTGGTGCTGCTGGGGCTGATGGTCTTCTCCGGCGCCGTGGGTTTCCTCGACGACTTCCTCAAGGTACGCAAGCGCAACAGCGCCGGGCTGAACAAGCGCGGCAAGTTGCTCGGGCAGATCCTGGTCGGTGCGGTCTTCGGGGTGATCGCGCTGTGGTTCCCGAGCACCATGACAAACGGTTCGGGCCTGGCGACAAACACCGAGACGGTGGGCAGCACCACGCTGAGCTTCATCCGGGACATCGACTTCCTGGAGGTCAGCAAGGTCGGCGCGGTGATCATCTTCATCTTCGTGGTGATGGCCGCGACGAACGGCGTCAACCTCACCGACGGCCTGGACGGCCTGGCCACCGGCGCGTCGGTGATGGTGCTCGCCGCGTACGCGCTGATCGCGTTCTGGCAGTACCGGCACTGGTGCGCCGACCCGAACTACACCCAGCCGTACTGCTACGAGGTCCGCGACCCGTTGGAGATCGCGTTGATCGCCGGGGCGGCGGCGGGAGCCTGTGTGGGCTTCCTCTGGTGGAACACCTCCCCGGCGCGGATCTTCATGGGCGACACCGGGGCGCTGGGGCTGGGTGGTCTGATCGCCGGCATGGCGATGTCCACCCGCACCATCCTGCTGCTGCCGATCATCGGCGGGCTCTTTGTGATCATCACGATGTCCGTGGTGATCCAGATCATCTCCTTCAAGACCACCGGTAAACGGGTGTTCCGAATGTCCCCGCTCCAGCACCACTTCGAGTTGGCCGGCTGGAGCGAGGTCAACATCGTGGTGCGCTTCTGGATCATCGCCGGCATCGGCGTGGCCATCGCCCTGGGCCTGTTCTACAGCGAGTTCCTCGCCAACATGACCTGATCCGCAGGGACCAACACCCCGCGCCCATCCCCTCATCCCGTCGATCTTGCACTTTCGGCTGGCGGAACGTCCTCTCCTGCGTGTTTTGCCGGTGCACAAAGTGCAAGATCGACGCGGGAGGGCGGCGTGGGGCGGCGTGGGGGCGGGTTCGACACGCCCGGTGAGGCGTTGTGGGGCGGTGGGGCGTGTTCAGCGGTGATGATGTCGGGGTGGGGGAGGAAATCGGCACCGAGGATGAGACTGTCGGACGACCGCGACGGTCGCCGAGCGCGGCGCGTACACCGGTGGCTGCCGGGGCGCGCGGTTCGGAGCGCGGCGCGGCGGCCCGCGAACCCGGACCCGGGGCACGGGAGCCCGGGGCGGCGGGACGGGGGCCGGAGGCCGTAGCGGCGACACCGCCGCGCGGGTTCGACGCGGCCGGCGGGCTCGCCGCGCTGCGCGGCCTGCTGGACCGGCCGCTGACCTCCTACTACCTGCTGCTGTCCTGCGCCGGCCTGCTGCTGCTGATCGGGCTGACCATGGTCTTCTCGGCGACCAGCGTGAAGGACTACGCCGAGGACGGCAACGCCTCGGCCTCGGTGACCAAGCAGGCCATCTTCGCGGTGATCGGCATCGGCGCGTTCTGGGTCTGCCAGCGCCTGCCGGCCAGCACCTACCGCTCGCTGGGGCGGCCACTGCTGTTCGTCTCGGTCGCCCTCCTGGTGGTGCTCAACCTGCTTGTCGCGATCGCCCGCCTGACCAAGCAGGAGTCGGCCAGCTTCGGGCCGGTCGAGGCCCGGCTGAACTGGCTGTTCGTCGGCGGAATCCAGCTACAGCCCTCTGAGTTGGCCAAGTTCGCGATGGTGCTCTGGGGTGCGCACCTCGTCGCCCGAAAGGGCGCCGCGCTCGGGTGGTGGCGCGAACTGGCCACCCCGCTCTTCCCGGTCGTCGGCCTGCTCTTCGTCCTGGTCGGCTACAACGACACGGGCACGATGCTCTGCCTGCTGGCCCTGGTCGTGGGCCTGCTCTGGGCCGCCGGGGTGCGGATGCGGGTCTTCGGGGCCCTGGCCGCGGCCGGGCTGGTCGGGATCGGCCTGCTCGTGGCGGTGGCCTCACTGGGCGCCGGCTCCGGCGAGCGCGGCGCGGACAACTACCGCCTCGCCCGGCTGGACATGTTCTTCAATCCACCGGACCCGGAGACCTGCAAACTCAACGACTGCCTCCAGTTCTACCAGGGGCGGCTGGCCATCGAGCACGGTGGCTGGTTCGGTGTCGGGCTGGGCAAGGGCAGCCTGAAGTGGGACTGGCTCCCCGAGGCGCACAACGACTTCATCTTCGCGATCATCGCCGAGGAGCTGGGCGTGATCGGGTGCGTCGTGGTGCTCAGCCTCTTCGCGGTCCTCGCGTACACCGGTTTCCGGATCGCCCGGCGGGTCGACGACCCGTTCCGCCGGCTCGCCGCCACCGCCGTGACCACCTGGCTGGTCAGCCAGGCCGTGATCAACATCGGTGGGGTGGTGGGGCTGCTGCCGATCACCGGTCTGCCGTTGCCGTTCATCTCCGACGGTGGAAGTGCCCTGGTGGTGACGTTGGCCGGCATCGGCATGCTGGCGTCCTTCGCCCGCGCCGAACCCGATGCGGCCAGAGCACTGCATGCCCGTCCGCCGGCCCGGTGGGTCCGACTACTCTGGGCCCCGTTGCCGCCGCTTCCCGGCCGGCGTCGCCGGCCGGCGACGCCGCCCGCTGGCCGAGGGTCCGTACCCCGGTCCCGCGAGCGGCGCCATGACGATCAGGCCGCGCCGCGCGGGGTCCGACAGGACCGAAGCCGCGGTGGTACGGCGAGCGAGAGGAGACGCTGATGGGTCCGCTGCGTTCGGTGGTGCTCGCGGGAGGTGGCACCGGGGGGCACGTCTACCCGCTGCTCGCCTTCGCCGACTGCCTGCGCCGACACGACCCGGGCGTCCGGATCACCTGCCTCGGCACACCACGGGGCATGGAGAACGACCTGATCCCGCCGCAGGGCTACGACCTGCGGCAGATCCCGGCGTACCAGCTGCCCCGGTCGGTCAACATGAACCTGGTCCGCACCCCGGGTCGGATGTGGACCGCGGCCCGCGCCGCGGGCAAGGTGATCGACGAGGTGCGCGCCGACGCGGTCGTCGGCTTCGGCGGGTACGTCTCGGTGCCGGCCTACCTGGCCGCGTGGCGCCGCGAGCTGCCCATGGTGATCCACGAGGTGAACGTGCCACCGGGCGTGGCCAACAAGCTGGGCATGAAGTTCACCAAGAACGTGGCCGTCGGCTTCCCGAACCAGCCGAGCCAGGCCGAGTCGCTGCGGGACGCCACAGTCGTCGGTGTGCCGCTGCGCCGCGCCATCGCCGGTCTGGACCGGTACGCGCTGCGTAACGCCGCCCGCGCCCACTTCGGGCTCCGCCCGGACCTGCCGGTGCTCTTCGTGTCCGGCGGCTCGTCCGGTGCCCGCTCGATCAACCTGGCGGTCTCCGGGGCGGCCAAGGAGCTGGCCCGCAACGGCGTGCAGGTGCTGCACGTGATGGGCGCCCGCAACGAACCGGTGCCGATCCCCACCGACCTGCCGGTGCCGTACGTGACGCTGCCGTACCTGTCCGAGATGGAGCTGGGCTACGCCGCCGCCGACCTGATGCTGGCCCGGGGCGGGGCGATGACCGTCGCCGAGGTGGCCGCGATCGGGCTGCCCACGATCTACGTGCCGTACCCGCACAGCAACCAGGAGCAGCGGCGCAACGCGCTGCCCGTGGTGGAGGCCGGCGGTGGGCTGCTGGTCGACGACGCGGAGCTCACCCCGGACTGGCTGGAGCGCACAGTCATCCCCCTCATCCGTGATCCACAGCGGCTCTACAACATGGGTGCCGCCGCCGGGTCCTACGGCCGGCGCGACGGCGACGAGGCGCTGCGTTCCTTCGTGCTGGCGGCGGTGGCCCGATGACCGCGCAGTTCACCCCGGCCGGCACGCTCACCGCCGAGGACCTGGGCGCCGTCCACCTGATCGGAGTGGGTGGGGTGGGCATGCTCGGCGTGGCCCGGCTGCTGCTCACCCGCGGTATCCGGGTCTCCGGCAGCGACCTGCGGGAGTGGCCCTCGCTGGCCGGCCTGCGGGCGCTCGGCGGCACCATCCACCTCAGTCACGAGGTGAGCAACCTCGACGGCGTGGACACGGTCGTCTACTCGTCGGCCATTCCCCAGGACCACCTGGAGCTGGTCGAGGCGCGTCGGCGCGGCCTACGGGTGCTGCACCGCTCGGAGGCGCTCGCCGCCGCGATGACCGGCCGTCGGGCGGTGGCCGTCGCCGGTACGCACGGCAAGACCACCACCACCTCGATGGTGACGATGGTGCTCCAGCAGGCCGGTGTGGACCCGTCCTTCGTGATCGGTGGGGAGATCTCCGAGGTCGGTTCGGGCGCCCACCACGGCACCGGCGAGCACTTCGTGGTCGAGGCGGACGAGAGCGACCGCTCGTTCCTCATCTACCGCCCGTACGTCTCGATCATCACGAACGTCGAGGCGGACCACCTGAACACCTACGGCGACTACGCGACGCTGGAGGCGGCGTTCGTGGAGTTCGCCCGCCTCACCGACCCGGACGGGTTCATCATCACCTGCGTCGACGACCCGGGCGGTCGGCGGTTGGCCGAGAGCCTGCGGTCCGAGGGACGACGGGTGTTCACCTACGGCGAGGCCGCCGACGCCGACCTGCGGTTGACCGAGATGGTCTCCTCCGCGCGTGGAGTGCGCTACCTGGCCGCGATCGACGGGCGGTCGCTGGGCGAGTTCCGACTGCCGGTGCCGGGCCGGCACATGGGGCTGAACAGCGCCGCCGCGGTGCTGGCCGCGTACCTGCTGGAACTGCCGCTGGAGGCGGCGGAGGCCGCGCTGGCGGTCTTTCCCGGGGTGCGACGGCGCTTCGAGCGCAAGGGTGTCGCGGACGGCGTGCTGGTCTACGACGAGTACGCCTACCACCCGACCTCAATGACGTTGGCGAACCAGACGTTGCGCGAGGTCGCCGGGGATGGCCGGCTGATCGTCGTCTTCCAGCCGTACCGGCTGTACCGCACCCGCGACAACCAGGCGGAGATCGCCGAGGCGCTGGCCATCGCGGACGAGGTGGTGCTCCTGGAGGTCTTCGGGCCGGGTGAGTTGCGTCAGCCCGGCGAGGGTTCGGCGGCACTGATCGCGGCGGTGGATCTGCCCGCCGACCGCAAGGTCTTCGTGGAGTCGTGGGAGCAGGCCCCGATCGAGGTGGCCCGTCGCGCCCGCTCCGGGGACGTGGTGGTCACCATGGGCGCCCCGCCGATCTCGCTGATGGGCGACGAACTGCTGGCGGCCCTAGGTGAGCGTGCGGCCGGCTCGGCACCGACAGCGACCGTCGACCCGGTGGCCACCACCCCGGCGATCGGTGATCCGGTGCCGGGTGGGGCGACATCCGGCGGCGACGGCGCGGCTCTCGGTGGCACTGCCGTGCCCGGCGGCTCGGCGCCCACGGCCGGATGAGTCCCGGCCCGGCCCGAGGGCGGACCAGCGCCGCCGACGGTGGCGCTCAGCGCCGCGGTCCGGCCCGGCGGTGGCAGTTGGTCCGGGCGGGCCGCGACGCGGTGCCGCCCTCGACCCGCCGGTTCATGGCCCGTGCCCGGCAGCGTCGCATGCGTGCGGCGCTGCCGTGGGCGGTGGCCGCCGGCGTGCTCGCCCTGGCCGGGCTGGTCGCCTGGACGGTGCTCGGCACCGGGCTGTTCGGTGTGCGGGAGGTGCGCGTGGAGGGTGCCGACCTGGTCACCCCGGTGCAGGTGCACGACGCGGCAGGGGTGCCGGACGGAGTGCCGCTGGCCCGGGTGGACCTGGCCGCAGTCGCCCGTCGGGTCGGTGCGCTGCCGGCGGTGGAGCGGGCCGCGGTCTCCCGGGACTGGCCCGGCGCGCTGGTGGTGCGGGTGACCGAGCGGACAGCGGTGGCGGTGGTGCCGCAGGGCGAGGTGTTCGCCCTGATCGACCGGAGCGGGGTGGCGTTCCGGACGGTGGAGCGACGCCCGGCGGACCTGCCACAGGTGACTGTGGCTCGCCCGGCCGCCGACGACCCGGGCACCCGGGCCGCGCTGGAGGTGCTCGTCGCGCTGACGCCGCAGCTGCGCGCGGAGCTGGTGGACGTGAACGTGGCGGGGCTGGCCCGGATCAGCCTGCGGTTGCGCGGCGACCGGACGGTGGTCTGGGGCGACGCAACCCGGGGTACGGACAAGGCTCGGGTGGCCACCGCGCTGCTCGACGAGGACGCCGACCGGATCGACGTGAGCGCGCCGGATGTGGTGACCTTTCGTTGACCAGGGAGCGTGCGCGGCGTGACCCGTGGCGCTCCGCGCGGCGACACGCCGCCCGGGTCCTTGGCTCATGGCGCGGTGGCGCTTACGTTGCCCCGAAGAGCTTCAGTGGTTGACATAACTGTAAGCCTCTAGTAGAGGGTTAGGGTTCATCCCTGATCCTCGTTGGAGACAGCTGTCGTCGGCCGCTGGTCTGGCCACGCCGTAACCGGTCGGCCGAAGCCAATCTCGAAGGAAAGGACCGGAGATGACACCTCCGCACAACTACCTGGCGGTCATCAAGGTCGTCGGCATCGGGGGTGGCGGCGTCAACGCCGTCAACCGGATGATCGAGGTTGGGCTCAAGGGCGTCGAGTTCATCGCGATCAACACCGATGCGCAGGCGCTGCTGATGAGCGACGCCGACGTCAAGCTCGACGTCGGTCGGGAGCTGACCCGCGGCCTGGGTGCCGGGGCCAACCCGGACGTCGGGAAGAACGCCGCCGAGGACCACCGCGACGAGATCGAAGAGGTGCTCAAGGGCGCCGACATGGTCTTCGTGACCTGCGGCGAGGGCGGCGGCACCGGCACCGGCGGCGCGCCCGTGGTGGCCAACATCGCCCGCAAGCTCGGCGCGCTGACCATCGGCGTGGTGACCCGGCCGTTCTCCTTCGAGGGCAAGCGCCGCCAGGTGCAGGCCGAGACGGGGATAGACGAGCTCCGCAACCAGTGCGACACGCTGATCGTCATCCCGAACGACCGGCTGCTGGCCCTGGGCGATCGCAACATCAGCATGATGGACGCGTTCCGTACGGCCGACCAGGTGCTGCTCTCGGGTGTGCAGGGCATCACCGACCTGATCACCACCCCGGGTCTGATCAACCTGGACTTCGCCGACGTCAAGAGCGTGATGAGCGGCGCCGGCAGCGCGTTGATGGGCATCGGCAGCGCCCGCGGCGAGAACCGCGCGGTCGAGGCGGCCGAGGCGGCCATCTCCAGCCCGCTGCTGGAGCAGAGCATGGACGGCGCGCGGGGCGTGCTGCTCTCCATCGCCGGCGGCTCCGACCTGGGCCTGTTCGAGATCAATGACGCCGCCCAGCTGGTCACCGACGCGGCTCACCCGGACGCCAACATCATCTTCGGCGCCGTCATCGACGACGCGCTCGGTGACGAGGTGCGGGTGACTGTCATCGCGGCGGGCTTCGACGGTGGCACGCCCGCGTACAAGGCGGCCGAGCCGACCCGCAAGACCAACACCAACCAGCCGGCACCGCAGAGCACCCCGGCGCCTGCGCCGGCCACCAACCCGGCTCCGGCCCAGTCGCCGCGTCGCGTGCTCTTCGACGACGTGGACGTTCCCGACTTCCTCAAGAACGGGTCCTGAGCACCGCCGATGACCGACAGCTCAGCCACGGTACGACCAGATCGGCACGCCGAACTCGCGGCCGGTCTGGCCCAGGTCCGGTCCCGGGTCGATGACGCCTGCGCGCAGGCCGGCCGGGACCGTTCCGAGGTGACCATGATCGCGGTGACGAAGACCTACCCGGCCAGTGACGTGTTGGCGCTGGCCGGGCTCGGGGTGACCGACATGGGGGAGAACCGCGACCAGGAGGCAGCCGGCAAGGCCGACGAGGTGGCCGCCGCCGGGGTGCGTCCCCGCTGGCACTTCATCGGTCAGTTGCAGCGCAACAAGGCCCGCTCGGTGGTCCGCTACGCCGACGTGGTGCACTCCGTCGACAGTGTCCGGCTGGCCCGGGCGTTGGCAACCGCGACAGCGGACCGGCAGGAGCCGCTCGACGCTCTGGTCCAGGTGAGCATCGACGGCGACGCGGCCCGGGGCGGCGCGCTGCCCGGCTCGGCGGATCCGGCCGCCGGTCTGGAGTCGGTGGCCGAGGCGGTCGCCGACGCGCCGGGGTTGCGTCTGGTCGGCCTCATGGCTGTCGCTCCGCTGGGGTGGGAGCCGGAGCGGGCGTTCGCCCGGCTCGCGGAGGTCGCCGACGCGTTTCGGGCTGTCCATCCGGGAGCCACCGCGCTGTCCGCCGGTATGAGCGGGGATTTCGAAATAGCGATCCGTTACGGCGCGACACATGTCCGCGTCGGTAGCGCGTTGCTCGGAATGCGTCCCACGCTGCGGTAGCCTGACCGCGAGACAAGCAAATTACATCAGTGTTGTTTCAGGGGCGGGCGTCTCCCGGTCGGGGGTCGTGGCGCGCGACGCGAATCGCGCGCCGGGGGGATTGCTGTTCCGGTCCGATGGGCATGGTTGTCCACTCGCGACGGGCGACATGGCACGGGGGCGCGTGCCGCACGGCGGACGGAAGGGCGCGGGATGGGTGCACTGCGCAAGGCGGGGGTCTGGCTCGGTCTGGTCGAAGAAGACGACGAGCGGGCCTACGACGACGGTGGCTACGACAAGGGTGGCTACCGCGACTCGCGGTACCGGCAGAGCCGGTACGCCGAGGAGTTCGCCGACGACGACGAGGACGACGCCGAGGAGCCGCCGGCTCCGCGGCCGCGCGACAGCGGGCGGGGCCGACTCTCCGAGCGGTCGAGCACGCGGTTGAGCGAGTCCGAGCGCGGCGACGGTGAGCGGCCGGAGCGGATCGAGCGGTCCAGCGTCCGGTCTATCACCCGGTCGTCGGCGGGCGAGACCTCCGGTGCGCTGACCTACCACACTCGGGACAACCTGGCCCTCGCGCCGCAGGTCACGTCGCGTGAGCGGGCCCTGCCCGAGGAGGAGCAGCGTTACCAGATCACCACGCTGCACCCCACCACCTACCGGGAGGCGCGCACCATCGGTGAGCACTTCCGCGACGGTGTCCCGGTGATCATCAATCTCACCGAGATGGATGAGGCGGATGCCCGCCGTCTGGTGGACTTCGCCGCCGGGCTGGCGTTCGGCCTGCGCGGTACGATCGAGCGCGTGACCAATCGGGTGTTCCTGCTCTCACCGGCTAACGTCCAGGTCACCGCAGAGGACAAAGCCAAGATCGCTGAGGGCGGCTTTTTCAGTCTGAGTTGATCCCGCCCGACCCGAGGGACGTCGCTGACCGTGTTGTCGATCTTACTGCAAGTGCTGTACCTGATCCTTTATGTCTTCCTGCTCCTTCTTCTGTCCCGGTTCGTGTTGAGCGCCGTCCTCCAGTACGGCCGTCGCTGGCAACCGGGGCGTGGAGCATCGGCAGGATTGGAATCCGTGTGGAGCGTCACTGATCCCCCTCTCAACGCGTTGAGGCGTGTGATCCCTCCGCTGCGAATTGGTACCGTGAGCATCGACCTGGCCTCCCTTGTGCTCCTGGTTATCCTGTTCGTGCTGATGGAGTTCGTGTTAGGGCCGTCGATCAGGGCATCTGCCTGATGACCGACGCGCTTTCGCGGCCGCAACTGACCCGAGGAGTTTCGATGCCGCTGACCCCGGCCGACGTCCACAACGTCGCCTTCAAAAAGCCGCCGATCGGCAAACGGGGGTATGACGAGGAGGAGGTCGACGCCTTCCTGGATGAGGTTGAGCGCGAGCTCGCCCGCCTCATCGAAGAGAACAACGAGCTGCGCGCCCAGGTGGAGCGCGGCGGCCGTGGCGGCGCCCCCGCCGGCCCCGGCGGCGACGCCCGACTGGCGGCGGAGCTCAACGATGTCAAGGCCCAACTGGACCGGGTGCAGCGCGACAAGTCGGCGGCCGAGCAGGCTGCCCGCGCGATGCAGGCCGAGCTGGAGCAGGTCCGCTCGACCGGCGGCCCGGCCGGCGGCGTCACCGGTGACGGTGAGCAGCAGGCCCTGCGCGTGCTGATGATGGCCCAGCGCACCGCCGACGACCACGTGTCCGACGCTCGCCGCGAGGCCGACCAGCTGTTGTCCGAGGCTCGCGGCAAGGCCGAGGAGGTGACCCGGGAGGCGCGCGCCAAGGCTGACGCCCTTGAGCGGGACGCCCGCCAGCGGCACCAGGAGGCCATGGGCGGCCTGGACGCCAAGCGCACGGCGCTGCAGAAGCACATCGAGGAGCTCAAGCAGTTCGAGCGCGAGTACCGCACCCGGCTCAAGGCGTACCTGGAGAGCCAGCTGCGTGACCTCGACGGTCGTGGCCAGGGCCTCGAGGCCGAGATGACCCGCTCCGAAGCCGGCCGGGTCGCTGGCGGCAACGGGCTGGCCGCAGCGGGTCTCGCTGGTTCGTACGGCGGCGGCGGGCGCTCCGGCGCCCTCGAAGCCGGACGCTGAGCACCGGCCGGCGATCGCTGTCCGCCAATGGTGACGGTCGCCGGCCAGGCCTGGACGGTTCGACGCGGCGGGGGTGAGCCGTGATAGTCGCAAGTCTCCTGCTCATCCTCGTCGCGGTGGTGCTACTGGTGCTCGGCCTGGCCGGTGGCTCCAGCTTCTTGTTGGTCATCTCCATCGCGGCCAGTCTGCTGGCCGCCGTGGCGTTGGTGGTGGGGGCCCGCCAGGCAGCCGCCAACCGCGCCATGGCGGATCCCGGCCGGACCGACCGGCGAAACCCCGACGCGCCCCGTACGGCCAGCCAGGCCACACCGGGTGTCGCGTACGGGCCGCCGCTGGTCGAGCCGGAGGTGCCGGTCCAGCACGTGCCCACGACGTTTGGTACCGGCGGCACCGGGTGGCGGCAACCACCCGAGCCGCCGGTCGACCATGCGCCGCCGATTGATGAGGTGTCGCCGGTCGACCCGCCGCACATCGAGGACGCGTCGCCGATGGTGAGTGCCGCGGACGAGGTGCCCGCGCGGGCCCGGCCGGTCAGCCCGGCGTCGCCCCTCGCGGCGTCGACCGGCGACATGTTCGACCCGGCGGTCGCGGCGGTCGACGAGCCGGCCGCCCAGCAGATCACGCCCGCCGAGGCGGCCCGGGTGGCCCGACTGCTCGACGCTGTCGAGGTCGTCGACGGCCGCCCCCGTTACCACCTGGACGGCTGCCCCCACCTGATCGGCTGGCAGCCCGAGACGTTGCCGGTCGCCGAGGCCGTGGACCTCGGTTTCACCCCGTGCGCGCACTGCGCGCCGGCGACCGCTCTCCTCGCCGACGCCCGTCCGATCTGAACCGGTGCCGGTGCCCGCGCAGGACACGCTCACAGTGGCGGTACGGGTGAAGCCCGGCGCATCCCGGGACCGGGTGGGTGGCCGCTTCGACGGCCCGCACGGGCCCGCCCTCGTGATCGCGGTCCACGACCCGGCCGTCGACGGGCGGGCCACCGAGGCCGCCCGGCGGGCGTTGGCCGGCGCGTTGGGCGTCCGGCCGGCCGTCGTGTCGCTGCGCGCCGGCGCGGCCAGCCGGGACAAGCTCTTCCTCGTCGATCGACCCGGCCCGGACCTGCCCGAGGTGCTGCGCCGTCTGCGCGACGGATCCGCCGAGTGAGGACAGCCCAGGCAAGGCAGCCGTGACTCCCGGGTTGGACATCGCCCTGCTGCTCGGTGCGGCAGTGCTGCTGGTCGCTGTCGGCGCGGTGCGACTCTCCACCCGGCTCGGTGTGCCCAGCCTTCTGGTCTACCTGGCTCTGGGCGTGGCGATCGGCGAGGGCGGGTTGGGCATCCGTTTCGACGACGTCGAGCTGACCCGGACCCTCGGCTTCTGCGCGCTGATCGTGATCATCGCGGAGGGCGGGCTCACCGCCCGGTGGACCACGCTGCGCCCGGTGCTCGGGCTGGCCTCCGCACTCTCCACTGTCGGCGTGGTCGTCAGCATCGTTGTGGTCGGCGTGGCCGTGCACCTGCTGCTGGGGCTGGACTGGCGGTTGGCGCTGCTCTACGGGGCGGTGCTCTCGTCCACCGACGCGGCGGCCGTCTTCGCCACTCTGCGCCGACTGCGGTTGCCGCCCCGGCTGGTGGCGACCCTGGAGGCCGAGTCGGGGATGAACGACGCCCCGGTGGTGCTGCTGGTGGTGCTGCTGTCCCACCGGGGTTTCGCGCACCCGTGGTGGTACGAGGTCGCGCTGGTCTGTTACGAGCTGGGCGTCGGTGCGGCGGTGGGCGTTGCCGCTGGCGTCGCCGGCACCTGGGCGCTGCGCCGGGCCGCGCTGCCCTCGGCCGGGCTCTACCCGATCGCCGCGGTGGGCATCACGGTGCTGGCGTACGCCGCGGGGGCCGTTCTGCACGCCTCGGGCTTCCTCGCCGTCTATGTGGCCGGGGTGTTGCTGGGCAATGCCCGCCTGTCGCACCGGCAGGCGATTCTCGGTTTCGCGGACGGGTTGGCCTGGCTCGCCCAGATCGGGTTGTTCGTGCTGCTCGGGTTGCTGGCCTCGCCGGGCCGGCTGGACGCGGCGGTGCTGCCCGCGGTGGTCGCCGGGCTGGCTCTGGTGCTCCTGGCCCGACCGTTGTCGGTGGCCGTCTCGGCGTTGCCGTTCCGGGTCGGGCTTCGGGAACAGGCGTTCCTGTCCTGGGCCGGGCTGCGCGGGGCGGTGCCGATCGTGCTGGCCACCATTCCGCTCTCCGAGCGGGTGCCCGGCGCGGAGCGGCTCTTCGACGTGGTCTTCGTGCTGGTGGTGATCTTCACGTTGGTGCAGACCGGGACGTTGGGGCCGTTCGCCCGCCGGTTGCGGGTGACCGCGCCGGCCGAGGCCGCCGAGATCCACGTGGAGACCGCGCCGCTGGAGCGGATGCGGGCGGACCTGCTCCAGGTGGAGGTGCCACCGGGCTCACGACTGGCCGGGGTGCACGTCGACGAACTGCGCCTTCCGCTGGGCGCGTCGGTGACCCTGGTGCTGCGCGACGGCGTGGGCTTCGTGCCCGCACCCGACACCCGGTTGAAGACCGGCGACAGTCTGCTGATCGTGGCGACCGCCGGGGTGCGGGACGCGGCGGAACGGCGGCTGCGGGCGGTCAGTCGGCGGGGTCGTCTGGCCCGATGGTTTGGTGAGTACGGAGATGAGGTGCCCAATTGATCTGCTAGCGTTCCCTTTGCCCCAGTTAGGCAGGGCTAGGGGCTGTTAGACGGTGCGACGGTGCGGCACGTTGTCGGACGCCTGTACGTTCCGTATTCTTGCCAACCTCGGGAGTGCGCGGCCATCGTCGCCGTGCGCCCCTTTTCGTCCATAGGGGACGCCTTTGTCGGCGCCCCCTGACCAGGCGCCGCGGACCGCGCGGTTCCCCGGCCTAGGGAGCGACCCATGGCGAAGCCATCCGACACCAGGACCGCCGGGCGCAAGCCCGTGGCGAAGGCCACCCGCAGCACGGCGGAGACCGAGAAGATCCGTGCGGCGCTGGCGGCGCGGCGGGACGAGCTTCGTGCCGAGTACGATCAGACGCTGAGTGAGATCACCGAGCTGCAGCGCGATCGGCTGACCGACTCGGCCGGGGACGACCAGGCCGACACGGGCACCAAGACGCTCGAGCGGGAGCAGGAGATCTCTCTCGCCAACAGCATTCTGGAACGGATCACGCAGGTCGAGCGCGCTCTGGAGCGCCTCGACGAGGGTGGTTACGGCTGGTGCGAACGGTGCGGCAACCCGATCCCGGTCGAGCGCCTCGCCGCCTTCCCGTCGGCCACCCTGTGTGTGACGTGCAAGCAGCTGGAGGAGCGTCGCTGAGGTCCGTTCCCCGGCGGCGATGAGACGGTGAGCGATCACCGCCAAGACTGTCGATGGGGAGCGCATGACCGCAGTACCGTCCGCCGAACCCGGCCGCACCGATCCGGGCGGCGGCACCCGCCGGCCCCGGGCCGTCGCGATCCTCGCCGGGGTCGCCCTGGTGGCCCTGCTGGCCGACCTGGTCACCAAGCACCTCGCGCTGGCCGCGCTGACCGACCGGGAGCCGGTCCGGCTGCTCGGCGGGTTCGTCTACCTGAGCCTGACCCGCAACAGCGGCGCGGCCTGGAGCATCGGCGCGGACCACACCTGGGTCTTCCCACTGATCACCATCGGTGTGGTCGGCTGGATCGTCTGGATGGCCCTGCGGCTGCGTTCGCTGCCCTGGGCGGTCTCGCTCGGCCTGGTGCTCGGTGGCGCGTTGGGCAACCTCGTCGACCGGATCTTCCGCGCGCCGTCCCCGTTCCACGGGCACGTGGTCGACATGATCAGCCTCTTCGACCCGTACGGCCAGGTCTGGCCGGTGTTCAACCTGGCGGACAGCTCGCTGGTCTGCGGCGTGCTGCTGGCCGTCCTGTTGGAGCTGACCGGCCGCCAGCGTGACGGCCGGCGGGCGGGGCGCGACGGCGACCCGGCCACGACGGACGCCGCCGCGCCGGGCACCGAGCAGCGGGAGCGGGCATGACCTCGGCGTTCGCCGCTGGCGGCGACCACCGTTCCCTTCCGGTTCCGGACGGCCTCGACGGCATGCGCCTGGACCAGGCCGTGTCCCGCCTGTTCGGGCTCTCCCGCACCGCCGCCGCGGCCCTGGTCGATGCCGGGGACGCGCTGGTCGACGGCTCCGCCCGGCCCAACTCGCACAAGGTCAAGGCCGGCTCCTGGCTGGACGTCACGCTGCCCGCCCCGGTCGCGCCGCCGACGGTGGTGCCGCAGGCGGTGCCTGGCCTGCGGGTCGTCTACGCCGACGACGACATCGTCGTGGTCGACAAGCCGGTCGGGGTGGCCGCCCACCCGAGCCCCGGGTGGACCGGGCCGACGGTGATCGGCGCGCTCGCCGCGATCGGGCACCGCATCTCCACCAGTGGCGCCGCCGAACGCCAGGGCGTGGTGCACCGGCTCGACGTGGGCACCACCGGGATCATGGTGGTGGCCAAGAGCGAGCAGGCGTACACGGCGTTGAAGCGGGCCTTCAAGTACCGCGAGGTCGACAAGGGCTACCACGCGGTGGTGCAGGGTCACCTGGACCCGCTGCGGGGCACCGTCGACGCGCCGATCGACCGGCACCCCACCCACGACTACCGCTGGGCTGTGGTGTCCGGCGGCAAGCCGAGCATCACGCACTACGACACCCTGGAGGCGTTCCCGGCGGCGAGTCTGGTCGACGTCCGGCTGGAGACCGGCCGGACCCACCAGATTCGGGTGCACTTCTCCACCCTGCGGCACCCCTGTGTGGGTGACCTCACCTACGGCGCCGATCCCACCCTCTCGGCCCGTCTCGGCCTGGCCCGACAGTGGCTGCACGCCCGCGAACTGAGCTTTGTGCACCCCCGAACGGGGGACGAGGTCCGGTTCGTCAGCGACTACCCTGACGACCTGGAACGTGCGCTTCAGATCCTGCGTGACTGAGCGGCGACCGCCCGACACCGTTTCACAGAGGGGATCCCGCCCGTGCGCGCCGGCAACCTGCTGCGGCAGCTGGACCAGCGGTTGCTGCCGCCGCTGACCCGGGCGGTGGCCCGGCTGGCCGACCGGTCGGCGCGCTCCGGCGTGCTCAGTTGGGCCGCGGTGCTCTCCGCGGCGGCGGTGTTGGGCACTGCCGTCTGGGCCGTCGACGACAGCCCGGTCGGCGACCGAACTGTCGGTGAGGTCACCCGGGTCGGCGTTGCCGACGGCGACTCCGTTCCCGGCTACCTGCGGTCCGCCGCGGCCGACCTGGCGGCGCTGCCCGCGTCCGCCCCGGCCGCCGAGGGCGGGACGTACGCGCTGGTCACGCTCGACGCCTACCTGCCTCCGCAGCGGCTGGCGACGGTGCTCGGCGACGTGGGGGTCTCCACCGTCTTCGGGCGGGTTCCGCTGCCCGGCCGGCAGACCGAGATCGTCAAGATCCCCGCGCTGCGGGTGCCCGACGACGTGGTCGCCGGCATGGAGCAGGTGGCGGCCCGCAAGGAGACCGAGGCCGCCGACTACCGGGCCAGGGCGGCCGCCGTCGACGGCGACGGGGTTGGCGAGCGGGAGTTGCGGGAGCAGTACGTCAGCGGCGCCGACGTGGCCGCCGCCGAGGCCGCCGCGTACCGCACCGGCTGCGCCTGCGTCTACGCGGCGGTGGTTCGCGCGACGCCGGTGGCGCTGCGCGGTGTGGCGGCCCGGCCGGACGTACGGGCGGTCGACCCCGCCCCCGAGGTCTACCGGCTGGACCGGACGGTCTTCACGCCACCCCTGCCGGAGCAGCGTGACGTGGTGCGCCCTCCGGCCGACACGGGGCCGAGCCCCGTACCGACCCGGTCCGAACGGCCAGCGCCGATGATCAGCGCCCCGGCACCGTCGGCCTCCGTGGGCGAATCGTCGGAACCCGCACCAGTCGTGACGATTCCGTCACCCGAACCGTCGACGCCGGAGCCCACCGAGTCGACGCCGCCGAGTGTCACCACCTCGCCGGACGCCACCCTCGCCGAGCCGTTGACGCCATCGCCGTCGTCGTGATCTGCGCCGGCTGGTGTGCGCTCTGAGGTGTGGTCCGAATAGGGTTGGGTTCGTAGCCTGTCAGACAGAGATCGATGGCGCTGGGAGGGCGGGCCGTGGAGGGCAGTGAGACCGGCTGGGGCCGGCCGGCCGAACCAGCGCCGCGGTGGCGCGCGTTGTTGGACCGTGCCCGGCTGGGCGGTCGCGGCGCGGAGCAGACCGAGCCGGAGCGGCGTGGCGAGGAACCGCCGCCGGACCCGCTGCCACGGCGTGCGGCCCCCAACGGCTACGCCGGGCGGGCACCTGCCATCGGGCATCCGGCGGACCTGTCGTACGGCGCGGAGCCTGCTTACCGGGCCGAGGCGACCTACCGGGTCGACCCCGCGTACCGGGCCGAGCCGGACTACCGGGCCGAGCCCGCGTACCGGGCCGAGCCGGGTTATCGGGCCGAGCCGGACTATCGAGCGGAGCCGGCGTACCGGACCGAGCAGCCGGACTACCGCGCCGAGCCGGGTTACCGGGCCGAGCCGGGCTACCGCGCCGAGCCGGAGTACCGCGCGACGCCCGGCTACCGGGCCGAGCCGGACTACCGGGCGGACCCGGCTTATCGGGCCGAGCCCGGTTATCGGGCCGAGCCGGACTACCGCGCCGAGCCGGCGTACCGGGCCGAGCCCGAGCCGCCGGCACGCGGCCCCGACCCGGTCCCGTCGCGCTACGCGTTGCTGGACAACGGCTACCGACCGGGCGACCCGTCGGTGGAATCGCGGTACGCCCTGCTGGAGACCGGCTACCAGCCGGAGACCGGCTACCCGGCCGCCCCGCCGCCGCCCCCGCCGGTCGCCCCCCCGCCCCCGCCCCCGCCCCCGCCGCCGGTCGCCGTGCCCGTCCCGCCACCACCCGCCCCGGCGGTCGGCTCGGCGGTCGCCGAACGTGCCTACCCGGCCCGGGTCGAATGGCGTCCACCGGCCGTCGACCAGGAGCAGGAGCGCGCCAACGGGGTGCTCCAACGGGACCTCGGCACGCCCCGGGTGTTCGCCTTCGCCAACCCCAAGGGCGGAGTGCACAAGACGACCGCCACAGTGCTCGCCGCGGCGACGGTCGGCAGTGTGCGCGGCAAGGGTGTGCTGGCCTGGGACGACAACGAGTTGCGCGGCACCCTCGGCCTGCGCGCCGGCAGCGCCCGGCACGCCCGCACGATCCGGCACCTGATCAGCGACCTGGCCCAGATCGAGATCCTGGAGGGCGCGACCCTGCTGGACCGGCTGGACGACTACCTGCGGCACGCCTCCGACGGCTCGTACGACGTGCTGGCCGGCGAGGAGAGCCCGCGCTTCGCCCAGCGACTGGACCAGTTCACCGTCCGACGGGTGCTGGAGCTGCTGCGGCGCACCCACGACGTGGTCTGCGTCGACACCGGCAACAACGTGGAGAGCCCCAACTGGCGCACTGTGATGCAGGCCGCCGACCAGCTGGTGGTGACCACAGTGCCCCGGGAGGACGCGGCGTTCAGCGCGGACTGGATGCTCGACCTGCTGCACGAGGAGGGCATGGGCGAGTTGGCGGACAACGCGATCACCCTCATCTCCTGCCCGACCCCGGGTCGCTCGACGCTCCAGGACGACCTGGAGCGGCACTTCGCCACCCGTACCAGGGGCGTTGCCGTCGTACCGTACGACCCGGCTCTGGAGACCGGGTCGTCGATCGAGTACCACCAGCTCCAGCCGGAGACCCGGCAGGCGTGGCTGCGGGCCGCCGCGATGATGGTGGAGCCGTTCGCCCGGTGAGCTGGTCTGCCGCCACCGGAGCCCCGGCCGGGCACCGGGCCTGAGAGGATCATCGGGTGAGCCCGGACAACCCCGACCGTGAGCGGCCCGTCGACGAGCCCGACCAACCCACGCCAGCCCGTACGCCGGACGCGACACCGCCGGAGGTCGACCCGTCGGCCGGTACAGCGCCGGGCGAGTTCGGTCCGGGTCACCTGCCGCCCTCGGCGGCGTACGGGAGCTCGCTGGAGCTGCGGTTCGACGAACCGCGTCGTCCGCTGCGTGCCCTGGCGACGGTGCTGGGCGCCGTGCTCGCGCTCGCCGCGCTGGGTGTTCCGCTCGGGCTGCTCTGGGCCGCGCTCGCGCCGGACACCCCGGTGCTCAAGACCGCCGAGGGGGCGATCTACGCCGAGCCGCAACCGGAGCAGCCGATCGCCGCCGACGGCTGGTTCAGCCTGCTCGGCCTCGCCTTCGGGCTGCTTGTGGCCCTCGCCCTGTGGTTCGTGCTGCGACGGCGGCGCGGCCCGGTCGGGTTGCTCGCCGCGGTGCTCGGCACCCTGGTCGCCGCGCCGGTGGCCTGGCAGGTGGGACGGCGGATCGGTCTGGCCACCTTCGAACGGCTGCTGGCGACCGCCCCGGCCGGGCAGGCCTTCAGCAAACCCGCCGACCTGCGTGCCGGTGGCGTGGACTGGCTGCTCGGCGTGCTGCCGGTGCCGCACGGCAACCTGCTGCTGCCGGCGTTCGGGGCCGCGGTCATGTACACACTGCTGGCCGGCTGGTCGCGGTGGCCGGGGCTACGCCCCGAGCCCGAGCCGGGGGAGTTCAGTTGGGTGTCGGCGGGGACGCCAGCTCCGACAGCGGCACCGGAACCGCCCGCACCTGACGCAGCAGAGCCGCCTCGCGGTTGAGCAACCGCAGCTCGGCGCGGAGCCGGGAGGCGGTGTCGTCGATCGCCAGCAGCCGTTGCCGGTCGTCGACGGTGAGCGCCGCGGTCGCCGCCACCAGGTGCGAGAGCACTGTCGGGTCCTCCGGCAACTGCTCGGAGATCTCCTCCGGGTCGGACCGGATCAGGCCGAGGTACTGCCGGAACACCGCGATCACCCGCGCGGCCAGCAGATCGGCCACCTCGTCGGGGCCGCCCGGGTCGGGCAGCCACTCGACGTCGGCGGTCAGGTAGGGCTCGGCGCTGTCGTCGACCTCGGCGATCCGGAAACGACGCCGACCGACAGTGACGATGTCGAAGCCACCGTCGGTCAACTCGGTCACCTGGCGCAGCTCGGCGGTGCAGCCCACCTCGTGCAGCGTCACCTCGCCGACGCCCGACGTGGCCGCGGCGCCGGCGGGACCGGCGGGCGCGACCTCCCAGCCGGCCTGGATGGCCACCACGCCGAACTCGCGCGGGGCACCGTCGGGCAGGCCGACCAGGTGTCGGACCAGCGCCCGGTAGCGCTCCTCGAAGATGTGCAGCGGCAGCACCAACCCGGGAAAGAGCACCGTTGCGAGCGGGAACACCGGCAGCCGTGCGGTCACATGGTCGAGCCTAACCAATCTCGCCCGCGGTGGCGTGGCCCGGCTCACCGTCCCGGCGTACGGGCGGCTCGGGTGGGCGTCGGGCGGGCCGCCTAGACTCGCAAGGGTGCTGAATCGGATCGACCTGCGCGACGGTCTCGGTGACCCGCGCCGTCTGCTGCCCCGTGCCCAGCTCGACGTGTCCGTCGCCGTCGAGCGCATCCGTCCTCTGGTGGAGGCGGTCCGTGAGCATGGGTACCCGGCGATCCGGGAAGCGAGCGAACGGTTCGACGGCATCTCCCCGGAGGTGCTGCGGGTGCCGGTCGAGGCGATCACCGAGGCGGAGGGGGTGCTCGACCCGGCGGTGCGTGCCGCGCTGCTGGAGTCCATCGCCCGGGCCCGCCGGGTGCACGCCGACCAGCGGCGCACCGATCACGTCACCCAGGTGGTGCCCGGCGGCACTGTCACCGAGAGGTGGCTGCCGGTCGACCGGGTCGGCCTCTACGTGCCCGGTGGCCTGGCGATGTACCCGTCGACGGTGGTGATGAACGTGGTGCCCGCCCAGGCGGCCGGGGTGCGCTCGCTGGTGGTGGTCAGCCCGCCGCAGAAGGACAACGGCGGCCTGCCCGATCCCCGGGTGCTCGCCGCGTGCGCGCTGCTCGGCGTCGACGAGGTGTACGCCGTGGGCGGGGCCCAGGCGGTGGCGATGCTGGCGTACGGCGCGGCGGTGGACCCGGCCGGTGAGCTGCGGTGCGACCCCGTCGACCTGATCACCGGCCCCGGCAACATCTGGGTGACCGCCGCCAAGCGGCTGCTGCGCGGCGTGGTCGGCATCGACGCCGAGGCCGGGCCGACCGAGATCGCCATCCTGGCCGACGACACCGCCGACCCGGCGCACGTGGCCGCCGACCTGATCAGTCAGGCCGAGCACGACCCGCTCGCCGCGAGCGTGCTGGTCACCCCGTCGGTGGCGCTGGTCGAGGCGGTCGAGGCGGAGCTGGCCCGGCAGGTGCCGGCGACCAAGCACACCGAGCGGGTCACCACGGCGCTGACCGGTGAGCAGAGCGGCGTGGTCCTGGTCGACGACCTTGAGGCCGGGCTGCGGGTGGTCGACGCGTACGCGGCCGAGCACCTGGAGATCCAGACGGTCGACGCCCGGGAGTGGGCGCTGCGGGTCCGCAACGCCGGGGCGATCTTCGTGGGCGCCTGGTCGCCGGTGTCGCTCGGCGACTACTGCGCCGGCTCCAACCACGTGCTGCCCACCGGCGGCTGCGCCCGGCACTCCTCCGGCCTGTCCGTGCAGTCCTTCCTGCGCGGTGTGCACCTGATCGAGTACACCGAGGCCGCGCTGCGCGACGTGGCCCCGCACGTGGTCACCCTCGCGAACGTGGAGGACCTGCCCGCGCACGGCCAGGCGGTCCAGGCCCGCTTCCCGGGAGGGTCGGCGTGACCAGTCTGGACGACCTTCCGATCCGCGACGACCTGCGGGGGCTGTCGCCGTACGGGGCGCCGCAGTTGGACGTGCCGGTGCGGCTCAACACCAACGAGAACTCCCACCCGGTTCCGGAGCCGGTGGTCGAGGCGATCGGTAAGGCGCTCGCGGCCGAGCTGCGCGAGCTGAACCGCTACCCGGACCGGGACGCGGTGGCGCTCCGCGCCGACCTGGCCGACTATCTCGGGCACGGGCTCACCGTGGAGCAGGTGTGGGCGGCCAACGGCTCCAACGAGATCCAGCAGCAGCTGCTCCAGGCGTTCGGGGGGCCGGGGCGCACCGCGCTCGGCTTCGTTCCGGCGTACTCGATGCACCCGCTGCTGGCCCTCGGCACCGGCACCCGGTGGGTGCCCGCCGCGCGCGGCGTCGACTTCGGGTTGACCGCCGAGGAGGCGGTCGCCCAGGTCCGGGAGCACCAGCCGGACGTGGTCTTCCTCTGCTCGCCGAACAACCCCACCGGCACCGCACTGGACCCGGCGGTGATCGCCGCGGTGCTCGACGTCGCGCCCGGCATGGTGGTCGTGGACGAGGCGTACGCCGAGTTCGCCCGTCCCGGGACGGTCAGCGCCCTCGCGGTGCTGCCCGGCCACCCGCGGCTGGTGGTCACCCGGACGATGAGCAAGGCGTTCGGCTTCGCCGGTGGCCGGCTGGGTTACCTGGCCGCCGACCCGGCGGTGGTGCGGGCGGTGCAGCTCGTCCGTCTGCCGTACCATCTCTCCGCGCTCACCCAGGCCGCCGCACGCGCGGCGGTGGCGCACCGCGACGCCCTTCTCGGTACGGTGAGCGCGATCATGGCGCAGCGGGACCGGATCGTGGCGACGCTGCGCGAGCGGGGGTTGCGGGTCGCCGACAGCGACGCCAACTTCGTGCTCTTCGAGGTGGGCGGCGACCAGACCGTCGTCTGGAACGCCCTGCTGGCACAGGGGGTGCTGGTTCGTGACGTCGGCCTGCCCGGCTGGCTGCGGGTGACCGCCGGCACCGCCGCCGAGACCGACGCCTTCCTTTCTGCAATGGAGACTTCGCAATGAGTCGGACCGCCCGGGTGGAACGGATCACCAAGGAGACCAAGGTCCTCGTCGAGATCGATCTCGACGGCACCGGTGCCGCCGAGATCAGCACCGGCGTCGGCTTCTACGACCACATGCTGCACCAGATCGCCCGGCACGGCGGCTTCGACCTGACCGTGCGCACGGTGGGTGACCTGGAGATCGACGCGCACCACACGATCGAGGACACCGCGTTGGCGCTGGGTGCCGCGTTCGACCAGGCGCTGGGCGACAAGGCCGGCATTCGGCGGTACGGCTCGGCCACGGTGCCGATGGACGAGGTGCTGGTCCGGGCCGCCGTGGACCTCTCCGGTCGGCCGTACGTGGTGCACGACGAGCCGGTGCTCGCCCCGTACATCGGGCCGGTGTACGCGACCAGCATGACCCGGCACATCTGGGAGTCCTTCGGTCAGGCGGCCCGGGTCACGCTGCACGTCGACGTGCTGCGGGCGGCCCGTCCGGGTGGTCACCCGGACGCGCACCACGTGGTGGAGGCGCAGTTCAAGGCGGTCTCCCGCGCGTTGCGCGAGGCCACCTCGATCGACCCGCGTTCCGCCGGAGCGATCCCGAGCACGAAGGGCGCGCTCTGATGAGCGCGAGGAGTGCAGCGCAGCGGAGCCCCGCAGTCGCGAATGGAAGGTGGCTCTGATGAGCGCGAGGAGTGCAGCGCAGCGGAGCCCCGCAGTCGCGAATCGAAGGTGGCTCTGATGAGCGCGAGGAGTGCAGCGCAGCGGAGCCCCGCAGTCGCGAATGGAAGGGGGCTCTGATGGGCGCCGCGTTGCCGACGTTGCTGCTGATCCTGGCCGGGGTTCTGGTGGGCGGCACCTGGTCGCTCTACCGGCAGGGCGCGCCGAAGGCCGCCGTGCTGATCACCGCGGGGCTCGCGGTGCTCGCCACTGTCGCCGGCGTGCTGCGGCTGCTGCCGGAGAACGGGTGATCGGGGTGACGACATGAGTGACGTGGTGGTGCTCGACTACGGCTCGGGCAACCTGCGCTCGGCGGAGCGGGCGTTGGCCGCCGCCGGAGCGGACGTCCGGGTGACCGACGACCTGGCCGCGGCGGCTGCCGCCGACGGTCTGGTGGTGCCGGGTGTGGGCGCGTACGCGGCGTGCATGGCGGGGATCGAGGCGCTGGGCGCCGGTCCGGTGATCGCCGAACGGGTGGCTGCCGGCCGGCCGGTGCTCGGCATCTGCGTGGGCATGCAGGTGCTCTTCGAGCACGGTGACGAGCATGGCGTGGTGACCAAGGGGCTGGGGCTGCTGCCCGGCGGGGTGACCCGGTTGGCCGCCGCCCGGTTGCCGCACATGGGCTGGAACACGGTTCGGGCTCCGCGGGAGTCGGTGCTGTTCGCCGGGTTGCCGGAGCAGAGCCGGTTCTACTTCGTCCACTCGTACGCGATGGGCGACCCGGCGGCGTTGGTCGCTGCCGGTGCCACTGTGACCACCGCCCACCACGACACGGATTTCGTCGCGGCGGTGGAGCGTGGCTCGTTGTCGGCGGCCCAGTTCCACCCGGAGAAGTCCGCCGACACCGGTGCCGCGCTGCTGCGCAACTGGCTCGCCACGTTGCCCAGCGGTGACTGAGCGCCGTCGCGCGGTGCCCGAGCAACGGGCGTCGCGGTGAGCCGGGAGCGCGCCCGCCGACGGGCGGAGCGGGAGGCGGAGCAGGCCCGGGAACGGGCGGTCCGGCAGCGTCAGGTCGCCCGCCGGCAACGCCGTCGCGCGGTGGTCCGCAGTTTGACGCCGCGGCTGCGGCGGGGTCGCTCCGGCCGGCTGGCCCGGCACACTAGGGGTGAGCGGGCCGCGATCGTGCTGCTCACCGGCGCGGCGTTGCTCCTGATCTGGACGTTTGTCGACAACCTGGCGTTGCGTATCGCGCTGATCGCGCTCTTGCTGCTCGTACTGCCGGCGATCGTGGTGATCGCCCTGGACCGTCGTACCTGATCGAGGAGAAGACCTTGAGCCTCACCCTGTTACCCGCCGTGGATGTCGCTGACGGCCGGGCCGTCCGGCTCGTGCAGGGCGCCGTCGGAAGCGAGAGCATCTACGGCGACCCGTTGGACGCGGCGCTGGCCTGGCAGCAGGACGGCGCGGAGTGGATTCACCTGGTCGACCTGGACGCGGCGTTCGGTCGGGGCACCAACGCGCACCTGCTCGCGGAGGTGGTGCGCCAGTTGGACGTGAAGGTGGAGCTCTCCGGGGGCATCCGTGATGACGAGTCGCTGCGCGCGGCGCTGGGCACCGGAGCGGCCCGGGTGAACATCGGGACCGCCGCCCTGGAGGACCCGGTCTGGTGTGACCGGGTGGTCGCGGAGTACGGCGACCGGGTGGCCATCGGGCTGGACGTGCGGGGCAACACCCTGTCGGCGCGGGGTTGGACCCGCGACGGTGGTGACCTGTACGAGGTGCTGGAGCGGTTGGACAAGGCGGGCGCGAGTCGGTACGTGGTGACCGACATCACCAAGGACGGCACGATGCGCGGGCCGAACCTGGATCTGCTGCGCGAGGTGTGTGCCCGTACGGACCGGCCGGTGATCGCCTCGGGTGGGGTGTCCACCCTGGACGACCTGCGGGCGTTGGCGAGCCTGGAGTCGGCCGGGGTGGAGGGCGTGATCGCGGGCAAGGCGCTCTACGCGGGTGCCTTCACTGTGGCCGAGGCGTTGCGGACGCTGGCCGAGGCATGACGACGACGCGGCTGGGGTCGGGCGGCCCGTGGGAGCAGCGCTACGGGTACTCCCGGGTGGTCCGGGCCGGTGAGTGGGCCTGGACGGCCGGTTGCACGGCGACTGTGGACGGCCGGGTCGTGCACGTCGGTGACCCGGCCGCGCAGATGGCGCAGGCGCTGCGGATCGGGCTGGCGGCGCTCGCCGAGGTGGGTGCGGAGCCGGGGGACGTGGTTCGGACCCGGATGTACGTGACGGACCGGCTGCACGCCGACGAGGTGGGCCGGGCGCACAACGCTGTCTTCGGCGCGGTCCGGCCGGCCGCCACCCTTGTGGTGGTGGCCGGTCTGCTGGACCCGGAGCACCTGGTCGAGGTGGAGTTGGAGGCGTACCTCGGCGATCGCTGAGGTGACCGCCCTCGCGGCCCGCCGGGTGATCCCGCAGGCCGATAAGTTGTGCACAACTTAATTGTGGGCTACGGTTCAGTGGTGACGGATGACCTGGTGCTGCGCCGGCAGGTGTGCTTCGCGCTCTACGCCGCGTCGCGCGCACTGACCGACGTCTACCGGCCGATCCTCGACGAGGTCGGGTTGACCTACCCGCAGTACCTGGTGCTGCTGGTGCTCTGGGAGCGTCCCGACGACGCCCCGACGGTGTCCGAGTTGGGCGCCGAGCTGCGGCTGGACTCCGGCACGCTCTCCCCGCTGCTCAAGCGGCTGGAGGGGGCGGGCCTGGTGGTGCGGCGGCGGTCGGCCCGCGACGAGCGGCGGGTCGAGGTGGGCCTCACCGAGCAGGGCCGGGCGCTGCGCGAGCGGGTCTGCGATGTCCCGCTGCGGATCGCGCAGGCCACCGGGCTGGGCTTCGGCGAGCTCGTCGCGCTGCGCGACACCCTCACCCGGGTAACCGACACCATCCACCGACAGAAGGAGCAGTGACCACCATGCAGGTTGTCTACACCGCGTCCGCGACCGCCACCGGCGACGGCCGGGACGGCCACGTCGAGACCTCCGACGGCACGTTCGCACTCGACCTGGCAGTGCCGAAGGAGATGGGCGGCGCGGGTGGCGCGGCCAACCCCGAGCAGCTCTTCGCCGCCGGTTACGCGGCCTGCTTCCACAGCGCGCTGCGGCTGGTGGCCCGCCGGGCCAAGGCCGACGTGACCGGTTCCGTGGTCGGCGCCGAGGTGGGCATCGGCCCGAACGGCAGCGGCGGCTTCGGGCTCACCGTGCAGCTCGTCGTCGACCTGCCCGCCGCGCCCCGCGAGGTCGCCGAGCAGATCGTCGAGCAGGCCCACCAGGTCTGCCCGTACTCCAACGCCACCCGTGGCAACGTCGACGTCACCCTCACCGTCCGCGAGACCCTGGCCGCGTGACCTCGCGGCCCCAGGCCCCCATCCGCGGACGAGAGGACGACCACCCCGTGACCAGCAACCGCGAGATCCACCTGGCCAGTCGCCCCCAGGGCTGGCCCACCGAAGACACCTTCCGGCTCGTCGAGACCGAGGTGCCGACGCCCGGACCGGGCCAGATCGTGGTCCGCAACCAGTACATGTCCGTCGACCCGTACATGCGCGGACGGATGAACGACGTCAAATCGTACGTGCCGCCGTTCGCGCTCGACGCTCCGCTCGACGGTGCCGCGATCGGTGAGGTGGTGGCCAGCGAGGCGGCCGACGTCGCCGTCGGGACCACAGTCCTGCACGGGCTGGGCTGGCGGGAGTACGCGCTGCTCGACGCCGCAGCGGCCCGCCCCGTCGACCCGAGCATCGCCCCGGTCAGCGCGTACCTGAGCGTGCTCGGCATGATCGGTTTGACCGCGTACGCCGGGCTGCTGGAGGTGGCCGCGATGAAGCCCGGCGAGACGGTCTTCGTCTCCGCCGCGGCCGGCGCGGTGGGCAGCCTGGTCGGCCAGATCGCCAAACTCAAGGGCGCCGGCCGGGTGATCGGCAGTGCCGGCTCGCCGGCCAAGGTCGAACGGCTGCGGGCGCTGGGCTTCGACGCCGCCTTCGACTACCACGACGGGGTCCGCGAGTCGCTGCGGGCGGCAGCCCCGGACGGTGTCGACGTCTACTTCGACAACGTCGGCGGCGACCACCTGGAGGCCGCCATCTCGGTCATGAACCTGCACGGTCGGGCCGCCATCTGCGGCATGATCTCGCAGTACAACGCCACCGAACCGTCGGCCGCGCCGCGCAACCTGGCGCTGGTCATCGGCAAGCGGCTCACCCTGCGCGGCTTCCTGGTCAACGACCACAACGACGTGCGGGCGGCGTTCGTGCGCGACGTCTCGGGCTGGCTGCGCGACGGCACGCTGTCCTACGACGAGACGATCGTGGACGGCATCGAGAACGCCCCGTCGGCGTTCCTCGGCCTGCTGCGCGGCGACAACCTCGGCAAGATGCTCGTTCGCGTGTGACGCAGACCTCTCTCGCGGCGGTCGACCCGATCGGGTCGACCGCCGTGCCGCGTGCGGAGGATAGGCTCGCGGCATGACGGTGGCGGTACGGGTGATCCCCTGTCTCGACGTGGACGCCGGGCGGGTGGTCAAGGGGGTCAACTTCCTCGACCTGCGTGACGCCGGCGACCCGGTGGAGCTGGCCGCCGCGTACGACCGGGCCGGCGCGGACGAGTTGACCTTCCTCGACGTCACGGCGTCCTCCAGCGACCGGGGCACCATGCTCGACGTGGTGCGCCGCACCGCCGAGTCGGTGTTCATCCCGCTGACCGTCGGCGGCGGCGTCCGGCAGGTCGCCGACGTGGACACGCTGCTTCGCGCCGGTGCGGACAAGGTCGGCGTGAACACCGCCGCCATCGCCCGTCCGGAGCTGCTCGCCGAGATCGCCGACCGGTTCGGCAGGCAGGTGCTCGTGCTCTCCCTCGACGTGCGGCGGTCGCCGAACGGCGGCACGCCCAGCGGCTTCGAGGTCACCACCCACGGGGGTCGGCGTGGCACCGGCATCGACGCCGTGTGGTGGGCGCACCGGGGCGCCGAGTTGGGCGCGGGGGAGATCCTGCTCAACTCGATGGACGCCGACGGCACCAAGGCGGGCTTCGACCTGGAACTGATCGCCGCGGTGCGCGCGGTGGTGGACGTGCCGGTGGTGGCCAGCGGGGGCGCCGGTGAGGTGGCCCACTTTCCGCCGGCGATCGGCGCCGGCGCGGACGCGGTGCTCGCCGCCAGCGTCTTCCACTTCGGAGAGCTGACCGTCGCCGAGGTCAAGGACGCGCTGCGCCTCGGCGGCCACCCGGTGCGCTGAGCAGCTCAGCGCTCGCCGGAGTGCCCCTCCGGTGACCGACGCGGGGTGGGAATCGAACGGACCGCGTACTCCTGGACGGCGGCCGCGTGGTCGGCCTCGTCCAGGATCCAGTCCGCGCTGCCGGGCGCGTGCCGGCGGGTCAACACACCCTGCACGGTGTCCACTGTGGTCGCCACACCCGCACGCGGGCGGGTACGCCACAGCTGCTCACCCTCGGCGGTGATCCGGAACCAGCCGTCGGCGACGCTGACCAGCCCGGCGCCGACCAGCCGCTGGACCGCGGCCTCCACCTCGTGTCGCTGCGGAATCGCATGGTTGAGGTGGTCGGCTGTGGAGAGCACGTCGGTCAGGCGGACGCCCTCCGGCCGCCGGCTTGTCGCCGACCGACGGTGCCGTCCGGCGCCGCTCGCGATGACGAGCGACACGAAGATCCAGGCGTCGTTCCAGCGCCAACCGTTCTCCCCCATGCACAGATGATGACGGCGCGCGTCGCGGAAGGGAACACCCACCCACGAACCGGTGCGCGGTACCACCCCCACGTACCGGTTCGCGAACGGTCGGTGAGGTTCAGCCGGCCGGGGCAGCCGGCGCGGAGTTGCCCGGCGGGGGCGCGGCAGTGTCCGGTGCGGCGGCCTCCGGCACGGCGAACAGCGGGATGAAGAACTGGGCCAACGGACCGATGGCCAGTGCGTACGCGACGGTCCCCAGACCGACGGTGCCGCCGAGCAGCCAGCCCAGCGCCAGCACTGTGACCTCGATGACGGTGCGCACCAGTCGGATCGACAGGCCGGGTCGGCGGGCCACGTACCCGGTCATCAGACCGTCGCGGGGGCCGGGCCCCAACCGGGCGCCGAGGTAGAGAGCGGTGGCGGCGCCGTTGGCGACGATCCCGCTGACCAGCATCGCGATCCGGACGCCGAGCGGCCCGCCCGCGGGCAGCAGGACCAGTGTGGCGTCCACGACCAGGCCGATCACCACGACGTTGCTGACCGTGCCGAGGCCGGGGCGCTGCCGCAGCGGGATCCAGAGCAGCAGGACCAGCGCACCGACGGCGATGGTGACAGTGCCGAAGGAGAGCCCGGTCCGCTTGGAGAGCCCCTGATGGAACACGTCCCACGGGTCGAGGCCCAGGCCGGAGCGGATCATCAGGGCCATGCTGACGCCGTAGACAATGAGCCCGAGGTAGAGCTGGACCAACCGTCGAACCGGCCGGTGTCGCAGATTGCCAAGCAGTGCCATGCGTGCCACCCTAGGTGCCAATCCTCGTCGAGGAAGATGCCAATATTCGAGGAGTGGCTATGACCGGGCAGGTGCGCGGCGTCCAATTGGCCCGTCTGCTCGGGCAGTGGCATGCCCTGCCGGGCCGCCGCCGCAGCCCCGACTACGCCGCGCTGGCCGGCTCGGTGCGCGGGCTCCTCGCCGACGGCCGGCTGCCGCTGGGCGTCCGCCTCCCGGCCGAACGGGAGCTGGCCGAGGCGCTGCGGATCAGCCGGACCACGGTGACCGCCGCCTACCGGCAGCTACGCGAGACCGGGCACCTGGCCAGCCGGCGGGGCGCCGGCAGTTGGACGATGCTGCCCGGCAACCACCGGGTGGCCAGCACCGGCCTGTGGACCCCGCTGGACGACCGGGAGATGCTCGACCTCGGCGTCGCCGCGCTGGCCGCACCGCCGCAACTACTCTCGGCCGCGCGGGCCGCAGCCGAGGACCTGCCCCGCTACCTGAGCGGGGCCGGTTACCACCCGACCGGCGTCATCGAGCTGCGCGAGGCGGTGGCCGACGCGTACACCGCCCGGGGTCTGCCCACCTCGCCCGACCAGATCATGGTCACCAGCGGCACCCAGCACGCACTGGATCTGGTGCTGCGGCTCGCCCTGACCCCGGGCGGCACCGTGCTGGTCGAGTCCCCGACCTACCCCAACGCCCTCGCCGCTCTGGCCGGCCGTCGGGCCCGGATCAGCACCCACGGGCTGGCCGCCGACGCAGGCTGGGAGCCCGACCTGCTGCTGGGCACTCTCCGACAGACCCGGCCCAAGCTCGCCTACCTGATTCCCGAGTTCCAGAACCCGACGGGGCACCTGATGCCCGCCTCGCTGCGCGAGCGCGTGGTGGCCGCCGCGCACGCTGTCGGCACCGATCTGATCATCGACGAGTCCTTCGTGGACCTGTCGATGGACGGCACCGAGGTGCCACCCCCGGTCGCCACCTACGACCGGCACAGTCGGGTGATCAGCATCGGCGGGATGAGCAAGCCCTACTGGGGTGGCCTGCGGATCGGCTGGGTGCGCGCGTCCGCGCCGCAGGTGCAGCGGCTGGCCGCCGTGCGGGTCGGGGTCGACATGGCCAGCCCGGTGTTGGACCAACTGGTCGCGGTGCACCTGCTCGCCCACGCCGAGGCCATCGTCGCCGACCGTCGCGTCCAGTTGGCCGTCCAGCGGGACGCCCTGCTCGGCGCGCTGGCGCACCAACTGCCGGAGTGGCGGGTCACCGTGCCACGGGGTGGCGTGACGCTGTGGGCCGAGTTGGACGGCCCGGTCTCGAGCGCGTTGGCCCGGGCCGCGGAGGAGGTCGGCGTACGGCTGGCCCCTGGCCCCCGGTTCGGGCTGGACGGCACCCTGGAGCGCTTCCTGCGGCTGCCCTTTACCCTGCCCGCCGCGGACCTCGTGGAGGCCGTCGGGCGTCTCGCGGCGATCCGCTACGACCTGGACCGGGCCGGCCGCCAGCGGTGGCGCGAGCCGTCTGTCATCGCCTGAGCCAGCGCCGAACCACCAGCGGCATCCGCTGGCACCATTATGCCGGGAATGCGTCTTCCGCCCCAGCTCGGCTGCCAGACTCCCCTGGTGGGCCAGGACAGCGGGACACGCGGGGTCCGCCGCAGTGCGCCGGGCTCGCGGGCGACCCCGCTGGAACTCTTCTACGACCTGGTCTTCGTCTTCGCGTTCCTGCACGTCACCACGGCCACCGCCGGCAATCCGACCGCCCGTGGCCTGGTCCAGTGCCTGGTGCTGCTGGCCCTGCTCTGGTGGTGCTGGTCGGCGTTCGCCGTGCTGGGCAACCTGATCCGTACCGACCAGGGGATCGTCCCGGCGGTCGGCTTCGTCACCATCGCCGCCGCCTTCGTGCTGGCGCTGAGTCTGCCGAAGGCGTTCGTCGACCGTCCCGGTGGGCTGTTCGGTCCGCTGGTCTTCGCGACCTGCTACTTCCTCGTCCGTGTGAGCGAGAGTGTGATCTTCCTGTGGATCGGCCGCCGGAACCGCGACGTGCGTCGACGCTGGCAGCTGCTCGCCCTGCCGGCGGTCGTGGCCACGGCCCTCATCGTGGTCGCCGGGCTGCTGCCGCAGCGGCTCTTCGACGGAACAGCCGAGTCGGTGGCCCGCCTGCTGTGCTGGCTCGCGGCCCTCGGCGTGGAGTACGGGGCCGGCCTCGCGCTGCGGGGCACCGGGTGGACAGTGCTCTCCGCCGGGCACTGGGCGGAGCGGCACGGTCAGATCGTCCTGATCGCTCTCGGTGAGGCCATCATCGCACTCGGGTTCAGTCCCAGCGAAACAGCTGGTCTACCGCTGACCTGGCCGGTGCTGATCGCCGCGGTGCTCGGCATCGCGGTGGCCGCCGCGATGTGGTGGGCGTACTTCGACACCCTGGCGCTCGGCATGGAACAGACCCTGCACCGCACCCGCGACCCGGACGCGCGCGCCATCCTGGCCCGGAACGCCTACAGCTACCTGCACCTGCCGGTCATCGCCGGCGTCATCCTGTTCGCGCTCGGGCTCAAGGGGCTGATCCACGAAGGCGCCGATCCCACCACACCGAGCTGGGGCGTTCCGCTGCCGAGCTTCGACCTGCTGGCGCTCTACGGTGGGGTCGCGCTCTACCTGCTCGCGCTCATCGTGCTCGGCCGGCGGATGCTCGGCGCCCCCCGCTGGCCCACGATCGGCGGGATCCTGCTGCTGATTGCGCTGGTGCCGGCTGCCGGGTCGCTACCCGAGCTGATCGCCTTGGCCATGTTGGCCCTCGCCGCGGCGGTGGCGGTGGCGGCGCAGACGGTTGTCGACTCCCGGCGCCGGGCCGGGGTCCGGCAGATGGCGTTCGAGGAGCAGCTCGCCGCGGAGGAGGAGCACACGAGGTGGCGGGGTCACCACCTGTGAGGGTCCCGTGCCGGCTTCCTCGCCGGCACGGGACCCTCGGTCGGCTCAGAGTTCGGCGAGGGTGCCGGCGTACATCTTGTCGATCTCGGTGGCGAAGTTGCTCTCCACCCCACGCCGCTTGATCTTCAACGACGGGGTGATCTCGCCGTCCTCGATCGTCAGGTCGCGCGGGAGGATGGCCACCTTCTTGATGGTCTCCCAGCGGTTGAGCTTGGAGTTGAGCTGGGCGACGTACTCCTCGACCATCGTCTGGGCCTCAGCCGACGCGACGATCTCGGTGTAGCTGCGCCCCTCCAGCGGGCCGCCGGCGACCCAGCCCCGGATGGCGTCCGGGTCCAGGGTGACGAGCATCGTGCAGAAGTTGCGGGCCTGACCCACAACGACTGCCTGCGAGGTGTACGGGCAGATGGCCTTGAACATGCCCTCGATGTGCGACGGGGCGATGTACTTGCCGCCCGAGGTCTTGACCAGGTCCTTCTTGCGGTCGGTGATGCGGAGGTAGCCCTGCTCGTCCAGGGTGCCGATGTCACCGGTACGGAAGAAGCCGTCCTCGGTGAACGAGGCGGCGGTCTCCTCCGGCAGGTTGTGGTAGCCGCGCATCACCGGCCGACCCCGCACCAGGATCTCCCCGTCGGTGTCGATCTTGCACTCCAGGTCGCCCATGGCCCGGCCCACGGTGCCGATCCGCAGCCCGGCCGGCGGGTTGACGAAGTTGCCCGCGCTGGTCTCGGTCAGGCCGTAGCCCTCGGAGATCGGCAGGTTCGCGGCGGCGAAGAAGGTGGCGATCTCCGGGCTGAGCGGCGCGGCACCGGACACCAGCACCCGCATCCGGCCGCCCAGACGGGCCTGGAGCTTGCTGAACACCAGCTTCTCGGCCAGCCCGTAGCGCACCTTCAACCCGGCCGGCACCGGCTTGCCGGCCTGCTCCAGGGCGATCTTCTCCTTGCCGACGCCGACGGCCCAGCCGAAGATCTTCGCCTTCGCGCCGCCGGCGCCCTGCGCGGTGGTCACTGCCTTGTTGTAGACCTTCTCGAACACCCGGGGAGCGCCGCACATCAGCGTCGGGCGGATGACCGAGAGAAGCTCGACCAGCTTGTCCACCCGCCCGTCGACGTAGGTAGGCAGGCCGACGTGGATGGCGCCGCAGAGCAGGGTCTTGCCGAACGAGTGGGCCAGCGGCAGCCACAGGTACTGCAGGTCGTCGTCGCGCAGCAGCCCGACCTCCGCCTGCGCCACCGCCTCCCAGCACCAGCCGCCGTGCAGCAGCTCGACGCCCTTGGGCTGGCCGGTGGTGCCGGAGGTGTAGATCAAGGTGGCCAGGTGGTCCGGGCCGATGCCGGCCACCAGCATGTCGATCAGCTCCGGCTCGGCGGCCAGCGCCTGGGTGCCGCGCTCCTCCAGGTCGGCGAGCGTCAACTGCGCGACAGCGGCGTCCGGGTCGGCGGCGCCGTCGAGAAGCACCACGTGGGTGAGCGCGGGCAGGGTCGCCCCGGCGATCTTCGCCGCCTGGGCCGGGTTCTCCGCGAACAGCACCTTCGACCCGGAGTCGGCGATGATGTACGTCGCGTCGGCCGGCTCGGTGGTCGGGTAGACGGTGGTGGTCGCGCCGCCGGCACACATGATGCCGAGGTCGGCGATCACCCACTCCAGCCGGGTGTTGGCGAGGATCGCGACCGGGTCCTCCTGGCCGACGCCCAGGCCGTGCAGGCCGGCGGCGACCGCCTTGGCGCGCTGACCGACCTGAGCCCAGGTCAGCCAGGCAGGCCCCGAGTCGTCGGGGTTCGGGGACGCGAACGCGTGCCGGTCGGGGGTGGCCGCCACACGCTTGAGGAACATGTCCGGGATGGAGCGGTACGGTACATCGAGAGCCATCGCTGTAGCCGCCTTCGGGGGTGGTGGCGTGACGGTCGTCACGTCATGATGGTTACCGAACAGTATTGCCTGTCACCGTGCATCGGCTAGCCCTGGTGATCGTCCGGCCGGCCCATCTCACCAACCGGTACGGCCGATCAGGCGTACCGGGCAGCCACCACTGACCAGTCGTAGGTGGCCCGGACCCAGTTGCGCCGAGCGGCCAGGGCGTCGCGGATCCCGTCGTCGTCGGTGGTCCGCAGCGCCTCCTCCGCGTCCAGATACGTCGCCAAGCCCTGGTTGAACCGGTGTGCCGCACTCCGAAGCGCCGTCACCTCGTCCGCGTCGCTGCCCTGGGCGAGCACCGTGACGAGGTTGTGCGCGTCCGGGCCGGCCTGGCTCTCCTTGCCGTAGGAGAAGAGGTCGTTGCACCAGCAGACCAGGTCCACCGCCAGCAGGTCCAGGGCAACCAGCCCCGGGTTGGCGCGCTGGGTCGGCCCGGTGGGCCGCGTCGACGCCAGGTCGGTCAGGGTGAGGCAGGGATGCACGCCCCCGATGTGCCGGCGTAGCTGCACGTATTCCGCCACCTCGGGTACCCGCCCACGCTCCCGGTTGCCCGCCTCCCAGAGCAGCGCCAACAGGTACTCGCGCATCTGGCTGACGAACCGCAGCAGCAGCCCGGCGTGATCGTACAGTCGGGTCCGGCGGCAGAGGTCGTGCAGCGCGTCACCCAGTGGCCCGACGGCGGGCGGTGCGACGTACGGGTCACCACACCGGTCCAGCACGTCGAGCAGTGTGCTGATCGCCGGCCCCAGCCGGACCGGGTCGGCACCGAGGCCGTCCTCGTCGCAGGCGTCGTCCATGACGAAGAGCCAGCTGATCAGGTCAGTGAGCAGCCGCAGGCCCTCCACCGAGCCGTCCAGGCAGGCGCGGCCGGCCAGTCCGGCGGCGTCGGCCCGTTCCAGGCGGTGCGCCCGTTGGCTGGAATCGACCAGCCCGAACGTGCGCGCCCAGTCGATGCTCTCGCCCGCTACCTGGTCGGTGGCCCCGTGGCGTCCCGTGGGAAACGGGGGCTCCCGTAGCGCCGAGATCGCGAAGTCCCGCACAGTGAGCCCCCACTCCGTGCCGCCCGGCGCGGAGCGGCGCGGTGAAGCGTACGGGAGGAAGTATCTGCATGTTTCGCTGGGTGTGGGAAACTCCACACTCGCTTGGTGACCGTTTACGTACAGGCAGTCACCTTCCCAGGTCGGCGGACCGCAGTCGCCGAGCCGCCTCCGCCGAGCCGTTCAGCTGGACCCGGGCCACCCGTTGTCGGCCGGAGAAGAACAGCACCAGCTCGGCCGGGGCCCCGACCAGGCGCAGTGGCTCCCCACCGCGACCGAGGGAGACCTCCCCGTGGCCGGGCGCCTGCACGTAGAGGTCCGCCGGAAAACGCCGCAGTGCCAGCCGGGCCATCGGGGCCGCGCGTTTCCAGAGAGCGCCCTGTAGGCCGGTGGACAGATCGCGCGGCTGCCACCCGGAGCCAGCCCGCCGCACGTCCTCGTGATGGATGAAGAACTCCATCGTGTTGGCCACCTCGTCGGTCAGCGGATTGCTGACCGGGCTCCACAGCGGCGGTCGGCGCACCTGTGCCACCAGCTCGGGGTAGGGCCGTGCGGCGAGTCGTCGACGGACCCGCTCGGAATAGCCGCGCAGCGGCGGCAGCACGATGCCACCCGCCGCGTCCGGACGGCGCTCCCGCAGCACCAGATGCGCGGCGAGGTCGCGGGTCGCCCAGCCCTCGTTGACAGTAGGGGCGTCCGGCCCGAGGGCCAGTAGAAGATCGGCCAGCGCCTCGCGCTCGGCTCGGGCGTACCGCGGCATGGCCCGATCGTAGGCCCGGTGGACCGTCGGCGCGCGGCGGCGGACGCCGGTCGGCACCTGCGGCACGCCGCCGTCCGGTACGTGATGGTCGACATATGCAGTCAGGGTCGGCGGCACTGGCCCCAAGCGGTAAGGATGAGGGAGATAATTGCGGCTTACGGCGGGGGAGAGCGTGGCGAGCAAGACAAGTCGGGACGTTCTCAGTCGAGGGCTGGGCGTCCTGCGGCAGGCGATCCGTGAGCAGCCGCGGATCTTTTCGGTGGCGGTCGTCGGCAGCGTGCTCTTCGGCGGGATGATCATTGTCAGCGCCCGGGTCGTCGGGTCGGTCATCGGTGAGGTGGCGCTTCCGGCCATCGAACGCGGCGAGGTGGGCGCCGGCGCCCTGGCGCTGGCAGCGGCCGCGTTGTTCGGGATCAGCGTGCTGCGGGTGGCGGGCATCGTCGGCCGCCGGCTCGGCGCCGGCTACATGCAGTACCGCCTCCAGGCCTCCTACCGCCGCAGGGTGACCCGTCGGTACCTGGAGCTGCCGCTGTCCTGGCACCACCGCAACTCCACCGGCACCCTGCTGTCCAACGCCAACTCCGACGTGGAGGCGGCCTGGTACCCGATCGCGCCGCTGCCGTTCGCCGTCGGCACGTTGGTGATGCTGGTCGGCGCGATCGTGTCGCTCTTCGCCACCGACTGGGCGCTCGCCCTGGTCGGGCTCGCGGTCTTTCCCGCCCTGTTCGCGCTCAACGTCGTCTACTCCCGCCGGATGGCCCCCCGGCAGGCCCGGGCGCAGCGCCTGCGCGCCGAGGTCAGCGGCATCGCCCACGAGAGCTTCGACGGTGCCCTGGTGGTCAAGACGATGGGCCGCGAGGCCCAGGAGACCGCCCGGTTCGCGGGCCGCGCCGGCGAGCTGCGTGACTCGCTGATCGCGGTCGGTCGGCTGCGCGGCATCTTCGACCCGCTGCTGGAGACGCTGCCCAGCCTCGGCACCCTGGCCGTACTGGTGGTCGGGGCGTTCCGGTTGCGTCAGGGCGCGATCAGCGTGACCGAGCTGGTCAGCGTGGCCTTCCTCTTCACCGTGCTGGCCTTCCCGGTGCGGGCCATCGGTTGGGTGCTGGCCGAGCTGCCGCGCAGCGTCGCCGGCTGGGACCGGGTGCGCCGGGTGCTCGACGCGACCGGCGAGATGCCGTACGGGCAGCGGGTGCTCGACCCGGACGGCGCCGGCCCGGCCACCCTCACCTTCACCGACGTGCACTACTCCTACCCGCCGGCCGAAGCGCACCCGCCCGGAGCACAGGTCCTCGGCGAGGTCGGCTTCACGGTGCCGTCCGGTCGGACGGTGGCCCTGGTGGGGCCCACCGGCGCCGGCAAGTCCACCATCGCCTCGCTGGCGGTGCGTCTCGTCGACCCGGACTCCGGCACCGTCAGCCTGGACGGCGTGGACGTGCGCGAGCTGACCTCCGCGTCGTTGGCCGGCACTGTGGCCCTGGTCGCCCAGGTGCCCTTCATCTTCGACGACACGGTCCGCGCCAACATCGCCCTCGACCGTCCCGGTGTCGACGACGAGGTGGTCTGGGCGGCGCTGCGGCTGGCCGAGGCGGACGGTTTCGTCGCCGCGCTGCCCGACGGTCTGGACACCATGGTCGGCGAGCGGGGCACCTCGCTCTCCGGCGGTCAGCGGCAGCGGCTCACCCTGGCCCGCGCACTGGCCGGTCGACCGCGCCTGCTGGTGCTCGACGACGCGACGAGCGCTGTCGACCCGCGAGTGGAGGCGGCCATCCTGGCAGGGCTGCGGTCCTCGACCACGCAGACGGGCGTTCCCGCCGCGTCGATCCTGGTGGTGGCGTACCGCCGGGCCACCATCGCGCTCGCCGACGAGGTCATCTACGTGGAGCAGGGACGGGTGGTCGCCCGGGGCACCCACAGCGAGTTGTTGGCCACCGTGCCCGGCTACGTCGACCTGGTCACCGCCTACGAGCAGGCCGAGGTGGAGCGGGCACAGGAAAGTTCCTACGGCGACGACGTGGCGCCGCTGCCGTCGGGCCTGGAGATCGAGGTGGACCGGTGAGCGCGAGGAGTGCAGCGAAGCGGAGCCCCGCAGTCGCGAACGAAAGGCGTGCCCGGTGAGCGCGAGGAGTGCAGCGAAGCGGAGCCCCGCAGTCGCGAACGAAAGGCGTGCCCGGTGACGTCAACGGTGAACAAGGATGAGCCGGAGGCCCGGCAGGAGACGACCTGGCAGACGCTGCGTCGGGGCCTGGCGCTCTCCCCGGAGCTACGGATCGGTCTGGCCGGCACGTTGGCCCTGGCGTTGGTCTACATGGTGGGTCGGGTCGCCGTGCCGGTCGCTGTGCAGCAGGGCATCGACCGGGGCCTGGTCGGTGGTCTGAACCTGAACGTGGTGTGGACGGTGGTGGCCGTCACCGCGGCGATCCTGACGGTCACCACGATCTGCGGCTACCTGATGATGCGCCGGCTGTTCACTGTCAGCGAGACGGCGCTGGCCAACGTCCGGACGCGCGCGTTCCGCCACGTGCACGACCTGTCGATGCTGCACCAGCAGTCGGAGCGACGCGGTTCGCTGGTCTCGCGGGTCACCAGCGACGTGGACCAGATCACCCAGTTCCTCCAGTGGGGCGGGGTGATCCTGCTGGTCAACCTCGGTCAGCTGGTGGTCACCACAGCCGTCATGCTGGCGTACTCCTGGCAGTTGACACTTGTGGTGCTGGCCGCGTTCCTGCCGGCGGTGTTCGTCATCCGGCAGTTGCAACGTCGCCTCGGCGGCGCGTACGCGACGGTGCGTCAACGCACCGGGACGTTGCTCGGCGCGATCGGCGAGAGCGTGGTGGGCGCGCCGGTGATCCGGGCGTACGGGATCGCCGGGCGCACCGAGCGACGGTTGGACGAGGCGATCGACAGCCAGCGGCTGGCCCAGCAGCGGGCGATCCGGATCAGCATCGTGGGCAGCTCGGTCGGGGAGTTGGCGGCAGGGTTGGCGCTGGCCGGCGTGGTGGTGCTCGGCGTGCTGCTGGGGGTGGACGGCACGCTGTCGATCGGCCAGCTGACGGCGTTCCTCTTCCTGGTGACGCTCTTCATCCAGCCGGTGCAGATCGCCACCGAGGTGCTCAACGAGGCGCAGAACGCGATCGCCGGGTGGCGTCGGGTGCTGGACGTGCTGGACGTCGCCCCGGACGTGGCCGACCCGGGTGAGCAGGGGCGGGAGCTGCCGGGCGGGCCGCTGGACATCCGGTTCGCCGGTGTGCGGTTCGCCTATCCGGGTGGTCCGCCGGTGCTGCACGACATCGATCTGGAGATCCCGGCGAAGAGTCGGGTGGCGGTGGTCGGTGAGACCGGCAGCGGCAAGACCACGTTCGCCAAGTTGCTGACCCGGCTGATGGACCCGTCGGCCGGGGCGGTGCTGCTGTCCGGGGTGCCGCTGACCGACGTCCGGTTCGGCTCGCTGCGCTCCCGCGTGGTGATGGTGCCGCAGGACGGGTTCCTCTTCGACGCGACGGTGGGGGACAACGTCCGGTTCGCCCGTCCAGAGTTGACCGACGAGCAGTTGAGCGCCGCCTTCACCGAGCTGGGCCTGTCGGACTGGCTGGAGGGTCTGCCGGCGGGCCTGGACACCCCGGTCGGGGAGCGCGGTGAGGCGCTCAGCGTCGGGGAGCGGCAGCTTGTCGCTTTGGCCCGCGCGTACGTGGCCGACCCGGACCTGCTGGTGCTCGACGAGGCGACCAGCGCGGTGGACCCGGCGACCGAGGTGCGGTTGCAACGGACGCTGGACGCGGTGACCCGGGGCCGGACCACTCTGGCCATCGCGCACCGGCTCTCCACGGCGCAGGCTGCCGACGAGGTGATCGTGGTAGACCGGGGTCGGGTGGTGCAGCGCGGCCCGCACGACGAGCTGGTTCGTGACGCCGACTCGGTGTACGGCCTGCTCTACGCCTCCTGGCTGGAGCAGACCCGGTGAGGTGCGGCGGCGTGGTGGACGCAGGCGGGCGGGTGCTCTAGGCTCCGGGTTAGGTAAGCCTAACCTTCGAAGGAGGTCGCGCCCATGCGGCCCAACTCCGCCGAGATCGTTCGTACCCTCGTCGCCGGCCGCCTGCCCGGCCTCGTGCACCTGGCCCACCGGCCGGGCCCGCACCACGCCCGGCACGTCACCGACTCGGACGGGCGGGTGCTGCTGCTGGTGCCGGTGGCCAGCCACCTGGCCGCCGCCCTGCAACCGGCCGCCGGGGGCAGCGACGTCGCTGTCGTGCTCGACGTGCTCGACCTGCCGCCCGCCGCCGGTGCGCCCGGCCTGGGTCGCGCCTGGGTGTCCGGCTGGGCGGCCGAGCTGCGCGGCGACGAGGCCCGCCACGCGGCGGTCGAGTTCGCCGCGGTCGAGCCGACCGGCGACCTGCTCGACCTGGGCACCCGGTTCCGGCTGTTCCGCTTCGAGGTGGTCGAGGTTCGCTGGGAGCGGGCCGGCGTCGTGCACCGGATCGACCCGGTGGAGTACGCCGAGGCCGAGCCGGACCCGGTGCACCCGGTCGAGGCCCGGCTGCTCGCCGACCTCGCCGAGTGCCACGGCGCCCAGGTGACGGAGTACCTGCGCCAGCAGCTCGGGTTGACCGAGCAGACCCCGGACGGGCCGCCCCGGGTGGTGCGCATCGACCGCTACGGGCTGGTGGTGGCCCTCGGCCGACCCGGCGCCCGGCGTCGGGTCCGGCTGGCCTTCCCGGGCCCGGTGACCGACCCAGCCGACCTGCCACAGCTGCTCCCACCGCTACAACCAACCGTCAACGCCCGCCCCCCGCACTAACCGCCCCGCGCCCCACCCCAGGCTCGCGCCGATCTTGCAGTTTTGGTTGTCGTTACGCGTGGTGTGTCCCTTTGGTCGGGACAGAAAGTGCAAGATCGCGGGGGTGTTCGAGGTTGAGCGGGGCGTTGCCGGGTCAGGTTGGCAGCGGGCCGGTGAGGTAGCGCTGGATCGTGGGGCCGATCGCGGCCACCAGGGTTTCCGCGTCCGCCGAGGCGACCGGCTCAAGGCGCACCACGTGTCGCATCATGGCCAGGCCGATCATCTGGGTGGCCACCAGGGAGCCCCGCAGCGGTAGCTCGACCGGGTCGACGTCGAGATTCTCCAGCACCCTACGCAGCACCTGGGTGGTGACGAACTCGCGCAGCAGTCGAGCGGTCCACTCGTTGCTCACCGCGGAGCGCAGCAGCGCCTGTGCGGCGCTGCCGGCCGGGGAGTCCCAGACGCCGAGGAAGATGCGCACCATCCGCTCACCGACGGCGTCCCGGTCGCCGGCGAGCACCCTCGGCACCAGTTGACCGGGGTCGACCGGAAAGTTCATCGCGGCAAGGAAGAGCTGGTCCTTGCTGCCGAAGTAGTGGTGCACGAGCGCCGGGTCGACCTGCGCCGTGCCGGCGATGCCCCGGATCGAGGCGGCGTCGTAACCACGTTCGGCGAACGCCGTCCGCGCCGCGTCGAGAATCGCCTCCCGGGTGCCCGGGTTGCCGGGTCGCCGGCCGGTCCGCCGCGTCATCGCCGCCCTTCGTTCGTCCGCCTCGGCCCGTCGTCCCGGCCCGGCCACGCCGGGGTCGGCTGCCGCGCCGGCCGCCGCCCCCCAGCGCTGGCGGTCAGCCGCTGCGTCGGCGCAGGGTGGCCGCCGCGAGCACCAGCGCCAGCACCACCGCGCCGAGAACCACGGCGACGTCGCGCCACATCCGGCCGGTCGGTTCGGCGTGGGCGCCGACCTCCTGCAACGCCTCGATGGCGTACGACAGGGGGAAGGCGTCGCTGAGCGCCTGGAGCCAGCCGGCCATCTGGTCACGGGCCACGAACAGCCCGCAGAGCAGCAGTTGGGGGACCACCACGACTGGCAGGAACTGTACTGCTTGGAACTCGGTGCGCGCGAAGGCACTGCACAGCAGCCCGAGGGCGACGCCGAGCACGGCGTCGAGCACGGCGATCCCGAGTACCAGCCCGATGCTGCCGGCGGTCTCCAGATCGAAGATCCAGTACGCCACCGCGGCGGCGACGGCGGCCTGCACGGCGGCGGCCAGCCCGAACGCGATGCCGTACCCGAAGAGCAGATCGAGCTTGCCCAGCGGCGTGGTGAGCAGCCGCTCCAGCGTGCCCGAGGTGCGTTCCCGCAACATGGCGATGCTGGTCACCAGAAACATGATCACGAAGGGGAAGATGCCGAGCATCACCAGCGCGATCCGGTCGAAGGTGGTGGGTTGGCCGGGCGGGGTCGGTTGGTCGGCGTACATGAAGTAGACCAGGGTGAGCAGGACGGCCGGCACCACCACGAGCAGCGCGATGGTCCGCCGGTCGTGCCGGAGCTGACGGAGGATACGCCCGGTGGTGGCGGCGAGAATTCGCGCGTTCATGCTGTCTCCCGGGCGGCTGTCGCGTCGGTGCTGGTGGAGGCGGCCTCGCCGGCCCGGATGAGCCGCAGGAACGCCTCGTCGAGGTCGTCCACACCGGCGGCGGCGCGGATCGCGGCAGGGCTGTCGTCGGCGATCAACCGCCCCTGGCGGATCAGCAGCAGTTGGTCGCAGCGTGCCGCCTCGTCCATCACGTGGCTGGATACCAGCAGGGTGGTGCCGGCGGCGGCCATCGCGTGGAACCGGGCCCACAGATCGGCCCGCAGCACCGGGTCCTGGCCGACGGTCGGCTCGTCGAGGATGACCAGCTCCGGCTCCCCGACCAGGGCACACGCCAGCGAGGCTCGGCTGCGTTGACCACCGGAGAGGGTGCCGACCAGTTGACCGGCGGCCTCGGCCAGCCCGACGTCGCTGATCGCCCGGTCTGCCTCGGCGCGCCCTCGCCCGTACAGGGCCGCGAAGTAGCGGGCGTTCTCCCGGACGGTCAGGTCGGCGTAGACGCTCGGTGCCTGGGTCAGGTAGCCCACCCGGTGCCGCAGCGCGGGGGTGCCCGCCGGTTGACCGAGCACGGTGACCGTCCCGCCACTGACCAGTTGCACCCCGACCACCGCCCGCATGAACGTGGTCTTGCCACTGCCACTGGGGCCGAGCAGCCCGGTGACCGCGCCGCGCGGGACCCGGCAGCTGATGCCGTCCAGCACCCGCCGCCCACCCCGGTCCACGACCAGGTCTCGGACGGCTATCGCATCGTCCATCACGCACCTCCACAGAAACTCATCACCTGTTGAACTCAACGCTAGATGAAATCCCGCGCCGGGCGCAACGCCCGCGCCGACGTCCGGCCCAACCGTCGCGCGGAGCGTGAGAACGGGCAGTAGGCTCCGGACCGGACAGGAAGTCCGCCAACGGGCATTGCGCGCCGATCGGACGTACGGCACGATGGCGCGGTGGGTCACGCTCCGTTACCGGATAGCGGTTTTCTTGAGGATTGGGCCGTGCGGTTGCGGCAGGCCGCTGAGCGGCCGGTGGTCGGCATCCTGTTGCGCGGCAGCCACGCCCGCCGCGCCGCCACCGCGCACAGCGACGTCGACCTCGACGTGTTGGTCGGCGGTGCCCCGTACGCGGCCCGCCGGGCCTACCTGGACGAGTCCGCAGGCCAGGTCACTCACGTCTCGGTGGCCGCCCGGGACATCCGGTCCTGGGTGCACCGTCTGGGCGAACCGGCCGACTGGGCCTTCGGGCTGCCGGTCACCGCGCCGGCACGGCTGCTCTGGGCCGACCCGCACTGGCGGCCCCGGATCGACCTGCCGGTGCTCTGCCAGCCCGCCGAGCCGCCCCGACTGGAAGAGATGATCGCCACGCTGGGTAAGGCCGCCGCCGCCCGCGCGGCCAGCGACCGTCTCGGGGTCCGGCTCGCCGTCGCCGACCTGGCGCGGCTCTGCCCCTCGGTCCTGCGGCCGGCCAACCCGTCCGTGCGGGTCCACTCCCGCCGGGCGGCCTTCGCGGCGGCCCTGGAACTGCCGGTGGCGCCACCCGGCTACCGGACCGACATGGTGCTCTGCCTCGGGCTGCGCCCAGGCGCGACCGGGCAGCTCTGGGCCGCCGCCGTACGGCTGGTCGCCGGCACGCTGCCGTTGATCAGGCCGTACGCCGAGGAGATCGCCGACACGGCCGGCGCGGACCTGGCCGCCGCCCTGGTCGACGGCCGGCTGGACCGCTACGTCGCCCAGCTGGCCCGGCCAGCCGGGCCCTTGTCGCAGTCCGGGCCCCTGTCGCAGTCCGGGCCCCTGTCGCAGTCCGGGCCCTCGTCGCAGCCTCAGCCCTCGTCGCAGCCCTGGCTCTCGGGGCCTTCGGCGCAGCCGGGGCGGGAGCGGTCGGCGGTGCCCGCGCCGCGTGCGGGAGAATTCGTGACTGTGCCCGTACCTGATCCGCCGGTGACCGGCGTTCCCAGCGATCCGAACGAGCTGGCCGCGCCCGCGACGGCGCGCCCGTCCCGGCTCGACCCGGCCATCGCGGCCCAGTTGCGCCGCACCGCCGACGGTCTGGTCGCCGCCGTGGTGCGCGCGCACGACTCCGGTGAGGTGCTGATGGTCGCCTGGATGGACGACGAGGCGTTGCACCGCACCCTCACCACCGGCCGGGCCACCTACTGGTCGCGCAGCCGCCGCGAATACTGGGTCAAGGGCGCCACCTCCGGGCACCACCAGTACGTGCGGTCGGTCGCCCTGGACTGCGACGGGGACGCGCTGCTGGTGAGCGTGGACCAGGTCGGCGCGGCCTGCCACACCGGCCACCGGACCTGCTTCTTCACCGAGCTGCCCGTCTCTACTCCGGAGGCACTGCCATGACCGACGGCACCGTCAGCCCCGACCTGGCCACCTTCACCGAGCTGGCCGCCGACTGGCGGGTGGTGCCGGTCACCCGGCGGCTGCTGGCCGACGCGGAGACCCCGGTCGGGGTCTACCGGAAGTTGGCCGGTGGACCGGGCACGTTCCTGTTGGAATCGGCCGAGCAGGGTGTCGGCTCGGCCGGCATGGCCTGGTCGCGGTACTCGTTCATCGGCGTACGCAGCAGCGCCACCCTGATCGCGCGCGACGGCGTGGCGACCTGGCTCGGCCAGCCGCCGGCCGGGCTGAGCACCGAGGGTGACCCGGTGCGGATGCTGCGCGAGACGGTGGCGGCGCTGGCCGGCCCGGTCGGGGACCCGTCCGACGGTCTGCCGCCGCTGACCGGTGGCATGGTCGGCTACCTCGGCTACGACCTGATCCGGCGCTTCGAGCGGTTGCCCGAGCTGACCGAGGACGACCTGGGCGTCCCTGAGCTGGGCATGATGCTCGCCACCGACCTGGTGGTGCTCGACCACTACGACGGCTCAGCGATCCTGGTCGCCAACGCGGTGCTGCCGCCGTTGGACGCACCGGACCGCGCCTCGCAGGTCGCCGCCGCCTACCACCACGCGGTGGGCCGGTTGGATGCGATGACCACGGCGCTGTCCCGGCCCATCCCGCCGATGATCTCCACGGTCGAGCGTCCGCCGGCCGGCGAGGTGCTCTGCCGTACGCCCGACGGCGGCTACCCGAAGGCGGTGGACGCGGCCAAGGAGGCGATCAGGGCCGGTGAGTGCTTCCAGATCGTGCTCTCCCAGCGCTTCGAGCGGACGACCCACGCCGACCCGCTGGACGTCTACCGGGTGCTGCGCACCAGCAACCCCAGCCCGTACATGTACCTGCTGCGCTTCGACGGGTTCGACATCGTCGGCTCGTCCCCCGAGGCGCACCTGAAGGTCACCGGGGCCGCGGACGGGCAACGGCGGGCGTTGTTGCACCCGATCGCCGGCACCCGGCCGCGGGGCGGCACCCCCGCGGCCGACGCCGCCCTCGCCGCCGAGCTGCTCGCCGACCCGAAGGAACGAGCCGAGCACGTGATGCTTGTCGACCTCGGCCGCAACGACCTGGGTCGGGTCTGTCAGCCCGGCAGCGTGGAGGTGCCCGAGTTCGCCACCATCGAGCGCTACAGCCACGTGATGCACATCGTCTCCACCGTCACGGGCACGCTGCGTGACGACCAGAGTGCCTTCGACGCGTTGGCCGCGACCTTCCCGGCCGGCACGCTCTCGGGGGCGCCCAAGGTGCGCGCCATGGAGATCATCGAGGAGTTGGAGCCGGTCCGTCGTGGCCTCTACGGCGGCACCGTCGGCTACTTCGGCTTCGGCGGCGACCTGGACATGGCGATCGCCATCCGGACCGCGCTCATCCGCGACGGCCGCGCCTACGTCCAGGCCGGGGCGGGGGTGGTCGCCGACTCGGACCCGGCCGCCGAGGACCAGGAGACGCGGAACAAGGCGGCGGCCGTGCTGGCCGCGATCGCAGCCGCCGAAACCCTCCGGCCGGCTCGGTGAGCGCGGCGGCGAAGTGGTGCCTGGCAGTCGCTGACGATGGGATGAGCTCGTGAGCGGCGGGGAGCGGTCCGTCGTGGGCCGGCGCGCGTTGACGTACGCCGTGCTGCTCTGCCTGGCCGGCGCGGGCCTGGCGCTGTGGGCCGCGACGCGCGGTTGGTCGGTCGAGCTGACGGTACGTCCGGCGCCGCTGCCGCCGGTGCGTGACACCCGCAGCGGCGCGAGCCTGCTGCCCTGGCTGCCGGCGTTGGCCCTGGTGACCCTGGCCGGGGGTGGCGCGGTGCTGGCCACCCGGGGCCGCCTGCGTCGGGTGCTCGGGGCGCTGCTCGGCGTACTCGGTCTGGCCGTGGCGGCCGGCGGCGGGTACGGGCTGGTGGCCGACGTGAGCGGCGTTGTGAGCCGGCAGTGGCCGGCGCTGTGCCTGCTCGGCGGTCTGTTGGCCGCCGGTGGAGGCTGGTGGACGGCGGTGCGTGGCGGTGACTGGCCGGCGATGGGCGCCCGGTACGAGCGTCCGGCGCGGAGCGCGCCGCAGGACGCGCCGGCGCAGAGCGACCCGACCGGGCCGGCGACGCCGTTGGCGGGGCGTCGGACCACCGAGGCGTGGGACGCGCTGGACCGGGGCGAGGACCCGACGGCCGACTGACGCGGAGGGCGTCAGCCGACCGGCTGGCGCTCCCATTGGGTGCGGCTACTGGCGGCGCGGGCGGCGGTCAGCTCTTCGACCAGGCGGTTGAGTTCGGCACGCTGGTCGGCGCGGGCCCGGTCGGCGCAGACCGCTTCCCAGGCGTTGCCCCGTGCTGTCCGCATCCGTCCCTCGCCCACCACGGCCCGTTCCACGGTGTGCACCACGCCGACGGCGAGCGATGCCACCGTCCGCGAGATCGTGGTCAGTCCGATGGTCGGGTGCGGCTCGGAAATGCTCATGATCACCTCGCGCGAGGAGTTGCGACGGTCGGGGCAGGCGCGCCATCGAGTCTGCCTGAGGACGATGCTCACCCGTCGACGTTTCGCCGCGGTGACCGCCCGGTCAACTGTCTCGCCTCGGCCGTGACCAGGACCGTCCGGCAAACCTTGAGCTTGCTCACAACATCGACTGGCGTCGTTGCTGTCGCGCGCCGAGCGGTAACTGGTGGCATGATCGATGGATCGGCCGCGGTCTGACCGTGGCCGCCGGGCTCCATACCGCGTGACGGTGATCGATACCGGAGGTGGCGCTGCGTGACAACCCCTTCACGGCAAGTCGGCCATTATGCCGCAGCCCTTTTCGTGAGCAGCGCCATACCCCCGGCATTCGGCGTCGGTCGGCTGCCCCTAGCATCGGCCCATGACGCCCGGAGAGGGGAGTCCGTTCGTGACTGCTGAGCATGCGCACGCGGAGGGGGACGAGGCCGGCCAGGCAGCGTCCGTAAGCGTGCTCGACGAGATTCTGGCCGGCGTGCGTGAAGACGTCGCCCGACGCCAGGAGCAGGTTCCGCTGGAGCGGATCCGTGAACTGGCAGCGGCGGCGCCGCCGCCCATGGACGCGTACGCGGCGCTGCGCAAGCCCGGCGTGGCCGTGATCGCCGAGGTGAAGCGTTCGTCGCCGTCCAAGGGCCGGCTGGCCGAGATCGCCGATCCGGCCGACCTCGCCGTCGACTACGCGGCCGGTGGGGCGCGGGCGATCAGCGTGCTCACCGAGGGGCGCTGGTTCGGCGGTTCGCTGGACGACCTTGCGGCCGTCCGTGCGGCGGTCACCGTGCCGGTGCTGCGTAAGGACTTCGTGGTCTCCAGCTATCAGATCCACGAGGCCCGCGCGCACGGCGCCGACCTGGTTCTGCTGATCGTCGCCGCACTCGAGCAGAACGTCCTGATGGGCCTGCTGGAGCGGATCGAGTCGCTGGGCATGACCGCTCTGGTCGAGGTGCACGACGAGGAAGAGGCCGACCGCGCGTTGGAGGCCGGCGCGCAGGTGATCGGGGTCAACGCCCGTGACCTGCGTACCCTGGAGGTCGACCGGTCGGTGTTCGAGCGGATCGCGCCCGGCCTGCCCAGCAGCGTCGTCAAGATCGCCGAATCCGGCGTTCGTGGCCCGCACGACCTGATCCGGTACGCCTCCGCGGGCGCCGACGCGGTCCTTGTGGGCGAGGGCCTGGTCACCCAGAAGAGCCCCCGCGAGGCGGTCGCCGAGTTGGTCAACGCCGGCAACCACCCGGCAACGCCCCGGCCGGTGCGCTGACCCCGCGCCGGGCTGACGTCCCACCGAGAGGATTCCCGATGAGCGCCGACGCGCTGGCCCCGGTGGCCGGCCCGCAGCCCGACTCCGCCGGCCACTTCGGCCGCTTCGGCGGTCGGTTCGTTCCCGAGGCCCTGGTGGCCGCGTTGGACGAGCTCGACGGGGCGTGGCGTACGGCGATGGAGGACGAGTCCTTCCGGGCGGAGTTCGGCGCGCTGTTGCGCGACTACGCCGGCACGCCGTCGCTGCTCTACGAGGCCCGGCGGTTCTCCGCGAAGGTCGGCGCGCGGGTGTTGCTCAAGCGCGAGGACCTCAACCACACGGGTGCGCACAAGGTGCGCAACGTGCTCGGCCAGGCGCTGCTCACCAAGCGGATGGGCAAGACCCGGGTGATCGCGGAGACCGGCGCCGGCCAGCACGGTGTCGCCACCGCGACCGCCGCCGCCCTGTTCGACCTCGAGTGTGTGGTCTACATGGGCGAGGTCGACACCGAGCGGCAGGCGCTCAACGTGGCCCGGATGCGGATGCTCGGCGCGACGGTCGTCCCGGTCACCAACGGCTCGCGCACCCTCAAGGACGCGATGAACGAGGCGATGCGCGACTGGGTGGCGAACGTCGACGAGACGCACTACCTGATCGGCACCGCCGCGGGCCCGCACCCGTTCCCGGCGATGGTGCGCGACTTCGTCCGGGGCATCGGTGACGAGGCCCGTCAGCAGTGCCTGGACCTCACCGGCGGGTTGCCGGACGCCGTCACCGCCTGCGTCGGCGGCGGCTCCAACGCGTTGGGCATCTTCCACGCGTTCGTGGGCGACGAGGCCGTTCGGCTGTACGGCTTCGAAGCCGGTGGCGACGGGGTGGCCACCGGCCGGCATGCGGCGAGCATCACCGGCGGGTCGGCCGGGGTGCTGCACGGCACCCGCACCTTCGTGCTCCAGGACGCCGACGGGCAGACCCTGGAGTCGCACTCGATCTCCGCCGGCCTGGACTACCCGGGCGTCGGACCGGAGCACGCGTGGCTGCACGACACCGGCCGGGCGAACTACCTGCCGGTCACCGACGACGAGGCGATGGCCGCGTTCGAGCTGCTCTGCCGTACCGAGGGCATCATCCCGGCGATCGAGAGCGCGCACGCGCTCGCCGGCACCGTCGCGCTGGCTCCGAAGCTCGCCGCTGAGCTGGGCCGGGAGCCCACCATCGTGGTCAACCTCTCCGGGCGGGGCGACAAGGACGTGCACACCGCCGGCGACTACTTCGGCATCCTCGACAAGGAGCGGTGAGATGAGCCGGATCGGGGTGGCCTTCGACAAGGCCCGCGCCGACGGACGGGCACTGCTGGTCGGCTGCATGCCGGCCGGTTTCCCCACCGTCGAGGGCAGCATCGCCGCGATGACCGCCATGGTCGAGGCCGGCGTCGACGTGATCGAGGTGGAGATTCCCTACTCGGACCCGGTGATGGACGGGCCGGTGATCCAGCGGGCCAGCGACATCGCGCTGGCCGGTGGCGTACGCACCGCGGACACGATGCGCGTCATCGAGGCGGTGGCGGCCACCGGCGCCCCAGTGGTCACCATGACCTACTGGAACCCGGTCGAGCGGTACGGCGTGGACGTCTTCGCCCGTGACCTGGCCTCCGCCGGCGGCACCGGTCTGATCACCCCGGACCTCATCCCTGACGAGGCCGACGAGTGGCTGGCCGCCTCGGACGCGCACGGGCTGGACCGCACCTTCCTGGTCTCGCCGTCGTCCACCGACGCTCGGCTGGCGATGACGGTGCAGCACTGTCGCGGCTTCGTCTACGCGACCGCCGTGATGGGGGTGACCGGCGCCCGGGCGCGTACCTCCGACGCCGCCCCGACGCTGGTCTCCCGGGCCCGCGCGGTCACCGACCTGCCGATCGGCGTCGGCCTGGGTGTGGGTACCGGCGCTCAGGCCGGCACCGTCGCTGGTTACGCCGACGGGGTGATCGTGGGCAGCGCGCTGGTCCGGTGTGTGCTTGACGCGCCCACCGAGGCCGACGGGCTGGCCGCCCTTCGCACGCTCAGCGCCGAACTCGCCGAGGGCGTTCGTAACCCCACCCGCTGAGCCCGCGTCGCCCAGCCCGGCTCAACCCGGCCCGGCGCACCGCGCGTCCTGGTCGGCCGTCGGCCGGCCGTCCTCGGCTGGGCGGGCCGTCGGCAGCGACGCGGTGGCGACGGAGCCGGGTGCACAGTCGATGTCGCGGAGTACGCCGAAGCGGCCGTCGGTCACGTCGGTGACGGCGGCTCGGGTGAGCGGGGTGACCACCTCGGGCAGCGCGTCGGGGGAGTGCCAGGACAGTCGGCAGCCCGGCGGTGGGTCGGTGGCGGGTTGGACCCCGGCGGCGCGGGCCCGGAACACGTGCACGAGGACGTCCGGCAGCGGGCCGGCGCGTCCGGCGGCGGCCTCCCCCGACGGGCGGCTCACCTGGTAGATGCCGACCAGGCCGGTCAGCTCGATGTCCCAGCCGGTCTCCGCGCGAATGTCCCGTACCGCCGCCCGCACCGGGCTCTCGGCCGGGCGCAGCCGCCCACCGGGCAACGCGTGCCGGCGGTCCCCCCGACCCTGCTGGCAGAGCAGCACCCGACCGGTGTCGTCGGTGACGACCGCGGCGACCGCCCAGGTGAGCGCGCTCATGGACAAAGAGCCTACGGCGGCGCAAACCAGAAGTCACCGGGATGCGCCCTCCGGCGGCCCGGGGTGCCGCTGCGGGGGTGTGCAGCGGTAGCGTGTGCACCCGTGACCCTCGCCTCGCTCTCCCCCCAGGCGGCCCTGCCCAGCCCCAGCACCGCGGTCTGGCAGCTCGGGCCGGTGCCGATCCGGGCCTACGCGCTCTGCATCATCGCCGGCATCGTGCTGGCCTGCTGGGTGACGGAGCGCCGGCTGCGGCAGCGCGGCGTCGCGCCCGGCGCGGTGCTCGACATCGCCGTCTGGGCGGTGCCCGCCGGCATCATCGGCGCCCGGATCTACCACGTGATCACCTCACCCGAGAAATATTTCGGGGCCGGTGGTGACCCGATGAAGGCGTTCGCCATCTGGGAGGGCGGTCTCGGCATCTGGGGCGCGGTCGCCGGTGGCGCGGTCGGTGCCTGGATCGCGGCCCGACAGCTCGGCATTCCGTTCGGCGTGGTGGCTGACGCGCTGGCCCCCGGGCTGCCGCTGGCCCAGGCCGTCGGCCGGCTCGGCAACTGGTTCAACAACGAGCTCTTCGGTGGCCGGACGACCCTGCCGTGGGGTCTGGAGATCCACCGGATGGACCCGGACAACCCCGGGCACGCCCTCCGCGACGACGCCGGACAGCCGATCCTCGAACCGGGCCTCTACCAGCCCACTTTTCTCTACGAGTTGCTGTGGAACATCGGCGTCGCCGCTCTGGTCCTCGTCCTCGACCGCCGGTTCAAGCTGGGCCGGGGCCGGGCGTTCGCGCTCTACGTGATGGGTTACACCGTCGGCCGGTTCTGGATCGAGCTGATGCGCACCGACGAGGCCAACCAGATCTTCGGTGTCCGGCTCAACGTCTGGACCGCCGCACTGGTCTTCCTCGGCGCCCTGATCTACTTCGTACGGGTGCGTGGCCCTCGGGACTACCTGATCCCGCTCGGCCCGGCGGGGACGACGACCCCGCCCCCCACGTCCGACCTGTCCCAGGTCGACCTCTCCGAGCGGGAGACCCCCGCGCGGGCCGCCGCGCCGGAGGGCTACCGGGTGGTGAGCGAGGAGCAGTACGCGGCCTGGCAGGACACCGGCGTCGTACCGCCGGCGGACGACGACTCCGGGCCGGATGACGGCGAGCCGTCCGGCGACGCGGCCGCCGACGACCTCGCGCCGAGCGACGACGAGCCGGCGGACGCTCCGTCGGCCGTTCGCACCGACCGGGCCGACGCCACTGGCGCGCGTCCCGCCGACCGGGACAGCTGAGCGACACCGATGCGAAGCGCGGTGGTGGTCGGCGCAGGGGTCGGTGGCCTCGCGGTGGCCGGCGCGCTGGCGCGTTCCGGCTGGCAGGTCACCCTGTTGGAACGCGCCGAACGGGTCCGCCCCGAGCCCACCGCTGTGGTGCTCTGGCCCAACGGTGTCCGCGCGCTCCAGGCCCTCGGCCTCGGTGCCGGCCTGGCCGCCATCGCCACCCCGTTGCCCGACGGCGGGGTTCGTCGCCCGGACGGGCACTGGCTCGTGCAGCCCCGGCCCGTTCCGGCCGACCGGATGCCGGTGGTGGTGCACCGGGAGGATCTGCACGACGCGCTGATCGCCGGCCTCGGCGAGCGGGTCGAGTTGCGGACCGGAGTGACGGTGCGCCACGTCCGCGTCGAGCCGGGCGAGCGGCCGGGCGTCAGCGACGGGCGGCACACCATCGAGGCCGATCTGGTGGTGGCCGCCGACGGCACCGACAGCGGCATCCGCCGCCAACTCGCGCCCGAGTCCCGGGTGGTCAGCTCCGGATGCGCCGCCTGGCGGGCCGTCATCCCCTGGTACCAGGCACCTCGGCTCCCCGACGATCAGCCGTTGGCCGGCGAGATCCTCGGCGCGGGTTACCGGTTCGTGGCCGCGTCGCTGGGCGAGCGGGGCTCCTCGGGCGGGTCCACCCGGGGCGGCATCTACTGGGTGGCCACCGCCGCCGGCGCGCCCCGCCCGGAACCACCGGAGACCCAGCTCGCCCTGCTGCGCCGCTGGTACGCGGGCTGGCCCGCGCCGGTCGGCGCGCTTCTCGACGCCACCAACCCGGCCGACCTGGTCCAACAGGAGGTTCGCGAGCTGCGCCCGCTGCCCCGGGCGTACGGCTTTCCGGTCGGGCCCGGTGGGGTGGTGCTGCTCGGCGACGCGGCGCACGCCATGCCGCCGCACCTCGGGCAGGGCGCCTGCCTGGCGTTCGAGGACGCCGCGACGCTCGCGTCGCTGCTGCGGGAGGCTCGGCTGCCCGACGCCGTCCAGACGTACGACCGGGTGCGCCGCCCCCGGGCCGCGACGGTGGTCCGGCAGACCCGGCGGATGTCGGCGGTGCTCCAGACCCGGGGCCGGTTGGCGCTGCGCGCCCGGGACGCCGCACTGGGCACGATCAACTCCCGACTGCTCTCCAGCGCCGCCGCCTCCGCCGCCCAGTGGCGCCCACCGACCTGACCTCGGCCGCGACGCAGGTCGGTGGAGCGGGGCAGCTCAGGGGATGAGGGCGGCGGGTTCCGCGATGCAGGCGGTGCCGATTCGGCGGAAGCCGACCCGCAGGTAGACCCGCGCGATCTCTTCGCTGCCCGCGGAGAGAAAGACCAGCTCGGTGCCGGCGGCGAGGAGTTCCCGGGCCAGGGTGGCGGTGAGCGCGGCGCCCAGCCCGCGTCGTCGGGCGGACGGCAGGGTGGCCACCCCGGCGACCTCCGCGACGTCGTCCACCCGCATCGCCATGCCGCTGGCCAGCGCGCCCTCGGTCGGCGTGCCGGCCAGCGCGGAGATCCGTCGCCCGTCGGCGATCCGGACGCGCTCCTCCTCGAGCGCGGCCAGTTCGAGTTCGGTGACGGCGGCGTCGCGTTCGGCCGGACCCGCCTCGCCGGGCGCGGTGCCGGCGGCGGCGAACGCCACCGCTGCCACGGCACGCCGTGCCGCGACATCGGCGGCAAAACCGGGGGAGTCAGCGGCCAGCACCCGCACCGCCGCGTCGGAGAGCGTCGCCGGGTCGGGCAGCGCGCTCGGGTCGAGCACCATCAGCGGCGCCTCCAGCACGCTGAGCCCCGCCGAGCGGGCCACCGCCAGCAGCTCCGGGGTCGTCTCGTGCACCCACTCGAAGGCCTCCGGCAGGCCCAGCTTCCGCTGGCGCTCGCGGACCGAGACCACGTCGGCCAGCGACGGCGGCTCGGTGGCGTCGATCCGGGGGCGGGCATAGAACGGCCAGCCGGCGCCTTCGCGGACGAACAGCACCAACCCGCCATGCTCCTCCGCAGCGGCGACGTCGCGGGGCACCGCGTCGTAGAAGCGTTCCAACCGGTCGAAGACGTGCCTGTGTAGCGGATCCACCGCGCGAGACTACACGTCCCAGCCTGTGGACGGTGTGATCAATCTCGGGTGGCCGTGCGACCCCGGCCCTAACGTAGACTCAATAGACCCACGGGCCGACGTCGTCCCCACCATGATCCAACCTGAGTGACGACAGGAGGCCCGGTGGCTCAGCCGTACGCGGACACAGAACAGCCGCACCCCCACAGCCCGCAGGCGTCCCCGACGCCCCACCCCCGTCCGTCCGCCCAGGGTCTCTACGACCCAGCGCAGGAGCACGACGCCTGCGGCGTGGCCTTCGTGGCGGACCTGCACGGCCGGCGTTCACACTCGGTCGTCGCCAACGGGCTCGGCGCGCTCTGTCGGCTGGACCACCGGGGCGCCCGAGGCGCGGAGCCGAACACCGGCGACGGTGCCGGCATCATGATCCAGGTGCCCGACGCGTTCCTGCGCGCGGTGGCCGACGTCGCGCTTCCCCCAGCGGGCGAGTACGCCACCGGGCTCGTCTTCCTTCCCGACGACGATGCCGCCGAGGCGCGTGCCCGCCGGGTCGTCGAGAAGTACGCACTGGTTGAGGGCGCCGATCTGCTCGGTTGGCGGGACGTGCCGATCGACCCGAGTGACCTGGGTGAGACCGCCCTGGCGGCGATGCCCCGGGTCCGGCAGCTCTTCCTGGCGGCGCACCGCCTCACCGACACACCCGACGGGCCGGCCGGCTCCCCGCTGCGCGGCCTCGAGCTGGACCGGGTGGCGTTTTGTCTGCGTAAGCAGGCCGAGCGGGAGACCGCCGAGCGTGGCGTTCCGGCGTACTTCCCGTCGTTGTCCAGCCGCACCATGGTCTACAAGGGCATGCTCACGCCCGACCAGTTGCCGGCGTTCTACCCGGACCTGCGCGACGAGCGGGTGGACAGCGCCATCGCGCTGGTGCACTCCCGCTTCTCCACGAACACCTTCCCGTCCTGGCCGCTCGCGCACCCGTACCGGTTCATCGCCCACAACGGCGAGATCAACACGATCCGGGGCAACCGCAACTGGATGCAGGCCCGCGAGGCGCTCCTGCGCTCGCCGAACGTGCCGGGCAACATCCGGCGGGTCTTCCCGGTCTGCACCCCCGCGGCCTCCGACTCGGCGAACTTCGACGAGGTCCTGGAGTTGCTGCACCTGGCCGGGCGGAGCCTGCCGCACGCGGTGCTCATGATGATCCCCGAGGCGTGGGAGAACGACCCGGGGATGGACCCGGCCAAGCGCGCCTTCTACCGCTTCCACGCCAGCCTTATTGAGCCGTGGGACGGCCCGGCGTCGGTGGCCTTCACCGACGGCGAGATCGTCGGCGCGGTGCTGGACCGTAACGGGCTGCGTCCGGGGCGCTGGTGGCAGACCGACGACGGGCTCGTGGTGCTCGGCTCCGAGGCGGGCGTGCTCGACCTCGACCCGGCCCACGTGGTCGCCAAGGGGCGGCTCCAGCCGGGCCGGATGTTCCTGGTCGACACCGTGGCCGGGCGGATCGTGCACGACGAGGAGATCAAGTCCGAGTTGGCCGCCGCCCAGCCGTACGCCGAGTGGCTGCACGCCGGGCTGATCGAGCTGAACGACCTGCCGGCGCGCGAGCACACCGTCTACACGCACGACTCGGTGCGCCGCCGGCAGCAGACCTTCGGCTACACGCAGGAGGAGCTGAAGATCCTGCTGGGGCCGATGGCCCGCACCGGCGCCGAGCCGCTCGGCTCGATGGGTACGGACACCCCGATCGCGCCGCTGTCCACCCGACCGCGGCTGCTCTACGACTACTTCCACCAGCTCTTCGCCCAGGTCACCAACCCGCCGTTGGACGCCATCCGCGAGGAGTTGGTGACCAGCCTGGCGTCGACGATCGGGCCGGAGGGCAACCTGCTCGACCCGGGTGCCGCGAGCTGCCGTCAGATCGTGCTCCCGCACCCGATCCTCGACAACGACGAGCTGGCGAAGATCCTCTCCATCGACGAGGACGGCGACCTGCCCGGCTTCAAGGCGGTCCGGGTCTCCGGGCTGTACCGGATCCGGGAGGGCGCCGCCGGGATCAAGGCGCGGCTGACCGAGATCTGCCGGCACGTCTCCGAGGCGATCGAGGACGGGGTGCGCATCCTGGTGCTCTCCGACCGGGACTCCAACGCCGACCTGGCGCCGATCCCGTCGCTGCTGCTCACCGCCGCCGTGCACCAGCACCTGGTCCGCGAGCAGACCCGTACGCGGGCGGCGCTGATCGTCGAGTCCGGGGACTGCCGGGAGGTGCACCACGCGGCGGTGCTGATCGGCTACGGCGCGGCGGCGGTCAACCCGTACCTGGCGTTCGAGTCGGTCGAGGACATGATCGCCACGGGCGCTCTCGCCGGGGTGGAGCCCGCCGCCGCGGTGCGCAACTACGCGAAGGCGCTCGGCAAGGGCGTCCTGAAGATCATGTCCAAGATGGGCATCTCGACGGTGTCCTCGTACTGCGGTGCGCAGGTCTTCGAGGCGGTCGGCCTGGACAGCCGGCTGGTCGAGCGCTACTTCCGGGGCACCCCCAGCCGCATCGGCGGGGTGGGTCTCGCGGGCGTGCACACCGAGGTGGCCGCCCGGCACGCGCTGGCCTGGCCGCCGGCCGGCACCGCCACCTCCGACCGGTTGGAGGTCGGTGGCGAGTACCAGTGGCGCCGCGAGGGTGAGTTGCACCTGTTCAACCCCGAGACGGTGTTCCTGCTGCAACACGCCACCCGCAGCCGGCAGTACGACGTCTTCCGGCAGTACACCGCCAAGGTCGACGCGCTCGCCGCGCAGGCCGGCTCGCTGCGCGGGTTGTTCACAGTGCGCACCGGCGTGCGTCCGGCGGTGCCGATCGAGGAGGTCGAGCCGGCCACCGAGATCGTCAAGCGGTTCGCCACCGGCGCCATGTCGTACGGGTCGATCTCGGCGGAGGCGCACGAGACGCTCGCCATCGCCATGAACCGGCTCGGCGGCAAGTCCAACACCGGTGAGGGCGGCGAGGACGTCGAGCGGCTGCACGACCCGGCCCGCCGCTCGGCGGTCAAGCAGATCGCCAGCGGCCGCTTCGGTGTGACCAGCGAGTACCTGGTCAACGCGGACGACCTCCAGATCAAGATGGCCCAGGGCGCCAAGCCGGGCGAGGGCGGTCAGCTGCCCGGTAACAAGGTCTGGCCGTGGATCGCCCGGACCCGGCACGCCACCCCCGGCGTGGGTCTGATCTCCCCGCCGCCGCACCACGACATCTACTCCATTGAGGACCTCGCCCAGTTGGTGCACGACCTGAAGTGCGTCAACCCGGCGGCCCGGGTGCACGTCAAGCTGGTCAGCGAGGTCGGCGTCGGCACCGTCGCCGCCGGGGTGGCGAAGCTCAAGGCGGACGTCATCCTGATCTCCGGCCACGACGGCGGCACGGGCGCCTCCCCGATGAACTCGCTGAAGCATGCCGGCACCCCGTGGGAGCTGGGGCTGGCCGAGGCGCAGCAGACGCTGTTGCTCAACAAGCTGCGCGACCGGGTCACGGTGCAGGTCGACGGCCAGCTCAAGACCGGCCGGGACGTCCTGGTCGCGGCGCTGCTCGGCGCGGAGGAGTTCGGCTTCGCGACCGCGCCGCTGATCGTCGAGGGTTGCGTGATGATGCGGGTCTGCCACCTGGACACCTGCCCGGTCGGCATCGCCACGCAGAATCCGGTGCTGCGGGAGCGTTTCACCGGCAAGCCGGAGTTCGTGGAGAACTTCTTCCTCTTCCTCGCCGAGGAGGTCCGGGGGTACCTGGCCGAGCTGGGTTTCCGGTCGATCGAGGAAGCGATCGGGCAGTCCGAGCTGCTCGACGTGGCCCCGGCTCTGACGCACTGGAAGGCGCACGGGTTGGACCTGGCGCCCGTCCTGCACCTGCCGGAGCTGCCCGCCGGCGCGGCCCGACGCGGGGTCCGCGCGCAGGATCACGGCCTGGAGCAGGCGCTCGACAACGAGCTGATCGCGTTGGCGCGTCCGGCTCTGACGGACGGTGCGCCGGTGCGGGTCGAGGTGGCGGTGCGCAACGAGCACCGCAGCGTCGGCGCGATGCTCGGTGGCGAGGTGACCCGTCGTTTCGGCGGCGCCGGCCTTCCCGAGGACACCGTCGAGTTCGTGCTGCACGGCACGGCTGGGCAGTCGTTCGGCGCGTTCCTGCCGCGCGGCGTGACCCTGCGCCTGCACGGCGACGCCAACGACTACGTGGGCAAGGGCCTCTCCGGGGGTCGGCTCATCGTCCGTCCGGACGCCGCCGCGCCGTTCCTCGACCCGGACGCCGAGCCGGGGCAACGGGCCGAGGATCAGATCATCGCCGGCAACACCATCCTGTACGGGGCCACGGCGGGCGAGGTCTTCCTGCGCGGCCGGGTGGGTGAGCGGTTCGCGGTACGCAACTCCGGCGCGGTCGCCGTGGTCGAGGGTGTTGGTGACCACGGCTGCGAGTACATGACCGGCGGCACTGTGGTGGTGCTGGGCGCGACCGGCCGGAACTTCGCGGCGGGCATGTCCGGCGGCACGGCGTTCGTGCACCACCTGGATCGGGCCCGGGTCAACGCGGAACTGGTCGACCTGCTGCCAGTGGGCGAGCAGGAGCAGTCGCTCCTGCACGACCTGGTCCAACGGCACGTGGCCGAGACCGGGTCGGCGGTCGCCGAGGAGCTGCTCAAGCGGTGGCCGGAGGCGGTGGCCGAGTTCACCGCCGTCATACCCCGCGACTACCGCCGGGTGCTGGAGATCATGCGGGCCGCCGAAGCAGCCGGCCGCGACGTCGACGACGCGGTCATGAAAGAACTGACCGCGCCGGCTGTGCCGGCGATGCCGGTGCCGCCCGCCCCGCGGGTGGCTGCCCAGGAGGTGGCACGTGCCTGACCCGAACGGTTTCCTGCGCTACGACCGGCGGCTGCCGGCCCGCCGCCCGGTGCCGGTGCGGATCAGCGACTGGCGGGAGGTGTACCCGCCGGCCGGCGAGGAGTTGGTCCGTGAGCAGGCCACCCGATGCATGGACTGCGGCATCCCGTTCTGCCACGACGGCTGCCCGCTGGGCAATCGCATCCCGGACTGGAACGACCTCGTGCGTACCGGCAACTGGGACGCCGCGGTGGAGTCGCTGCACGCCACCAACAACTTCCCGGAATTCACCGGCCGGCTCTGCCCCGCGCCCTGCGAGGCGGCCTGCGTGCTCGGCATCTCCGGCGGTCAACCGGTGACCATCAAGCAGGTCGAGGTGGAGATCGCCGACGCCGCCGCAGCGCGCGGGTTCACCCCCCGCCCGGTCCCGGCGCCGTCGGGCCGGTCGGTCGCCGTCGTCGGCTCCGGGCCCGCCGGGCTCGCCGCCGCCCAGCAGCTGGCCCGCGCCGGTCACGCGGTGACGGTGTACGAACGCGACGACGCGATCGGTGGCCTGCTCCGGTACGGCATTCCCGACTTCAAGTTGGAGAAGCGGCACATCGATGCCCGGTTGGCCCAGCTCACCGCCGAGGGGGTGCGGTTCCGCACCGGCGTGAACGTCGGCGTGGACGTCACCGCCGAGCAGTTGCGCGCCGAGCACGACGCGGTGCTGCTGGCCTGTGGGGCGTTGCAGGGCCGGGACACCCCGGAGACCCCGGGGCGGGCGCTTCGGGGCGTACACCAGGCGATGGCGCACCTGGTCGCGGCGAATCGCGCGGTCGCCACGGCGGCCACCGACCAGGCCGGCGTGGTGGCCACCGCCGAGCGTCGGCTGGCGCCCGCGGTGTTGCCCGACGGCACGCCGATCGACGCGGCCGGCAAGCACGTGGTGATCATCGGCGGAGGTGACACGGCGGCCGACTGTCTCGGCGTCGCGCACCGCCAGGGCGCCGCGGGCGTGCACCAGCTCGACCTGTACCCGCAGCCGCCGCAGGAGCGCGACGAGGCACGGGATCCGTGGCCGACCTGGCCGTGGGTGCTGCGTAGCTACCCGGCGCACGAGGAGGGTGGCGAGCGGGTCTTCGCCGTGGCGGTGCAGGAGTTCGTGGACGACGGCACCGGCCAGGTGCGGGCGGTGCGGATCGCCGAGGTGACAGTGGAGAAGCGCGACGGCCGGCGGGTCGTCACAGTGGTGCCGGGCTCCGAGCGGGAGTTGCCGGCCGATCTGGTGCTGTTGGCGATCGGTTTCGAGGGCACCGAGCAGCAGCCGCTGCTGGCCCAGTTCGGCGTGGCCCGCAACCCGCGGGGCGCCATCGACGCCCGCGACGACTGGCAGACCGACGCCGACGGGGTGTTCGTGGCTGGTGACATGCACCGGGGCGCTTCGCTGATCGTCTGGGCCATCGCCGAGGGGCGGGCGGTCGCCGCGGCCATCCACGGCTATCTGGGCGGTGTCGGTGCCTTGCCGGCCCCGGTGGGCCCAGCCGCGCAGGCTCTCGCCGCTCGCTGAGGTGCGGGCGTCCGGTCGGTGCGGCAGGTCCGCCGCCGCATCGGCCGGGCATTCCCGCTGGTGAAGCCGCTCACAAATGTGGGCAAAAAGGTTTAAGCCGGCAAGACTTGCCGGCTGCCGAACCGCCCCGCGATCGGTGTGAATGATCATGCTGCCGATCGCTGGAGGTTCGTCGTGGCCAGAGGTGCCACCTTCGCCGCGTTGCGCCACCGCAACTACCGGATCTGGGCGCTCGCCGGCTTCGTCTCCGTCATCGGCACCTGGATGCAGGTCCTCGGGGTCAACTGGTACGTCCTGAAGGAGACCGGCTCCGCGACGTCAATGGGCTTCGCCGTACTGCTCCAGGCGGCGCCCACGCTGCTGCTCAGCGTCTGGGGTGGCGTGCTGGCCGACCGGCTGCCCGCCCGCCCGTTGCTGATCGCCGCCCAGTGCGCCCACGCGGTGCTCGCCGCCGGACTGGCGGCGGTCGCCCTGACCGGGGTCGGCGGCCTGCCGCTGATCTTCGCGATCTCGCTGGCCACCGGTGCCGTCTCGGCGATCGAAGGCCCGGTGATGGGACGCTGGGCCGCCAGCCTCGTCGACCGGGAGACGCTGGGCAACGCGCTGGCGCTCGGCTCGCTCAGCAACTCCGCCGGCCGCATCCTCGGCATGAGCCTCGGCGCCGTGGTGGTGGCCGCCGTCGGACCCGCCCTGCTGTTCGGCATCAACGCGGTCAGCTTCGCCGCAGTGGTGGTGGCGCTGTTCGCCGTACGCCCGACAGGCGTGCCCGGCCTCCCGGTCCCGGACGCCGGCCGGACGCGGGGAGGTGTCCGCGCCGGGTTCGCCTACCTGCGCGGGCAGCCGGTGCTGCTCCTCGCGCTCGCCCTGTCGTTCGTGCTCGGCAGCCTGGGCCGCAACTACCAGGTGACCATGGCCGCCATGAGCGACGGGCCGCTGGACGCCGGCGCCTCCGGGTACGGCCTGCTGTCGACGGTGTTCGCGGTCGGCACCGTGGTGGGCGCGCTCGTCGCGGCCCGGCGGCGTTCCCTGGGTTACCGGACGCTCGTCGTCGCGGGCCTGTTCGCCAGCGGGTTGCAGATCGTCGCCGGCCTCGCGCCCGGCACCTGGAGCTTCGCCGCGGTGATCCTGCCGATCGCCGCCGCCGCGGTGGTCATCGACACCACCGTCGGCACCCGCGCCCAGCTCGACACCGACGGCGCGATGCGGGGCCGGGTGCTCGCCGCCCTGGCGGTCACCGGCTCGGTCTCCGCCGCGGTCGGCGCCCCGCTGCTCGGCTGGCTCGCCGAACATGCCGGGCCCCGGCAGACCCTCGTCCTCGCCGGAGCCGCAGCGGCGATCGCCACGACGGCGGCGGGCGTCGCCCTGGATCGGCAGCGCGGCCGCGCGGCGACCCTCGCGCTCGTCGTTCCGCGACCCCGCCATCCGGTACGACGAGCGGCGTTCCGGGCCGCCCGCATCGTGCGGCCCACCGGTGCGGTCTGCGTCATCGTGCCCGCCGAGGCCGGTGCGAAGCGGTCGGGCGGGGTCCGGCTGCGGGAGTTGGCCACCGTCGGGCCGGTGGCGAACCGCTGAGACAGCGGTCACCCTCGGCGGCCCGCTTCCGGGACAGAGCAGACTGAAGATCATCGTTACGCTGCGATCATGGACAATGAGGAGCGGCTACGGCGCACCCGCCGATGGCTGTGGATCGTGCTGATCGGGCTCTTCCTGAGTGGCGTCACAGCGTTTCCGCTGGAGATCGAGGTGCGCTGGCTGCTGCGCGTACTGGATCCGCTCGCCGACCAACTGCCCGCGCTGGTCGCCTGGATCGAGCGGGTGCACACCGGGCTCGTGACGGCCGGCGAGGACTACCCGTTCCTGCTCTACGGCACCGACTGGCTGGCCTTCGCCCACCTGGTGCTGGCAGTGGCCTTCTGGGGGCCGCTGCGCGACCCGGTGCGCAACGTCTGGGTGGTGCAGGTCGGCATGATCGCCTGCGCCGGCATCGTTCCGCTGGCGCTGATCTGCGGCCCGATCCGGGACATCCCCTGGTTCTGGACGCTTGTCGACCTGTCCTTCGCGGTCGGGGCGTTCCCGCCGCTCTGGTTCGCGTACCGGCACATCCGCGCCGTAGAAGCCGCAACCCCGTAACCCCGCCGCCGGCCCGGTCGCGCGACCCCCGCCGGTCGATCATGGAGTTGTGGTGGGCAGAAGATACGCCCTTGCCTGATATGTCAGGCACCACAACTCCATGATCGACGTGGCGTGGCGTGGCGGGGTGGGGGGTTAGTGGGACATCAGCTCGTGGGAGTCGCGGATCTTGGACCAGGATTTGGGCTCGGTCGGTGGGGCGGCCTTCCGGGCGGCGCTGGCCACCTCGGGTCGGCCGGCGGTGAACAGCCAGGTGGTGAACAGGTCGTCCAGGTCCAGTCCGGAGACCCGCTCGGCCAGGGCCTGGAACTGCTCGATGGTGCCGTTGCCGTACCGGCGCTCGGCGGTCCAGGTCGGCAGGATCTCGAAGAACGCGTCGTCACCGACGGCCAGCCGCAGCTGGTGCAGGGCCATCGCACCCCGGTCGTAGACGGCGTTGTCGAAGACCCGGGCGGCACCCGGGTCGCCGGGCAGCACCTGCCAGAACCCGTCGTCAGCCGGGTAACTGGCGTAGGTGAAGTCGAAGACCTCCTGGGCGGTGCCCTCGCCCTGCTCCTCCGACCAGAGCCACTCGGCGTACGAGGCGAAGCCCTCGTTGAGCCAGATGTTGCGCCAGTCGGCCACCGAGACCGAGTCGCCGAACCACTGGTGGGCCAGCTCGTGCGTCACCACGTAGGTGTTGGCGCCGCGTCGCCAGAAGCCCGGCCCGTACACCGGGCGGGTCTGCGTCTCCAGGGCGAAGCTGATGCCGTCGATCGGCCCGGCCACACCGCCCTGCGCCTCGAACGGGTACGGGCCGAAGATCCCGCTCTCCCAGTCGACGATCTCGGCGGTCCGCTCGATGCTGGCCCGCGCGGCCGGCCCGAGCGCGCCCAGCGACGTGCTGTACGCGTTGATCACCGGCTGGCCACCCGGGGTGGTGTCGGTGACGATGTCGTACTGGCCGATGGCCATGAAGGCCAGGTAGGTGGCGGTGGGGGAGGTGGTCCGCCAGATCCACCGGGTGCGGTTGCCGGCCTCGGCCAGCGGCGGCCTCGGCTGCACGCCGTTGCTGATCACCTCGACGCCGGTGGGCACCGAGACCGAGATGTCGTAGGTGGCCTTGTCCAGAGGGTGGTCGTTGCTCGGGAACCACCACCACGCCGACTCGGGCTCGTTGACGGCGAGGGCGCCGTCGTCGGTACGCGTCCAGCCGGTGTAGCCGTTGACCAGGGCCTCCGACGGGATGCCGGAGTACCGCACGACGATGGTGAGCTGTTGGCCCCGGGTCACCGTGCGGGCCGGGGTGACCACCAACTCGTGCGCCCCAGCGGTGGTGCTGCTCGCCGCCCAACCGTTGACCCGGACCGACTCGACGTCGAGCAGGAAGTCCAGATTGAACGTCGAGAGGTCCTCAGTGGCGGTGGCGAGGATCGTGGTGGTGCCGGTGAGCAGGTCGGTGGCCGGTTCGTAGCGCAGCCGGACGTCGTAGTGCTCGACGTCGTAGCCGCCGTTGCCGTAGTCGGGGAAGTAACTGTCGCCCAGTCCGGGCGCGCCGGGTTGCGGCGCCGCGGAGACGACCGGACGGCCCCAGCCCGTCGGGGCGGCCTGGGCGGGGGTGCCGGCGAGCATGGTGCCGGCGGTGGTGAGGGTCAGGGCGGTGGTGGCCGCCGTGAGGACTCGTCGCACGGGGTGGACTCCCTCCATCGGGTGTTCGCCAGGTCAACCTAATCGACAACTGTGAACGTCGCTGGCCGCCACACCCATCGTCGGTCGTCGTCCTCTGGCGTGCGTTGCACCGCAAGGTCACACTGTGTTGATCGGAGGTGACACGTGCGGCGCTCGGAGTTACCCAGGCGGGAGTTGACCGGCCAACGACAGTCGACAGCTGGTCGGGAACGCCTGCCGGCCGGCGGCTTGGAGTTGTTCACGCTGCTCGCCCGACTGTTGCGGCGACCCCGCCGCGGCGAGCGCCGGCTGCCGCTGCTGTGGCTGGTCCGCTCCGACACCGCGGATCTGATGGTGCCGCTGCGCCGGTTCCTCGGCCAGGGCCCCCGGCGGCGGGTCCCGCACGCCGTGCTGGACGCCGACGCGCCGCCCGGCGCCGGGGACGTGCCGGCGCTGCTGCGCGAGTTGCACAGGCAGCTCTCCCTGGAGGCATTCGGTGCCGCCCGGCTGCGCTTCCGGCACTATCCGCTCGCCGACTGGCTGATGCAGCAGAGCCTCAACCTGGGCATCGACGCCGACGACAGCCGAGCGGCCCTGGTCCGCCGGCTGCGCGACCGCAGGGGCCCGCGCACGCCGGAGGCGGCGCCCTCCGGCGGCGACGCGGTCAGCATCGTCTCGCAGGTGCTGCTCTGGCTGGTCCGTCGCGCCGTGCCGGGGGTGGTCTTCCGGGCTGCCGTCTCCGGTCGGGTGCCGGTGCTCGGGCGGCACTACAACTGGTTCATGCGCCAGCAGTATCTGGCGCCCCGGCAATCGGTCACCTTCCTCGGTTTCGCCGAGCGTCTCACCGCCGGCTGGCGTGACGGCGAGCAACCCGACCAGGTCAACAAGCTGCTGCTGCACGCGTTCCTGGAGGACCTGCGGCAGGCGTACCGGCGTCGCCCGTGGCGCCCGTCGGACTGGCGGCGCACCGCGTACCCGGCTCTGCTGATCGATCACGTCGCCCCCGGCAACGTCGGCGGGGAACTCGTCCGCCTGATCGGCGACGTTCGCACCGAGACCGGCCGCAACGACCCGCTGCTGATCGTCGCGTCCGGTGGGCAACCCCCACCGGACCTGCCCGAACCGCACCCGTTGACCGAGGCCGACGAGGCGTACGACGAGTGGGCCGGGGCGCTGCCGGAGATGCGACGGCTGCGCCGCCCGGCCACCTGGCTGGTGGCGTTGCAGCCCGACGACACCGACGCCGGTCGGCCGTCGCGGGGCGGTGGCCTGCCGTTCTCCGCGCCCGACCCGCCCTGGTGGTCGCGGCGATTCCTCCCGACGGCGCTCTGCCTGGTACTGGTGGCGGGGCTGTGCGTCTGGGCGGACAGTCGGTGGGGGCTGGGTTGCCACCCGTCGCTGACCGGTGGCCGGGTCTCGGTCGAGGTGGTCGCCAGCGGCGAGTGTGTCGGCTACAGCGACAGCGCCGCGCAGGTGTTCAACAACGACCCCGGACAGGAGGGCCTGCGAAAGATCCAGCAGCGCATCTTCGCGCAGAACCGCGCCGCCGAGGAGGTCTGGGAGCGCAGTGACCGGCGCCGGCCCTTCCTGACCCTGGTCTACCTGGGCACCCTGACCGGCAACCGGACCCGCGCCGACGAGGTGTCCTACGTCTCCGAGCGCGAGGAGCTCGAAGGCATGGCCACCGCCCAGTACGCGTTGCTGAAGGAGTCGGCCGACGCCGACGGCGCCGCGCTACTGCGGATCGTGGTCGCCAACGCCGGCCCCCAGATGATCTACGCCGACCGGGCGGTGGCGATGCTGGCCGAACTGGCCCGGGACGACCCCACTGTGCTCGGGGTCGTCGGCCTGGTGGAGAGCCGGACGAGCACCGCCCGCGCGCTGCGCGAGCTGAACAAGATCGGGCTGCCGGTGCTGGCACCCACGCTCTCCGCCGACCGGATGGACGCCAACTCCCGCCTCTACCTCCAGATCTCCGCCCCGAACAAGGACCAGGTGAAGCTGGTCGACGCGTACGCCAAGCAGGTGTTGAAGGTCGACGAGGCGCACGTCTTCTACACCACCCTTGAGGGCAGCACGCTCACCGAGGACCTCTACGTGGGCACGCTCGTCGACGGGCTCCGACAACAGTTCGGCCCCCGGGTCACCCGCCTCGACGAGTGGATCACCGGGCAGCGGCTGACCGACGAGTGTGGCTACCCCGGGCTGCTCTTCTACGCCGGTCGATGGTCCGAGTTCGACGATTTCCTGCGGGCGCTGCGCGAGTGCGGGGGCAACCCGCCCCGGCACCTCGTCGCCGACGACTCGGTCAACCGCTACATGGCCAACCCGGGGCTGCGCGCCGCCGCGCCCGGCAACCTGCCCGTCACGTATGTCTCCAAGGCGTCCCTGGCCACCTGCGCGGTGCTGCGGGCCGCCCAGGACCGGCGCGACGACGACGCCCGGGCGAGCTTCCTGTCCTTGATCCAGGCCGACGACCTGCTCGACCCGCCGCGCTGCCGGCCCGACTCCGAAGAACAGGTCGGTGAGCGGGTCAGTCTCGCCTACGACGCGTCGATGATGCTCATCCGGGCCGTGGAGAGCCTCGCCGCCCGGCTGCACCACGCCGACCCGCGGCAACGCTGGGAGCCGGACTCGGTCAACCCGGTGGCCGTGCACGCGGAGGTGCTCCGGCAGAACGCCGGGCAGGGCTACCCGGGGGTGGCCGGGCTGATCCGGTTCACGCCCGACTCGGGGGAGCCGGTCGACAAGCGACTGGCCCTGATGCGGGTCGAGCAGCTGCCCGACGTGGCGACGGCGCCGGTTGAGGTGTTCCGCTGCGGGGCGGCCGACGGGTCCGGCCCGGCGGCGTGCGGCCCCGCCTGACCGGTCCGGTGTGACACGTCCTCGCAGGACTGTCCGGGTGCCACCGGTGTCCGTTAGGGTTCCTGGGACCAGGCGGCCGTGGCGTTGGGGGCAGAGGGTGGGCAGGCTCGCGTCGGCGTACGGGCAGGCGGTCAACTCCCACCGGGCGGCTCGCGCGCATCTGGACACCGCCCGCAACGCCCTGGGGGCGGCACCGACCGCCGTCGCGCCGGCCGGCGCCGACGACCTGGTGACCCGCCTCGCCCGCCTCGGCGGTGCCCTGGCAACCCCGGCCCCGGGCGTCACCCCGCTGACAGGCGAGCCGGCCGCGGTGCGGATCGGCGAGGCGTCCACAGCGGACGGCGGCTTTCCGGTGCTGGTCCCGCTCGGCGGCGGCCACCACCTCGCCCTGGACACCGACGCCCGGGACCCGCAGGTCGCCGGGCTGCTGCGGGCGCTGGTGCTGCGGTTGGTCGCCACCGCGCCGCCCGGCCAGGTCCGCGTCGCCGGCATCGACACGGCCGCGCTCGGCGCCACCTTCGGCCCGCTGCGACCACTGCTCGACGCCGGGGTGCTCGACCCGCCGGCCACCGGCGAGGCCGAGGTGGCCGCGCTGCTGGACGCCGCCGAGCAGCACGCCCGTGCCGCGCAGCACGGCCAGCCCGCGGCCCGTCGTCTGTTGGTGGTGGTCGCCACCGCCGCGCCACCGCCCCGCGAGCTGGCTCGGCTCGCCGCGCTCACCCACGCCGGTCCGGCCGCCGCCGTGTGCGTGCTGCTCGCCGGCCACCCGTCCCGGCTGCCCGGCGAGACCGCGCCCCCGCTGGGCGGCACCACAGCCGTGCGGCTCAACCAGGGGTACGCGCACGTCGGCGACCCACCCGGCACCCCGTTCAGCGCCGACGGCAGCGGGCTCGCCGCACCCGTCCTGCTCGACGGCGACCCACCGCCGGCGTCGGTCCGCGCGCTCGCCGAGCACCTCGGCACCGCCACCCGTCGCGCCGACGCGTTGCCCTTCACCGACCTGCTGCCCGAACGGCGCTGGGCCGAGTCCGCCGGCAACGGCCTGCGTACGGTGGTCGGCCGGGTCGGCGGCGCTGCCGCCTTCGATACCGCGCTGACGCTCGCCTTCGACGACGCCACCCCGCACTGGCTGGTCGGCGGGCGCACCGGCGCCGGCAAGACCGTCTTTCTCCTCGACGTCCTCTACGGGTTGGCCGCCCGCTACTCGCCGGCCGAGTTGCAGCTCTACCTGCTCGACTTCAAGGAGGGCGTGAGCTTCACCGAGTTCGTGCCCACCGACCGGGACCCGTCCTGGTTGCCGCACGCCCGTGCCGTCGGCATCGAGTCCGACCGCGAGTACGGTCTCGCCGTGCTGCGCGAGCTGCGCCGGGAGGCGCAGCGCCGGGCCACCGCGCTCAAGCGGCACGGCGTCACCAAGCTCGCCGACCTGCCCCGGGACAATCCGCTGCCGCGCATCGTGGCGGTCGTCGACGAGTTCCACGTGCTGCTCGCCGGCAACGACGCGCTGGCCCGGGAGGCCGTCGACCTGCTGGAGGACCTGGCCCGCAAGGGTCGCTCGTACGGCATCCACCTGGTGCTGGCCAGCCAGAGCATGACCGGCATCGAAGCCCTCTACGGGCGGGCCGAGGCGATCTTCGGGCAGTTCGCGTTGCGGGTGGCGCTGCCCGGCGGTGGTGGGGTGCTCGACCAGCTCAATGACTCCGCCGCGGCCCTGCCGGTCGGCTCCGCCGTGGTCAACACCGCCGCCGGCGCGGTCGGCGCCGACACCGTGCTGCGCTTCCCCGACGCGCACGCCGCCACGGCGGACCTCGCCGCGTTACGCCACGACCTGTGGCAGGCCCGCCCGCCGGGCTCGCGGGCCCCAGCGGTCTTCAAGGGGTACGAAGCCGCGCGGATCGAGGACGACAGCACGTTCGCCGGATTGCGTCCTGGTGGTCGACGCCCGATGGCACTGGTCGGTCGGACCGTCGACGTGCACGGCACGACAGCACTGTTCCTGATGGACACCACCCCCGGCCGGCACCTCGCCGTGGTGGGCACCGCGCCGACCGGCGCGGACGTGCTGCGGGCCGCGACGCTCAGCCTGGCCCGCCAGCACACCCCCGGCGACGCCCGGTTCGAGCTGGCCTGTCTGGTCGGCGCCGCCGACGCGGTCGCCGACGACACCGAAGCCGTCCTGCGCACCGCCGGCCACCCGGTCGGACGCCTCGACGCGGCCGGGCTGCGCGACCGGATCGCCGCGCTGGCCGCCGAACCCGGCGGCCGCGAGTACCTGGTGGTGTTCGGCATGGACGCCGCCGCGCCCGTCCTCGGTGCCACCGACCCCGGCACGTTCCGTTCCGGCCTGGACGACCTGCGCACCGTCCTGCGCCAGGGCCCCGGGCAGGGAGTGCACCTGCTCGGTTGGTGGCGGGGGCTGCGCCGGCTCGGCGACGACCTCGGCGGCACCCAGAACCGCGACGACGTCGCCTGCCTGGTCGCGCTCAACGTGCCCGGCGCCGAACTGGCCCTGCACCTCGGGGCGCACGACCTGACCTACACGCCCCGCCCCGACCGGGCGCTGCTGATCGACCGGCACGACCAGCGCACCCGGCTGATCGTCCCGTTCGTCGGCGACGGGCACGACCCGGACGGGGAGCGGTGACAGTGTCCTTCGAGGAGTACGCGGCGCTGGCCCGACAACTCTCCGACCAGCACCGCGCCGGGGAACAACACGCCGCGGCCGAATCCGCGCGCCGCCGCGACCTGCACGCCGCCGTCGACTACCTCCAGCAGCGGCTGACCGCCCAGGGGCAGCGCCTCGACCAGCTCGGCCGAGCCATCGGCATCGACCAGCCACCCGCCGCCCCTGGCCCTGGCCCGGGGACGCCGGGTGAGACAGCTGCCTGGCCCGGCCCACCGACCGGCGCCGGGTCGCCCACCGCTCCCAGCTCCGGCCCGCCCTTCGCTGCTGGCGCTCCCACCGCGCCCGGAACCGGGGACGGGGGATCCGCCGGCGCAGCCGGCGTGCCGGGGCGGGCGGGGGTCGGGGCGTACCCCCAGTTGCCGGTAGGGGAGGCGCGGCTGGCGCTGCCGACGGCGGTGAGCCCGGCGGGCGGCGGGGTGCCCGCGCAGCGCACGGCGGCGGCCGACCCGGTGGTGGAGTTGGAGCTGGCCCGGCGGATGGCCGACGAGGCCGACCGGCACGGGCAGCAGGCGGAGCTGCTGGCCCAGCGGCCGGTGCTGCTGCCGACGTGGTCGCCGCTGGCCCGCGCGGTAGCCGTCTACGCGGCGTGCGGGGCTGCCGCCGGGGTGCTCGTGCTGATCCTGGTGCTCGCCTCCGGGGTCGGTCTGGTCGACGGCTTCACCCTCGGCGCGTGGATCTGCGCGGGGTTGCCGGCGGTGGCGTTCTTCGGCGGGTACCTGGTGCTGGGCCGGTGGGGGCGGCCCGCGATGGTCGCCGGCACCCCGCCGCGGTACCTGCCGCTCGGGTTCCTGATCTGCTTCCTGTTGGTACCGATGGCCTACTGCGCCTACCTGCTGCTGGTCCGCGGCCTGCGCTGACAGGTCGGGGTGGCTGGGCTTGTCCCGGCCCTCCACGTTGAGCCGACGTCGGCAGGGGGCGGGCTCGCCGTTTCGCCTGTCAACACCGATGCCCCCTCGACGCCTCGCTCCGAGCAGGAGCCGGGGCTGTCGGTCGTCACCGCGTCGCAGCAGGCCGGCGCGGGCGCGGTGGTCGCCGGTTTCGGGCTGATCGCCGTCGGCGCTGCCGCCGGCTGGATGATCTGGCGCAGCGGCGCCTCCGCGGCGAAGATCCAGCCCGAGGACACCACAGGGGTCTTCCTCACCCTGCTGGTCTTCGCCGCCGCGGTCGAGCGGATCCTCGAACCGTTCTCGCGGTGGCTGCCGGGGCGCGCCGCCGAGACTGCGTTGTCCCAGACGGTGGCCGACGTGAACAGCCGGGTCGACGGCCCCTCGGACACTGACCGCGAGGCGGTCGCCGTGGCCACGGCCAAGGTCGCACGGGCGAAGGCGAACCGCACCATCGTCGCGTGGGGTCTCGCCAGCGGGTTGGCCACCGTGGCGTCCAGCTCCGGCGGGTTCTACGTTCTGCACGCGGTAGCCGGTGCCAACTGGAACGGGGTGGCGGTCTGGGTCGACGCCGTCGTGACCGGTGTGATGGTCGGCAGCGGCACCAAGCCGTTGCACGATCTCATCACCCGTGCACAGAGCGGCCCGCCGTCGCCGTAACGTCCCGCCCCGACTGCCTGGCCCGCCGGGCTGGCCTGCCCGGTCCGTCGGCGGGCTTGATCCACTCGGGTTCATTGAAGTCGGGGTATCCGTGTCAGCGGGATACCCCGACTTCAGCTATCTCGTGTCGATCTTCTGCTCTGTCGCGCTCACCGCCGGTCGGATTCGGCAGGTGCGCCTGCCGGTTGCCGATCCGCGTCGAGCGCAGAGTCGTCGGCAGCGCCTGCGGCGGCCACGAGGATTTCGTCGAGTTCGCGGTCGGTGAGACCCTCGTCTTCGAGCAGGCCGAGCAGCAACACCGTCCGCGCGACGATCGCCGCCGCGTCGTGGGGCACGGGCGGACGCTCACCGAGCGCCGCCCACACCAGCGCCTCGGCCAGCAACGGGTCGACGTCGCGCCCGGTCGCGTCGTAGCGCTCCCGAGCGGACGCCACGAACCGGATCACCGGCGCGCGATCCTGCCCCGCGACGAACCGCCGTCGTACCGCCACCAACAGCGCACCGGCGAGCAGGTCCGCGTACCGCAGCCAGTCCGACTCGGCGAACCGGCCCAGCCGCCGTTCGTGGCCGCGCAGCCGCCCGGTCAGCAGGCCGCGTAACGCCGCGTGCGGGTCCGTCACCATCGTCGCTCCCTGATCATCGTTAGTGCCCTCCGGTGTGGGCGTGGCCTGGTCAGTCGATGCCGCCTGGTCACCAGAACACTCGCCGCCCGGCAGCCGCAGGCGATCACCTCGGCGTCGCCGGCCCTGCCGTTGTCGTGGTCGGCGTCGCGGTGGCCGGTGGGCCGGGCTGGCGGGGGCGGTGCCGCTGACTCTCCGGTCAGTGCCGCCACCGACCGGTCGATCCGGCAACCTCCGACCGCGAGCCGGGCAACGACCAAGTCCAAGCGGGTGATCGCAGCCGCGAAGTGCCGAGCCGCGACCGCGTCGACCCCTTTCCGGGTACGCCGCAGCCGGTCCTCGGTCGCGCTCAACCGCCAACGGACACGGGCGGCCGGCCCGGCAGCCCGGTCCGCGTCGACCCGGGCGGCGCGCAGACCGGCGAGCAATTCTCCGACCGAACCTCCCGGTGAACCCCGATCGGCGGCCAAGCCGGCGTAGACCAGGCTCAACGCCCGCCAGCACTCCGTGACCGCATCCTGCCAGGGCAGCCGCCGGCCGGCCGGCCCCACGCCGTGCAACTGTGCGCCGGCCCGATCGGTGGCCGAGATCGTGGCCAGCCAGGCAGCACGCAGGTCATCCACGGCATCGGTGCTCACTCGCCCGCCTCGGCACTGGACTTCACCAGCAGGGCGAAGCGCACGTCGGTGCAGGGGTAGTCGACGCCGCAATCGCAGAGCCAGCGACGGACGACCCGGGGCGGATGGGCGAAGAGGACGTCGTCGGCGTCCTCGACGTCCTGATCGGACACGAGGCGGTGGCGTTGCTCGGGTGAGGCCGGGGCTGGTGGGTCGGTGGGGGATTCGTCGGGTCGATCGGGCATCGGGGGCTCCCGTCGGGTCGTCTCCTAGCTGTTCACGGCTCTTGCATTGGGGCGGCGTGCGGGCACGCCCCGGCACGCCCGGCCGAACGGGGGGACCGACCGACCGGGCGCTTCCTGCGCGGTGGGAACGAACCAGCTCCGGGTTTGCAGACCAGGGAGCCGGTCGATTCGAACTTTGTCACACTAGTCTGTACAAGTCAACGACAGACTAGTCCGTTCTTGTACTGACTAGTTGGGTGTGATCAAATGGCGGTGCAGACCAGGGAGACGACATGCCCGCCAAGCCCAAATGGGCGCAGCTCGCGGACCAAATCCGAGAGCAGATCGCGTCCGGTGAACTCGCCCCAGGTGACAAGCTGCCATCCACCTCCCAGCTTCGTGTTGAGCACAACGTCTCGGCTGGTGTAGTGCGGCAGGCGATTCTCGTCCTGCAGACTCAAGGTCTCGTCGAAGGCGTTCACGGACTGGGTGTCTTTGTCGCTGAGCAGTGAGCAGTTGCGGTCCCCTAACGTGGCATGAGTTTGAGGGATCTGCTGCTCGTCGTGACGAGAGAGCGATCACGCGGTCGCGCTGGGTGCGCGAATCTCGTACGCTCCCATGTGGTCTCTGCCGGTGCGGTGGTGGAGGCGATGGTCGATCACGGGGAGGTGCGCGTGAGCGCAGCACAGATCATCGCGAGGTTGGCGGCGGCGTCGCAGAAGCTGGACGAGGCGAAGGCCAAGACCGCAGCGGCAGCACAGGACGCAGCCGAGGCACGGGCACTCGTCGCCGGCGCGCTGGAGGGTGTGGCCGCCGGTCCGCTAGTCGGCATGATCGATTCATACCGCCAGGCGCTCGCGCAGGCGTCTCAGGGCGGCGACCCGGCCAAGCAGCACGTGCAGGAGACGATCGCCAAGGTCCGAGCGCTGGGAAACTGACCACGGGTGGTGGCAGCGCAACCCACCAACCACCCGCAGCGGTGAACCAGTCATCCGGTCTGCGGTCGCTCGACGACTCGATAGGGCGAATCGGAACCAGGCACCGCCGCCTGCACCGCGCCGCCAGCACCTTAGCAGCGAGTCGATCGGGTGGTGGACCTCGGCTGCGGCGTACGCGAGCTTCCAGGAGTTCTTGCCGATGACTGTGAAAGCGGCTGCGGGTACCTTGCTGGCTGCTGCTGCCGCAGCCGGATCAGCATCAAGTACGCCGTGATAGGCGAGCCTCTTTGATGCTGGTCGTCAAGGTGGCGCACTTCGTCCGCGCCTGTTGAAACCGGTCTGCTTTCGAACAATCACCGCCGACCGGTGTTCTGTTATGCCACGAGTGACCCACACGACTTCCTGCGAGTGGTGTCCGCGCAAATCTTGGTCAGCGTCGGCAGTGGCGTTGGGCCAGGGCTGCCTGCTATCAGGTGATCTTGAACCAGCCGTGTCACGGCGGCGGTCGTCGTTGGTCGGTGCGTCCATCCGCGCCTCGAACAACGACGACCGCGCTTCGTGAAGGTTCGCCGGGGACTGGCGATGCCACGCTCCGTTATACGATCGGCGACGACCGCAGGGCCGCTACCACCGGCCGAGGACCGACCTAAGCGAGGCGCCCGTGTCAGCTAGAAGGGCTTGACCGGTATCGGTGTGGGGTTGACCGGAATCGGTTGCCCAGTGCGCTCGCTCACCACAACGGGCTCGGCCGCCTTGCCGTTGGCGCTGAATACCGGCAGCCAGGCTCCGAACCGGTTGAGGATGTTCTCGATGGGCTTGAAACACATACCGCTGCCATCCTCCGGCCCGGCAATCACCATCCCGATCGCCATGACTCCGTTGGCGTCCAATCGCCACACCGGTCCTCCGCTGTCACCGGGTCCCGCCGGAACGGTCGAGCACAGCAGATATTCCTTTGCGCCGTTGTACGGCACCTCCTGCCAGCTCGTCACGCGACCTTCGGTCCAACCAGTTCTCCGGCCCATTTTGCCGATGACGAAGCCCTGGCTCAGCGCGCTATTGCGGTAGTAACCCATGACCCGTCCGTTACCTGGTGACCTGCCGCTGAGCGGGTCGACAACGATCTGCTGGGCATCGTTGCCTGCGTCGAGCTTGACCAATGCACCGTCGAAACTGTTGTGGGTACTCCAGTCGCCGACGTAATCATTTCTGATCATGGTGCCGTAGCGGGCGTCGGTGCCGTAGACAACGCGCCGATCAGCTTGCGGCATGCCGAAACCGAAGCAGTGACCAGCGGTCACGACGAACATGCCGGACGTGCCCCGAACGGCGTAGCCGCCGGTGCAGAAGCTTGGACCCTTTGGTTGATTCAGGAACATCGGGTGTCCTGGCTTGAACATGTAACCGGCGGCAGCCGCCGGTGACGAGACCGAGACCGAGACCAGGAGCAGGGTCACGACCGCCGTGGACAGGGCGATGAGTCGCCTTAACATGCGAACCTCCAGGTTGAACGACGTGGTGATCTGTTCCAAGGCCGAGAAATTCCTTCCTCTCGGCCCACAATGCGTCGCAGGCCAGCCTTTCGACGGGCGTCACTACAGCCGGCGGATGCGGACCGAGAAATTTGTGGGTCGGCGCGACCGAGAACCCGCTGAGTTCAGCTGGTGGACAGACTCGCTACGCCGCCGTTAGTGCGGCGTCGAGCGCGTTGATGAGGATCTGCTCCACCCCGTCGGGAGAGCTCGCATCAGGCTTACCCCTGAAATGCCCGAGCCAGCCGTAGACCGTCATCGAACCACCGGCGATGCCCGGAAAATCACTGTCGATGCCGCCGGCGTACGTTGAAGGCATGCGAAGCAGTTCATCACTGGGCAGGTACGCGGGTACCTCGTTCGCGTACCCGGCGAAGAGCAGGCGACTCGACGTGCCATACCGCGCACGGAAGTAGACGGCGTACCCGGAAACGATCTCGCCACCGGCCAGCAGTAGCCGCACACTTGGAGCGCCGGTGAACGTCCAGGACTGGATGGGCAGGGGGATCGACGTCGCGAACGTGCCGGCCTCAACCTGCGAGATCATCTGTTGCGCGTGACGTCGGTAATAGCCCGGTAGGCCAGTGTTGGCCATCCGCGCCCCGTAGACCGCAGACAACTGCCGAAGGTTGTCCGCGGTCGGTGTCACGTCCAGCGGCAGGCTCACCTCGCGGTAGTGGGTGGTTGTCGGGCCAGTGAGCGGATTGCCAGGCCGGGCGACTGCGCTCGTGACGGCCTGGGCGAGTTCACCTCCCCGCATGCTTCGCTGTGCCCAGCCCCGTGTGCCCGACGGGTTCTGGTCGCCGGCCGCCCCAAGCAGGAACTGCGCGAAGGCACCGGTCGCGGCCTCGACCCTGGAAACCGCGTCCCCGGGGTAGTCCGGGTCGAACAGAGTCTGAGGCCCGGCCGCCACGGGGTGGCACCCGTAGCTGAACAGCACGGCCAAGGGCGCGCCGCCGGGTGTACGGGCAGTCAGGATGGGCACGTCCGACTCCACGTACGGCAGCCCCTCCCGGTTGTACGAGAAGTGCTGGCTGACTGTCTGGTAGTCGAGGGTGCAGGGCGTCCGCGGACCGCGGAGCGTGTCGCGGACGAGTTGGACGATCCGGGTCGCCAGCCCATCGCTGTAGGTGCGCACCTGTGCCTGCTGGGCGTTGCTCATCCCGTACGCGATGAACGGGTCCAATTTGTCGCTGAGCACGGGGCCGTTGTGCGTGTGGTTCGCGGTCAGTGCGAAGTCTGCCGACGCCACGCCAAGGCTGAGCACCTGGCTGCGGATCGACCGGTGTATGCCGCGTGCGAAGCCCAGGACGTCCACACTGACGATGACGTGCGGCGAACCCGCGTACCACCAGATGGTGCACCGCGCGAACAGTGCGGCCGCGGTTCCGGTCGACCTGCGGGGCGCGTCCACGCCGTAACCGGCCAGATAGGTGCCTGCCGCCGGTGTGATGTCGATCTTTCCGGTCGAGATTTCGGTGCCCGCCGCCCCCCGCGCGGAGCTTCCGACGAGGCCCTGGCCCAGGAGCGAAGCGGCAACGATGGAGCCGCCGGTGAGCAGGCGGCGCCGGCTGACCGTCGAGTGCTGGCCTTGCGGATCGTCAGGGTTGTTGACAAAGGACACTTTCCACCCGGCATTGGGTGGGTTGGCAGCATCCATCGCGGACGTGGTCATTTGGCAACGATCTCCCCCGTTAGACGCGGACGTACGACTGGCCGCATGCCTGTTTACGCATGACCGACAGGCGTAAATCTCAGTTCAGGGAACTGTGGCGTAGATCGCGGCTGCGGTCAATGCCTCACCCTGGACGCCGCAGGTGCAGGGGGTCAGCTCCAGCCAGACCCTCGTCCTCGCGGGCGAGGCGCAGCACTAGGGCCTCGCTGGACCTGCCCAGCGGGCGGAACCAGAATCAGCCAGCTTGTCCGCTATGCAAGGTAGTCGCGGGTAGCGCGCCATCTGTGGCTGGTCGCAGTAGCACGAAGAGACGATCGAAGTTGTCCCGACGGCAATGCTGGGTGCAATTACTGATCGCCGCGTCGCAAAGGTGACATGTCGTTGACGCGATGGGTGTCCGCAGTGAGGATTGTGTCCGTCATAAACCTCCGCTTATGTCGATGGAGCTTTCATCAGCTGGCCTGACGGAAGCGTTTCAGGTCGGCAGGGGCGATGTTTCGACGCAACCCTCAAGCCTATTGCCCGGATCGGAGAACCGATAAGACCGTCTGCGCGGGGGTGGACGGATCCGTTAGACGCGTGTGATGGCTCAGGGCAAGCCAGAGGGCGTGTCGCCAATAGCTATGTTCAAGTTTAGGACAGTTATGAGAAGTGTAACGCTGCATCAAATCTTCTCGGTGCCGTTATCCGTGCTACTAGCGATCGGAGCCTTCCTCACGGTCTCCGATCCCGCCTCCGCCGCTGGGACGGCGGCCTGCGATCCGGCGGGACCAACCGCATCTGATGGGCAGATCGCCGCCGCGTTGAACGGTCGTCTGACCGGTAAGCTGGCCCACTCGATAACGGCATACCAGGTGTCGTGTGCTCGTGTCATAGTCGCCAGAGTCAAGGACCGGGGCATGGCCCGGCGCGCCGCGACGATCGCCATCACCACGACAATCGTGGAGAGCGACATTCGCAACCTGACGTACGGCGATCGCGACAGCATCGGTCTCTATCAACAACGGCCCTCAACCGGATGGGGGACTGTCGATCAGATCATGAACCCGGTGCACGCGACGAACAGTTTCCTCAACAAAATGCTCAGGGAACGCCCTGGCACCTGGATGACCGACCCGATCGGCGAGATCTGTCAGGATGTTCAGGTCTCGGGTACGCCCTACGCCTATCAGCCACAGGCCAGGGACGGGGACATCATCTCGGGCGTGCTGTGGAGTCAGCAGGCCCGATCGCCAGGCGGCAGCGTGGGCGATGTAAGCGGTGATGGTCACGCTGATCTGGTGGCGATGAAGCCGGACGGCACGTTGTGGTACTACGCGAACAACATGGACAGCAATGCCGGCGGCGTGCCCTTCGTTCTGGGGAGTCAGGTCGGTGTCGGGTGGCAGGCGTATTCCCTGGTGGCTTCGGCTGACATCAGCGGTGATGGTCACGCTGATCTGGTGGCGACGAAGCCGGACGGTACGTTGTGGTACTACCCGAACAACATGGACAGCAACCCTGGTGGTGCGCCGTTCACGACTGGTTCGCAGATCGGGAGGGGTTGGACGGACTTCGACCGGGTCGTGGCTGCTGATGTGAGCGGTGATGGTCACGCTGATCTGGTGGCGACGAAGCCGGACGGCACGTTGTGGTACTACCCGAACAACATGGACAGCAACCCTGGTGGTGCGCCGTTCACGACTGGTTCAGAGATCGGGACGGGTTGGACGGACTTCGACCGGGTCGTGGCTGCTGATGTGAGCGGTGACGGTCACGCTGATCTGGTGGCGACGAAGCCGGACGGCACGTTGTGGTACTACCCGAACAACATGGACAGCAACGCCGGCGGACGGCCGTTCATCGACGGTCGACAGATTGGGGCCGGCTGGCAGGGCTTCGCTCGGATGGTTGCGGCTGACGTCAGTGGTGACGGTCATGCTGATCTGGTGGCTACCAAGTCCGATGGTTCCCTGTGGTACTTCCCGAACAACATGGACAGTAACGCGGGCGGAGTGCCCTTCATCAACGGCAAGCAGGTTGGGACTGGGTGGCAGATCTACAGCCGCATCGCCTAGCCGTTCGTCTCTCTGTCTTCCAGATGTGAACACCTCGCGACCACATGACAAATGAACGGGCTCTGGATCATCGCGCCCACACGACGGAAGGTCACTATGTTCTTCGCTAACAGATCTCGACGGATTTGGCTGGTAGCCGTGACATTCGGCGTCACCGCGCTCTCTCCGATCGTGGCAACGTCGGCCGCACACGCGGCCCCCTCGCGGGACTCGATTGTCTCGGTCGCCCGAACCGAGCTCGCCAACAGCAGTCGCAACGTGGAAATCCCGATGGGCAGCGGTTGCAACTTCTACAGTGGCTACTGGGTATCCGGCTACAACGAATGTGGGCGCGCGGGCTTCCGCAAGAACGCCTGGTGCGCGGACTTCGCGCGATATGTCTGGAAGGTCGGCGGCGTTACCGACCTCAAGGGTCTCAGTCCCTGGGCGTACTCATTCTGGCGGTACGGGTTGAATCGCGGCACGTGGCACGCCGCAAACAGTGGCTACACTCCGCAGCCCGGTGACGCCGTCGTGTTCGACTGGAACCCGCCATTCAATGCAAAGGTCTACGAGGACATTGACCACGTCGGCATCGTGGAATCCTATTCGGGCGGCAAGTTGACAACGATCGAAGGCAACACCAGCGACGCCACGCATCGACGCGACCGCAGCTCATCCCTCCGCAACGGAGAGGTCGTCGGGTTCACCTCTCCGATCGCCGGATCCGGCGGCGGAGTCGTCGAGCCGACTCGCGAGCACGTGTCGGACATCAGCGGTGATGGTCACGCTGATCTGGTGGCGACGAAGCCGGACGGTACGTTGTGGTACTACCCGAACAACATGGACAGCAACCCTGGTGGTACGCCGTTCACGACTGGTTCGCAGATCGGGAGGGGTTGGACGGACTTCGACCGGGTCGTGGCTGCTGATGTGAGCGGTGATGGTCACGCTGATCTGGTGGCGACGAAGCCGGACGGCACGTTGTGGTACTACCCGAACAACATGGACAGCAATCCCGGTGGTGCGCCGTTCACGACTGGTTCACAGATCGGGACGGGTTGGACGGACTTCGACCGGGTCGTGGCTGCTGATGTGAGCGGTGACGGTCACGCTGATCTGGTGGCGACGAAGCCGGACGGCACGTTGTGGTACTACCCGAACAACATGGACAGCAACGCCGGCGGACGGCCGTTCATCGACGGTTGGCAGATCGGGACGGGTTGGACGGACTTCGACCGGGTCGTGGCTGCTGATGTGAGCGGTGATGGTCACGCCGATCTGGTGGCGACGAAGCCGGACGGTACGTTGTGGTACTACCCGAACAACATGGACAGCAACCGCGGTGGCCTTCCCTTCACGACTGGTTCGCACATCGGGAGGGGTTGGACGGACTTCGACCGGGTCGTGGCTGCTGATGTGAGCGGTGACGGTCATGCCGATCTGGTGGCGACGAAGCCGGACGGCACGCTGTGGCACTTCCCGAACAACATGGACAGCAACCCCGGCGGTGCCCCGTTCACGACCGGCTCGCACATCGGCGTCAACTGGACACTGTACGACCGGGTGTTCTGAAGTAAACCGAAGAACGGAGACAGCACGCTCAACCCCTGACAACGCGAGGGCCGGATCCCTGTGGATCCGGCCCTCGCCGTCGTTTGTGTTACTAGCGTTCGACCTCGGAAGTGCTCCCGTGGCGCCGGCTTTGGGTTCGAGCCGCCAACGAGCATCCGGCAGCGATGATCATGATTGCCGTCTGGAGTACCATGTTGCGACTGCTGGCTGAGCATGCGGTGGGTGTTCCGGCAAGCGTCGGACGAAGGCGGCAGACCGGTCGGGCGAGGCGTGCGGGGCGCCGCGTCGCTCAGGGAACTTGGACTGAGCAGCGGTGTCACGCCAAGGACGTGGGCCCCGGCACCTGCCTGGTATGAGGGGGGTGACGATCAGTGGGCAACCGCGGACCGACCATAGCTGATAAGTTGGACCGGTTATTCAAGACAGTCCGCCCAGGCGGTCGTGAATACTCCTATGAGGAAGTCGCGACAAGGATACGTGCCACCGGTGTCATGATTTCACATACGTATGTCTGGCAGCTCCGTAAGGGGCACCGTGACAACCCCACCATTCGACACGTCGAAGCTCTAGCTCGTTTTTTTGGAGTCTCCCCCGTTTACTTTTTGGACAATGAGGCCGCTCGCCAGATCGATGAGCAGCTCGAGCTACTCGCGGCGCTCAGCGACAAGTCGGTGCGTCATGTGGCTATGCGCGTTGCTGGCCTCTCCGCTCCGAGTCTCGAGGCTATCAACGGCATGATCGAACATGCCCGCCGGATCGACCGGCTAACCGAGTCCGGGGATGACCCGTCTCGTCGGCCGATCGACCCAATGCCTGACGACATGCAATGACCTGAGGAGCCTGACATGCGACTGCGTAGGCTTGAGCGGATGGCCGCGCGCGTCCTCGAGGAGCTGTCTCTTCCCCGGCTCATCACGATGTCAGCCCTATGTGCGCACATCTCCGCGGCCAGGCAACGTCCGCTGCACTTGCACCCACTCAGCATGGTGGGCACCCAGGGAGTTCCTGGAGGAATGTGGATCGAAACCGAGGCCGCAGATCACATATTCTACAACGGGGACACGAGGCCGCTGCATCAGCAGCACATCATTCTTCACGAGATCGGGCACATGCTCTGTCGTCATCGCAACGCCGATACTGATGCACTCGCCGCCGTCATGCCCGATCTCGATGTGGAGATGGTCCGCTCCGTGCTCAAGAGGTCGACCTACTCCCTGGTGTCCGAGCAGGAAGCGGAGGTGATCGCGACGCTGCTCGCGCAGCGTATGCAGTCACCGGAAATCGGCCTTCAGCCCGCCAACATTCTCGAAGAGTTCAACAGCCAGGCGTCCCGCGATGTCCACCGCTGACCTGATCGAATTCGTTGCCGTCAGTGCACTCTGGTTGGTGCTCGCCGTCCAGGCGGGCCGTAGCAGGCAATCTCCTCGGGACAGGTGGGCGTTCCTGCTGCAAGCTGGACTTGCCGTCGCGGCCACCCTCAATCTGGCAGTTGTCAGCCGCGCCGTCGATGCGACGACCGGTCTCGTTGACCTGAGTGTCCTGGTGAAGAACGTCGCAGGTCTGATCGTGGCATACCTCGCCTCCGGCCTCGCGGCAGCCATTGCTACCACCGCGCCCAGGAAGGGTTACCGGTTGAAGGCCAATCTCCTGCTTCCGGGTGGTGCGGCGGTCGGCATGTGTCTCCTATTCGCGGCGGCCCCACATCATCCCGGCGGTGACGACTTCGTCACCGAGTCCGCCGAATCGCCTTACACCGTCTGGTACGGAATTCTCTACCAGTCCGCAATCGTGGCCGCTGTCGCACGGGCGCTGCTGACGATCTGGAAGCTCGCGTTGAGACGCTTCGGCAGCAGGGGTAATTGGAGCATCGTGGTGACCGCCGTGGGCGGGTCAGTCCTGTTGGCCTACATACTCAATCGAATCGCCTTCATTCTCACCCACGCGGCGCACATCGAGCTCCTGGAGGGGCCGGGCTACGTACTTTTCTCCAAGTCGCTCTTCGGCGTCGGGTTGACGCTGCTTGCGATCGGCGCGGCGGTACCGGTCAGCAGGCCGACGCGGCGGTATATCCGCGACAGCGCGCGGCTGCACCGCCTCTATCGGTTGTGGCATACGCTGCAACTGTCCGTGCCTGACGTGGTCCTGAGCGCGCCGCCAAGCCGAATGGCCGACGTTGCCAACGTCCTGCAGGTACGACTACGTCTCTACCGACGGGTCATCGAGATCCGAGACGCGCAATCCGAGTTGGCCGCCTTCGTCGATGACCTAACAATCTGCGCCGCGCGAGATCTTGTCAGGAAGATGGGGCTTACCGGAGAGGCCGCCGAGGCTGCCATCGAGGCGTGCTGGACCGCTGCAGGGCTGCGTTCCAAGTCCGAGCACTCCGTCGAGAGAGGCGGCACCGTCGCTTTCGCCGGTAGCGCCGCACTGCCAGATCTTGACAGTGACGTCGAATCGCTTCTGCGGGTCAGCGCCTTCTACTTCTCTCCTGCGGTCCAGAAGTTCGTCGGGCCACCGTCACCCGCTCAACGTAAGAGGACCGCGCCGGCCACCGATCAGCGCGTGTGAGCCTTGGTGTCGCGATGCCGACGCTCGGTGCTGACCAGCGAGGTCAAGGCGTACGGCGATGGCGGCGACCTTCCGGTCATCCGCTTTCCTGGCTAGAGCCCTCGATCGGTTCAGCGCGTGATGCGAACCGTGTTGTTGAAGTCCAGGAAGTCGCAATTCTCCTGCTCGCACAGTTCGAAGTGTCCGCTGGCGAGCGCCACGCCCTTGTTGAACGCGAAGCCGCCCGCATCCGCGAACACTCGCCCCGTCACGACCTGGGTCTCACCCGAACAGCGGAGCGGCGCCCAGCCCGTTCCGTGCGCAACCCGGTCGCCCGACCGCTGCCGAAGGGTGAGGTTCGAGGTGCCGGACATGCCGGCCTGACAGACCACGGTGAGGGTCAGGTCGACGGCGACGCCGCGCGCGACAAGGGTCCCGGCGGTGACTTCGACGCTGCTTGCCGCGCTGGCCGGCGTCGGCGCCAGCACCACGAACAGTGACAGGCCGAGTAGTGCGATGGTGGTGATGATGCGGCGCACGACGGTTCTCCTTGCCGGAGTGGGGTGCTTACCTTCCGTCACCCTAGCCCTCCCCGGCACTGAGGGATATCAATCGACTGTGGGTTCGCGTTCGATGACGACGACCGGGATCTCGCGGTCGGTCTCCTTCGCGTAGCGGGCGTATGTCGGGAAGACCTTTGTCATCACTGGCCACAGCCGGGCGCGCTCCTCGCCGGTCGCGGTCCGGGCCCGGCCGACGATCCGCTCGGCGCCGACCTGGATCTCCACGGTCGGGTCGGCGGTGAGGTTCAGGTACCAGGCGGGGTGCGTGGCCGCGCCGCCGTTGGACGCCACCAGCAGATGGTTGTCGCCGTCGCGTCCGTACATCAGGGCCGTGCGGCGCAGCTTGCCCGATCGGCGTCCGCGGGTGGTGAGCAGCAGCGAGGGTACGCCGTGGAAGGTGCCCCCGTCGGCGCCGTCGGTGCGTACGTAGCGCCGGATGTGGCTGGCGACCCAGCCAACCGGGCTGTCCTCGACAGTCTCGTGCTGCTCGTGGGTGGTCACGCCATCGCCTCCATCGTCGAGCCCGGACGGTCGAACGGACGCATCGACCATACGTCGGGGTCAGAGCGCCCGGAACAATCAGGCGCGCGAGCGCGGCAGGCAGCACTTCTTGTACTTGGCGCCGGACCCGCACCAGCAGGTGTCGTTGCGGCCGGGCGGCCAGGCGGTCACGCCGGCCTCGTCGAGGCTGTCGGCGTACTCGTCGAGGGTTTCCTCGCTGGTGGGGTCGCCGCCGGTGCGTTCGGCGAAGGCCGCCAGCCCGGCGGCGGAGCCGACGACCACCCCCAGGTCGGCGCCGCCCAGCCCGGAGGCGTCGACGAGGGCGCGTTCGATCTGGGCGCGGTGCTCGTCCCAGGTGGCGGGGTAGCTGTCGACGAGGGTGGGCCAGCGCAGCAGCAGTGCGGTGAACTCCGCCTGTGGCCAGAACAGCAGCGTCGCCGGGCCGTCGTCGAGGGCGCCGAGCGCGTGGTCGCTCGCGGCGCGCAGCCGATCGGCGAGGTTGTCGTACTCGTCGTGGGGTAGGCCCTGCTCTTCGCGCAGGTCGTGCCGCTGCTGGGCCAGGCCGTAGATCATGGCGGCGGCCTCGTCCTGGGCGTCCTCGGATTCGTGCTGCTGGGTGCGGGTGCGTTCCAGGATGGCGTCCAGCGCCCCGGTGAGCCATTCCATCGCCGTGTCGCCGTGGCCGGACTCGACCAGCTCGTCGATCAGGTACATGGACTTGGGGTTGGTCTCCAGCAGCGGACGCAGGGCGGTCAGCTCGGCCATGCCCTCGTCGGTGCGTCCGAGGCGCAGCAGCAGGCCGCCGCGCACCCCTCGCGCGTACGCGTTGTCGTCCGGCTGCTCGGCGATGGCGCGGGTGGCCAGCGTGAGCGCGTCGGCGAGGTCGCCGGCCTGCTCCAGGATGTCCACGGCGACCAGCAGGGCGGACCCGATGTCGTCGGGGTTGTCGACGCGCCCCTCGTCGACGGCGCCCACCAGTTCGGCGACGAGCGCGGCCGGGTCGGGGCTCTTGGAGCCCAGGTTGCCGATCTCGTCGATGCGGTCGGTGGTCAGCAACTCGGGCATGGGCGCTTCCTGAGGAACGACGGACGGGGAGCGGTCAGCGTACTCCGGAATGCGTCGCGGGGCGGGGGGGGGACCCGGCCGGGGCCGCCGCCGGTGGCGCACGGGGTGGGGGGCGGGGGGCGGGCTAGCCGGGCCGCG
>NZ_JBNCKJ010000004.1:366600-480358 GCF_049841475.1 Micromonospora sp. DT15
CCGGCGGCGGGGGGGGGGGCCTCTGTCCGCGGGACGGCGCCGCGGCGGGGGGGCCCCCCCCCCGGCCCCGCGACGCGTTCCGTCAGCGGGTTGCCGGCATGGTGGCGAACTCGCCGGCTAGCTCCGACTCGACGATCGTCGCGGCGGACGGCCGGCGACCGGCCGACGCCCGCCGGGCGGACGGGACGGCGAGGGCCGCGAGCGCGGCGGCCAGGGCGATCGCCGTGAGGACGAGAAACCCCGTCGTGAAGCCGGCCTCCCGGGGCAGACCGTTGGCCTGCGGGTGGGCGGTGATCACACCGCTGACCACTGCCGCGCCGATCGCGCCGCCGATGGTGCGGATGTTGGCGTTCATGCCGGTCGCCACGCCGGTCTGGCTGGCGGGCACGCTGGCGACGATCAGGTTGGCCATCGAGGCGAAGGCCAGGCCGATGCCGAGGCCGACCAGGCCGCCGGCGATGGCGACCTCCCAGCGGGTGTCGTGCGCGGTGGCGAGCATCGCGGCGGCGGCCACGTTGAGGGTGGCACCGGTGGTGAGCTGCGCCTTGGCGCTGAAGACGGCCTGCAGGCGGCCGGCCACGATGCCGGCGACGAACATCGCGACGAGCATCGGCAGCATGAGCAGACCAGCCTGGCTGATGCTGGCGCCGAAGCCGTAGCCGGCGACGGTGGGGGTCTGCACGAACTGGGGAAGGAACGCGTACACGGAGAACATCGACGCGCCGTAGAGCAGGGCAACCAGGTTGGTGGTCCAAACGCCGGGCAGGCGCATCATCCGCATGTCGATCAGCGGGTTGGCCGAGCGCACCTCGGTGACCAGCCAGCCGAACAGGAGCACCACGGCGAGCGCCAGCAGACCGAGCACCCGGGCGGAGGTCCAGCCCCACGCCGCGCCCTGGCTGATCGGCAGCAGCAACGCGACAAGCCAGCCGGAGAGCAGCAGTGTGGCGCGCCAGTCGATGCGACCGGGGGTGCGGACCGGCGACTCGGGCACGAACAGGTGCGCGGCCACGGCGGTCAGTCCGACCACGATCATCGGGATCCAGAACAGCCAGCGGTAGTCCAGGGTGCTGACGATCGGGCCGGCCAGCACGATGCCCAGGCCGCCGCCGACGGCGACGATGGCCGAGATGGCGGCCACCGCTGTGGAGACCCGGGCAGCCGGGAACTCGTCGCGGATGATGCCGAAGGACAGCGGGAAGACGGCCCCGCCGATGCCCTGCACGACCCGGGCGAGAATGAGGACGCTGATGTTCGGCGCGATGGCGGCCAGCAGGCAGCCGAGGGCGAGGGCGGCGAGCGAGACGACAAGCATCCGCTCCTTGCCGACCATGTCGCCGACGCGTCCGAGGATCGGCGTGAAGATCGACGCGCTGAGCAGGTAGGCGGTCAGGACCCAGGTCACTGTGTTCTGGGTGGTGTGCAGGTCCTGCTGGATGGTCGGCAGCACCGGGGTGATCAGCGACTGGAGCATCGCGAAGAACCCGGCGCCGGCCGCGAGCACGGTGAAGGTGAGCCGACGCGAGCTGCGCCGGGAGGTCACTGCCACGAGAGAAAACTCCCTGATTACGTACGGGAATGAAGGCTTGTCGCCCGTCGTCCGTGACGGGGTGGTCTGTCGGGGTCCGGGCGATCGGGGTGGCCAGGCGGCGATCGGGCGGGTCCCGAGGTAGAGTAACCGGAGGCAGGCCTCCGGGATTCCGGAGGGGTGCCTCCGCTAAGCTAGCGGAGGGCGTCCTCCGGATGCAAGCAGAGTGAGGTGACGCACGTCATGACCAGCCCGGGGCAGGCGCCCGAGGTCTTCGCCCAGCGGCCCAAGCGGGCCGACGCGCGGCGTAACTACGACGCCCTGATAGCGGCTGCGCGCGAGGCGTTCGCCGAGAACGGCGCCGCCGCCTCCCTGGAGGACGTGGCCCGCCGGGCCGGCGTGGGCATCGGCACGCTCTACCGCAACTTCCCGACCCGCCGGCACCTGTTCGAGGCCGTCTACGTCGAGGAGGTCCGGGCGCTGTGTCACTCCGCCGAGGGTCTGGCCGAGCTGCCACCCTGGGACGCGCTCGTCGCCTGGCTGCACCGCTTCGTCGCGTACGTCGCCACCAAGCGGGCGCTCGCCGAGCAACTGCTGCACGACTCCGAGATCTTCACCAGCTGCCGGGCGGAGATCTTCTCCGCCGGTGAGCCGCTGATGCGTCGCGCGCAGGTCGCCGGTGTGGTTCGTGACGACATCGGCTTCGACGACGTGGTGCGGCTGATCAGTGGCCTGACCATGGCCCAGTTCCCGTCACCCGAGCAGCGTGACCGGGTGCTCGGCGTGGCCCTGGACGGGCTGCGCCCGCCCGCCACACCGCGCTGACGCTCTGTCCGACCGCGCGGCGCTGACGCCTGACCCGAGCACGCCGCGCTGACGCCCCGCCGGATCGGGCGGCGCTGACCGCCCGCCCCGCCGATCAGCGGTCGACCAGCAGCAGCCACTCGTCGTCGAGGCGCTCCACTGTCGTGCCCTCCGGCCAGCGGTGGCCACTGTCGGCCACCGCCCGGGCCTGCTCGACCTGCGGTGGCCGGCTGAACTCGGTGTCACGGAAGCTGACCATGCTGTGGAACCGGGCCCGGCCGAAGTTCGCGGCGTCGACGAAGCGGGCCCTGTCGAACAGCGCCTCCGCGCCGAACACCGTCCAGCGGAACAGCGCCATGTTCGTGAAGCGGACGGCGTGGAAGCTTGCCGACCGGCCGAACTCGGTGTGCTCCATCGACAGGGCGCCCTCGAAGACGGCCTCCCGGAACGAGGTGACGTCCTCGAAGCGGGTCGCGTCGAAGCTGGTCGGCTGGCCGAAGGTCACCCGGCGGAACGAGGTCGGGCCGGTGAAGCCGGCTCGCCGGCAGGACAGACCGCCGGGAAAGGCGGCACCGTCGAAGCTGGCCTCGCCGCCGACGCGAATGCCGTCGAGGACGACCTCGCCGCCGGCCACGAGCCCGTCGAAGACCACCTCGTCGAAGGTCGCCGCACCGAACAGCAGCCGCCCCCGCGACGTCGCGCCCGCGAAGGTGGTCGTACCGGTGAACACCGCATCGCTGAAGGTCGCGTCGACGAGCGTGCAACCGGCGGCGTCGAAGTCGACGAGCGTGGCGCCGGCCAGGTCGAGCGTCAGCTCCGGCCAGTGGGCCGCGTCGTCCGCGCGCAGGTGCCGGGTCAGCACGCGCTGCGCGCTGCGCCGGACCTCCGTCTCGCGCGGCTCGGCGTCAGGCGCCGGCATCCGCAGGTACGCGCACAGCACCGCTGCGATGGTCGGGCGCTGCCCCGGGTTGTCCTGGCCGAGGCGTTCCAGCGCGTGCAGGCCGCCGAGGCGTACCGCCGCGCTGTCGTTGCCGAGCAGCTCGACCGCCCGGGTGTAGAGCTCGGTCAGTCTACGCTCCGCCGCGTCGTGCTCGGCGGCCCCGGACTGCCGGTCCTGGTGGCGCTGCGCGGCCTCGGCCACCGCTTCGGCGTGTGCCTGCACCCGGTCCCGGTGCACCTGGTCGCGTGCGGCGACGCTCTCCTCGTGCCGTTGCGCGCGTTCGGCGATCCACTGGCGGCGGGCGGCGAGCAGCAGTGCGAGCCCTCCGCCGGTGCCGGCGACGACGGTCAGGCCGGTGCGGATCGCGTCGATGCGCAGCGTGGCGCGGGTGTCCGGTTGGCTGGCCCGGTCGGCCTCGCTGAGCAGCAGGTCCAGCACCAGCCAGCCCAGGGCGATGGCGACCAGCAGGCCAACCAGGACCAGCCACCACGGCATTACCCGCAGCTCGCGCTCGGTGGGTTCATCGACAGCCACGGCGACAGCATGCCAGCGACCGGCAACGTCCGATATGGAGCGGAGCGGTATGACCGTTTACGCCCCCGCCGGAACAACGGGTTACCGGCGCGTAACAAGTCATTGACGTTTCTAAATTGTTGCGGGCATGATCGTCGCACGGTCGACCGGACACCCCCACCCACCTGCCCGGTTCGCCGGGTGCCTCCCCCCGGAGGTGCAGCCATGCTGCTCCGAAAGACCGCCCTCGTCCTGGCCCTCGCCACCGCCGCGCTTCTCGCGTCCACCGCCACGGCGACCGCCGCCCCCGCTTCCACCACCGCCACCAGCACGACGCCCTTCGCCGCCGCGGCGGCCAACCCCGTGATCGTGGTCGGCGGGCTCAGCGGCGTCGCCGTCGCGTACGAGCCGATCGCCGCCCGGCTGCGCGCCGACGGCTACCGCGCCTTCATCTACCAACTACCCGGGCTGGGCCTCGGTGACATCCCCACCTCGGCGCGCGCGTTCGCCAACTACGTCGACCAGGTACGCGCCACCACCGGTGCGGCAAGCGTGGACGTCGTCGCCCACTCCGAAGGGGGCCTGGTCAGCAGGTACTACCTCAAGCGGCTCGGCGGCACCGCCACCGTCGGTCGCTACGTCAGCCTGGGCACACCCCAGTACGGCACGTACGTCGCCAACATCGTGGCGTTCCTGGGCCTGGGCAGTTGCGCCGGCGTCGTGGCCTGCCAGCAGATGACAATCGGCTCGGCATTCCTCGCCGACCTCAACGCCGGCGACGACACCCCGGGCGCGGTGCGCTACACCACCATCCGCACCCTCCAGGACGAGTTGGTCCGCCCGACCGGAAACGCCGCCGTCAACGACGGCGCGACGAACGTGCTGATCCAGTCGTACTGCCCGCTGCGGGTGGTGGGGCACCTCGGTCTGGTGCTCGACGGCACCGCGTACACCATCGTGCGCGGCGCCCTGGTCGACGGCTCGGTGCGACCCAACTGCCTCGCGCTCTGACCCGCTCCGGTGCGGCGGTCCCGAAGGGGACCGCCGCACCGCACCCGCGACGCGGAGTGTCGGGTGCGCGACGATCCCCGGAAACGGTGTGGCAGACATCAGATGCCCTCGATAGCCTGCTCCGGCTGTCCATTCCCGACAGTGGACGACGCCCGCCGAGAAGGAGCAGCGCTCATGACCGAGCCGCCCACAGTGCCGCCGGAGAACACCCCGCCGACCGTGCCGCAGCTCGACGTCCGGGCCGCCCAACCGCCGTCGGCCGACACCCCGCCACCCACCGGCGGGTTCGCCGACCGCCCACCGGGCTACCCGAGCGCGCTGGTCTGGCTGCGTGCCGGGATCCTGCGGGACTGGCGCGGCGTGCTCGGCGCGTTCCTCGCCACCTGGTTCTACCTGCCGGTCGCGCTGCTCCTGGCGTTCTGGGGCGGTCTCACGTTCGGCGTCGTCGGGCTCTTCGCCGTCGGGACCGGCGCCGACGACCAGGTGCCCCAGGTGCTGCGCGACGTCCCGCTCATCGGCCCCCTGGTCGAGGCGTTCCTGACCCGCTCCGGCGGGATGCTCGGCGGCGTCGCCGGCTTCGCCATCGGCTTCCTGGTCGGCTTCCTCGCCGTGCTGGCCCTGCCCTGGATGGGCGTTGCCGACGAGCCCTTCGCGCTGCTCACCGGCCTGATCGGCACTGTCGTCGCGGCGGCGCTGATCGGGGTCCTCTACACGCTCTACCGGGTGCTGCTCGAACCCCGCCTGCTGGTCGTCTCTGGTGCGCGGCAGCCCAGCCGCCGTGAGTACGCGCGGCTTCGCCCCGTGCTCGACGACTGCGCCCGACGGCTCGGCCTGCCCAGCGTGCCCCGGCTGCTCATGGAGGACGACCCGGTCCTGAGCAACGCCCGCACGTACGCCCGGCACGTGGTGGTCACCACCGCCGTGCTGGCCGAACCGGACGACGAGGTGGCCGCGCTGCTCAGCCACGAACTGGTGCACTGGCGCACCGGGGACGAGATCACCAGCGCCTTCGTCCGCGGTGTCGGCCTGCCACTGACCCTCGCGCACGCCCTGCCGACCTGGCTGATGCGGACGTTCCCCCATCCGGGCACCAACTTCGTGGTCTTCGTGCTCTTCTGGCCGGTGCTGCTCACCATGCGGTACGTGGTGCTGCCGCTGCACGCCCGCGACGTGCGCGCGGCCGAGTACCGGGCCGACCTCGGCGCCGTGCTCACCGGGCACGCCGACGGGCTGCGGCGCATTCTGGAACGGCGGCTGTCCTTCGAGACCGGCCGCAGCGGCTGGGACGAGGCGGTCTGCGCCACCCACCCGCCGCACGAGCTGCGGCTCGACGCGTTGGAGCGGGCCTCGGTGGCCGGTACGCCCGCCGGCGCGACCGAGCCCGTCACCGTCGACCGGCTGTTCAACGACTCCGGCCCGGTCGGCACCCGCCGCACGTTGCTGCTGGTCGGCGCCGTCACCCTGGTCGCCTGCCTCGGCACCAGCGGCCTCGGCGTGGTGCAGTGGGCGTTCTTCCGCCCCCAGGCGGCGATCGACGGCTACTTTTCCGCGCTCGCCGACCGGGACAGCGAGGCCGCCCTCGGTTACCTGACCGACCAGGGCAACGGCACCGACCGCGACCTTCTCGCCAAACTGCTGCGCGGCAAGGGCTACCAACCACCGACCGACGTCGAGATCAGCTCGTTGGAGCGCGACGGCGACACCGCCACCGCCACCGTGGCGTACCGGCTGGGTGACGCGCGCCAGAGCAGCACCCTCACCCTGCGCCGCGAGGACGAGACCACCGCTGGCCTCTTCCACGGCTGGCGGTTGAGCGGTGGGCCCACCCCGCTCAACGCCGCGATCGCCGACCCCGGGGTGCGGCTCAACGGGGTGGAGCTGCCGGTCGCCACCGAAGGCCCGCCGCTGGTGCTGCTGCCCGGCGGCTACACCGCGACCGGCCCGTCCAGCGCGCTCAGCGAGACGCCGGGCGAGACAGTGCTGGTGGGCCCGGGGGAGACCGCCGCCACCCTGCAACTGGCGCCGGTGCTCAAGCCGGCGGCGATCGAAGCGGTCGAGGCCCGGGTACGCGCCTGGTTGGACGAGTGCGCGAAGCAGACCGTGGCCGCACCACCCGGCTGCCCGTTCCGCTACTACGGCGGCACCACGCAGAAGGTCACCTGGAAGATCCTGGAGTACCCGAAAATCGCCGTCGAACTGACCGGCCCGAGCACCGCCCGGGTGTCCACCCCGGTGGAGACCCAGGGCAGAGTGCAGGTCAGCGGCACCACCACGTACTTCGGCAGCAGCTCACCGTTCACCGACGACGACGCCCTGACCGTCACGGGCGTCGCCGCCGCCGACGGGGACGACGTCACCTTCCGACCCTCCGACAACTGACCGGGAGACAGACCGTGACCGACAGCGACGCCGCAGCCCGGCTGCCCGTCCGGCTGACCATCAACCCCCGGCAGCGGCAGTCTCCCTCGGTCGATCTGCTGACCTGGATCCACCGCCGCCCCGAATACCGGCCGGTGGTGCGCACGGCCGGCGGCGGCGGGGGCCGGCCGGGCTTCAGCGACGCGGTGATCATCGCGGTGCTGGCCCAGGGGCTGCTTCCGGGGCTGTTCAACCTGTTGCAGTCCTGGGTCGACCAGCAGCGCACCGAGGCCAGCATCCGGATCCAGGCCGGGGACACCGAAGTGGAATTGCAGGTGAGCGGGCGCACCGACTCGGCGCGGCTGCTGGCCCAGGCGACGGAGGCACTTCGCGCCGCCCGGGAGCCAGGCTCGGAGCCCGGCTCGGATGCCGCCGGCTGAACCGACGGCGTCCCGCTGCCCGGACGCCCCGGGCTGCCCCGGCACCGTCCCTCGGTCCGGACGCCGCCGGCTGACCCGGCGGCGTCCGGACCGGTTGGTCAGCTCGCCTTGGCGAGTGCCTCGAACTCGTCGTCGGTGAGCCGCACGTCGGCCGCGGCCACGTTCTCCTCCAGGTGCGCCACCGAGGACGTGCCGGGGATCGGCAGCATCACCGGCGAGCGGCGCAGCAGCCAGGCCAGCGCGAGCTGGGCGGGCGACGCGCCGTGCGCGTTGGAGATGGCGTCCAGTGGGCCGCCCGGGCGGGCCAGCTCACCGGTCGCGATCGGGAACCACGGGATGAACGCGAGGTCGTTGCGTTCGCAGAACTCCAGCACGTCCTCGGCGCTGCGGTTGGCGAGGTTGTACAGGTTCTGCACCGACGCGATAGTGGTGATCGCCTGGGACTCCTCGATCTGCGCGACGCTGACCTCGGACAGCCCGATGTGCTGGATCTTGCCTTCCTCCCGCAGCAGCGCCAGCTCGCCGAGCTGATCGGCGAGCGGCACCTTCGGGTCGATCCGGTGCAGCTGGTACAGCGGGATGCTGTCCAGGCCGAGGTGACGCAGGCTCAGCTCGCACTGCTGGCGCAGGTACTCCGGGCGGCCCAGCGCACGCCAGTCGCCGGGGCCGGAGCGGCTCAGCCCGGCCTTGGTCGCGATCACCAGGTCATCGGCGTACGGGTGCAGCGCCTCCCGGATCAACATCTCCGAGACGAACGGCCCGTACGAGTCGGCGGTGTCGATGAACGTCACGCCCAGCTCGACCGCACGGCGCAGCACGCGAACCGCCTCGGCCGGGTCCTTCGGGTCACCCCAGACACCCGGGCCGGTGATCTGCATGGCCCCGTAGCCGAGCCGGTTGACTGTGACATCGCCACCGATCCGGTACGTGCCGGACGCCTTCGCGGGCTGCTCACTGATATTTGTCGCCATTGCCCGATCCCCAATCGTCTCTTCGTGGCGGGCCTGGACAGCGCGGGCGTGAAGAGCCCACCCGCCACCGATGGATCATCCCCCGGAACCCTGCCGCCATGCCGCCAGTCGGCCGAGTGTGGGCGCGGACACGCCGTCAGCGCGCCGAAGCGAGTTGCCGGGAAGCGCCCGGTACGACCGGGGTGTCCGTGCGACGCTGGCCGGAGCCGGTGCGTTCCGGCGCGACGGCGGAGGGAGCACCCATGGGAGTGCCGCAGGTCAACTTCGCGCTCGACACGTACGAGTGCATCGTGATCTATCCCGGCGCGGCCGGGCGGGCCCTGCCCCCGGAGACCGTGCAACGGTTGCAGGCCGAGCACGCCGAACACATGCAGGCGTTGCAGCGACGCGGCATCGTCCTGGTCGCCGGCTCGGTGGACGGGCCGGCGCGCGAGCCGGATCCGCCGATCGGCTTCGGTCTGGCCCGTACCGGCAGCGTCGAGGATGTCCGCAGCGTGCTGGAGGCCGACCCGGCGGTGCAGGCCGGGCTGTACCGGGTGGAGGTGCTGACCTTCCTCTGCCCGGCCGGTTCCCTGGAGTTCCCGCTGGTCAAGGCGGACAGCTGAGCCGCCGGTCCATCGGTGGCTGTCGTGATGGCGACGGCGCTCGACCGCCTGCCGGTGCTACGGTCGCGCCCAGCGCGGGCCGCCGCCGGGGCGTACCCGGTGTCGTGGGTCGGCCCCGGTCGAGGAGTCGCCATGATCTCCGCCGCCACCCCCGATGTCGCGTCGGCCGCCGCCCGACTGCGTGCCCTGCTCGGCGACCGGCTGCACGAGCCGGGCGATCCCGGTTACGCCGTCACCACCCAGCTCTGGAACGGCGCTGTGGCCCGCACACCCGCGCTGGTCGCCGCAATTCGGGACTCCGACGAGGTGGCCGAGGCGGTCTGCATCGCCACCCGGTGCCACCTGCCCCTCTCGGTCCGCTCCGGAGGCCACGACTGGGCCGGCCGGGCGCTGCGCGACGGCGCTCTGGCGCTCGATCTGACCGGGCTGCGCGCCGTCCGGGTCGACCCGAACGCGGCCACTGTGACCATCGGCGGCGGCGTCACGGCGGCCGAGCTGCTCGCCGCCGCCCGCGAGTACGACCTGGTGGTCCCCACCGGCGTGGTCGGCGCCGTGGGGATGGCCGGGCTCACCCTCGCCGGCGGGTACGGCCCGCTGTGCGGCAGGTTCGGTCTGGCCCTGGACAACCTGCTCGGCGCGGAGGTGGTTCTCGCCGACGGCCGCCGGGTCACCGCCGACTCCCGGCACGACGCCGAGCTGTACTGGGCGTTGCGGGGCGGCGGTGGCAACCTCGGCATCGTCACCGAGCTGCGCTTCCGCGCGCACCGGCTGCCCGGCGTGCTGGCCGGGATGATCATGTTCGCGCTCTCCGAGGCGCCGGCCGTGCTGCGCGGCTATGGCGCGCTGGTCGCCGAGGCTCCGGACGAGCTGACCGTGATGGCCGGCTTCCTGCCCGGCCCGGCCGGCGAGCCGGTGATCTTCGTCTGCCCGTTCTACAGCGGCTCCGACCTGGACGCCGGGGCGCCGTGGATGGACCGGCTGCGCGCGCTGGGCACCCCGCTGGTCGACCAGATCGGCCCGATGCCGTACGCGGACGCGCTGCGGATGTTCGACGGTGGGATGGTCGACGGCAACCACTACCTGCTGCGGACCCGGTGGTTGCCCGCGCTCACCGACGGCGCTGTGGACACGCTCGTCGACGCGGCCCGGCAGGTCACCTCGCCGTTCTCCGCGCTGGCCGTGCACCACTTCCACGGCGCGGCCACCCGGGTCCGATCCGCCGACACGGCGTTCGGGCTGCGGGCCGATCACCTGATGGCCGAGATCATCGCGGTGTGGGCGCCCGGCGCCGACGCCGGTCCGCACCGCGAGTGGGCCGAGCGGACCTCCGCGGCGCTCGCCCCGCACGCCCTGCCCGGCGGTTACCCCAACCTGCTCGCCCCGGAGGAGACCGACCGGGTCCGGCTCGCCTACGGCGCGAACTGGGCACGGCTGCGCCGGGCCAAGCGCCGCTACGACCCCCGCCACCTGCTGCACGCGGTGCCCACCCTGCCACCCCCGGAGCACCCCGAATGAGCAGCCGCCCGCGGTATCCCGAGGTACCCGGAACGAGCCGCCGCCTGCCCTCCCCGGGGCACCCGGAATGAGCCGCCGCCGGGAGCACCCCGACAGCGCACGCCGACGGAGGCGTACGATTCCCGGCGCGCGGTCGCTGATGCCCGTCGCCACAACGTTCCCGGTGCGGTTCCGCCCGCCGGCCCGACGCGCGCCGCGCGTCGTTGGACAACTGTTCCGCTGCCTGCAAGGGGTCGGCCCCGAGTCCGACCTGAAGGAGAGACTAGCCTGATGGGCGTGACACGCCGCGTAAAGATCGTCTGCACTCTGGGTCCCGCCACCTCGTCCCCGGAGCGCATCCGGGGTCTTGTCGAGGCCGGCATGAACGTGGCGAGGCTCAACTTCAGCCACGGCAGTCACGCCGACCACGAGGCGGTCTACCGACTGGTCCGGGAGGCGTCGGAGGCAACGGGAAAGCCGGTCGCCGTCCTCGCCGACCTGCAGGGCCCCAAGATCCGGCTCGGTCGGTTCGCCGACGGCCCCCACGAGTGGCGCACCGGTGACACCGTCGTCATCACCGGCGACGACGTCCTCGGCACCAAGGAGCGGGTCTCCTGCACCTACCGCAAGCTGCCGCAGGAGGTGAAGCCCGGTGACCGCCTGCTGATCGACGACGGTCGGGTCGCCGTCGAGGTCACCGACGTCACCGGCAACGACATCCGCTGCCTCGTCACCGAGGGCGGCCCGGTCTCCAACAACAAGGGCGTGTCGCTGCCCAACGTGGCGGTCAGCGTGCCCGCCATGTCGGACAAGGACGCCGAGGACCTGCGCTTCTCCCTCGGTCTCGGTGTCGACCTGGTGGCGCTCTCCTTCGTCCGCTCGGCCGAGGACATCAAGCTCGTGCACGGGATCATGGCCGAGGAAGGCGTGTTCCGGCCGGTGCTCGCCAAGGTGGAGAAGCCGGAGGCGGTCGAGCACCTGGAGGCCATCGTGCTAGCCTTCGACGGCGTCATGGTCGCCCGCGGTGACCTCGGTGTCGAGATGCCGCTGGACGAGGTCCCGCTGGTGCAGAAGCGCGCCGTGCAGCTGTGCCGGGAGAACGCCAAGCCCGTCATCGTGGCCACCCAGATGCTCGACTCCATGATCGAGAACTCCCGCCCCACCCGCGCGGAGGCCTCCGACGTCGCCAACGCGGTGCTCGACGGCGCGGACGCGGTCATGCTCTCCGGCGAGACCAGCGTCGGCAAGTATCCGGTGCTCACCGTCAGCACCATGGCCAAGATCGTGACGACCACCGAAGCCGGTTCCATCGGGGTGCCGCGCCTTCAGCACGACCCGCGTACCCACGGTGGCGCCCTCACGGTGGCCGCCTCGTCGATCGCCCGGGCCATCAACGCCAAGGCGCTCGTCGCGTTCTCGCAGACCGGCGACACCGTGCGACGGCTGTCCCGCCTGCACTGCGACCTGCCGCTGCTGGCCTTCACGCCGGTCCCCGAGGTGCGCGACCAGCTCGCCCTCACCTGGGGCGTGGAGACCTTCCTGATGCCGTTCGTGCAGCACACCGACGACATGTTCCGCCAGGTCGACCAGGCGCTGCTCGGCCTCGACCGGGCCAACCCCGGTGACTACGTGGTCATCGTGGCGGGTAGCCCGCCCGGCACTCCCGGTTCGACCAACACGCTGCGCGTACACCAGCTCGGCTCGCTGGTCGACGCCGCGTCGGCTCGGGCCCTGCAGTGAGCGACGGTCGGGTCGCGGTCGGCCAGGCGGCGGTTGACCAGCTGCTGGAGGTGCTGGACCTCGACCCGACCGGCGAGATGACCTTCCGGGGGATGAGCCCCCAGGTCGGCCCACAACGGGTGTACGGCGGCCAGGTCGCCGGTCAGGCACTGGTCGCCGCCGGCCGCACCGTCGACCCGGAGCGGTTCGTGCACTCGCTGCACGGCTACTTCGTCCGCCCCGGCGACCCGGTCGAACCGATCGCGTACGAGGTGGAGAACATCCGCGACGGCCGGTCCTTCTCGGTCCGCCGCGCGGTGGCCCTCCAGCACGGCAAGCCGATCTTCTTCATGTCGGCGTCGTTCCAGCGGGCCGAGGAGGGCTTGGACCACCAGGCCCCGGCCCCGCTGGACGTACCCCCGCCGCAGGACGTGCCGACGATGACCGACCGGCTCTCCCGCTACCCGGAGCGGCTGGGCATCTGGGGCCAGATCCCACGACCGATCGACGTGCGCTACGTGGGTGAGCCCGGCTGGGTCCGCCCCGGCGACCGGCCCGCCGACCCGCACCAGCGCGTCTGGATGCGCATCGACGGCAAACTGCCCGACGACCCCCTGCTGCACGCCTGCGCGCTCACCTACGCCTCGGACCTCACCCTGCTGGACTCGGTGCTCTCCGCGCACGGCGAGGTGTGGGGGCCGGGCGGGTTGGTCGGCGCGAGCCTGGACCACGCGCTGTGGTTCCACCGGCCGTTCCGGGCCGACGAGTGGTTCCTCTACGACTGCCTGAGCCCGTCGGCGTCCGGGGCGCGCGGGCTGGCCACCGGCCGGATGTTCACCACGGACGGCCGGCAGATCGCCAGCGCCGTCCAGGAGGGTCTGCTGCGCCGCGTCGGCGCCTGACGCTGTCGCTCGGCCTCGCCGGGTGGTTGTCGCTCAATCCCGTCGCTCGTCCCCGCCAGGCAACTGGCGGGGATGACGTGGTTCAGGCCTGATAGATGGCCTCGCCGGCGATCTCGATCTGCACCGTCTTGCCGACCAGCACCCCGCCGCTCTCCAGGACGACATTCCAGAGCAGACCGTAGTCCTCACGGTTCATCTCGGCCGTCGCGCTGAATCCGAAGATGTTCTGCCCGTACGGATCCTGACGGGCACCACCAAAATTCACCACCAGGTCGACGGGCCGGGTGATCCCCTTCACTGTCAACTCACCGGTGAGGACGAATCGTCCGGGAATGCCGTCGGACTGCGGCGGAACAATGTGACTTCGGCCTCGCCCGCCCAACCGATGGTTGCGCAGGCGCGCCCACTGGAATATAGGGTCCTCGTTGCCCTGCCACTTAATGCCGGTGCTTCGATATTCGAGGGTGGGAAAACGCTCCACGTCGAGGAAGTCGGCACTCTTCAGATGCGTGTCCCGGTCGACACTTCCGGTGGTGATGCTGGCCGACATGATGGTGGCCGTCACCGAGGAGAGCAGCGGGTCCTCCGCCACGAAGATCTCCGCCGTGGCCTCGGCGAACTCGCCGCGCACCGGGCTGACCATCATGTGCCGGGACAGAAAACCGATCCGCTTGTGCGCCTGATCGAGAAGATAGGTGCCGGCCACCGGGATGGTCATGCCGTCCCAGGTGCGTGTGGCGATATCGGTCATCGTGTTGCCTTCCCCCCGAGCGCACCCGGGTGTTTATCAATATGTTGCTGGCGGCCGGGTAAACGGCCAGACATTCGTACTCACGCCCAGCATAGGGACGCTCCGGAACGGCATTTCCGCCGCCACCGCACGGTGGATCATGACGGACTTCAGCAGTCCCGACCGGCGGCCGTCCAACGGTCTCGGCCGGGTTCCAGCGGCGCTACTTCCCATCGATGCGTGGCCGATCGGCCGAGGGTCGCCCGCCCGCCCGGTTGACCAGCGACTAACCTTGCCGACATGCGCCTCTCCGCTCGGGTCGACTACGCCCTCCGCGCGGCCGCCGAACTCGCCGCGACGGCCAGCGGCCCCGGGCGCGGCCGGCCGGTGACGGCCGACCAGATCGCCCGCGCCCAGGAGATCCCGCCGAAGTTCCTGGAGAGCATCCTTCTCCAACTGCGCCGGGGCGGCATCGTGCACGCGCAGCGTGGCCCGGAGGGCGGCTACTGGCTGGCCCGCCCCGCCGAGGAGATCTCCCTCGCCGAGGTCATCCGGGTGATCGACGGGCCCCTCGCCCACGTACGCGGGCAACGCCCCGAGCAGCTCGGCTACCACGGCCCGGCACAGGCCCTCCAGGAAGTCTGGATCGCGCTACGGGCAAGCGAGCGGGAGATCCTGGAACTGGTCAGCGTCGCTGACGTCGCCGCCGGCAACCTGCCCGCGCGGGTCACCGAGCTGGCCGCCGACCCGCGCGCCTGGATCTGAGCGCCGGCTCGCCTCACGGCCACACGTCCGCGTCCCATCCACCGATCGGGGGCTTGACCCTGGCTGCCCCATCCCGCATTGTCGACCAAGTCGATAGGAGATGCCGAAAAGTCTGGGGGCGCTCGTGCGCAAGCTGTTGGTCCTCGCTCTGGTCGGGCTCGTCGCGCAACTGATCGATGGTTCGCTCGGCATGGCATACGGCTTGACCTCGTCCACTCTGCTGCTGGTCGCCGGGGTCGCCCCGGCCGCCGCCTCGGCCTCGGTGCACCTGGCCGAGATCGGCACCACGCTCGCCGCAGGGGTAGCGCACTGGCGGTTCGGCAACGTCGACTGGCGGGTGGTGACCCGCATCGCCCTACCCGGCGCTGTCGGCGCCTTCGCCGGAGCCACCCTGCTCAGCTCCATCTCCACCGAAGCCGCCGCACCGTGGATGGCCGGCATCCTCTTCACGCTCGGCGCGTACCTCCTGATCCGCTTCGCCCGACCACTGCGCACCGACCGGGTCGGCGGACGGCTCCGCGGTCGTTTCCTCGGCCCCCTGGGCCTGGTCGCCGGCTTCGTCGACGCGACCGGCGGCGGCGGATGGGGCCCGGTGGCCACCCCCGCGCTGCTGGTCTCCGGCCGCATGGAACCCCGCAAGGTGATCGGTTCCGTGGACACCGCCGAGTTCGTCGTGGCCGGCGCGGCCAGCATCGGCTTCCTGATCGGGCTGGGCTCGGAGGGATTCCTGCTCCCCACCGTCGCCGCACTGCTCATCGGCGGCCTCATCGCCGCCCCGCTGGCCGCCTGGCTGGTGCGAATCGTGCCCGCCCAACTGCTCGGCGCGGCAGTCGGCGGCGTGATCGTGCTGACCAACGCCCGCACCCTGATCCGCTCCGCCGAACTGGACGGTCCGGCCCGCCCCGCCCTGTACGCCCTGCTGGCCGCCGGCTGGCTGGCCGCCCTGGTGTTGGCCGTCCGTGCCCTACGCCGTACCCGCCGCGCCCGCGCCGAAGCCGCCGCCGCTCCCGCCGCCGCTCCCGCCATCGCTGTCGGTGTTCCCGCCGAGGCCTCCGACGCTGCATCCGTCGGCGAGGTCCCTGCCGATCTGGCCGCAACGGGTACGCCCACCCCACGCTGAACCGCGCGTTGCGCCCGTCCACCCGCCGATGCCGGCTCGAACGTCGTCATCGGCGCGACTGACTCACCAAGATCGCGCAACATCCTGGATGTAGTGGCATCCCAGCTCGTCGTGGCCACTACATCCAGGATCGAGCGTGACCTTGACGGCGGTGGGCGCCCTAAATCCCCGGCCCCGGTTGGTCGGGCACGGTGTTCGTCCCCAAGATCCGCACAACATCAGGGATGTTGCTGCCTCTCGCGCGGCGGAGGCAGCAACATCAGCGAAGTTGCGCAGACCTTGGCGTGGGCGCGCGGCGTGGGCGCGGGCGGGGGAGCGCGTGGGGCGAGGGCGGGTCAGGGGTGAGCAGGGTGGTGGCAGTCTCGGAGAGCAAAGTCCAGGCTTCGTCGGTGTGCGCTTCGGTGGTCTGGGGCGAGCCGACCGCCAGCCGCAGCGTGTAGCGGCCGGCGACCCGGGTGTGCGTCAGGTGCACGCGTCCCGTGGCGTTCACCGAGGCCAGCAACGCCGCGTTGGTGTCGTCGTCGGCCAGCAGTCGGAAGCAGACCAGTGAGAACGGGTGCGCCGCGACCACCTCGAACCGGTCGTCGGCGCGGACTCGCTCGGCGAACCGTTCGGCCAGCGCCATCCCGGAGCGGATGTGTGCCCGCAGGCCTTCGGCGCCGTACCAGCGCAGCACGAACCACAGCTTGAGGGACCGGAACCGCCGGCCGAGCGGAACCTGCCAGTCCCGGTAGTCGATCACCGCGCCGGATTCGGAGGCCGCGTTGCGCAGGAACTCCGGCAGTACGGTCAGCGCCTCGATCAGTTCGGCCCGGTCGGCCACCCAGAACGCGTCGCAGTCGAAGCCGGTGAGCAGCCACTTGTGCGGGTCGAAGCAGTAGGAGTCGGCGTACTCCAGGCCGGCGTGCGTCCACCGTAGTTCGGGGCAGACGGCGGCGGCGCCCGCGTACGCGGCGTCCACGTGCAGCCAGATCCCGTACTCGGCGCAGATGGCTCCGATTTCCGGCAGCGGGTCGATGGCGGTGGTGGAGGTGGTGCCGATGGTCGCCACCACGATGGCCGGCACGTCACCGGCGACCAGGTCGGCTTCGATGGCGGCCCGCAACGCGCCTGGCAGCATCGCCTCGGTGTCCGGGTCCACCTCGACCGACCGGGTTCCGTCGCTGCCCAGCCCGGCGATCCGCACCGCCTTCTCGATGGACGAGTGCCCGTGGATGGAGGTGTAGGCGCGGTAGCGCCGGTCGATGCCGGTGTGCCGCCAGCGTCCGCCGCTGGCCCGGTGCAGTGCGGCCAGGGTGGCGACCAGCGTCGCTGAGGACGCCGAGTCCTGGATGACCCCACCGCCGGCGCCGGTGGAGCGGAACCGCTGTGGCAGGTCCATCAGGTGGGCCAGCCAGTCCATCATCACCGTTTCCAGCTCGGTGCAGGCCGGGCTGGAGGCCCAGAGCATGCCCTGTACGCCAAGCCCGGAGCTGACCAGGTCGCCGAGCACGCTCGGGCCGGAGGTGTTGGCAGGGAAGTAGCCGAAGAAGCCCGGGTGCTGCCAGTGGGTCAGCCCTGGTACGACGATCGAGTCAAGGTCGGCGAGGATCGCCTCGACCGGTTCGCCGCCGGTGGTGGGGGGCTCGCTGGGCAGGGCAGCGGCCACTGTGCCCGGGGGGTCGGCCGGGGCGACCGGTCGTTGCTCCACTGTCGCCCAGTAGTCGGCGATCCAGTCGACGACGGCGTGGCCGGCGCGACGGAACTCGTCGGGATCCATGTGCGGCGCCATCTGATCAGTTGATCATGCTGGCGTGCTCGAAACAAGGGGTCTGCCGGATCGATGCTCATAACACATGACATCCGCCATCGCCACTCCCCTGTAACGCCGACATCGATATGCCCGGGCGGTTGACCTTGCAGAAAGTTCACGCTAGGTTCGGTGTCCAAGAAGGTTTGTTTCATGGAAGGAAGGCAATAGCTAATGGCGAAAAATCGGGGGATTGCTCGGCTGGTGACGGCGGGGTTCTTGACGACTGCGGCGGTGGCTGCTGCGTCACTTTTCGGCGCTGGCCCGGCGCTGGCCGGCAACTGTTCAATCGCGGGCTGTGGCGTCGTGCGCAATGATTCTGCACACCCGGTGTCTATCGCGGACTGGTGCGACGGGACTGGCTCCTGCGGCAAGACTTACCTGCTCAAGCCAGGTGAAGTGTCCACCAAGTACAAGAAGGACACTGACACGTTCGCTTTGCAGTGCACCGGCAACTACTACCGTTACACCGGTGACTTGCTGCAGACTTCGGCCGCCTACAAATGGATCCGGATCTCCGATGGCAACTCCGCGCGCATCGTCAATCAGAACTGCTGACTAACGCGATTTAGAAGATGCCCGGCTCGACGGATGAAGTGTCCGAGGGCCGGGCTTTGCGTGTGCTCTGATCAGATATGCTGATGTGGCGGTCGACAATTCTGGTCGACTTCCTGGCACTGTAGTCGACTCTCTGTGCGGTGGGCTGGGTCCCATGCTCGTCCGTGTCGATTCCTCAGGACGCCCCTCGTCCCGCCAACGGCAGTCGCCACGTGCAACGATGTGACAGGCATCGATGTTGCGTCTCGGAAAGCGCTTGCCATACGATGCGCGGTGAGTCGGATCCGTGAGTTCCAGGGCGTTCCACCCCGATCAGATCGCCGTCCGCCGTCGTCGCGGTTGGTTGGTCCACTGTGCTTCCCGGGCAGGGCCGGTGGGTCGTGGCGATCATCACCGGATCCCCGGAGGCAGCGCATGCACCCGTCCAGACATCGGCTGATCCTGCTCGCGGCCACGACGGCGGCCACCGTCGTGGCCGGCACCCTCGGCGCGGTCGTCGCCTCGGCCGCCGCCGTCGGCTGCCGGGTCGACTATCAGATCACCAACCAGTGGCAGGGCGGCTTCGGCGCCAACGTCACAGTCACCAACCTCGGCGACCCGGTCAACGGGTGGGCCGTCACCTGGTCGTACGCCGCGGGCCAGCAGGTCACCCAGGCGTGGAACGCCGCCGTCACCCAGTCCGGCGCCCAGGTGACCGCGCGCAATGTCGACCACAACACCGCCATCGCCACGAACGGCAGCGCGTCGTTCGGCTTCAACGGTTCGTGGACCGGCAGTAACCCGGTGCCGGGCAGCTTCGCGCTCAACGGCGCCACCTGCACCGGAGCCCCACCCACCGACGAGCCGACCACGCCGCCACCGACCACCCCACCCCCGACCACGCCGCCACCCACCACGCCGCCACCCACCACCCCACCCCCGACCACGCCTCCGCCGTCGGCCGGCGTGGTGCAGATGGAGAAGCTGGACCGAGGGCTGGTCAGCGTCCGCTCCGGCAGCGGCAACCTGGTCTCCTGGCGGCTGCTCGGCACCGAGACCACCGGGGTGGAGTTCAACCTCTACCGGGGAGCCACCAAGGTCAACGCCACCCCGATCACCGGTGCCACCAACTACCTCGACAGCGGTGCGGCGGCCGGCTCGGCGTACACGGTGCGGGCTGTGGTGGGCGGCGTCGAGCAGGCGGCGTCGGCGCCGGCGTTGCAGTTCGGCGCGGGCTACCTGGACGTGCCGTTGCAGGTCCCGGCCGGGGGCACCACCCCGAGCGGGGAGAGCTACTCGTACAGCGCCAACGACGCCTCGGTGGGTGACCTCAACGGCGACGGCAGCTACGAGATCGTGCTCAAGTGGGACCCGTCGAACGCCAAGGACAACTCCCAGTCCGGCTACACCGGCAACGTCTACGTCGACGCGTACACGCTCACCGGCACCCGGTTGTGGCGCATCGACCTGGGCCGCAACATCCGGGCCGGCGCCCACTACACCCAGTTCCAGGTGTACGACTACGACGGCGACGGCCGTGCCGAGGTGGCCATGAAGACCGCCGACGGCACCCGCTCCGGCACCGGTCAGCTCATCGGCTCGTCGTCGGCGGACTACCGCAACTCCAGCGGCTACGTGCTCAGTGGCCCGGAGTACCTGACCATGTTCAACGGGCAGACCGGCGCGATCGCCTCCACCGTCAGCTACGACCCGCCGCGCGGCACCGTGTCGTCCTGGGGCGACTCGTACGGCAACCGGGTGGACCGGTTCCTCGCCGGCACGGCGTACCTGGACGGGCAGCGCCCCTCGCTGATCATGGCCCGGGGTTACTACACGCGCGCGGTGATCGCCGCCTGGGACTTCCGCAACGGCGCGCTGACCAAGCGCTGGACGTTCGACTCGAACTCCTCCGGCAACGGCGCCGCCGCGGGTCAGGGCAACCACCAGCTCTCGGTGGCCGACGTCGACGCCGACGGTCGCCAGGAGATCGTGTACGGGGCCGCCACCATCGACGACAACGGCCGGCTGCTCCACTCGACCGGCAACGGTCACGGCGACGCCATGCACGTGGGGGACCTTGACCCGGGCCGCGCCGGCCTGGAGGTGTTCAAGGTCGACGAGGACGCCAGCAAGCCCAGCTCGTACTTCGCCGACGCCCGTACCGGTCAGGTCCTCTGGTCCACGCCCGCGTCCGGCGACAACGGCCGGGGCGTCTCCGCGGACATCTGGGCCGGCAGCCCCGGTGCGGAGTCGTGGTCGTCAGCGGTCGCCGGACTGGCCAACACCAGGGGGCAGAACGTGGGACGCAAACCGTCCTCGGCCAACTTCCTCGCCTGGTGGGACGGCGACCCGGTGCGGGAACTGCTCGACGGCACGAAGATCGACAAGTACGGCACCGGCGGCGAGACCCGGCTGCTCGACGGCAGCGGGGTGGCGTCCAACAACGGCACCAAGTCCACGCCGGCGCTCTCCGGCGACATCCTGGGCGACTGGCGCGAGGAGGTGATCTGGCGGACCACCGACAGTCGGGCGCTGCGCATCTACAGCACACCCACCCCGACCAGCACCCGGATCTACACCCTGATGCACGACCCGCAGTATCGGGTGGCGATCGCGTGGCAGAACACCGCCTACAACCAACCGCCGCACCCGGGGTTCTTCATCGGCAACGGAATGAACACGCCACCCACGCCGGACATTCACCTACGTTGATGAGAAGCCCTGGCGGTCCCGAGCGGGGTCGCCTAGGGTGGCAGGCACCGGGCCGCAGCCGCGGAATCCGCTCAGCTCCGGCCCGGTGCGCCACACCGCGGCATTCCCAACCCGTCCCGACCGGGAATGCCGTACCACCACCGGAACCAACATTAGGCACCGTCCGGGTCGGCGGGGTGACGCTGACGTGAAGATCGTGTTTCACGCGCCCTGGCGTAGACCGCCCGCCACCTGCTCGGCGATCAATTCGTACGACCGCACCCGGTCCTGCACGTCGTACACCAGCGTGGTCAGCATCAGCTCGTCCGCGCCGGTGCGCTCCACCAGGTCGGTCAGCTGCCGACGCACCGTCTCCGGCGAGCCCATCGCCTGACCGTCACGGCGCGACACGACGAACTCCCGCTCGATCTCCGAGTACGGGTAGGCCGCCGCCTCGTCGGGCGTGGACAGCGGCTCCGGCCGCCCGGAGCGCAACTTCAAGAACGACAGCGCGCTCGGCCCGGCCAACCACTCGGCCCGCTCGTCGGTCTCCGCGCACACCGCGTTGACCGCCACCATCGCGTACGGCTTGTCCAGCCACTGCGACGGCCGGAAGTTCTGCCGGTACAGGGCCAACGCCGGCAGGGTGTTCTGGGAGCTGAAGTGGTGCGCGAAGGAGAACGGCAGACCGAGCAGACCGGCGAGCTGGGCGCTGAAACCGCTGGAGCCCAACAGCCACACGGCCGGCTGCTCACCACGACCCGGCGTGGCGATGATCTGCCCCGGCTTCTCCCCGCTGAAGTAGTTCATCAGGTCCGTCAGCTCGCGCGGGAAACCCTCCGCCGACAGGCCCTCCATGGTGCGCCGCAACGCCAGCGCGGTCACCTGGTCGGTTCCCGGCGCCCGCCCGATGCCCAGGTCGATCCGACCCGGGTGCAACGCCTCCAGTGTGCCGAACTGCTCGGCCACCACCAGCGGCGCGTGGTTGGGCAGCATCACCCCACCCGAGCCCAGCCGGATCGTCGAGGTGTTCGCCGCCAGGTGCGCCAGCAGCACCGCGGGGGCGGAGCTGGCGATCGCCGGCATGTTGTGGTGCTCGGCCACCCAGAACCGGTGGTAGCCCAACTCCTCGGTGCGGCGGGCCAGCTCGGTGGTGGCCTGCAGCGCCGCGCCAGCGGTGGTGCCCTTGGCGACCGGGGCAAGATCAAGAACAGACAACGGTACGGTGATCACACGGTCAGCCAACCCGCCACCGACCGGCTTTGTTCCACCATGCGGGTTTTCGTCGGCCACCTCACCTACCGCTCAGCCCATCCCGCGCGCCTGCTCGAAGATCAGACTGGTCTGCGTGTGCTGCACCACCGGGTCCACCGCCAGATGGTCCAGCACGAAGTCCCGCAACGCGTCACCGGACGCCGCCCGGACATGCAGCACGTAATCCTCCGCGCCGGCCACGTGGAACACCGACACCACCCCCGGCAGCCGCACCGACCGCGCCCGGAACCCGTCCACCGCCGCCCGCTCGTGCGCTGTCAACCGCACCGACACCAACGCCTGCAACGGCAGACCGAGCGCCGCCGGATCCACCTCGGCGTGAAAACCACGGATCGCGCCGCGCTCACGCAGCGCCCGGGTACGCGTCAGGCACGTCGACGGCGCCACACCCACCCGCTCGGCGAGGGCATTGTTCGGCAGTCGACCGTCCGCCGCCAACTCGGTCAGGATCGCGCGGTCCACCTCGTCCACCGCCGAATACGGCCGCAGATCATTCGGTTCAAGGGGCATGACACCATCCTCGCCCGAACCCAACGCGGAAACCAACCCGATTCGCAGAATGATATGCCAATCTATTGCCTACCAGGCGGCAGATATTCGACGCTACCGACCATGACACCGATGGACACCCGGGCCGTACACGCCGGCCGCGACGACCTCCGCACCCTCGGCGTGCACGTACCACCCATCGACCTGTCAACCACCAACCCGCTGCCCTCCGTCGACGACGGCGGCACCGCGTACGAACAACTCGCCACCGGCGGCACGCTCCCCGCCGACGGCAGCGCCGTCTACCAACGGCTCTGGAACCCCACCGTCGCCCGCTTCGAAACCGCCCTCGCCGAGCTGGAAGGCACCACCCAGGCCGTTGCCTTCGCCAGCGGAATGGCCGCCCTCACCGCCACCCTGCTCGCCGCCACCCGCGACGACCGCCGCCACGTCGTCGCCGTCCGACCCCTCTACGGCGGCACCGACCACGTCCTCGCCACCGGCCTGCTCGGCACCACCGTCACCTGGACGCGCCCCGACGAGGTCGCCACCGCCATCCGCCCCGACACCGCACTGGTCATCGTCGAGACACCCGCCAACCCCACCCTCGACCTGGTCGACATCGCCGCCCTCGCCGCCGCGGCCGGCCACATCCCACTGCTTGTCGACAACACCGTCGCCACCCCCGTACTGCAACAACCCGCCCGGCACGGCGCCACCCTCGTCCTGCACAGCGCCACCAAGAGCATCGGCGGACACGGCGACGTCCTCGCCGGCGTCGTCGCCTGCGACGACACCTGGGCCGTGCGCCTACGCCAGGTCCGCGCGGTCACCGGCGCGATCCTGCACCCCCTCGGCGGCTACCTGCTGCACCGCGGCCTGCAAACCCTGCCGCTGCGGGTCCGCGCCCAACAGGCAACCGCCGAGAAACTCGCCGGCTGGCTCGCCGACCACCCCGCCGTACACCGGGTGCACCACCCCTCGGTGGACGACCCGGCGGCGCTGGTCGGGCGGCAGATGTCCGGACCCGGCAGCCTGCTCGCCTTCGAGGTACGCGGCGGCGCGCCCGCTGCCGCCGCCGTCGCCGGTGCCTGCCGGCTCATCACCCACGCGGTATCCCTCGGCGGCGTCGACACCCTCATCCAGCACCCCGCCTCCCTCACCCACCGGCCGGTCGAAGGCGACGCCAAACCCGCCGCCGCGCTGCTGCGCCTCTCGGTCGGCCTCGAAGACCCCGAAGACCTGCGCGCCGACCTGGCCCAGGCCCTCGACACGATCGCCTGACCGTCAGCGCAGCTCGCGGTTGCCCAACACCCGCACCGGCGAACCCTGCCGAGCCACCCGCAACATCGCCCGACCGATCCCGTCGGTGGTGGTGACCTGGTTCGGCAGCAACCGACGCAGCACCGGAAACAGCGGGCGGGTGACCGCATACCCGAGCCGGTACCACCGCGTCTTCGACACCGCCCCGTACGTCGGCTGGATGAACCCCGGCCGCGCCGCGTAACCGTTGGGCAGCAGATCCATGATCGCGTTCTCGGCACGCCCCTTGACCCGCGCCCACATCACCCGACCCTGACCCGACGAGTCGGTCCCCTGCCCCGAGACGTAGACGAATGTGACCTGCGGGCTCACCTCGGCCAACAACCGTGCCGCAGCGAGGGGGTAGTCGTAGCTGACCCGGGTGTACGCGGCCTCGTCCAGACCCAGTGACGACACTCCGAGGCAGTAGAAACACGCGTCGACACCTGTCAACTCGGCCCGCACCGCGTCCAACTCGCCCACGTCCGCGACCGTCAGCTCCCGCAGCTTCGGGTCCCGCGTACCAGTCGGCCGCCGACCCACAGTCAGCACCTCGCGCACGTCATCGGCGAGCAGGCACTCGCGCAACACACCCTGACCGACCATCCCGGTCGCACCGAACACAACCACCCGCATCAGATCGCACCCCTGTCGCCGCCACCGCCACCGGCCGTCCGGAGGCGCGTCAGCCAGGCTGCCACCTGCGGCGTGATGTGCGCGGTGCCGGTCAGGACTTGGGACCGACGTGCCGGTCCAACGTGGTGACTGCGTCGCGCCGCGCCACCGACAGCGAGTTGCGTCGGTTCATCCGCCAGGTGACGCCGAGCAGGTCGAGGCTCCACTGGCAGAGCCGCATGATGTCGGCCGACTCGTTGACGAACATGTAGCGCGGGTAGATGTAAAGCCGGTCTCTCGTCGTGACCCGGTTGGCGACGCGGCAGCCGTCGGAGTGGAACAGCCCGCGCAGGAAGTCGCCGGGGTGCTGTTCGAGGATCGGTCGCTGCCAGTCGGCGAGGACGATGGGTCGCTCGTGCTTCTTGCCGGGACCGTGCTGCGGGAGGAGGCAGGGCCAGTGCACCCCACTGCTTTCGACCGAGACGCAGCCCTGCTTGGTGATCCTTTGAACGCGCGCGGCGAGCACCGCGAGCATGGCGGCCTCGCACGCGTCAATGAGATCCGGATACGTGGCCGTACAAGCAATCCGCAGCACCGGGACCTTCGGTGAGACGGCCAGATGACCGTCGCCCAGGTAGAGACCGAGCAGGTAGGCGTAGGCGGCGGGGTCGGTCGGATTCTCGACATCCGACCGGCACCGGAAGCACCGAAGCTCCGTGCCGCGCTTCACCGGTTCCGGTCGATCGACACACCAGTGCCAGACGGTCGCGTACGGCAGCGAGAGCGTGCGAGCTACTGCGTGGATGTTGTGTCCGCGAGCGTGGAGGGCGCGGGCCTGTGCCCGCATCTGCGGTGGATGCACGCCCACATCGTCGAACACGTGTATGACAAAGTGCCGGGAGCGGGATTCGAACCCGCAAGCCCTTTCGGGCAGAAGTGTTTGAGACTTCCGTGTATGCCGTTCCACCATCCCGGCGGGTGGCGCCTACTGTACCCGACTACTCTCATGCGGGAGCATGGGTGGTAGCCGTGCAGTGATCGATGGTGGGGGTAGGGCTGGTGGCTGAGACGCCGACGGATGCCGAGCGTAGGCGCGTACTGATCGCCGAGGACGAGGCGCTGATCCGGCTGGACCTCGCCGAGATGCTCGTCGAAGAGGGTTACGAGGTGGTGGGGGAGGCCGGTGACGGCGAGACAGCCGTACGCCTCGCCGAGGAGCTGAAGCCCGACCTCGTCATCCTCGACATCAAGATGCCGATCATGGATGGGCTGGCCGCCGCCGAGCGCATCGCCGGCGCCCGGATCGCCCCGGTGATCATCCTGACCGCGTTCAGCCAGCGCGATCTGGTGGAGCGGGCGCGGGCGGCGGGCGCGATGGCGTACCTCGTGAAGCCCTTCCAGAAGAGCGACCTGGTCCCGGCGGTGGAGATCGCGCTGTCGCGTTACTCGGAGGTCGCGGCCCTGGAGGCGGAGGTCGCGAGCCTGACCGACCGCCTGGAGATCCGTAAGTCGGTGGAGCGCGCCAAGGGCGCGCTGATGACCACGTACGGGATGACCGAGCCGCAGGCGTTCAAGTGGATCCAGCGCACGGCGATGGACCACCGGATGACCATGAAAGAGGTTGCCGAGCGGATCCTCGCGGAGACCGCCGGCGGCGAGGTGACTCTGCCGGCACCCTGACCGGCATCGACCCGTGTCGAGGCGGATGGGGGCAGCGCTCGGCGTTCTCGCCGTGTTGGTGGCGGCCTGTGGGTCCTCGGCCTGTCCCGACTGTCCGGAGCCGTTGCCGGTCCGGCCGGCCTGGCAGTCGGTGGTCCTGCCGGACGCGCCGGGTGTGCTGGGTCGACCGGTGCTGCGCGACGCCACGGCCTGTGCGGGCCGGTGGTACGTGGTCGGGGGTGTGGTCGATCCGGCCGGGGAGACCCACCCGGCCGCCTGGACCAGCCCGGACGCCAGTTCCTGGGTGCCGCTGCCGCTGGCGTCGGTGACGTTCTACGGCCGACAGCACGTGCTCTCCGCGGCGGCCTGCCGGGACGGACGGTTGGCGGCGGTCGGGGCGAAGAACGGGGGTGCGCACGGCAATCCCCGCACCGGCACCTGGAGGCAGGCGTCGGACGGCACGCTGCAGGAGGTGGACGCGCCCTTCGAGCGGTACGCCGGGCCGCGGGCGGTCAACGTGGCCCGGTTGGCGGCGGGGCCGCGGGGCTGGTTGATCGCCGGTAGTCGGATCGACGGTGCGGCGGTCTGGATCTCCCCGGACGCGGCCGCGTTCGCGCTGGTGGAGGGCGCGCCGGAGCTGGCTGGTGACGAGCGGGGGCGGACGGCGGCGTACGACGCGGTCGCCGTGCCGTCGGGTTGGCTGATGGTGGGTTCGTTGCTGCCGCCCGGGGGTACGGCGCTGGTGCCGCTGGCCTGGTCGTCGGCGGACGGCCGGAGTTGGCGACGGGCTGCCCTGCCGGTGGTGGATGGGCGGGGGCAGGCGCAACGGGTGGCAGTGGCTGGCGGCGTACCGGTGGCGGTCGGGCCGGTGCGGGCTGGATTCGGCAGTTGGCGGCTGACGGCGCAGGGCTGGCGGCCGGCGGGCGGGTTCGGGGCGGTCGGACCAGGTGTGGCGTCGGCGGCCGGGCTGGTGGCCGTCGGGCAGAGGTTGGTGGCGGTGACGAGGGACGGGGACCGTCACGCACTGTGGCTCTCGGTCGATATGGGCGAGTCGTGGCGGGCGGTGAGCATGCCGCGGTCCGTACCGGACAGCGGAGATACTGCGGTCTCGGTGACCTCGACTGGAGATCGACTGCTGTTGGTGACCGACGATGGTAAAACGTCGCGTGCCTGGTGGGCCGGGGTGTCGGACCTTGATCGGTAGCTGATGGAAGCCCTTTGGCCGGCGCCGACGAAACGAAGGTGAAAAAGCTTCACAACCGAAGGTTCTTACAGGGATCGTTTCCAATCCGCCACGGCGTGTAACGGTTCGGTCAACCCGCTCGCTTGGGGCTTACGTCACAGCTCCACGGTGGGATAACGTCCGGCCCCAGACCGGCGACGACGGTCTGGTTCGTCCGCCCCCGCAAGGGCCAATAGCCAGCGGGTGGTTCGGACCATGGGACGAGGAGGGTTCGGGCCTTGAGGCAAAAGCTCGCGCGCGTTATCGGTGGGGTCGCCATGGTGGCGCTCGTCGCCGGCGGAACCGCATGCTCCAGTGGCGACGATTCGGCAGGCGGCGGCGGTGACGCCTGCGGCAGCAAGATCGCGTTCTTCGGCGCGCTGACCGGCAGCTCGGCCGCGCTCGGCATCAACGAAAACAACGGTGTCAAGCTCGCCGTCGACAAGTACAACAAGGAAAACGCCGACTGCAAGGTCGAGCTGGCCGCCCTGGACTCGCAGGGCAGCCCCGACCAGGCGCCTGGTCTGGCGCAGAAGGCGATCGACGACACCAAGATCCTTGGCATCGTCGGCCCGGCGTACTCGGGTGAGTCCGAGGCGGCCGGCCCGCTGTTCAACGAGGCCGGCCTGGTGACCATCACCCCGTCCGCGACCCGGCCCAGCCTGGCCGACCAGAAGTGGAAGACCTTCTTCCGCGCGGTCGGCAACGACTTCAGCCAGGGCCCGGCGGCCGGCAACTACATTAAGAACGTGATGAAGGCCGACAAGGTCTACGTCATCGACGACCAGTCCGCGTACGGCGCCGGCCTGGCCGACGAGGTCAAGAAGGTCCTCGGCTCGACGGTCGTCGGCTCGGACAAGGTCCAGGGCGAGGGCAAGCAGGTCGAGTTCTCCGGTGTGGTCACCAAGGTCAAGGCCGCCAACGTGAAGGCGATCTTCTACGGCGGTTACTACCAGGAGGCCGGCCTGATCCGTAAGCAGCTCACCGCTGCCGGGGTCACCGCGCCGCTGGTCGCCGGCGACGGCGTCAACGACGGTGCGTACATCACCTCCGCCGGTCAGGCGGCAGCCGAGGGCACCATCCTCACCTGCCCGTGCCAGCCGGCCGCCGAGGCCCGGGGCACGTTCGTGCAGGAGTTCAAGGCGCTCCACGGCACCGACCCGGGCACCTACAGCGACACCGCCTACGACGCGGCGAACATCCTGCTGGCCGGCATCAAGGCTGGCAAGACCACCCGTGAGGGCCTGCTGGAGTTCGTGAAGGGCTACAGCGGCGAGGGTGTCGCGGCGAGCTACAAGTTCACCGAGACCGGCGAGCTGGACCCGGCACAGGTCAAGGTCTGGGCCTTCAAGGTCACGGGCGGCAAGGTTGTCCCGGACCAGGAGATCCCCAAGTCCTGATGTTGGTCGCTGCTACGGCGATTGAGTTGTGATCGCGGGTGCGGCCGGGAGCTGCTCGCTCCCGGCCGCGCCCCATTTTTCTCTCCAGACCTGATGGAGCGTCCCTCCCTTGGACTTCAATGGACTGTTCTCCAACTTCGGAGAACTCACCACGACCGGCCTGACCCAGGGCGCGATCTACGCCCTGGTCGCGCTCGGCTACACGCTGGTCTACGGCGTGCTGAGACTCATCAACTTCGCTCACTCCGAGGTCTTCATCGCCGGCGCGTTCGCGGCGATCTGGACCTGGAACGGCTTTGGACTCGACCAGAACTCACAGGTCAGCGGGATCGGCTCGATCCTGTTCTACCTGCTGGTGGCGATGATCGTCGCCGCCATCGCTTCGGCGGGCACCGCGACGGTGATCGAGCGGGTGGCGTACCGGCCGTTGCGTAAGCGCAACGCCCCGCCGCTGGCCTTCCTGATCACCGCGATCGGCGCCTCGATTGCGATTTCCGAGGCCTTCGGCATCTGGACCCGCCGACTGCCGGAGGGCGCGCCCAGCCTGGTGAGCAGCAAGCCGCTGTTCCACCTCTTCGGCGTGCCGATCGACTCGGTGCAGCTGCTGACGATTGGCGCGGCGCTGCTGATGATGGTCCTGCTGGACCTCTTCATCAACCGCAGCCGTACCGGTCGGGGTATCCGGGCCGTGGCCCAGGACGCCAACACCGCCGCGCTGATGGGTGTGAACAAGGACCGGATCATCCTGATGGTCTTCATCACCGGTGGTGCCATGGCCGGCGTGGCCGGTCTGCTGTACGACGTGCGGATCCAGACCCTGACCTACAGCGTCGGCTTCCTGCTGGGCCTCAAGGCCTTCACCGCCGCGGTGCTGGGTGGTATCGGCAACCTGCGCGGCGCGCTGATCGGTGGCCTGCTGCTGGGCGTGGTGGAGAACTACGCCGCCGGTCTGTTCGGCAGTCAGTGGAAGGACTTCGCTGCCTTCGCGGTGTTGGTGGTGCTGCTGATGTTCCGGCCGACCGGTCTGCTGGGCGAATCGCTGGGGAGGGCACGGGCATGACGACCGTCCTGGAGAGGGTGCGTTCCGGCCGCGAGGCGGCCGGAGAACGGTGGCGTGGCGCGCCGCGCTGGGTGCGCTGGGCGCTGCTGGTCGCGGTGATCGCGTTCTTCTACGCGCTGCCGAACAGGGAGTTCTACCAGTATCTCGGGCCGATCCCGACCCCCGGTGCGAACTTCACGCAGGTGCTGTTCACCGTCTCGATCTACGTGCTGCTGGCCGTCGGGTTGAACATCGTGGTCGGTTTCGCCGGCCTGCTCGACCTGGGCTACTTCGGCTTCTTCGCCGTCGGCGCGTACACCGTCGCGGTGCTGACGTCGCCGAGCAGCAACCTCAAGACGCTCTGGCCGTGGCTGCTCGTGGTGCCGCTGGCGATCGGGCTGACCATGCTCTCGGGTGTGATGCTCGGTACGCCGACGCTGCGTCTGCGCGGTGACTACCTGGCGATCGTGACGCTCGGCTTCGCCGAGATGATCCGGATCGCCGCGGTGAGCTCGGAGTTCCTCAAGGGACAGCGGGGCTTCAACCAGATCCCGCACCCGCCCGGCAAGTACGCCGACGGCAAGCCGTTCTTCGGCGTGTTGGACGCCCGGCCGTACTACTGGCTGGTGCTCACGCTGATCATCCTGGTGGTGATCGGTGTGCGGAACCTGACGCACAGTCGGGTCGGTCGGGCCTGGATCTCGATCCGGGAGGACGAGGACGCCGCGCAGCTGATGGGTGTGCCGACGTTCAAGTTCAAGCTCTGGGCGTTCGCCTCGGGTGCCGCGATCGCCGGCCTGGCCGGCGCGCTCTTCGCGGGTAAGCAGAACTTCGTCAACTCGCAGAACTTCGAGCTGCTCAACTCGATCATCATCCTGGCGGCGGTGATCTTCGGTGGTTCGGGCAACATCGTGGGCGCGATCGTCGGTGGTGGCCTGGTGGCGTACATGATCGAGCGGTTCCGCGGCATCGAGCTGTTCGGCGTGGAGCTGTACGAGTACCGGTTCCTGATCTTCGGTCTGGTCCTCGTGGTGATGATGATCTTCCGGCCGGAAGGCCTGATTCCGAACCGACGACGGGCGGCGGAGTTCAAAGACCGTCGCAAGGAGGTGATCGTCGGTGAGTGACACCGATCAGACGCCGGCTGTTCCGGCGCAGGCCGGCGCGCCGGCGGTGGAGGCGGTCCCCAACCGGGAGCCGCTGCTGGAGGTCGACGACGTCACGCTGCGCTTCGGCGGCGTGGTCGCGCTCGACAACGTCAACTTCACCCTCTACAAGGGGGAGATCCTCGGGCTGATCGGCCCGAACGGCGCTGGCAAGACCACCTGCTTCAACGCGATGACCGGCATCTACCAGCCCACCAAGGGTGAGATCCGGTTCCGTGGCGGCAAGATCAGCGGGAAGAAGCGCCACCAGATCACCCAGATGGGTATGGCCCGGACGTTCCAGAACATCCGCCTGTTCCCGGAGATGACCGCCCTGGAGAACGTCCAGGTCGGCGCGGACGCGCACCACAAGACCAGCGTGATCTCCGCTCTGTTCCGGTTGCCTCGGCACCGGCGCGAGGAGCGTGAGGGACGGGAGAAGGCCGAGCGGCTGCTGGAGTTCGTCGGCATCCGGCACCGGCTGCACGAGTTCGCCCGCAACCTCTCCTACGGGGAGCAGCGGCGGCTGGAGATCGCCCGGGCGCTGGCCACCGATCCGGTGCTGCTCTGCCTGGACGAGCCGGCAGCCGGCTTCAACCCGGCGGAGAAGGAGGAGCTGCTCCAGCTCATCCGGCAGGTCCGGGACACCGGCGTGACCGTGCTGCTGATCGAGCACGACATGCGCCTGGTCATGGGCGTCACTGACCGGATCGTCGTGCTGGAGTTCGGAAAGAAGATCGCCGAAGGGCTGCCCGCCGAGGTGCGGGACAACCCGAAGGTGGTCGCGGCGTACCTGGGGGTGCCGGACGATGTTGCTTGAGATCGACGATGTGAGCCTGCTCTACGGGCGGATCCAGGCGTTGCACGGCATCAGCCTGACCGTGGCCGAGGGTGAGATCGTCGCGCTGATCGGCGCCAACGGCGCCGGGAAGTCGACCACCATGCGGGCTATCTCCGGGATTCGGCCGATCGCCACCGGCAGCATCCGCTTCGAGGGTGAGGACATCTCCAAGCTCCGAGCCGACCTGCGAGTCCGGCGAGGGCTCTGCCAGGCGCCCGAGGGTCGGGGGATCTTCCCCGGCATGTCGGTGCTCGAGAATCTGGACATGGGGGCGTACACCCGGCGCGACCGCGCCGGGATCGCCGAGGACCTGGCCCGGGTGCTCGACCTCTTCCCCCGGCTGGCGGAGCGACGTAAGCAGGCCGGCGGTACCCTGTCCGGCGGCGAGCAGCAGATGCTGGCCGTCGGCAGGGCGTTGATGAGCCGGCCCAAGCTGCTGTTGCTCGACGAGCCCTCGATGGGGTTGGCGCCGATGCTGATCCAGCAGATCTTCGACATCATCAAGGAGATCAACGAGCAGGGCACCACCGTCCTGCTGGTGGAGCAGAACGCGCAGCAGGCGCTGGCCCGAGCGCACCGGGCGTACGTGCTCGAGACCGGCAGGATCGTCAAGACCGGAACCGGTGCCGAGCTGCTGCACGACCCGGCGGTCAAAGAGGCATACCTCGGCGTGGCCTGAGCGGCCGTCACACCCCTCACGCAAGGAGTGCAGAAATGTTCATTACCAACGGTGCCCGGCGGGCGGCGCTCGGCGCCGCCAGTGCGGCGCTGATCGCCCTCTCGCTGACGGCGTGTGGGGAGAAGGAGAACAGCGGCTCACCCGGTGCCGGCCCGACCGTCACGGCGGCGGCCGACTCGGCGCTGGCCGGGAAGGTGCCCGACGCCATCAAGTCCGACGGTGTGATCAAGGTCGGCACCGACTCGACGTACGCCCCGGCGGAGTTCCTCGACGCCGACGGCAAGACGGTGGTCGGCTTCGACGTCGAGCTGTTCAACGCGGTGGCGCAGAAGCTCGGTCTCAAGGCCGAGTACGAGTCGTCGCCGTTCGACGCGATCCTGCCCGGTGTCGACTCCGGCAAGTACGAGATCGGCGTGTCGTCGTTCACGATCAACGCCGAGCGTCTCAAGAGCGTCAACATGGTGAGCTACTTCTCCGCCGGCACTCAGTGGGTGACCAAGGCCGGCAACGCGGCCAAGATCGACATTGACAACGCCTGCGGCAAGAAGATCGCCGTGCAGACCGGCACCGTGCAGTTCGACGACATCACCGCCCGGTCGAAGAAGTGCACCACCGGCGGCAAGCCGGCGATCGCCATCGACCAGTACCAGGCGCAGAGCGACGCCACGGCCGCCGTGTTCAGCGGCAAGAACGACGCCATGCTGGCCGACTCGCCGGTCGGGGCGTACGCGGTGAAGCAGAGCAACGGCTCGCTGGAGCTGATCGGCGACATCTACGAGTCCGCCCCGTACGGCTACGCCGTCAAGAAGGACCAGACCGCCTTCGCCGAGGTGCTCAAGGAAGCCGTCCAAGCGGTCATCGCTGACGGCTCGTACCAGACCGCGTTGAAGAAGTGGGGCGTCGAGGGTGGCGCCATCACCTCTTCGGCGCTGAACCCCGCCAACTGACGCATGTCGTCGGAAACGGACACAACCGAACGGGCGCGGCCGGAACCCATCCAGGCCGTGCCCGTCCGGCATCCCGGGCGTTGGGTAGCGGTCGCCGTGATCGGGGTGCTGGTGGCCATGTTCGTCCACCTGCTGGTGACGAACAAGGCGTTCAACTGGGCTTTCATGGTCGACGAGATGTTCCGGCCGCCGATCATGGAGGGTCTGCGCGGCACGCTCGCGCTGACCGTGCTCGCGATGCTGATCGGCGTCAGTCTCGGCGTTGTCGTCGCCATCATGCGGTTGTCGGAGAACCCGATCCTGCGGGGCGTCTCCTGGGCGTACACCTGGTTCTTCCGGGCCGTGCCCCGGCTGGTGCTGGCGATCCTCTTCGGCAACCTCGGCATCCTCTGGGCCCGGATCGAGTTCGGCCTCCCGTTCGATCGGCAGATCGGCGCGCTCTTCGGCGTCGACGACTTCGAGGCACGTCTGTTCGGCTTCTCCGCGCTGGAGATCCTCACGGGATTCGTCGCCGGCATGCTGGCGCTCGGGCTCTCCGAGGCGGCGTACATGGCCGAGATCGTCCGGGCCGGGATCCAGTCGGTGGACGAGGGGCAGACCGAGGCGGCGCAGGCGCTGGGCCTGAGCCGTACCCAGATCCTGCGCCGGATCGTGCTGCCGCAGGCGATGCGGGTGATCATCCCGCCGACCGGCAACGAGACCATCGCGATGCTCAAGGACACCTCGCTGGTGGCCTTCGTGCCGGTCTCCACCGAGCTGTTCTTCCAGCTCAAGGCCGTGGGTAACCGGACCTTCCAGGTCTTCCCGATGTACGTGGCGGCCTGCCTGTGGTACCTGCTGCTGACCAGCGTGCTGCTCGTCGGGCAGTACTACCTGGAGCGACACTTCTCCAAGGGGTTCGGCAGGAGCGCCCAAGCCAAGATCAGACTGCGCGGGATCACCGCTGAGGCCGGCGGCAGCGCGAGCGAGGCGGGTCGGTTATGACGCAGGTGACGACATCGGCGGAGGCCGCGGAGACGGCCGCCGACGGCGTGATGGTCCGCGCCGAGCAGGTGCACAAGTCGTTCGGGCCGGTGGAGGTGCTCAAGGGCATCGACCTGGAGGTCCGCAGCGGCGAGGTCTGTTGTCTGCTCGGGCCCTCCGGCTCGGGCAAGTCGACGTTCCTGCGCTGCATCAACCATCTGGAGAAGATCAACGCTGGCCGGATCCGGGTGGACGGCGACCTGATCGGCTACCGGGAACGCGGTGGCAAGCTGCACGAGATGCGGGAGAAGGAGATCGCCGCCCAGCGCCGCGCGATCGGCATGGTGTTCCAGCGGTTCAACCTCTTTCCGCACATGACCGCCCTGCAGAACGTCGCCGAGGCGCCGGTGCTGTTGGGCCGGGAGCGCAAGGCCGCCGCCCGGGAGCGGGCCGCCGCGCTGCTCGAGCGGGTCGGGCTCGGCGACAAGCTGGGCAACTACCCTGGGCAGCTCTCCGGCGGGCAGCAGCAGCGCGTCGCCATCGCCCGGGCGTTGGCGATGCAGCCGAAGCTGATGCTCTTCGACGAGCCCACCAGCGCGCTGGACCCGGAGCTGGTCGGCGAGGTGCTCGACGTGATGAAGGACCTTGCCCGCGACGGCATGACGATGATCGTGGTGACCCATGAGATCGGCTTCGCCCGGGAGGTCGGGGACTCGCTGGTGTTCATGGACGACGGTGTGGTGGTGGAGTCCGGCGCGCCGCGCGAGGTGATCGCCAACCCCCGGCACGACCGGACGAAGGCATTCCTGGCCAAGGTGCTCTGAGTCGGTGCCCGGCGTGGCCGTTCCGTTCGGCCGCGCCGGGCGTCGTGCCGGTGTCCCGTCCTGTCGTAGCGGCGGACTAGAGTCGCTGCCGTGACAGCTACGACGCCGCGCCTGCTTCTCGTTGACGGACATTCCATGGCATATCGGGCGTTTTTCGCCCTGCCCGTGGAAAACTTCTCCACCACGACGGGGCAGCCGACCAACGCGGTGTACGGGTTCACCTCAATGCTGATCAACGTGTTGCGCGACGAGCAGCCCACCCACATCGTGGTGGCCTTCGACGTCTCCCGCCACTCCTTCCGCACCGACAAGTACGCGGAGTACAAGGCCGGCCGCAGCGAGACCCCGACCGACTTCAAGGGCCAGGTCAGCCTGGTCAAGGAGGTCCTGGCAGCCCTGCAGATCCCCGTGGTGGAGAAAGAGGGCTTCGAAGCCGACGACGTCATCGCCACCCTCGCCTGCCAAGCCCGCGACCAGGGCATGTCGGTGCTGATCAGCAGCGGTGACCGCGACGCGTTCCAGCTGGTCGACGATCAGATCACCGTCCTCTACCCGCGCAAGGGCGTCTCCGACCTGGCCCGGATGGACCCCGCGGCGATCGAGGCGAAGTACGGCGTTACGCCACAGCAGTACCGGGACCTCGCCGCGCTGGTCGGCGAGACCAGTGACAACCTGCCCGGCATCCCGGGCGTCGGCCCGAAGACCGCCGCCAAGTGGATCACCACGTACGGCGGGGTGGAGGGCGTCATCGCCCGGGCCGACGAGATCAAGGGCAAGGCCGGCGACAGCCTGCGGGAGCGGCTCGCCGACGTGATCCGCAACTACGAGATCAACCGCCTCGTCTCCGACCTGGATCTGCCGCTACGCCCGGAGGACAGCCGCTGGACAGGTTGGGACCGGGAGGCGGTGCACCAGGTCTTCGACACCCTGGAGTTCCGCATCCTGCGCGACCGCCTCTACCAATATCTGGAGGCGGTCGAGCCGGAGGCCGAGTCCGGCTTCGACCTCACCGGCGAGGTGCTCACCGAGCCCGGCGCGCTGGCCGGGTGGCTGACCACGCACGTCCCGACCGGCACCCCGGTCGGGCTGGCGGTCAAACTCGACACCGGCCCCAACCGCCGGCACACCGCCTCGATCACCGGTCTCGCGCTGGCCACCGCCGGCGGCGCGGCGGCCTGGGTCGACCCGGCAAGGCTCGACCCGACCGACGAGGGCGCCCTGGGCAGCTGGTTGGCCGACGAGCAGCGCCCCAAGGTGCTGCACGACAGCAAGCCGGCTGTGCTGGCCTGCGCCGCACACGGCTGGCATCTCGCCGGCATCGTCCGGGACACCCAGATCGCCGCGTACCTGGCCCGCCCCGATCAGCGGTCCTACGACCTGACCGACCTGGCGCTGCGCTACCTGCACCGGGAGCTGCGGGTGGACGTCCCGGAGTCCGGCCAGCTCACCCTCGACGGCCTCGGGGACGAAGGGGTGGTCGAGCAGAACCTGATGCTCCAGGCCCGCGCCACCCTCGACCTGGCCGACGCGATCGACGCCGAGCTGTCCCGCGACGGCGAGCAGTCGGCCCGGCTGATGGCCGGCGTGGAGCTGCCGCTGATGCGGGTGCTGGCCACCATGGAGAGCACCGGCATCGCCGCCGACACCGACTATCTCTCCGAGCTGGAGGCCCACTTCGCCGCCGAGGTGAAGGCCGCCGCGCAGGGCGCGTACGAGGCGGTGGGTCGGGAGTTCAACCTCGGCTCGCCCAAGCAGCTGCAGGAGATCCTCTTCACCGAACTGGGTCTGCCGAAGACCAAGAAGATCAAGACGGGCTACACCACCGACGCCGACGCTCTGCAGTGGCTCTACGCGCAGCAGCCGCACCCGGTGCTGGCCCACCTGCTGCGTCACCGCGACGTTGCCAAGCTCAAGTCGACAGTCGACGGGCTGCTGAAGTCGGTCTCCGACGACGGCCGGATCCACACCACCTTCAACCAGACCGTGGCGGCCACCGGTCGGCTCTCCTCCACCGAGCCCAACCTGCAGAACATCCCGATCCGCACCGAGGAGGGCCGTCGGATCCGTCGGGCCTTCGTGGTGGGAGACGGCTACGAGTCTCTGCTCACCGCCGACTACAGCCAGATCGAGATGCGCATCATGGCGCACCTCAGCTCGGACGACGCGCTGATCGACGCGTTCAACTCCGGCGCCGACTTCCACGCCGCCACCGCCTCGTCGGTCTTCGGGGTGCCGCTCGGCGAGGTCACCCCCGACCAGCGCCGCAAGATCAAGGCCATGAACTACGGCCTGGCGTACGGCCTGAGCGCCTTCGGCCTGTCCCAACAGCTCAGCATCAGCACCGAAGAGGCGCGCGGGCTGATGGAGAACTACTTCGCCGGCTTCGGTGGGGTGCGCGACTACCTCCAGCAGGTGGTCGCCCGGGCCCGCCAGGACGGCTACACCTCCACCATCCTCGGCCGACGTCGCTACCTGCCCGACCTGGTCAGCGACAACCGGCAGCGCCGTGACATCGCGGAGCGGATGGCGCTCAACGCCCCCATCCAGGGCTCCGCCGCCGACATCATCAAGGTGGCGATGCTGCACGTCGACACCGCGCTCCGCGAGGCTGGGCTGGGCTCACGGATGCTGTTGCAGGTGCACGACGAGTTGGTCTTCGAGGTCGCGCCGGGTGAGCGGGAGGCGTTGGAGGCCCTGGTCCGGCGGGAGATGGGCGAGGCTCACCCGTTGTCGGTGCCGCTGGAGGTGTCGGTCGGTCTGGGCCGGGACTGGAACAGCGCCGATCACTGATCTTTGTGCTGGCGGTGGTGGGGGTTGCGGTGCGGGGTTCCGGGGCAGCCCGACCCACTCCGGGCGGTCAGGCTTGATCCCTGCGTGGGTCGGGCTGCCCCGGAACCCCTGACCTGGTCGCGGCAGCTGGCGTGGTTGGCACTCGCCGACGGGCGCTATTTCACGATCTGCGCAAGTCGGGGACAGTGCGATCGTGGCGTTCTGAGCGACCAACGCCACCGACGTTGCGCTGATCGTGCGACGCGCTGACCGGCTACTTCATGGGGTCGTGGCCCCAGTTCATGAGCGACCAGCGCCACTTGGTGTCGCGGACGTTGCCGGAGGGGCGCTGCGCCATGTGCCGGCGTACGTAGCCGACGACCTTGCGCATGTGCTTGTAGTCGCCCTCGGACAGATCGCCGCGTTTGCGACGGAGCAAGTTGATGATCTTCCGGCCGGACTCGTGCCCGACGGACTCGCCACCACCCGCACGACCGCCCTTGTGCCAGCCGACCTGCTTCGACTCGTCGGTCTCCAGCCACGTGGACAGCTCGCCGGGCTTCATGTTCACCGCCTGGGTGAACTCCCGGTAGGTGTCCCGGCCCTCGTCACTCTTACTCATGGCGCAGCGCCCCGGGGCGGTGGGCCACGTCGCGGCCCGTGCCGTCACTGCGGACCCGGTACTGCGGGTCGTCGGGGGCCGCGTTCACCGCCCGCCCGCTGACCCTGGTCCGCTCGGTGATCGTCTCCTGCACCACGCCGTACGCGCGGCTGCCGTGGGCCGACCAGGAGACATGGTCGCCCTTGTGAAATCTCGGTTCGGCCATGGTCCTCGGCTACCCGACCCGGCTGGGGTGAAACGGCTACGGCGTGATCTCGGCGACCGGCAGCTTGATGTCGAACGGCTCAGCCAACTCGATCACGTCGGCACCGTCGGCGACCAGCTCGTACTGCCGCTCACCGCCCGGCCCCACCCGATCGCCGATCCGGTACGCGTACACGTGCACCGGGTCCTGCTCGATTCGCCAGTAGAACGGGATGCCCGCGGCGGCGTACTCACCCGGTTTCGCGAACCGGTCGATCCGTCGCGTTCCCGGCGAGACGATTTCCACGGCGAGCAGGACGTCTGACGGCCGCAGGATGGATTGGACGGACTTCACGCCGGCACGGTGCAACAGCACGTCGGGCTGCCGGCTCGTGTTGTGGCTGAGCCTGACACCGATGGCCTGGGCGGCGCCCAGGTGTCGCGGCGCGCGGTTGTGCAACCAGAGCCAAAGCAGGCTGGAAATGTTCTGATGGCCCAGGGTTGGGGAGGGTGTCACCTGGATAACTCCGTCGACGAGTTCGACGCGGGGGGCGTCGTCCGGCAAGGTGAGCAGGTCCTCCAGCGTGTAGTCGGCACGCTGCTGCCGCATCGGATCCGGACACCAGGGGCCAGGTGATGTCGGGACGGGCTCGGCGCTCATGGGCACGAGCCTACCGGCGGTCGATGGCTCGCACGGCGGACAACGGGTGCGGCGCTCAGTCGGCGGGCTTCTCGGTGACGAAGATGGCGGTGCCGGGGAAGAGTCGTCCGCGCAGCGGGCTCCACTGCCCCCAGATCCCCTCGTGTCCCTCCGGCCACTCCGGCTCCACCAGGTCCAACAGCCGGAACCCGGCACCGACCAGCTCACGGATCCGGTCACCGAGTGTGCGGTGCTGCTCGACGTAGGTGGCCACGCCGGTCTCGTCCTGCTCGACGTACGGGGAGCGGTCGAAGTACGAGTGCACGGCCGTCAGGCCGCCCTCGCCGGGGTCGTCGAGGAAGATCCACCGCATCGGGTGGGTCACCGAGAACACCCACCGGCCACCCGGGCGCAGCACCCGGTACACCTCGGCGAGCAGCGCCGCCGAGTCGTCCACGAACGGGATCGCGCCGAACGCGGTACAGGCGACGTCGAACGACCGGTCGGCGAACGGCAGGGCGAGCGCGTCGGCCTGCACCAGCGGTACGCGTACCCCGGTGCGGTCGGCGGCCTCGGCGGCGTGCCGCAACATGCCGGCGGACAGGTCGAAGGCGACCGGCCGGGCGCCCTGGGTGGCGAGCCAGCGGGCGGCGGCCGCGGCGCCGGCGCCCACCTCCAGCACCCGCCGCCCCGACACGTCGCCGAGCAGCCGGGCGTCGGCCTCGCGCAGGCCCTCGGGGCACCACACGAAGTCCACGTCGCCGAGGAACGCACCGTGTTCGGCCTGGTAGTCGTCGGCGTCGGTGTCCCACCAGCCGCGGTTGGCGCGCCGGGCCTCGGCGTCACCCACCCGGCGCCGGGTAACCCGGCTGTCGTCATCCACGCGCTCACGCTAGGCCCCACCCAGCCCATTGGGCACGGCGGCGCGTCCAGGATCTGCGCGACTCCTCGCGCGCTGGGCTTGATCGACCCGGCTTCGGTGACGTCGCGGTGTCCGAGCCGCTTCAACCGTGCCGGCGGGCCGCAGCGATACCCGGGGAGCCGGGGCGACCAAGCGCGGCCCGTGGTGCGCGCCGACGGGGCGGGAGGGGCTGCTGTGACGCAGGAGACAGCAGCGGTGTTTTCCGGGCGATTGTTCGGCTTTCGCAGGTCATCGCACGAAGAGAACCCGGGAGGGCTTGCACGCTGTGGTAATGCGCACGGTAGGCTAGACGATGCGCTCGCGGATCGCGTTGCCTCGGCAGGGAGCAGGTGCGCGGTCGACGGAGCCACATCATGATCTCACTAGGCGATCGTTCGGTGTGCCCGGCGACGGATCCGCTGGCGCGAACAGGTCACTGCGACACACCAGCCTGCTGTGACAACCCACCGACCGGAGCAACCGCCCACATGACGAGCAGCATCGAGGCCCCCTCGAGCGCCACCCGGGTCACCCACGACGATCTCGGTTCCGAGGAGGCATTCCTCGCCGCGATCGACGAGACCATCAAGTACTTCAACGACGGCGACATTGTCGAAGGCACCGTCGTCAAGGTCGATCGGGACGAGGTCCTGCTCGACATCGGCTACAAGACCGAGGGTGTCATCCCCTCTCGGGAGTTGTCGATCAAGCACGACGTGGACCCCGCCGAGGTTGTGACGGTTGGCGACCACATCGAGGCCCTGGTCCTCCAGAAGGAGGACAAGGAGGGTCGTCTGATCCTCTCCAAGAAGCGGGCACAGTACGAGCGGGCCTGGGGCACGATCGAGAAGATCAAGGACGAGGACGGCGTCGTCCGCGGTTCGGTCATCGAGGTGGTCAAGGGCGGCCTCATCCTCGACATCGGGCTGCGCGGCTTCCTGCCCGCGTCCCTGGTCGAGATGCGTCGTGTGCGCGACCTGCAGCCGTACGTCGGGCGGGAGCTCGAAGCCAAGATCATCGAGCTGGACAAGAACCGCAACAACGTGGTCCTGTCCCGCCGGGCCTGGCTGGAGCAGACGCAGTCCGAGGTGCGCACCGAGTTCCTCAACAAGCTGCAGAAGGGCCAGGTCCGCAAGGGCGTCGTGTCCTCGATCGTCAACTTCGGCGCCTTCGTGGACCTGGGCGGCGTCGACGGTCTGGTGCACGTCTCCGAGCTGTCCTGGAAGCACATCGACCACCCGTCCGAGGTCGTCGAGGTCGGCCAGGAGGTCGAGGTCGAGGTCCTGGACGTCGACCTGGACCGCGAGCGGGTCTCGCTGTCGCTGAAGGCGACCCAGGAAGACCCGTGGCGGCAGTTCGCCCGCACCCACGCGATCCAGCAGATCGTGCCGGGTAAGGTCACCAAGCTGGTTCCGTTCGGTGCGTTCGTCCGCGTGGACGACGGCATCGAGGGTCTGGTCCACATCTCCGAGCTGGCCGAGCGCCACGTGGAGATCCCGGAGCAGGTCGTCCAGGTTGGCTCCGAGGTCATGGTCAAGGTCATCGACATCGACCTGGAGCGTCGCCGGATCTCGCTGTCGCTCAAGCAGGCCAACGAGGGCTTCGTCGAGGGCGAGGAGCACTTCGACCCGACCCTCTACGGCATGGCCGCGACGTACGACACCGAGGGCAACTACATCTACCCCGAGGGCTTCGACCCGGAGACGGGCGAGTGGCTCGAGGGGTACGACAAGCAGCGCGAGACCTGGGAGAACCAGTACGCCGAGGCTCGTCTGCGCTGGGAGGCCCACACCAAGCAGGTGCAGACCTCTCGGGCCGCCGACGCCGAGGCTGCCGCCAACCCGACTCCGGCCGTTCCGGCCGCTGCCGGCGGCGGTGGCGGTGGCACCACCTCCTCGTCCAGCCCGGCCCCGAGCCGGCAGGCCGAGGAGCCGGCCGGCACGCTGGCCACCGACGAGGCGCTCGCCGCACTGCGGGAGAAGCTCGCCGGCGGTAAGTGACCCGCTGAACGACGACGGGCCCCGTCCCCGCGATCTCCGGATCGCTGGGGGCGGGGCCCTCGCCGTATCCGCGGTACGCCCCGCCGCCCGCCCGACCGCCCCGCCGACCGCCCGGCCGCCCCGCCGACCGCCCGGCCGCCCCGCCGACCGCCCGGCCGCCCCGCCGACCGCCCGCCCGCTCGCTGGCCCGCCCGCTCGCTGGCCCGCCCGCTCGCTGGCCCGCCCGCTCGCTGGCCCGCCCGCTCGCTGGCCCGCCAGCTCGCCAAGATCGTGCTCGATCCATGATGTAGGGGCCTCCCGACCGCCGTAGACCACTACATCCTGGTTCGAGCACGATCTTGGCGGTCGTGGGCGTCCCGAACCCCGCTCCCGGTGTCTCCGAGGGCGGGGTTCGTCGTCCTGATCCGCGCAACAACATCAGGGCTGTTGCTGTCTCGCGCGCGTCGGAGGCAGCAACATCCCTGATGTTGCGGTGATCTTGGCGCGGGCGCGGGCGCGGGCGCGGGCGCGGGCGCGGGCGCGGGCGCGGGCGCGGGCGTGGGGCGCGGGGGAAGGGTGCGGGCGCGGGCAGGGGTGAGGGTGTGGGGTGCGGGCGTGGGGTGGGAAATGCGGGACGCGGGTGCGGTGCGTAGGTGGCCCGTGTGGGTGCGGCGGGGGCCGGTCGAAGCGGGCGCGGGCGGAGTCCCGGGGTGGGGTGGTGGCCAGGTCGCCGGGCTGTGGGTGGGTTGGCGGCGGGCTTGTCGATCCGGTTGACTGTGCGGGTGCTGAGGGTGGGGTTGACCGGCGGGATCGGGTCAGGAAAGAGCTCGGTGGCCGCGCGGCTCGTCGAGCGGGGCGCGGTGCTGATTGACGCCGACCGGGTGGCCCGGGAGGTGGTGGCGCCGGGTACGGACGGGCTGGCCGAGATCGTCGCCGCCTTCTCCGACGCGGTGGTGGACGCCGACGGCGCACTGGACCGTGCCGCACTGGGAGCGGTGGTGTTCGCTGACGAGACCGCCCGTCGTCGGCTGGAGGCGATCACCCACCCCCGGGTCCGGGCCCGCACCGCGGAACTGGCCGCCGCGGCGGCACCCGACGCGATAGTCGTCAACGACGTACCGCTGCTGGTCGAGGTGGGTCTCGCGCCGACGTACCACCTGGTGGTCGTGGTGCAGACGGCCGTGGCGACCCGACTGCAGCGGCTGGCGCGTGACCGGGGGATGGGTCGCGCGGAGGCCGAGCGGAGGATCGCCGCCCAGGCCGACGACGCCCGCCGCCGGGCGGCGGCGGACGTGGTGCTGACCAACGACGGGAGCCTGACGGCGCTGCACGACGCCGTCGACCTGCTCTGGGAGCAGCGGTTGGTGCCCTACGAGGACAATCTGCGCCAGCGGCGGGTGGTCGCGCCCGACGAGGCCGAGTTGGCCTGGGCCGACGCGAGCTGGCCGGAGCAGTACGCGCGGCTGGCCGCCCGGATCCAGCACGCGCTCGGCTCGAGTGCCCTCCGGATCGATCACATCGGTTCGACGGCGGTTCCCGGCCTGGCCACGCAGAACGTCATCGACGTGCAGGTGGCGGTCGCCAGCCTCGCCGACGCCGACGGGCCGTTGGCCGATCGGCTGGCGAGCGCCGGGTTCCCACGGGTGCCGGGGCAGTGGTGGGACGATCCGCGTCCGGCCGGCAGGGGCCGCTGGGAGAAGCGGTTGCACGGTAGTGCGGACCCGGCCCGCCCCGTTCGTCTGCACGTGCGGGTGGCGGATTCGCCGGGTTGGCGGTACGCGCTGTTGATGCGCGACCACCTGCGTGCCGACCCGGATCAGCGAGCCACGTATCTGCTGCTCAAGCGGGATCTCATCGACGCGGCCCCGGTGGCCGGCGATTCCGGGACGGGCCGCAACCCGTGGTTCGACGAGGAGTACCTGCGGGCCGAGCAGTGGGCCGCGCAAACCGGCTGGCGTCCCTGAGGAATCGGTCAGCGGGCACCGGGCCGAGGGGCCGAAGGTCGAGGGGCCGGGGGCCGAGGGTTGGCAGCCAGTCGGGGCACGACGGCGGGCTGGAGATCCAGGTGTGCCCACGCGCCGGAGTCGGTCTGCAACTCGAGCCGGCGGAGCGACCCGTCCCGGTCGAGCCAGTAACGCAGCCGCGCGTCGGCCGGGCCCGACTCGATGACGTCCACTGTTCGTCCGGCAATGACGTCCTCGCGTACCCGCACGGCCACGCCCCGCTGCCCGACCGACCCGGCGGCTATCGCGGCGTCGACCAGCACACTCAGGTCGTCTCGGGCGGACCGGGAGACGCGCCACCCCCCGGTCGGGGGCGGAAGCGGCGGCCGGGCCGGGGCCTCCGCGGTGCCGCCGCCACCGTCGGCCGCGGGCAGGTCCGCCCGGGCCAGGCCGGCGGCGTCGCGGCGCAGCAGGGTCCGGCGATCCGGTACGCCCAGGTCGGCGACCGCGAGGTACGCGCTGCGCGCGGTCCAGCTCAACCAGCCAGCGCCCCGCAGATTCGTCTCAGTGCCCATCGGTGCGGTCAGCGTCACGGTGGCACCGCCGTGGGCGCGGAGCCGGGTCGGCAGCCGGTCGAGCCGACGTTGCTCGGCGTCGGTCAGCGCGCGGGGCAGACCGGGGCGACCGCCGAGCGCGTCCACCGGTCGTAGTGTCGGCCGGTCCTCGCGGTTGAAGATCATGGTGACCGGCCCGGTGCCGGGCAGCACGGTTACCAGCTTGTGCAGGCGGGCGTCCTGATCGAGCCAGTACCGGGTCTGTCCGTCCGGGGCGGGCGTCGCGGCGCTGGGGGTGCCGATGGTCGTGCTGGCGGCTGGCGTGCCGCTGGGCAGTGGTGCCTGTATGACGTCCAGTGGGCCGGCCGGGACGGCCTCGCGGGCGATCCAGCGCGGCCCGTCGGACGGTGCCGTCCGGGTCGTGGTGTCGGGGCGGTCGGCGGCGAGATCGAGGAGCAGGTCGAGCACCGGTGTCAGGTGCGCCCCGGGTGCCGGTCGGTGCAGCTGCCACCGGTCCGTAGGGGGCATCAGTGGTGGTGCGGCGGGAGTGGGCACCGCCGCCGGATCGGGCCGGATCACCAGCACCGGACCGCTCTTCTGCAACAGCCCGCGTTCGGCACCCGCTCCCGGCCCGCCCACGTCGAGGTAGAGCAGTGACCGGGACCAGTCCACCCAGCCCACCAGTTCGAGGCGGGCGGCGCCGGTACCGGCCGTGACCCGTACGCCGGCGCGCAGGTCCCGCAGGTTGGTGACCCGCACGGCGGCCAGCCGCTCACCTTCCGCCAGGGTCAGCGGCCGGGCCGGCTCGGGCGGGTCGGGCGCCCAGCTCAACAGCCCGAGCACCAGCGCCGTCGCGGACGTCACCGCCGTCAGACCGAGCAACAGCAGCACCGTACGCCGACGACGGCCGGCCGAGGGCGGCCCGGCGGTGTCTGTGGTGTCCGGGGTGTCGCCGCTGCGGGTGGTCTCGCGGTTCTCCGCGAGGCTTCGCTCGGCGGCGGCCCGCCGCGTGTCGTTGGTCCTGTGGCCGGCGGTGGCTCGGGGCGCGCCGCCAGCGGACCGGTCGGCTGTGGGCCTGTTACCGGTGTCGGTGGTTCGGCTGGCCGTGGACGTGTTCCTGGCGTCGTCGGTTCGCCCGGCCGCCGGAGTGTTGCCGGCCGGGCCGGTGCGGTGCCGCCCGCTGCCGCCGACCGCGCCCTTGCCGCTGGCCGTGACCTTGCCGGTGCTTGGGCTCTTGCCGGTGCTCGGGCCGCTGCCGCTGCCGCTGCCGCTGCCACTGGCCGGGCCCTTGCCGGTGCTCGGGTCGTCGGGCGAGGGTGTGGCGGTGCGGGCGGTGTCGGGCGCCGGGGTCGGAGAGGTGTCCACGGAGATGAAACGGGCGGGGAGGCGCCGGGGTGACGAGCAGGGGCGCTCGCGGCGGCCGGTCTGCGCCTCGAGCGCGACCACACGGGTGCGCACGCCGGACGAGCCGGGTGCTGCGACCGCAGTGCCGGGGGCGACCGGCCGTGATGTTGGCCTGGCCACCGGCCCGGTCGGCCGCCGCGAGCGGCCTACATGAAGAGGGTAGTCCCGGTGACATGGGCCACACAATGGGAATATTGAAGCCGATCACGTACCTGGCGTGACGGCCGTTCCTGTCGGACCTCCGGCGTACCGTTGATGGCATGGCGCTCGACATTCCCCGGCTGGACAGCCGCTTCCAGGTCGTCAGTGACTTCCAGCCGGCCGGCGACCAACCAGCGGCCATCGATGATCTTGAGCGCCGGGTTCGGCGCGGCGACCGCAACACGGTGCTGCTCGGCGCGACCGGCACCGGCAAGAGCGCCACCACGGCGTGGCTGATCGAGCGGCTGCAACGCCCCACCCTGGTGCTCGCCCCGAACAAGACGCTCTGCGCACAGCTGGCCAAGGAGTTCAGCGAGCTGCTGCCGCACAACGCGGTCGAATACTTCGTCTCGTACTACGACTACTACCAGCCCGAGGCGTACATCCCGCAGACCGACACCTACATCGAGAAGGACTCCTCGATCAACGAGGAGGTGGAGCGGCTACGGCACTCGGCGACGATGTCGCTGCTCACCCGCCGCGACGTGATCGTGGTGGCGACCGTCTCGGCGATCTACGGCCTGGGCACCCCGGAGGAGTACCTCAACCGGGCGGTGAAGGTGCAGATCGGGCAGGAGCTCGACCGCGACCAGTTGCTGCGCCGGCTGGTCGACATCCAGTACACCCGCAACGACATGGCCTTCCAGCGGGGCACCTTCCGGGTTCGCGGCGACACGCTGGAGATCATCCCGGCGTACGAGGAGCTGGCGATCCGGATCGAGCTGTTCGGTGACGAGGTGGAGAAGCTCTACTACCTCAACCCGTTGACCGGTGACGTGGTCCGCGAGGTCGACCAGCTGGTGATCTTCCCGGCCACCCACTACGCGGCCGGCCCGGAGCGGATGGAACGGGCGATCCGTGACATTGAGGTCGAGCTGGCCGAGCGCCTCGCCGAGCTGGAGCGGCAGGGCAAGCTGCTGGAGGCGCAGCGGCTGCGGATGCGCACCACCTACGACATCGAGATGATGCGGCAGGTGGGCTTCTGCTCCGGCATCGAGAACTACTCGATGCACATGGACGGGCGGCTGCCCGGCAGCCCGCCGCACGCCCTGCTCGACTACTTCCCCGACGACTTCCTCACGGTGGTCGACGAGTCGCACGTGACCATTCCGCAGATCGGCGGCATGTACGAGGGCGACGCGTCCCGCAAGCGGATGCTCATCGACCACGGCTTCCGGCTGCCCAGCGCTGCCGACAACCGGCCGCTGCGCTTCGACGAGTTCCTGGAGCGGGTCGGCCAGATGGTCTACCTCTCCGCGACCCCCGGCACCTGGGAGATGGAGCAGGCTCAGGGCGAGTTCGTCGAGCAGGTGATCCGACCCACCGGTCTGGTCGACCCGGAGGTCGTGATCAAGCCGACCAAGGGCCAGATCGACGACCTGATGCACGAGATCAAGCTGCGGACCGACCGGGACGAGCGGGTGCTGGTCACCACGCTGACCAAGAAGATGGCCGAGGACCTGTCCGACTACCTCCTGGAGAACGGCATCCGGGTGCGTTACCTGCACTCGGAGGTCGACACGTTGCGCCGGGTGGAGCTGCTGCGTGAGCTTCGCAAGGGTGACTACGACGTGCTCGTCGGCATCAACCTGCTCCGCGAAGGTCTGGACCTGCCCGAGGTGTCGCTGGTGGCGATCCTCGACGCCGACAAGGAAGGCTTCCTGCGCAGCGGCCGGTCGCTGATCCAGACCATCGGGCGGGCCGCCCGTAACGTCTCCGGCCAGGTGCACATGTACGCCGACAAGATCACCCCGTCGATGGCGGCGGCGATCGACGAGACCGATCGGCGTCGGGCCAAGCAGATCGCGCACAACGAGGCGCACGGCATCAGCCCGGAGCCGCTGCGTAAGAAGATCCACGACATCCTGGACGACATCTACCGCGAGGCGGAGGACACCGAAAACTCCCGGGTCGGCGGCGCGGTGCGTCAGCTTTCCCGAGGCAAGGCGCCGGTCAAGGAGACCCGCAGCCGTAGCCGGTCCGCCGCGACCGTCACCTCACGGGAGGGGATGGCCCGCGCCGACCTCGCCCAGCTCATCCAGGAGCTCAACGACCAGATGCTGGCTGCCGCCCGCGAGCTCCAGTTCGAGTTGGCGGCCCGGATCCGCGACGAGGTCTCCGACCTGAAGAAGGAGCTGCGCGGCATGGACGCCGCCGGCGTGAAGTGACGGCCACCCGGTCGGCCCCGCCCAGCGCACCGCTCGGGCTCGGCCGACCGGGGCACGCGAAGGGCGGGCACTGTTGACGGCGGTGGCGCAGATCGGCGAGATGGTCTTCGGGCTGCCCGACGCCAGCCTGCGTCCGTTCGTCGACAGGTACGTGGGCTACCGGGAACGGGCGGACGTGCCACTGGTCCGCCGGGAGTCGGCGGGCGTCTTCGTGGTGCTGATACTGGGTTGGGGCGCTCCGCTGGACGTGACCGACCGCCGTAGCGCCGAGCGTGGTGTCACCGCTGTCGACTCGTTCGTGGCCGGCACTTTCGACAGTTGGTGCACCACGCGCACCGTGGGCGTGGGGGAGGGCGTCCAGTTGCTGCTCGCCCCCCTGGCCGCCCGCCGGCTTCTCGATCTGCCCCTGGGTGAGCTGACCAATCGGGCCGTCGGCGTCGGGCAGCTCCCGGGCCGTTGGCTGGATCGGCTGCGCGACCGGCTCGCCGAGGCCAGCGGCTGGTCGGAGCGGTTCGACCTCCTCGACCGGGTGCTCGCCGCCCGGCTGTCGGCGTCCCCGCCGGTGGACCCGCGGCTCGACTGGGCGTGGCGGTGGCTGGCCGCCAGCGGTGGGCGGGGGAGCGTCGGTGTGCTCGCCGACGAGTTGGGCTGGAGCCGCCGGCACCTCGCGTCCCGATTCCGGCAGGAGGTCGGGCTGCCGCCCAAGATGGCCGCCCGGCTGCTGCGTTTCCAGCAGGCTCAGGCCGCGTCGACCCAGGCCGGCGAGGCCGGGCGGGGAGTCGACTGGGCCGCCGTGGCGGCGGGCTGCGGTTACTACGACCAGTCCCACCTGATTCGGGACTTCCACGAGTTCGCGGGGGCCACGCCGGCCGCGCTGCTCTCCGGCCGCTGACGGCCGCCGGCCGACCCGAGCCGGTTCGGCGACCCGCCGAGGTCACATTCGTCCAATCCGGAGCCGCGCCACCGGCCGCAGAATCGGGTCATGCGAACCATCTATCCGATCTTCCGTTATCCCGATCCCCGCGCCGCGATCGACTGGCTCGGTGCCGCCTTCGGTTTCCGGGTGCACGCCGTGCACGAGGCACCGGACGGTGCGGTCGCGCACGCCGAGCTGGTCCTCGACACTGGCATGATCATGCTGAGTGGTCGGGCCGACGCCCCGCCCCGGCCGGCCGACGACGGCTGGTCGGTCTACGTGGCCGTGCCGGACGTCGACGCCCACTGCGCCCAGGCCCGCGCGGCCGGCGCCGAGATCATCCGCGAGCCGTTCGACACCGACTACGGCTCCCGTGACTACGCGGCCCGCGATCTGGCCGGTTACGTCTGGTCCTTCGGCACCTACCGACCCTGAGTCCGGCCACGCCGATCGGGGACGGACGGCCCGCCGGGACCAGCCTTCGCGACCCGCAACCGCGCTGACCTGCGGAAACGATCTGCTCCGGCGAGCCGGTCCGGCCAGCGGCGTCGAATACCCTGATTGCGGTGCGCGAGCGAGCTATTGCACTGGGTGATCGTCCTGCGTAGTCTCCCTCGGTGGGGAGGCCGGGATGCCGCTGCCAACAAGTCCTGTCATTCGACGTGCACGTCTCGGCGCAGAGCTGCGCCAACTCCGTCGGCGCGAGTCGCTGACCCTGGAGCAGGTCTGCGACCGGCTGGGCTGGGCCTCGACGTCGAAGCTGTCCCGCATCGAGCTGGGTCAGAGTCGCCCGGACCTCGCCGACGTGCTCGACCTGCTGGACGTCTACAAGGTGCCCACGCCCGCGCGGGAGGCGCTGATCGTCATCGCCCGGGACGCGGCGACCAGCCGAGGCTGGTGGAAGACGCTGGGCGAGATGAGCGAACGGCAGCGCACCTACGCCGAGTTGGAGGCGGGCGCCGCCGACATCGTCGAGTACCAGCCATCGGTGGTGCCGGGGCTGCTCCAGACGCCCGCGTACGCCCGGGTGTTGGTCAGCGCCGGCGTCCAGCTCACGCCGGACGTCGATGTGGAGGCCGAGGTGCGCGCGCGGGCACTGCGGCAGGAGGTGCTTCGGCGGGCCTACCCGCCGCGCTACACGGCGGTGCTCGCCGAGGCCGTCTGCGACCCGGGTGACCTGCCGGTGGCGGTCTGGCGTGAACAGTTGCGTCACCTGGTCGCCGTGACCGGCCTGTCCCACGTGACGGTGCGGTTGTTGCCACGCGGAGCGGCCGGTGGCGGGCTGCATCCGCTCACACCGTATTCCTGCTACGCCTTTCCCGACCCGGCGGACCCGCGCACTGTCATGCTCGAGGCGTTGACCACCGACGTCCGGTTGGCCACCGTGCTCGACGTCGACCGCTACGAGCGGATGACAGCGGCGCTGCTGGCCGCGGCGCTGTCACCGGAGGAGACGGTCACCGTGCTGGCCCGCCGTGTCGGCGAGTGAGGGTTGCTTGTGCCGACGGTGACGCGCCGCGCGGCCACCGGACCCGGCGCCCCCGAGCCCGTCGGGGCCGGCGGCCGGCGCGTGCGCCCGGCACGATAACCGCGGGGTACGACAGCTCGGCTCAGGCCGGTACGTCGAGGAAGTGTTCGACAATGGGCGGTCCCGCGAAGTGCGGCCCGATCAGCGCCCGCCACGCGTCGAACCGTTCGGTGGCCCGGAAGTTGTTCTCGTGCGCCTCGACCGAGTCCCATTCGACGAGCAGCACGAACCGGGTCGGTGACTCGATTCCTCGGGTCATCCGCACGGACCGGCAGCCGGTCGCTCCGGCGAGCACCGGGTGACCCTCGGCGTACGCGGCGGCGAATGCGTCCTCGTGTCCGGGTAGTACGTCGATCAACGCGACCTCAAGCACCATGTCGGACAGCCTCCCACGGCGGTCGGGCCGGTCGGTGTCGCGGGTCCGTGCCGGACCACTGCCTGGACTCCGCCTCGGCTCGACAGAGGGCGTTGACACGGACCCTAGGGTGGCCTCGTGATCATCGACTGGCTCACCGGCACCGCGTTTCGGGTGGCCGGGACGGGCACCACCTGGGCGGAGCTGCTGGGGTTCGGGACCGGTGTGCTCAACGTGTGGTTGGTGGCCCGGCAGAAGATCGCCAACTGGCCGATCGGCATCGCCAACGTGCTGCTGCTCATGGTGCTGTTCTGGACCGCCGGGCTGTACGCCGACGCGGGGCTCCAGGTCGTCTACGTCGCGCTCGGCTGCTACGGCTGGTGGCACTGGCTGTTCGGGGGCGAGCGGCGTACCCGGCTCACTGTCAGCCGGACGGGGCGGCGGGAGTGGCTGGGGCTGGCCGCCGCCGGGCTGCTGCTCACCGGGGCGCTCTGGGTCCTGCTGGACCGGGCCACCGACTCGACAGTGCCGCTGCCGGACGCGTTGACCACGGCGCTGTCCCTGCTGGCGACGTACGGGCAGACCCGAAAGCGGGTGGAGAGCTGGTGGCTCTGGATCGCCGCCGACCTGATCTACATCCCGCTGTACGCGTACAAGGGGCTGCACCTGACGGCCGTGCTCTACCTCGTCTTCCTCGCCCTGTGCATGCTCGGGTTGCGGGCCTGGCGCGCCGATCTGCGTGGGGCCGACCGGCCGAGCGCGGTTCCGCCGGGCCCGGCCCCGGTCACCGCGTGAACCCCGCGACATCCGGCCGGCCGCCGGCACCACGCGGGCCGGCACGTCGGTCCACCGCCGAGTTCGGGCACGGGATGGTGGTGGGCAAGTTCTATCCGCCGCACGCCGGGCACCACGCGCTGATCCGGGCCGCCGCCGCCCGCTGCGCCGAGGTGACCGTCGTCGTGGCGCCCTCGCGTCGGGAGTCCATTCCGCTTCCGCTGCGCCTCGACTGGCTGCGCGAGGTGCACGCGGACACGCCGTGGGTCCGCGTCGTCGGCCGGTACGACGACCACCCGGTGGACTACGCCGATCCGGCGGTCTGGGACGCGCACTGCGCGGTGTTCCGCGAGGCGGTCGGGTCGGTGTCGGTGGACGCGGTCTTCTCCTCCGAGGCGTACGGCGTCGAGCTGGCGCGCCGCTTCCACGCCGTACCCGTGTCGGTTGATCCGGACCGGCGGACCGTGCCGGTGTCCGGGACGGCCGTGCGCGCGGACCCGGCGGGTCACTGGCGGTGGCTGAGCCCGCCGGTGCGGGCGTGGTTCGCCCGGCGGGTGGTGCTGGTCGGGGCCGAGTCGACCGGGACCACGACGATGGCGGCGGCGCTCGCCGGGCACTACGGCACGTCCTGGGTGCCGGAGTACGGCCGGGAGTTGACCGCTCGCAAGCTGGCCCGGCTGCGGGAACGAGCGCCGGAGGCGACCGTCTTCGACGTCACCTGGGACCGGGACGACTTCCGCGCGGTGGTGCGCGAGCAGCAGGCGGCCGAGGACGCGGCGGCCCGGACGAGCGGGCCGCTGCTGGTTTGCGACACCGACGCGCGGGCGACGGCGGTGTGGGAGGAGCGCTACCTGGGCAGCGCTTCCGAGGAGGTACGGGTGGCGGCCCGCAGGCCGGCGCTGTATCTGCTGACGGATCACCGGGGGGTGCCGTTCACGGATGACGGGCTGCGCGACGGTGAGCACCTGCGGGCCTGGATGACCGAGCGTTTCCGGGCCGAGCTGGCCGGGTGTGGCGTGCCGGTGGTGGAGTTGACCGGGCCGCACGCCGACCGGTTGGCCGCGGCGGTGCGGGCCTGCGACGACCTGCTCGCTGCCGGCTGGTCGCTCGCCGACCCGATCGCCGCACCCGACGTGCACTAGCCTCCTAGGAAGCCCTAGCGGGTGTGCGGTGGGACGCATCGAGTGGTGTCTGGCGCCACCGGGTGCCCGGGGTGTGATCACGGGGCGTGGTGGGCAACAATGGTCATTGAGGAGGGGAGTATTCCCCCGCAACGGAGTCGTCAGCACGGTCGATCGCCGGAACCACGGCGCCCGACCCGGCCCCGTAGGTCGCCGCCCCCAGGGGCGGCGGCGGAAGAGACCTCCGACAGTCACCAGAGTGAGCGACAGCGGCACGCCGGCTCCCGCAGGGGCGTACGGTGTGCCCGACGCCGCGTGTCTGCCGGAGGAATGAACGTTGGACGTGTCCGGATTGGTGTGGGCGGGGACGCTTGTCGCACTGACTGCGGTCCTGCTCGTCGATCTGTTGATCATCGGTCGGCGCCCGCACGAGCCGAGTGTGCGGGAGTCGAGCCTCTGGGTCGCCTTCTACGTCGGCCTCGCCCTGCTCTTCGGTGTGGGTGTCTGGCTGACCTCGGGGGCCAGCGCGGCCGGCCAGTTCTACACCGGCTGGCTCACCGAGTACAGCCTCTCGGTGGACAACCTCTTCGTCTTCGTGATCATCATGGCGCGCTTCGGGGTGCCTCGGCAGTACCAGCAGAAGGTGCTGCTCGTCGGCATCGTGCTGGCGCTGGTGATGCGCGGCGGGTTCATCGCCGCGGGTGCGGCGCTGATCACGCAGTTCTCCTGGGTCTTCTACATCTTCGGCGCGTTCCTGATCTACACCGCGGTGAACCTGGCCCGGCAGGGTGAGCCGGACGAGGACGAGTTCTCCGAGAACGTACTGATCCGGTGGAGCCGCAAGGCGTTGCCGATCTCGAAGGACTACGACGGCGCGAAGCTGACCACCCAGGTGGCCGGCAAGCGGCTGTTCACCCCGATGTTGATCGTGATGATCGCGATCGGCACCACCGACCTGATCTTCGCGTTGGACTCGATCCCAGCGATCTTCGGCATCACCCAGGAGCCGTACCTGGTCTTCACCGCTAACGTCTTCGCGCTGATGGGCCTCCGGCAGCTCTACTTCCTGCTCGGTGGCCTGCTGGACCGGCTGATCTACCTGAGCTACGGCCTGGCCGTCGTGCTCGGGTTCATCGGTGTCAAGCTGGTGCTGGAGGCACTGGCCGACAACAACCTGCCGTTCATCAACGGTGGCGAGCACGTCGGCTGGGCGCCGCACATCCCGATCTGGTTGTCGCTGCTGGTCATCATCGGCACCCTGGGCATCGCCACCGCCGCGAGCCTGGTGAAGTCCTCCCGAGACCGGCGTCGCGAGTTGGCCGACGCCCGACGCTGACCGGTCACCGGCCGGGTGCCGACAGGCGCCCGGCCGGTGTCGGAAGTGCTGGCCGGCCTGCGCCGGGCCCAGATGCCTGGGCTCCGGCTCGGGTCGACCGAGACAGGCCCTAGACCCGGTGCGCGCCCACCAGTGTGGCGGTCCGGTCTGCCGGCAGTTCCTCTTCGATGACCCGCCGCCGCCGGTAGCAGGCGTGCAGCATCCGACGCTGGCCGCCGTCGCTCGGAGCGGCGGTGACGATGCCGATGTGGTGGATCCTGCGGCCCGGTCGGGCGAAGAAGTAGAGATCGCCGGGGCGTTCCGCGCCCAACGACAGTGGGGTGGTGGCCACCGCCTGATCGTCGGCGTCGCGGGGCAGCAGCACCCCGAACCGCCGCCAGGCCAGATGCACCAGCCCTGAGCAGTCGATGCCGTGCGCGGAGAGACCGCCCCAGATGTAGACCACGTCCAGCAGGCGCTGTGCCACCGCGAGCGCCTGCGCGGCGGCCGGCGACGCGACCGCCGACGACACGAGGTGGCGGTCGGGCAGCCAGAGCGGGGTGGCCCGACCGGGGACGTGCACCGGCCGCCAGTCGTCGAGCGCGGGGCCGGCCGGGACGAGCCGGGTGCCGACGACGACGCCGGGCAGCACCACCGGCCCGTTCGGGGCGGCGTGCAGACCGGTGACCGTGGCGTCCACCACCAGCGGGTGGTCGGTGCCGGTGTGGGTCGGGTCGAGAACGGCCAACTGCTCGGCGGGAAGCCACCCCGGGTAGCCGCGGGGATCCAGCTTGGCCGCTGGTTGTTCGACGGCGACGACCCGGGCCCAGCCGTCCGGGCGTACCTCACTGACGAGGACCCGTTCGCCGAGCAGGAGTTGGCTCAGCACGCAGTCGCCGACCTGCTGGTCGGTGTCCATCCCGGAGACCCAGGTCGGGATGTCGACGCCGGCGGTCAGCGCCGGACGGTCGACCGGGCGGACGGCCTCGGGGGAGGTCCACAGCGTCGCCACGGCGACCCGGACGACGGCCTCGCGGCCCGGTTGCAGCTCCACGTCAACCCCCAGATCGTGTCGGCTGTCCAGGGGAACCCTATGAAAGAAACCGACAGCCATCAACCATGGGCCTGCACTTTTGCTTCAGCGAGGCCGGAGATGCCCAGGCCAGGGGCATCCGGCAGAACCACCGTCGCCCCGTCGTAACGGATGCCGCCCTGCACCGGTGACCAGGCCAGCCACCAGGCGGCGTCCAGGTCGGGAACCGCTGTGGTGCCGTACGCGGCGACCAGGCTCGCGGCCGCCCCGATGCCGACCTGGCTCTCCATCATCGAGCCGACCACAGTGCCGAGGCCGTGCGCGGAGGCCAGGTCGAGGAGGGTGCGGGCCGGGTGCAGGCCACCGCACTTGGCCAGTTTGACGTTGACCAGGTCGGCGGCCCGGCGGCGGATCACCTCCACCAGGTCACGCACCCCGAAGACCGCCTCGTCGGCCAGGATCGGCACGGACACCCGGTCGCTGACCCAGGCCAGCCCGTCCAGGTCCCAGCGGGCCACCGGCTGCTCGACCAACTCCACGTCGAGCCCGGCGTCCTCGATGCCGCGGATCACCCGGACCGCCTCCCGGGGCGTCCAGCCCTGGTTGGCGTCCAGCCGGATCCGGGTGCCGGGGCCGACGGCCGCCCGGACCGCGCGTACCCGGTCCAGGTCACCGGCCGCGTCGGTGCCGACCTTCAACTTGAGCACGCCGAAGCCGTCGGCCTGGCGCTGCCGTGCCGCGGTCGCCAGGTCCACCGCGTCGCCTGCGGCGAGGGTGACGTCCGTCGGGACCCGCAGCGTGGTGCCCCCGAGCAACCGCACCAGGGGTACGCCCAGTCGCCGCGCGGCGAGGTCGTGCAGGGCGACGTCCACCGCCGCCTTCGCGGCCTCGTTGCCGACCACGGCGCGCTGCACCTCGGCGCACCGGGTCACCAGGTCGTCCGGGTCACGGCCGATCAGCCGTGGGCCGAGCAGCTCGCGGACGCACGCCTGCGCCCCGGCGACCGACGCGCCGGTGACCTGCCAGACCTGCGGCGCCTCACCGAAGCCGGACCGGCCGTCGCTGTCGACGAGTTCGACGACCAGGGTGTCCACTGTGGTGGTGCGACGTAGCGCGGTGACGAACGGGGTGTGTAAGGGGGCGGAAACCCGGTGGGTGCGTACCGCCGAGATCGTCATGTCAGGCACCCTATACGGAGGTTCACCTTCGGAGGGGAGACCGCATGACCGGGCAGGGCTGGGAGTTGGTGGGTGCGCCGAACGCGCGTGACCTGGGCGGGCTCGTCGGCGCGGACGGGCGGAGGGTCCGGGTCGGCCAGTTGATCCGCACTCCGGCTCTGGGTCGGCTGACCGACGAGGACCTGCCGGTCCTGGCGAAGCTGGGGCCCGCGTGCGTGGTGGATCTGCGCGACGCCTCGGAAATCGCGGTCGCGCCGGAGGACCGCTTCGCCGGTGAACCACGGGTGGTGCGCCTGCCGGTGCACGACGCGGAGCACCCGGTCTTCACGTACGTCTCGGCGGTGCTGCTCGGACACGACCTGAACGCGTACGCCGAGCTGGCCCGGCAGGGCACGGCGGGAGCGATGGAGGCGATCTACCGCTGGTTCGTCACCGGTGAGTCGGCGCGGGTCGGTTTCGCCGAGGCGGTGCGGCTGGCGTCCCGCCCGGAAAATCTGCCGCTGCTCTACCACTGCTCCGCCGGCAAGGACCGCACCGGTTGGCTGACCGTCATCCTGTTGACGGCGCTCGGGGTGGACGAGGCTGCCGTTCGCGCCGACTACCTGCGCAACAACGAGCTGACCGACAGCCTGCGGGCGGTGATCGTCGAGGCGATGCGTCGGCGGAATCCCGAGCTGGACGTCGACGTGGTGGTGCCGGTGCTGGAGGTCCGCGCCGAGTATCTCGACGCCGGTTACGCCGAGGTGCGTCGGGTGCACGGCTCGTTCGACGCGTACCTGCGCGACGGGCTGGGGCTCACCGACTCCGACCTCAGGGCGTTGCGGGCGCAGTTGCTGGAGTGACCGGCGCGTCGGTGGGTGTGCCGGCGCGGGCGGCGCAGCCGGTGACGATCAGTGCCTGGCCGGCGGCGTAGGTCGCCATGACCAGCACCGGCGCGCCGGGTGGTTGGGCCACCTCGGCCACCCCGGCGGCGATCAGCAGGTCGGAGCCGAGGAAGAGCGCCGCGCCGACACCGACCCGCCAGCCCTGGGTGGCGGCGGCGCTGGCCATGGCGGCCAGCGCGATCGCGTAACCGGCCACCGGTACGGCCAGCCCGGCATCGGAGAGCCCGGCCCACATCCAGGTCAGCGCGATGACGGTCAGCGCCGCGTACCCCAGGGGGACGGCGACCAGCGGCGTACGGCGCAGCGCGGTCGCGGCGCCGCGTCGGGTGAAGGCCGCGAGGTAGCAGAGGTGCGTGCCGAGGAAGCTGGCCATCCCGGCGAGGAACCAGCCGGTGCCGTCGAACATCAGGGCGATGTCGCCGCCGGTGGCGAAGGCCAGCGCAGCGAGCAGCAGCCGGTCCGGTCGGGCCGCGCGTTCGGCGCTGACCCGCCAGAGGTACGCGGCCAGCAGCGGCATCAGCAGCGGCTTGGTGAGCAGGAAGGCCAGGCCGCCGCCGGTGGCGTTGGCCAGCAGGTTCGCGGCCGTCACGACGAGGAAGGCGATCAGCACGGTACGACTGCGGGGCATCGGCGGCTCCGGGGTGGGGGTGCGAGCAGCGTAGCCGCAGTCGGCGGCGCTGGCATCACCGCCGAGGCTGTCGGGTCAGAGGTGGTGGCGGGCGGCCCAGACCTGCGCCGAGATGTGCGCGAGCAGCAGGCAGGCGTCGTCCTCCACCTGGTCGTCGCCGTCGGCCAGGTCGGTGGTGGTGCAGACGGCGATCAGGTACGGCGGGGCGTCGTCGGGCAGCACCACGCCGGCGGCGTGGCGGACGCCGCGTACCCAACCGTTCTTGTGCGCGATGCGGGTGCCAGTGGGCAGGCCGGCGGCGAGGTCCTCGCGGTGTTCCTGGGCGAGCAGGACGTCCAGCATGGCGGTGCAGGCCGCCGGTGAGGCGACTGGGCCGGGGGTGTCGGCCCCGGTGCCCAGTGCGCCGAGCAGGGCGGCCAGGTCGGCGGCGGTGACCGTGTTGGTGATGCCGGCCTCGCGGGCGGCGAAGTCCTCGATGCCGCGGCCGGTGACGCTGTTGCGGGCGCCGGCGAGCGCCCAGACCTCGGCGACCGCGGGCAGCCCGACGTGGCCGAGGACAAGGTTGGTGGCGAGATTGCTGGAGCGCACGATCATGCGGTCGGCCAGCCAGCGCAGCGTCGCGGTGCCGCCGATGCGGTCCCAGACCGCGTCGTCGTTGTCGTAGGGCTGCGCGTTGGCGAAGCGGGGTGCGCCGGGCCGGGCGGAGGCGAAGTCGTTGACGACCGGGACCGGGGCGTCCAGGTCCAGGGTGCCGGCCTCGGCGGCGCGGTGCAGCGCGGCGAGCACCGCCACCTTCATGGTGCTCGCCGCGTAGTGGCCGGCGTCCGCGTGGCGGGTCCAGGTCGGCGGCGCGTCGAGGCGCCCCACGTACGCGGAGACGGTGCCGGGCACCCTGTCCAGGTGGGCGTCGAGATCATCCCAGGTCATGCCGGTGACCGTAGCGGATCAGGTGCGGGTGGGCTCGCGTACCCGTCGGGGGGAAAGCGACCGGGCGCGCCGACCGCGAGCGGTCGACGCGCCCGGTGCCGGGTGCTGGGTGGGTCAGCCGGCGTGCTTGCGGCGGGCGGCGGCGCGGCCCCGCTGCTGCTGGTCGAGCACCACCTTGCGGATGCGTACGGCGGTCGGGGTGACCTCGACGCACTCGTCCTCGCGGCAGAACTCCAGGGCCTGCTCCAGGGAGAGCTTGCGCGGCGGGATCAGCTTCTCCGTCTCGTCGGAGGTCGACGCCCGCATGTTGGTGAGCTTCTTCTCCTTGGTGATGTTGACGTCCATGTCGTCGGAGCGGGAGTTCTCCCCGACGATCATGCCCTCGTACACCTCGGTGGTGGGGTCGACGAAGAGCTGGCCGCGTTCCTGAAGGTTGATCATCGCGAAGGCGGTGACCGCGCCGGACCGGTCGGCGACGAGCGAACCGTTGTTGCGGGTACGCAGCTCACCGAACCACGGCTCGTAGGACTCGAAGACGTGGTGCAGGATGCCGGTGCCCCGGGTGTCGGTGAGGAACTCGGTGCGGAAGCCGATCAGGCCGCGCGCCGGCACCAGCCACTCCATCCGGATCCAGCCGGTGCCGTGGTTGACCAGCTGCTCCATCCGGCCCTTGCGGGTGGCGAGGAGCTGGGTGATCGCGCCCAGGTATTCCTCCGGGGCGTCGATGGTCAGCCGCTCGACCGGCTCGCAGGTCTTGCCGTCGATTTCCCGGGTGACCACCTGCGGCTTGCCGACGGTCAGCTCGTAGCTCTCCCGGCGCATCTGCTCGACCAGGATGGCCAGCGCCAGCTCACCGCGGCCCTGCACCTCCCAGGCGTCCGGCCGCTCGGTCGGCAGGACCCGCAGGGACACGTTGCCGATCAGCTCCTTGTCGAGCCGGTCCTTGACCATCCGCGCGGTGACCTTGGAGCCCTTGACCCGGCCGACCAGCGGCGAGGTGTTGGTGCCGATGGTCATCGAGATGGCCGGCTCGTCAACGGTGATCAGCGGCAGCGCGACCGGGTTCTCGACGTCGGCGAGGGTCTCACCGATCATGATCTCCGGGATGCCGGCGACGGCGATGATGTCGCCCGGGCCGGCGGTCTCGGCCGACGTGCGCTCCAGGCCCTCGGTCATCAGCATCTCGGAGATGCGGACCCGCTGGGTGCTGCCGTCGGTGCGGCACCAGGCCACCGTCTGACCCTTGTTGATGGTGCCCTGGCGGACCCGGCACAGCGCGAGCCGGCCGAGGAACGGCGAGGCGTCCAGGTTGGTGACGTGCGCCTGCAACGGCGCGCCGTCCTCGTACGAGGGTGCCGGGATGGTGTCCAGCAGGGTGCGGAACAGCGGCTCCAGGGAGGTGCTGTCGTCGGGCACCGAGCCGTCGGCGGGCTGGGTCAGCGAGGCGATGCCGTCGCGGGCGCAGGCGTAGACGATCGGGAAGTCGATCTGCTCCTCGTCGGCGTCCAGGTCGAGGAAGAGCTCGTAGGTGTCGTCCACGACCTCCTTGATCCGGGCGTCCGGACGGTCCACCTTGTTGATCACCAGGATGATCGGCATCCGGGCCCGCAGCGCCTTGCGCAGCACGAAACGGGTCTGCGGCAGCGGGCCCTCACTGGCGTCGACGAGCAGCACCACACCGTCGACCATGGTCAGGCCGCGCTCCACCTCGCCACCGAAGTCGGCGTGGCCGGGGGTGTCGATGATGTTGATGGTGACCGGGTCGGAGCCGTCGGCCGGCAGGTACCGCACACCGGTGTTCTTGGCCAGGATCGTGATGCCCTTTTCCCGCTCCAGGTCACCGGAGTCCATCACCCGCTCGGTGTTCTCGCCGCGTGCGCCGTACGCGCCGGCCTGCCGCAACATGGCGTCGACCAGGGTGGTCTTGCCGTGGTCGACGTGAGCGATAATGGCGACGTTGCGGAGGTCGGTGCGAAGCTGCATACCCTCTATCCTTCCGCCTGCGCTCGCGCAGGCTGCGTCGGGGTCACCCCCAGGTGCCCCTGATCTATGGTGAAACCGCTGTGCCGGTGGTTCCCCCGGCTGGCATGCTGGCTCCCGTGTCCTGGGGGCCTGAGTGCACGACCTGCTGACCTGGGTGCAGGGTCTGCCCACCCTGTGGATCTACCTGGTCGCCGCGCTGATCGTGGCGGGCGAGACCGCGGTGATCTTCGGCCTGCTCGTGCCGGGTGAGGCTACCCTGCTGCTCGTCGGCTTCCTCACCTACAACGGTACCTTGCGGCTCGGGCCGGCGTTGCTCGCGATGATCGTCGCGGCGGTCCTCGGCGATGGGCTGGCCTTTCGGGCCGGGCGGCGGTACGGCTCCCGGCTGCGCGCCGGGCTGGGTCACCGGGTCGGGCCGCAGCGGTGGGCCCGCGCCGACGCCATGCTTGCCCGCCTGGGTGGGCGGGGGGTGTTCGCCGCCCGATGGGTGGCTTTCGCCCGGACCCTGGTGCCCCGGCTGGCCGGTGCGGCCGGTATGCCGTACCGGCGGTTCGCCCTCTGGAACCTGGCCGGGGTGGTGACCTGGGTGGGCGGCTCGGTGCTGCTCGGTCACCTCGCCGGTGAGTCGTACGACACGGTCTCCCGGCTCCTGGGCCGGGCCACCGGGGTGGCGTTCCTGCTGCTGGCCGGCCTGGTGGGTGTGGTGCTCGTGGGTCGGTGGCTGGGCCGCAACCCCGACCCGGCGCGCGCGCTGCTGTCCCGGGCCGGCGCTCTGCCCCCGGTGCGGTGGCTCACCGCCCGCTACGGGGTGCTGTTCTTCCTGCTGGCCATGCGGATCGGCCCGGCCTGGACGCTGCTGCTCAATCTGGCCGCCGGGTTGCTGCTCCTGTTCGCCGCCGGGCTCGCCATCGCCGGTCTGCTCGCGCTGGCGGTCCGCAACAGTGGTCTGGCCGCGCTGGACGGCGCTGTCGCGGGGTGGTTCGCGGCTCGGCGTACCCCGGACGCCGCCGACGCCACACTGGTCGTGGTGTCGGTGGTACGCGGGTCGGTGCTGATCCTGTTGGTGGCGCTGGTGGCGGCGGTGCTGGCGTGGCGCAACCGACCCTGGCGTGCTGATCTGCTCAGCGTGGTCGGTACGGCGGGCGCGTTCGTGCCGCTGGTGGTGCTGGCCGTGGTGGCCGAGCTGACCGGCCCGCACGGGACCGCCCCGGGCGGCGGTGAGGTGGCTGCGCTCTCCACCCAGAGCGCCGTGGTCGCCGCGAGTTTCTGCACCCTGGCGTGGCTGGTGTCGCGCAGCGCCCGCTGGCCGGTGGCGGTGGCTGCCTGGACCGCCGCTGCGGCGGGGGTGCTCGGGATCGGCGGCGCGCGGCTCTATCTCGGACTGGAAACGGCGAGCGGGACGGCCGCGGCGGTGCTGCTCGGGGTGCTCTGGACCGTGGTGTTCATGGTCGCCTGGGCGACCCGGGACCGTGCGGTGGGCAATGGTCAGTCCCCGGTGGACCAGGCCCCCCGGCGGCCGTCGCAGGGGCAACGCCGCCCGGTCGAACCTTGTTAGGGTGCGGCGACAATCACACGGGGGAGGCAAAGGCATGGTTCGACGCACCGATCGGCTGGGCGCCGCAGTGCTCGCCGGGCTTGTGCTGGCGGGCGCGCTCGTCGGCTGCGCCGCCAAGGGGGAGAGCCCATCGGGCGTGGCCGCGCCGGTCGCCATCACCGACGGGCCGACCGATGCCCCGTCCGACGAGGTCGACGGGGAGCCGAGCCCGTCGGTGAGCGCCGTGGAATCGATGGGTTCCGCGCCGAGTCGGAGCGCTACCCCGAAGCCGAAGACGACGAAGAAGCCGACCCGGGCGGCGCCGAAGCCCCGCGCGGTGCCGAAGCCGCCCACCGAGACCGAGGTTCCACCGGCGCCGCCGAAGCCGGCGCCGACCTCCTGCAAGCCGACCTACAAGGGCAGCCAGGCGTCCCGGTCCGAGGTGAAGGCGGCGCTGACCGACGCGGCCAGCCGCACCTACTGGCCGTCGTCGGCACCGGACATCAAGATCCCGCTCAACCTGCTCAAGGCCACCGCGTGGCAGGAGAGCGGCTGGCAGTCCAACATCTACGCCTGCGACGGTGGGGTCGGGCTGTTGCAGGTGATGCCGGACACCGCGACGTGGATGAACCAGCGGTTCGAGAAGAGCTACAAGATCGACGCGTACCAGGACAACGCCTACCTCGGCGCCACCTACCTGGCCTGGGCGACGAAGTACATCGGCGACATGTACTTCGAGTCAGACTTCCGGCTCGACCCGGCACTGTGCTCCAGCGAGCTTAATTCCTGCCTGCTCAACGCCGTCATCGCCGCGTACAACTTCGGGCACGGTGCGGTGGCTCAGGAGGGGAAGCCGCTGACGATCCCCAACCCGTCGTACGTGCGCAACGTGCGGGCACTGATGAACGAGTGCGTCTGCCTGGCGTACTGACCCTCGCCGGGGCCGTGGCGGGTTCGCCGCGGCCCCGACGGGTCGGTCAGTCGTGCGCGGCGACCGGCTCGGGCGAGCGCGGGGTCGCCCGCGCCGGGTCGGGCGTGATGCGGCCGGGCCACCAGAAGCGGTCGCCGAGCAGGAACGCCAGCGCCGGCACCAGGACCGTCCGGACCAGCAGGGTGTCGAGCAGCACACCGATGCAGACGATGATCCCGATCTGGGTCAGGGTGATCAGCGGCAGCACACCGAGCACGGCGAAGACCGCGGCCAGCAGCACTCCGGCGCTGGTGATCACACCGCCGGTGACCCGCAGGGCGGAGAGCATCCCGGCGCGGGTGCCGGCGCTGCGCGCGTCCTCCCGGGCCCGGGTGACCAGGAAGATGTTGTAGTCCACCCCGAGCGCCACCAGGAACACGAAGGCGAGCAGCAGCACACCGCTGTCCAGCGCCGGGAAGCCCAGCACGTGGTCGAAGAGCAGCCAGGCCGCGCCGAGGCTGGCGAAGTATGAGGCGATCACGGTGAGCACCAGCAGCAGCGGCGCGAGCAGACCGCGCAGCAGCAGCACGAGCACGCCGCCGACCAGCAGCAGGATGATCGGCAGGATGAGCCGTAGGTCCCGGTCGTTGGCCTCGTCGGAGTCGTACGTGGCGGCCACGGAGCCACCGACGATCGCCCCGGACGGGGCGTCGGCGCCGGCGGCGGCCGGCGGCGCGGAGTCGGGAACGGCGGCGACCGCCGCGCGCAGCGCCTCGATCGCGCGGTCCGAGGCGGTGGTGCCGGGTTCGGCGTCGAGGACCACGTCGACCTGGGCGACGGCCGCGCCGGCGTCGCCGGGGCGCGCCGAGGCGACACCGGGTACCGCTGTGGCGGCGTCGGTGACCGCCCGCACCGCCGCCGGGGTGGTGATCACGGCGACGGGCTGGGTGCTGCCGGCGGGGAAGGCCCTGGCCAGGGTCTGTGCGCCGGTCACCGCCTCGGGCTCGGCCCGGAACTGTTCGGTCTCGGACAGGCCGGTACGGATGCCGAGCCCACCCAGCGCCAGGCCGCCGAGCAGCACAGTGGCCAGCGTCGCGACCACCACCGGGCGGCGTTGCACGGCGGCGCCGAGTCGACCCCAGAGCCGACCCTCGCGTACCGGGCCGCCGACCCGGGGCACGAACGGCCAGAACAGGCCCCGACCGAAGAGCACCAGCACGGCGGGGAGCACGAACAGGGCCGAGAGCATGGCGAAGACCACACCGGTGGCGCAGGCCACGGCCAGTGCCCGGTTGGTTTCCTGCTCGCTGAGCAGCAGGGTGAGCACGCCGAGCACGACGGTGCCGCCGCTGGCGAGGATCGGCTCCGCGGTGCGGCGCAACGCGGAGCGCATCGCCGCGAACCGGTCCTCCTCGCGGCGCAGCTCCTCCCGGTAGCGGGCGATGAGCAGCAGCGCGTAGTCGGTGGCGGCGCCGAAGACCAGCACGCTGGCGATGCCGGTGACCTGACCCTGCTGGAGGTTGATGCCGACACCCGGCACGATGACGTCCACCGCGCGCAGGGTGAGCTGCTCGGTGGCGGCGACCACGACCAGCGGCACGATCCACAGGAACGGGCTGCGGTAGGTGATCAGCAGCAGCAGCGCGACCACGGCGGCGGTCACCACGAGCAGGGTGACGTCGGCGCCGTCGAACACCGAGGAGAGGTCGGCGGTGAACGCCGGGGAGCCGGTCACCTCGGCGGTCAGCCCGTCGGGCAGGTCCGCCAGGGTGGCGCGCAGCTGGGTCACCGCGTCGGTGACGACCTCCTGCCCGCCGGCGGTGTCCAGCGGCACGGCGACCAGGGCCACCGCGCCGTCCGGGGAGACCTGGGCGGGGCTGACCTGCCCACCCACGGCGAAGCGGCGCAGGTCGTCGGCGCGAGCGCCGACGGTCGCCCGGTCGGTTTCGCTCAGCGCGCCGCCGTCACCGCGACTGATCACCACGATGGCCGGCTGCACGTCGCTGGAGGGCAGCTGATCCTGCAGACGTTGCACCTGGGTCGACTGCCACTGCACGGACAGGCCGGTGGCGGAGACCGGTGCCGGGTTGTCCGGCTGGGGTGTCCCGAAGACGGCCGCGCCCACGACGATCGCGGCGGCCACTGTGAGCCAGGCGGCCAGCCGGCCACGAGCGACTCTGGTGAACACAGACATCAGGTGACCTCAAGGTCCTTCGGAAGTCGAGTATCTTGATAGCCGAGATTATCCGGGGCTGTTCTATGCTGCAACCCGGGGGATCAACGACGGGAAGAGCGGCGCGAGGTGGCGACTCACGGCATGTACCGACGGCGCGACACGCGCCGCGAGCAGCTGGCCGCGGAGATCACCAACAACCTCCGGCGGTACGCGGCGGACGCCCAGCAGGTCGGCCACGCCTTCGCCAACCTGCACGGCCTCAACCCGACCGACCTGCAGGCGTTGATCGCGGTGATGGACGCCGAGCTGCTCGGTGACCCGATCACCCCGGGCCGTCTCGGCGAGCAGCTGAACCTCTCCTCCGGCTCGGTCACGGCCCTGATCGACAGGCTGGAACGGGCCGGGCACATCCGCCGCGACCGGGACACCGTCGACCGGCGCAAGGTGCTGCTGCACTACGCCGACCAGGGCGCCACGCTGGCCATGGAGTTCTTCCGGCCGCTGGGCGCCCGTACCGACACGGTGATGGCCCGCTTCAGCGAGGACGAGCTGGAGGTGGTGCACCGGTTCATGGAGGAGATGAGCGAGTCGCTGCGCGGGCACCGCGACGCGGTGCGCGCCACCCGGCCGGAGTCACCCCGCCGCCCGACGGGCTGACCGGTGCCGCACCTCGTCACCCGCCTCGCCAGCGCCGCGCTGCGCCTAACCCCGACCCGCCCCGGCCCGGTGCGGGTCAGCCGTGACCTCGCGGTGCGGGCCCGCGACGGCGTGGTGCTGCGCACCGACCACTACGCCCCGGCCGTCCGCGGTGCGCCGACAGTGCTGATCCGCACCCCCTACGGGCGGGGTGGGCCGCTGCGGCTGCTCGGTCGGCTGCTCGCCGCCCGGGGTCGACACGCGGTGATCCAGTCGTGCCGGGGCACCGGCGGCTCCGGTGGAACGTTCGCCCCGCTGGTGCACGAGCGCGACGACGGCGCGGACACGCTGGACTGGCTGCGTCGCCAGCCCTGGTGGTCCGGGCAACTCGGCATGTTCGGGGTCAGCTACCAGGGCTTCGCCCAGTGGGCCCTGGCCGCCGACGCCGATGAGGAGCTGCGCGCCATGGTCGCGGTGGTGACCGCCTCGGCCACCCGCGACTCGACGTACGCGGGGGAGTCCTTCGCCCTGGACACCGTGCTGACCTGGGCGGAGCTGCTGCACGCGCAGACCGTGCCGTGGCTGGCCCGGCAATGGGAACTCAAACGTGGGCAACCCCGGCTGGCCGCCGCGCTGGAGCACCTCCCGCTGGCCGAGGCTGACCGGGTGGCCACCGGCGTGACCATCCCGTTCTTCCAGGAGTGGCTACGCCACCACACACCGCAGGCCGCTTACTGGCGGACCCGGGTCTTCGCCGACCAGGTCGCGAAAGTGCGGGCGCCGGTGGTCATGGTCACCGGTTGGCACGACATCTTCCTGCCCGCCCAGCTCGACGACCACGCCGTGCTGCGCGCCGCCGGCACACCGCCGCGCCTGGTCATCGGCCCATGGACGCATGGCAGCCCCGGGCTGTTCGTGGGCGCGCTGCGCGAGGGGTTGGCCTGGCTCGACGAGCATCTGCCGGCCACGACCCGATCGCGCGGCCCGGCGGGACCAGCCCGGCCGCCCGTGCGCATCCACGTCGGCGGTGCCAGCGGCGGCTGGCGGGACCTGCCGGACTGGCCACCCCCGGCAATCCAGACCGCCTGGCACCTGCAACCCGGTGGCGCGCTGGCGGCACGCACACCTGTCGTGTCGACACCGGACGCGTTCCGCTACGACCCCGCCGACCCCACCCCGTCGCTCGGCGGTCCACTGCTCGTCGCCCAACGGGCCGGCCCGGTCGACAACCGGCGGGTCGAGGCCCGCCCCGACGTGCTGACCTACACCAGCGCCCCGCTGGCCGCGCCGGTCGAGGTGATCGGCCCGGTCCGCGCCGAGATCCACCTGCGCAGCGATCTGCCCTACCTGGACGTGTTCGTTCGTCTGTGCGACGTGGACCGCCGGGGTCGCTCGTGGAACGTGTGCGACGGTCTGGTGCGGGTCACGCCCGAGCGCTTCCCGGCCGACCCTTCCGGGGCGCTGCGGATTCCGGTGCCGCTCTGGCCGACCGCGTACCGCTTCGCCGCCGGGCACCGACTGCGGGTGCAGGTCTCCGGCGGCGCCCATCCACGGTGGGCGCGCAACCCCGGCACCGGCGAGCCGCTCGGCACGGCGGTGACGCTACGTGCCGGTTGGCGGCAGGTTCTGCACGACCCGGCGCACCCCTCGGCGCTGCTGCTGCCGATCGTCCACTCTGCCCCGCACCAACCTCCAATCTGAACAGACCCCTCCTGAGCTGGGCGTTTATCGAAAATGCGGGCTATGGTGGAGTCAACGCCCGGCGCCGTGCACCAGTAGGCCGGGCTCGCCCGAAGCCCAGCACCGCGTACGCGGTGTGACGTCGTGCCCGGTCCCCGCCTCTCGGAAAGGGGGACCCCATGACCCGGGCCCCGGCTAACCTTCTGGCCGTCCGAAGTCTGCTCCTCACTCACCTCGACAACGCTCCCGGGCCCGACGACCTGGATCCGGGCGAGGTCGGCATCGTCGGTGACTCGTCCCACCGGGGCGGCTACCACTGCGGATCGGACCGGGTGGTCCCCAACGACTACTCGGTGGTCGAGTCGCCTCGGGACCGGGCCGGGCTGACCCTCGACGCGGCGGCGCTGGACGTCGGACAGTTCGATGTCCGTTCCGGTGGCCGATCGAACACCCTGCCCAGCTTCTCGGTCTGGTGCGTCGCGCAGTGCGCCGCGAACGCGGCCGACACCCGGGACATCCGGGAGATCATCTACAGCCCCGACGGCAGCACTGTGAAGCGGTGGGATCGCCTCGGCAAGCGCACCACCGGCGACAGCTCACACCGTTGGCACACCCACTTCAGCTTCTTCCGCGACGCCATCAAGGCGGGCCGCGACCAGCGGCCCCTGTTCCGCCGCTACCTCAGTTCCATCGGACTCCTGGAGGACGACGACATGACCCCCGAAGAGCACAACTGGCTGGCCACCGTCCACAAGAACCTCACCGTCCTGGACGGCCGCAACCCGATCGGGCAGATCTACACCCGGATGGCGATGGGTGAGGACGCCACCGTTCCGAACTTCAGGTCGGCCCACCCGACCCTGAAGTCGCTCGGTTTGCAGGTCACCGCCCTGCAGGCCGCGCTGACGGAGTTGTCCAACCGGGACTTCACCGACGAGGAGGCGATCATCCAGGGCGTGCTGGCCGGGCTGACCCCGGAGGAGATCGCCGCCGCGATCCCGCCCACGATCGCCAAGCAGGTGGCCGACGAGTTGGCCCGCCGGCTCGTCGCCTGAGCGAGGGGCGGTTCGTAGCCGCCGGGCCGCCCCTCTTGACGCAATCCGCAACGACTGTTGGGCAATAAGTGTTGCGCAACAGTCGTTGTGGATGTCAGGCTGTCGACATGAACAGCCCCGACGTACGCCAGGTCACCGACTCCCGGGTGCTGGCCGCCATGTCCCACCCGCTGCGCCGCCGGCTGATGGACGTGTTCAAGGTCCACGGGCCCTCCACCGTCGGGCTGCTCGCCGAGCGCACCGACCAGGCCCCCGCGAACGTCAGCCACCACCTCAAGGTCCTCGCCGCCGCCGACCTGGTCGCCGAGGCGCCCGAACTGGCCCGGGACCGGCGCGAGCGGTGGTGGCGCCTGGTGACCAGGGGGTTGCGCTGGTCCAACGCCGACTTCGACGCCGACCCGGCCTCCCGCGCGGTCGCCGACGCCGCCACCTCGCTCAACCTCGACCGGCACGTCGCACTGGCCCGGGCATGGCACGCCGCCGATGAGGCCGAGCAGGCATCCTGGCGCGACGCCGCGTTCTCCACCGACCACTGGCTGCGCCTCACGCCCGAGGAACTGGCCGAGCTGAGCCGCGAGATGATCGGCATCCTCTCGCGCTGGGCCAACCGGGACCTGCCCGACGACGACGCCGAGCGCCGACCGGTCTTCGTGTTCGTCCACGGCGTGCCGGCGCGACCGTGACCGCCGCCACCCGCAGCGACCCGACCCCCGTGCGCCGTGCCGGCGGGCTGCTGCGGCACCGCGACTTCCGGCTGCTCTGGGCCGGCCAGGCGGTCAGCAGCGTCGGCAGCAACGTGACCACTGTCGCGCTGCCCCTGGTCGCGGTCGCCGTCCTCGACGCCGGCACCTTCCAGGTGGCGGTGCTCACGGCCGCGGCCTGGCTGCCCTGGCTGCTGATCGGCCTGCCGGCCGGCGCGTGGGTCGACCGACTGCCCCGCCGACCGGTGATGGTGATCTGCGACCTGCTCTGCGCGGTGGCCTTCCTCAGCGTGCCGCTGGCCGCCGTGCTGGGCCGGCTCACCGTCGCGCAACTGCTGGTGGTTGCCCTCAGCGCGGGCGCCGCGCGGGTCTTCTTCGAAACCGCCGACCAGGTCTACCTGCCGGTGCTGCTGCGACCCGGGCAACTGCCGGAGGGCAACGCCAAGCTCCAGGCAACCCAGACCGCGAGCTACGTCGTCGGACCCGGCCTCGCCGGTCTGATCGCCCAGCTCGTCGGCGCCGTCGCCGCACTGCTGCTGGACGCGCTCACATTCCTGCTCTCCGCGATGTGCCTGTTGCGCATCCGCACCCGCGAACCGCGCGTACGACCCTCACAGCGGTCCCGATCGCTGCGCCGGGACATCACCGAAGGGCTGCGTTTCGTCATCAGGGACCCGTACCTGCGGGTGCTCACGCTCTTCGGCGCGGCCAGCAACATCGGGCTGACCGGCTACCAGGCCGTCCTGGTGGTCTTCCTGGTCCGTGAACTGCGTCTCGAACCGGGCCTGGTGGGTGGGCTCGTCGGTGTCATGAGCGCCGGCGGGATCATCGGCGCGCTGCTCGCCACCACTGTGGCCCGGCGCTGCGGCACCGCACGGGCGGTATTGATCGCGGCGGCGCTCACCGGCCCGCCCGCGCTGCTCATCCCGCTCGCCGCGCCCGGCGTCGGGCTGGCCTGGCCAGCCCTCGGGGGCCTGCTGATCGGTCTCGGGGTGGCCATCGGCAACGTGGTCAAGGGTGCCTTCCGGCAGACCTACACGCCGCACCACCTGCTGGGCCGAGTGACGGTGAGCATGCATCTGCTCAACTACGGCACGATCCCGCTGGCGGCCGTGCTGGCCGGTGCCATCGGCGCACGTTACGGCGTCGAGACGGCAATTGTCGTGATGACCGCCTGGCTGGCGCTCACCCCGTTGATTCTGCTTGTCGGACCAATCCGGAGGCGGCGGGACCTGCCCGCCGCCCCGGCGGCGTCTTGAGTGCGCTGCGACGGCGGCCGGAGAACCGGCCGCCGTCACCGGCACGGAGCTACATCGGGCGGACGTTGTCCGCCTGCGGACCCTTCTGCCCCTGGGTCACCTCGAACTCGACCTTCTGGCCCTCGTTGAGCTCCCGGTAGCCGCTCGAAGCGATGGCGGAGTAGTGGACGAACACGTCCGGCCCTCCACCGTCCTGCTCGATGAAGCCGAAGCCCTTTTCCGAGTTGAACCACTTAACCGTGCCGGTTGCCATGCATCTCTCCCTGTTCAAAGCGGCTGACCCTCGGCCTCTGGCCGATGATCGCCCGTACCTGTTCGACAGTAACGGGCAAAACCCCGATCCGCTGGCCGAAGTGCCGTAGGTATTTGACTGAACTCGGGTGAACTCTGCGCGGCGGCATGTGAAACCCGCCCCGACCAACCGTCGCTGCGGCATGCTTGCGCCGATGAGTGATGCCGCAGCCGACGCGCTGACCGAGCTGGAACGCGAAATCCACGCGCCCGGTGCTGGTCTGGACCGGCTCCGGTTGATGCCCACCCCGTTCGTCCCCGAGGTGCGGCTGCACCTGGCCGAGGACGCGATCGTCTGGTGGGCCCGGATGGAGGCCGCCGCCGGACGCGCGCTGCCCGCGCCGTACTGGGCATCCGCCTGGGCCGGGGGACAGGCCCTGGCCCGCCACCTCCTGGACCACCCGGAGCTGGCCGCCGGGCGCCGGGTGCTCGACCTCGCCGCCGGGTCCGGGCTGGTAGCCATCGCCGCCGCGCTCGCCGGCGCCGCGGAGGTGATCGCCAACGACATCGACCCGTACGCCGTCGCCGCCGTCACCCTCAACGCGCGGGCCAACCACGTCGCCGTCGACGCCACCGGGGACGACCTGCTCGACAGCACCGAAGCGAAGGTCGACCTGGTCGTCGCCGGAGACGTCTTCTACGACCGCGCGATGGCCGACCGGATGCTGCCCTTCCTGCAGCGGGCCGCCGCCGCGGGTGCCGACGTGCTGGTCGGCGACCCCGGCCGCGGGCACCTGCCGACGGACCGCCTGACCGTGCTGGCCGACTACCCGGTACCCACCACCGAACCGTCGGTCGACTCGTCGCTACGCCACGTGCAGGTGCTGCGCCCCGCCTGAGGCGCACCCCCGACTCAGGGGCGACCCCGAGGCGGATACCAGGGGTCACTGGGGGCTACGACCGGATGTCCGAAGTGGCGCCACGGCCATAGCGTCGACGCATGACGCAATGGCTGGCCCAGATCGGAGAACTACCGGTTCTGCTGCTGATGGGCGCGCTCGGGCTCGTCATGCTCTTCGACGCCGTACCCCTGCTGGGTGTCCTGGTCCCCGGCGACGTCGCGATCCTCGCCGCTGTCGGCGTGGGCCGCCCGAGCACCGGGCTGGCCACCTTCACCGCGGTGCTGATCGGTTGCCTGGCCGGATGGTCACTGAGCTTCCTGGTCGGCCGTCGCTACTCCGACCGACTGCGCGACAGCCGCGTCGGTGGCTGGATCGGCGAGGCCCGCTGGACAGCGGCCGAAGGAATCCTGCGTCGCGGCGGCGGCCGGATGATGGTGGTCGCGCCGTTCCTGCCGGTCTTCAACGCGCTACTGCCACTGGCCGCCGGCGGGCTGCGGATGTCGTACCGCCGATTTCTCGGCTGCGCGACGATCGGCGCGGCCGCCTGGGCCGGTCTCTACCTCGCCCTGGGCACCGCGTCGCGGTCGGTGGCCGCGCTGCTGCCGGGCGACCCCAGCCCTCTGCTGGTCACGATGGGGGTCGGGCTGGTGTTGGCTTCCGTCGCGTTGCTGGGGGCGCGGCGGCGGTTGTTCGCCGTCGTGAGCTGAGGCTGTTCTTCGCTCTGGGGGGTGTGGGGGGCCCTGGGGCCGGGTTGCGGTGGGTGGGGCGGGGGGCCCCCCGGGGGGGGGGGGGGGTGGGGGGGTGGGTGGCCCAGGGCGGGCGGTGGGGGTCATGGGGGGTGGTGGGGTGACCGGCGAGGGGGTGGGCGAGGGGGGGGGGGGGGGGCGCCCCGGGGGGCCGGGCCGGGGCGGTCGGGGTCCCCCCCGGGCGCGCGGGCGCCGGGCCCCCCGCCCCCGTCGTGGTTCCGGGTCGTGCGGGGGGCGCCGCGGTCGTCGGTGGGGTATTGATCTTGGTGGCCCCTGGTCGACGGTTGGTGATCTTGGTTGTTGGTGGGTTACCAGCCTCTGGCTTTCCACTGGGGGAGGGCCGGGCGCTCGGCGCCCAGGGTGCTGTCCTTGCCGTGGCCCGGGTAGAACCAGGTGTCGTCCGGGAGTTGGTCGAACAGCTTGTGCTCGACGTCACCGATCAGCGCCGCGAAGCGCTCCGGGTCCTTGTCGGTGTTGCCCACCCCACCAGGGAAGAGACTGTCGCCGGTGAAGAGGTGCGGAGTGCCTGACGGGTCGCGGTAGAGCAGCGCGATCGAACCCGGGGTGTGCCCCTTGATGTGGATGACCTCCAACGCGCAGTCGCCGACCGCCACGGTGTCGCCGTCGGCCAGCCGCTCCGCCTCGATCGGCAACCCCGACGCGTCGTCGGCGTGCACCAACGCCCGGGCGCCGGTCTTGGCGACGACCTCCTCCAGCGCCACCCAGTGATCCATGTGCTGGTGGGTCGTCACCACGGCGGTGAGCCCACCGTCACCGATCAGCTCGAGCAGCCGGGGTGCCTCGTTCGCGGCGTCGATGAGCACCTGATCACCGGTGCCCGTGCAGCGCAGCAGGTAGGCGTTGTTGTCCATCGGACCCACCGACAGCTTGCTGATGGTCAGCCCGTCCAGCTCCCGAACCGCCGGTGGGCCGCCGTGCGTGACGTCTCCGCTGTATGTCATGACGTTTCTATATCCATTCCGGTGGAGTAGGCAGGGGACCGTCAGGGGTGACGGAGAGCAGGGTGCCGTCGGCGCGGCCGATCAGCCAGACGGCGAGGTCGGGGGCGGAGCCGGCGACGACCGGAGCGCCGACGCGCTCCCCGATCACCACCTCGTGCTCACTGCCGTCGAGGCGCAGCACCATCGACGGCGGTGTCGGCCCCGTGGCGTGATGACTGGCGGCCTCCCGCAGCAGTCGGTGGGCGAACGTCTCCGACCAGTCCGCGGCCCGGTAGTCGGCGGCCAGATCGAGGTGGTGCACCTCGATCTCCCGCAGCCGACCCCAGACCAGCAGCGCCGCCGGCCAGGGACCCTTACGCGCCTGCACCGTCGCCGCCCAGGCGTCGGCCGGCATCGCCGCGACCGCCTCGGCGAACAGGTCCGCGGTGCGTCGCAGGTCGTCCAGGTGCGCGGCGGGTGGCCGGCTCGAACCGGCTTCGATGTCGGCGGTGCGGGCGTCCAGCGAGGCGTACATCGGCAGCGCCGCCCCGGTGCGGGCCGCGGTGAGCAGGTTGACGAAACCGTCGGCGTTGCGCGCCACGTGCGCCAGGACGTGGCCGCGCGTCCAGCCCGGCAGCAGCGACGCGGCGGCCAGGTCCGCGGCGTCGAAAGAAGCGGCGGTACGCAGTAGTCGCCTGGTGGCCGCGTCCACCTCGCCCATCAGCAACAGCGGATCCGTGGTCACCCGTCGACCCTAGCGGTCCGCCGTCGCGCCGTCGCCGGGGAAATCGCTTTCGGCGCGTCGGCGCGCGACCTACCGTCAGCGGCAGACGCGGCACCGGGACATCGGACGGAGGTGGTGATCATGCCGGACGTGGCACGCGTGTTCCGCCATCACCAGCTTCGACACCGATGAGGATGCCATGACGATCGATTTGACCGCCCTCGGCTGGGACGCCGAGCGGACGGCGTACGCCGCGCGCCGCGGCGAGCACCAGCCGGGTCGGGTGGCCCGGGTGGACCGGGGGGTCTGCACGGTCCTCACCGCAGGTGGCCCGGTCCGGGCCAGTCTGGGTGGGGCGGTGCTGACCGTCGCCGCCCGGGACCCGTCCGCGCTGCCCTGCGCCGGGGACTGGGTGCTGCTCACCCACTGGCCGGACCGCCGCGTCACCGTCGAGGCCGTGCTGCCACGGCGGGGAGCGCTGATCCGACGTACCGCCGGCAAGGACGCCAGTGGTCAGGTGCTGGCCGCCAACCTCGACGCCGCCGCCGTGGTGGAGCCGGTGCACCCCGAGCCGGACGTGGGCCGGATCGAGCGGCTGCTCTCCCTGGCCCACGAGTCCGGCGCCCGGCCACTTGTCGTACTGACCAAGGCGGACCTCGCGGCCGACCCGGCCGCGCTGGCCCGCCAGCTGGCCGCCGTCGCGCCCGGGGTGCCCGTGCTGCCGGTCAGCGCCGAACGTGGCCTCGGGCTGGCACCACTGCGCGCCGAGGTGACGCCCGGCCGCACGCTCGGTCTGCTCGGCCCCTCCGGTGCCGGCAAGTCGAGCCTCGTCAACGCCCTCGTCGGGGCGGTGATGATGCCCACCCAGGCGATCCGGCGCGTCGACGGCAAGGGTCGGCACACCACCACCTGGCGGGCGCTCGTACCGATCCCCGGTGGCGGTGCGGTGATCGACACGCCCGGTGTCCGGGCGGTCGGCCTGCTGGACGGCGCGGCCGGGCTCGACCGGGCGTTCGCCGACATCGTCGGGCTGGCCGAGGGCTGCCGGTACGCCGACTGCGGTCACGACGGCGAGCCGGCCTGCGCGGTCCGGGAGGCGGTACACACCGGCGAGCTCTCCACCCGTCGGTGGGAGAGCTGGCGACGGCTGCAGGGCGAGGTGGCCCACGAGAGCCGACGGCGGGAGGCCCGGATGGCGGCGGAGCGACGCGGCGGGTGGCGTTCGGCCCGGCGTCGGGCCGCGCGTCCGCCGGCGCCCGGCGGCTACTGACCGGGCACCCGCCGGCGCGTGGCCGACCAGGCTCGCGGGCGGCGCGGCCGACCGGGCTGAGCTGGGGGAATGTGCGGGCGAGGGAAACTGTCGTACCTCGGGGCTAGAGTTGCCGAGGCGCGTTTTCCGCGCCCGCACGACCGCTCAAGACCACCCAGAGCGGGACAGATCCTTTGCTTCATCTTCTCCCGGGAGTACACGCACCGTGGCCGACCGACTGATCATCCGTGGCGCGCGCGAGCACAACCTGCGTGACGTCAGTCTCGACCTGCCCCGGGACGCGCTCATCGTGTTCACCGGGCTGTCCGGGTCGGGCAAGTCGAGCCTGGCCTTCGACACGATCTTCGCCGAGGGGCAGCGCCGCTACGTCGAGTCGCTCTCGTCGTACGCCCGGCAGTTCCTCGGCCAGATGGACAAGCCAGACGTCGACTTCATCGAGGGCCTGAGCCCGGCCGTCTCGATCGACCAGAAATCCACCTCGCGCAACCCGCGCTCAACGGTCGGCACCATCACCGAGGTCTACGACTACCTGCGTCTGCTCTACGCCCGCATCGGTGAACCGCACTGCCCGGTCTGTGGTGAGCGCATCTCCCGGCAGAGCCCCCAGCAGATCGTCGACCGGGTCCTCGCCATGGCCGAGGGCACCAAGTTCATGGTGCTCGCCCCGGTGATCCGTGGCCGCAAGGGCGAATATGTCGACCTCTTCGCCGAGCTACAGGCCAAGGGCTACGCCCGGGCCCGGGTCGACGGCGTGGTTCACCCGCTGACCGAGCCGCCGAAGCTCAAGAAGCAGGAGAAGCACACCATCGAGGTGGTGATCGACCGGCTCACCGTCAAGCCGAGCGCCAAGCAGCGGCTCACCGACTCGGTCGAGGCCGCACTGGGCCTGTCCAGCGGCCTGGTCCTGCTCGACTTCGTCGACCTTCCCGAGGACGACCCGGACCGCGAGCGCCGCTACTCCGAGCACCTTGCCTGCCCCAACGACCACCCGCTCGCCATCGAGGATCTCGAGCCTCGGGTCTTCTCCTTCAACGCGCCCTACGGCGCCTGCCCGGAGTGCACCGGCCTGGGCACCAAGAAGGAGGTCGACCCGGAGCTGCTGGTCCCCGACCCGGAGCGCAGCCTGCGCGAGGGCGCCATCCAGCCCTGGTCCACCGGGCACAACCTGGAATACTTCCTGCGCCTGCTCGAGGCGCTCGGCGAGGCCCAGCACTTCGACATCGACACCCCCTGGCGGGCGTTGCCGGCGCGGGCACAGAAGACGATCCTCCACGGCTCCGACGACCAGGTTCACGTGCGCTACCGCAACAAGTACGGCCGCGAGCGCTCCTACTACACCGGCTTCGAGGGCGTGGTGCAGTGGATCGAGCGCCGGCACTCCGACACCGAATCCGAGTGGTCCCGCGACAAGTACGAGGGCTACATGCGCGACGTGCCCTGCGCGGCGTGCGGCGGTGCCCGGCTCAAGCCCGAAGTCCTCGCGGTCACGTTGGCCGGCAAGAGCATCGCCGAGGTCTGCAACCTCTCCGTGGGGGAGTGCGCCGACCTGCTCGCCGGCATCGAGCTGACCGACCGGCAGAAGATGATCGCCGAGCGGGTCCTCAAGGAGATCAACGCCCGGCTGCGGTTCCTGCTCGACGTCGGCCTGGACTACCTCTCCCTGGACCGCCCAGCCGGCACGCTCTCCGGCGGCGAGGCACAGCGCATCCGGCTGGCCACCCAGATCGGCTCCGGCCTGGTGGGCGTGCTCTACGTGCTCGACGAACCGTCGATCGGGCTGCACCAGCGCGACAACCACCGGCTGATCGAGACCTTGATCCGGCTGCGTGGGCTCGGCAACACGCTGATCGTGGTGGAGCACGACGAGGACACCATCCGCACCGCCGACTGGATCGTCGACATCGGTCCCGGCGCGGGTGAGCACGGCGGCAAGATCGTGCACAGCGGCTCGGTGCCGGCGCTGCTGAAGAACAAGGAGTCGATCACCGGGGCGTACCTGTCCGGTCGGCGGTCGATCCCAACGCCGACGGGCCGCCGCCCGCAGGACCCGGCCCGCGAGCTGGTGGTGCACGGCGCGCGGGAGCACAACCTGCGCAACCTGACCGTCTCGTTCCCGCTGGGCCAGCTGATCGCTGTCACCGGGGTCAGCGGCTCGGGCAAGTCGACGCTGGTCAACGACATCCTGTACGCGGTGCTGGCCAACCAGATCAACGGCGCCCGGCTGGTGCCCGGCCGGCACACCCGCGTCTCCGGGCTGGAGCACGTGGACAAGGTCGTCGGCGTGGACCAGTCGCCGATCGGCCGCACGCCGCGCTCCAACCCGGCCACCTACACCGGCGTCTGGGACCACGTCCGCAAGCTCTTCGCCGAGACCACCGAGGCGAAGGTGCGCGGGTACGGCCCGGGTCGGTTCTCCTTCAACGTCAAGGGCGGACGCTGCGAGGCGTGCTCCGGTGACGGCACCATCAAGATCGAGATGAACTTCCTCCCCGACGTGTACGTCCCCTGCGAGGTCTGCAAGGGCGCCCGGTACAACCGGGAGACCCTGGAGGTGCACTACAAGGGCAAGACCGTCTCGGACGTGCTGGAGATGCCGATCGAGGAGGCCGCCGAGTTCTTCTCCGCGATCCCGGCCATCCACCGGCACCTGAAGACCCTCGTCGACGTCGGCCTGGGCTACGTCCGTCTCGGTCAGCCCGCGCCCACCCTCTCCGGCGGTGAGGCGCAGCGGGTCAAGCTCGCCTCCGAGCTGCAGAAGCGCTCCACCGGGCGGACGGTCTACGTGCTCGACGAGCCGACCACCGGTCTGCACTTCGAGGACATCCGCAAGCTCCTGATGGTGCTGGAAGGCCTGGTCGACAAGGGCAACACGGTGATCACGATCGAGCACAACCTCGACGTGATCAAGACCGCGGACTGGCTGATCGACATGGGTCCCGAGGGTGGCCACCGCGGCGGCACCGTGCTCGCCACCGGCACCCCCGAGGAGGTCGCCGAGGTGGCCGAGAGCCACACCGGCGAGTTCCTGCGCCAGGTGCTCAAGCTCGACGGCAAGGCCAAGGGTGCGGCTGCCGCCACCACCCGGGCCGCCAAGGCCAACGGCGTGACCAAGGCGCGGGCCAGCCGTAAGGTGCCAGCCGCCGCGCGCTGACCTCACTACGCGTGCTGATGGGGTGGGGCGGGTCGGATGACGACCTGCCCCACCCCATTTGTCGGGTCAAGCGGATGCCGTGGTGAACCATCCGGCACAGTTGCCCGTGTGGAGAAGTGTGGCCGGCTTTCGACCGGCAGCGGGCTAGAGAGAGGCGAGGCATGAGTGACGATCAAGCGCTGACCGGACCAGGTACGCAGACACGTCGTAACCTGCTCACCGGCGTCGGGGCGGTCGGCGCGGCCGTCGTCCTGGCTGCCTGCGGCAGTGACGACGGCGGCAGCAGCAGCGGTGCGCCCACAAGCGGTGGCCCTGCCGTACCCAGCACCGGCGACGCTGGCGGCGGTGACCGGCAGGATGCCCAGTCGCTGGCCACCACCGCCGACATCCCGGTCGGCGGCGGCAAGGTCCTCGCCGCCCAGGGTGTGGTCATCACCCAGCCCACGGCCGGCCAGTTCAAAGGCTTCAGCCCAATCTGTACGCACCAGAACTGCCCGGTGACGAACGTCGACGGCGGCACTATCAACTGCACCTGCCACAACAGCAAGTTCTCGATCGAGGACGGCTCGGTGAAGGCCGGCCCGGCCACCAAGCCGCTGCCGCCCAAGGAGATCAAGGTCACCGGCGACCAGATCTCGCTGGCCTGACCCGACGCGGGGCCGGTGGGCCGGCCCGGGCCGCACCTTGACCGGCCGGTCGCCCGGCGTCGCAGGATCGATCCGCGTTCGGAAAGTCGGGGTGTCAGCGGTGTGCCGACACCCCGACTTCCGGGGCACCGAGTGGATCACGCCTGCGGTGGGCTGTCAGTGCTGCGGACTAGGCTTGTTGGCGTGGCTGACCCCTCGACCTACCGCCCCGCACCCGGCACCATCCCGGAGCTACCAGGGGTCTACCGCTTTCGCGACGGCACCGGCCGGGTGATCTACGTCGGCAAGGCGCGAAATCTGCGCAGCCGACTCAACTCCTACTTCGGCGACGTCTGGAACCTGCACGAGCGCACCCGGCAGATGGTCACCACCGCCGAATCGGTGGACTGGATCACCGTCGGCACCGAGGTCGAGGCGCTCCAGCAGGAGTTCACCTGGATCAAGCAGTACGACCCGCGGTTCAACGTCCGCTACCGCGACGACAAGTCGTACCCCTATCTCGCTGTCACCCTCGACGAGGAGTACCCCCGGCTGCAGGTGATGCGCGGCGCCAAGCGCAAGGGCGTGCGTTACTTCGGTCCCTACTCGCATGCCTGGGCCATCCGGGAGACCCTCGACCTACTGCTGCGCGTGTTCCCCGCACGCACCTGTTCCGCCGGGGTGTTCAAGCGGGCCGGCCAGGTCGGTCGCCCCTGCCTGCTGGGCTACATCGGCAAGTGCTCGGCGCCGTGCGTGGGCACCGTCTCCGCCGACGAACACCGGGCCATCGTCGACGGGTTCTGCGACTTCATGGCCGGACGCACCGACACCATGGTCCGCAAGATCGAACGTGAGATGACCGAGGCGAGCGAGCAGCTGGAGTTCGAGCGGGCCGCCCGCCTGCGCGACGACGTGGCCGCGCTGCGCCGGGCCATGGAGAAGCAGACCGTTGTGCTCGGCGACGGCACCGACGCCGACGTCGTCGCGTTCGCCGACGACCCGCTCGAGGCGGCTGTGCAGGTCTTCCACGTCCGCGACGGCCGGGTCCGCGGCCAGCGCGGTTGGGTGGTGGAGAAGACCGAGGAGCTGACCACCGGGGACCTGGTGCACCACTTCTGCACCCAGGTGTACGGCGGCGAGCACGGCGAGGCCGACGTTCCTCGGGAACTACTGGTCCCCGAGCTGCCCGCAGACGCCGACGCGCTGGCCGAGTGGCTCTCCAACCACCGGGGCAGTCGGGTGTCGCTGCGGGTGCCGCAGCGTGGCGACAAACGCTCACTGATGGAGACGGTGGAGCGCAACGCCAAGGACGCGCTGGCCCGGCACAAGCTCAAGCGCTCCGGTGACCTGACCACCCGGGGCAAGGCACTGGACGAGATCAGCGAGGCGCTGGGCATGAGCACCTCGCCGCTGCGCATCGAGTGCTTCGACATCTCCCAGATCCAGGGCACCGACGTGGTCGCCAGCATGGTGGTCTTCGAGGACGGGTTGCCCCGCAAGAGCGAGTACCGGCGGTTCATCGTCCGGGGCGCCACCGACGACCTCTCCGCGATGTCCGAGGTGCTCCGTCGCCGCTTCGCCCGCTACCTGGACGCCAGGGCCGAGACGGGTGAGGTGGGCGTGGAGTCGGCCGACGATCCGGCCGCACCCGGAGGCGCCACGGATCCACAGGTCGGCATCCTGATCGACCCGACCACCGGCCGGCCCCGAAAATTCGCGTACCCGCCACAGCTGGTGGTCGTCGACGGCGGCGCCCCACAGGTCGCCGCCGCCGCGCAGGCCCTCGCCGACCTCGGCATCGACGACGTGGCCCTGTGCGGGCTGGCCAAGCGGCTGGAAGAGGTGTGGCTCCCGGACGACGAGTTCCCGGTCATCCTCCCGCGCACCTCGGAAGGGCTCTACCTGCTGCAACGGGTGCGTGACGAGGCCCACCGGTTCGCCATCACCTTCCACCGGCAGCGCCGCTCCAAGCGGATGACCGAATCAGCGCTGGACCACGTACCCGGCCTGGGCGAGGTACGTCGCAAGGCGCTGCTGCGGCACTTCGGCTCGCTCAAACGACTCTCGGCGGCAACGGTCGACGAGATCACCGAGGTGCCTGGGGTGGGGCGGCGCACCGCCGAGGCGATCCTGGCCGCCCTGGACAAGGACACCAAGGCCGGCGACGGCGCGGGCGCGAAGCCCAGCACCTGAGCACCGTCGCTCGCTCGCTGCCGGGCCGGAGGCGGCCGCTGGCTGTCCTCGCTCGCTCCGGTGATGGGCGGTCGCCCCATGATCGTGCTCGTTCCTGGATGTAGTGGCCTCGTTGCGCTGGGAGGGGCCTCTTTCCTGGATCGAGCACGATCTAGCGGGGGTTGCGGGCGCCGGGCTGCCCCCGGCCAGGCTGACCCGGCCGGCGCTCTGCCCGTGTGTCGGGCCGAACCCGCCCGGTCCGCCCCGTCTGTCCGATCCCGCCCCGCCCGCCCCGCCCGGTCCGCCCCGCCCGGCCCGCCCGGTCCGCCCGCTCCGGTCCGCCCGGTCCGCCCCGCCCGGCCCGCCTCCGCCCGGTCCGCCCCGCCCGGTCCGCCCCGCCCGCCCGGCGAGCCCGCTCGGCCCGCTCCGCTCGACCCGGCCCCGCCCGCCCCGGTCGGGTCTGGGGCGCAACGGACGAACGGTGCACGCAGGCATGATCCACTCGGGTTCCATGAGGTCGGGGGATCCTGGGCAGTGGGACACCGCGACTTCCAGGAACCCGAGTGGATCATGCTGGCCTGGCCGCCGTGTCGGGTTCGTTGGGCCGGCGAGGTGGGCGGTTTGTCGGGGTTCGGCGTCGCCTGTCGGGTGGTCGGGGCCAGTCCGGCGGCGGAATCGTGGGCCGGGCCGGGTCGTTATACCTGGCAGACCACCGCAACAGCCCGGGTCACCCCGGGCCGGCCGCCGGAACAGCCGCCGGGAACACCCGGCAGGCCCCCACGGTTACACCCCCGGAACGGCCGAGCACCACCACGGCCGACCCCCTGCGGGTAGGCGGAATGATCCGCCACCGGCACCGGTTACACCCCGTCCCGACGCCGACCCCTCGTTGCGGGTCGCCGGGCAGACGAACTTTCCCCCGCACCACCATCCACCCCCCTGGTGTGGTGTGGGTATCCCCCGAGGCAGAGGAGCACGCCATCATGCGTACCGATCTGATTCGTAAGACCGCCCTGACCGCCGCCGGCCTCGCGTTCACCGGCGGCGCCATCGCCGGCCCCGTCACCACCGCGTTCGCCGCACCCACCACCAGCACCAAGCCGGCCACCCAGACGCAGGCCGACCGCAAGGGTCACGGCGAGCGGGAGCTCGGTGTGCGCTACGAGGCGCAGCCGAACTTTTACTACTGCGGGCCCGCCGCGACCCGTAACGCTCTGAGTGTGCAGGGTAAGAACATCAACGTTGATGACATGGCCAAGGAGATGGGCACCACCGAGGCCGGCACCAACTCCATCAACGACATCACCCCGGTGCTGAACAAGGAGACCGGTAAGAACGACGCCTACCGGTCCGTCGAGATCAGCACGCCGGACGCTGATGCCAAGCAGACCGATCAGCTGCGCGCCGACATCGTCAAGACTGTTGACGACGGTAGGGCCGTGGTCGCGAACATCGCCGGGACCAGCACCGACACCAACGGTGTGAGCCACTCCTACGAGGGCGGGCACTACATCAGCGTCGTCGGCTACCGAGACAACGGCAGCACCGTCACCATCGCCGACTCCGCCGACCCCAACCAGGCCGCCTACCAGATCAGCGTCGAACACCTCGCCGACTGGATCGCCACCCGCGGCTACGCCACCAGCTGACCCACACCAGCACACCACGCACACACACCGAAGGGCCGGACCCCCACGAGGGTCCGGCCCTTCGGCATGACCTCAGTCGGTGGCGAGGACGGCCAGGATCTGCTCGCCGTACTTGGCGAGTTTGTTCTCGCCGACCCCGCTGACCTTGGACAGGTCGCCCAGCGTGCTGGGCGCGTCGCTGGCGATCTGTCGCAGTGTCGCGTCGTGGAAGATGACGTACGCCGGGACGCCCTGTTCCTTGGCGGTGGTCGCGCGCCAGGCTCGCAGCCGCTCGAACAGCGACGCGGCGGCCGGGGTCAGCTCGGCCACGACGGTGGACGCGCCGCGCGACTTCGATGTGCGGCTCGATGCCGGCTTCTCCGGCTCACGGCGCATGGTGACCGTACGGCGGCGAGCGAGGACGTCGGCGCTCGCCTCGGTCAGCGCCAGCGTGCCGTAGTCGCCCTCGACGGCGAGGAGCCCTTCGGCGAGCAGTTGTCGGACCACGCCCCGCCACTCGGCCTCGCTGAGCTCGGAGCCGATGCCGAAGACGGTCAGGGAGTCGTGACCGTACTGGCTGATCTTGTCGGTCTGCTTGCCGAGCAGGATGTCGATGCAGTGCCCGGCGCCGAAGCGCTGGTTGCGTTCGCGGTCGAGGCGGAAGACGGCGGAAAGCAACTTCTGGGCGGCGACGGTGCCGTCCCAGGTCTCCGGTGGGGTGAGGCAGGTGTCGCAGTTGCCGCACGCTGCCGTCGTCGTCTCGCCGAAGTATTCGAGCAGTTGGACCCGCCGGCAGCGCACCGTCTCGCAGAGGGCGAGCATCGCGTCCAGGTGTGCGGCCAGGTTGCGGCGGTGGGCGAGGTCCCCGTCGGACGTCTCGATCATCTTGCGTTGCTGAACCACGTCCTGAAGCCCGTACGCCAGCCAGGCGGTGGACGGCAGACCGTCACGGCCGGCGCGGCCGGTCTCCTGGTAGTAGCCCTCGACGGACTTGGGTAGGTCGAGGTGGGCGACGAACCGCACGTCGGGCTTGTCGATGCCCATGCCGAAGGCGATGGTGGCCACCATGACCAGGCCGTCTTCCCGCAGGAAGCGCTGCTGGTTGCGGGCGCGGGTGCCCGCGTCCAGCCCTGCGTGGTACGGCAGCGCGGCGACCCCGTTGGCGGTGAGGAACTCCGCCGTCTTGTCGACCGAGGCACGGGACAGGCAGTAGACGATGCCGGCGTCGCCGGGGTGCTCGTCGCGCAGCAGGGTCAGTAACTGCTTGCGGGGCTCGCGCTTGGGCACGATCCGGTACTGGATGTTGGGCCGGTCGAAACTGGCCACGAAGTGCCGGGCGTCGTCGAGGTTGAGCCGGGTCGCGATCTCGGTGCGGGTGGCGCTGGTCGCGGTGGCGGTCAGGGCGATGCGGGGCACCTGCGGCCAGCGTTCGTGCAGCATCGAGAGCGCGAGATAGTCGGGGCGGAAGTCGTGCCCCCACTGGGACACGCAGTGCGCCTCGTCGATCGCGAACAGGGAGATGCGGCCCCGGTCGAGCAGGGCGAGGGTGGATCTGACGCCGAGCGCCTCCGGGGCGAGGTAGAGCAGGTCCAGTTCGCCGGCCACGAAGGCGGCCTCCACCCGTCGCCGAGCGTCCAGGGTCTGGGTCGAGTTGAGGAACCCGGCGCGTACGCCGACCGCGGTGAGGGCGTCCACCTGGTCCTGCATGAGCGCGATCAGCGGGGACACGACGACGGCGACCCCGTCGCGGACCAGGGCCGGGATCTGGTAGCACAGGGACTTGCCGCCACCGGTGGGCATCAACACCAGCGCGTCGCCGCCATCGACCACGTGGTCGATCACGTCCTGCTGGAAACCGCGGAAGGCGTCGTAGCCGAACACCCGGCTCAGCACGTCCAGGGCGTCGGAGGCGGCCCGCAGGTCGGTGGGAGAAGCCATCCGGGGAGTCTACGAGCCCAGCCCGACAGCGCCCGCCCGGCGCACCCGGGTCGGGTGGGCCGGACGGGCGGGGCGGTCAGCCGGGCTGGCTGGACCGGTTGGCCAGGCCGCGCGGCGGGGCCTTCATCCCGATCACGATGTCGACGATCTCGATGTAGCGGGCCTTGTTGCCCATGCGGAAGGCGGTGGCCGCCGCGTTGATCTCCTCCAGGGTGTCGGCCTCGACCATGGTGACCTGGTCGTACGTGCCGTTCACCCCGGTGCAGACGACGTGGGTGAGCTGCTTGGCGAAGCGGCCCAGGTCACGGGCGTGCTCGGCGGAGATCTCGTGGATGCCCTCACGTCCGAGGGCGAAGTACTCGGGGTTGATCCGCGCGACCGCCGGGCGCTCGGTGTGCGCCGTCCGGCCACGGGTGCCGGGCGGGGACCGGGTGGCGGGATAGAGTCGCTGATTGACCAATCGCGGCCGAGGGCGGCCGCGGCGCCACGGCTTGGGGGTACGGGTGAGCGAGGCGCGCACAGCCGGGGACCGGATCGACGGCCCGGATGCCAATGACGAGCAGGTGGCGGCTGAGTCGGAGACCACACTGGTGGTGGTCACCGGCGTCTCCGGGGGTGGCCGCAGCACTGTGGCCCGGGCGTTGGAGAACGTCGGCTACTACGTCGTGGACAACCTGCCGCAGGCACTGATGCTGGACATGGCCGAGCTGGCGTTCAAGGCGGGCGGCGCGGCTCGGCGTACCGCGATGGTGCTGGACGTGCGGTCGCGGGCCTTCTCCACGGACCTGGCCGGGGCGATCCGGGAGCTCAAGGAGCGCGGATTCTCGCCCCGGGTGGTCTTCGTCGACGCCGACGACGAGGTGCTGATCCGGCGGTTCGAGAGCGTTCGCCGTTCGCATCCGTTGCAGGGTGACGGGCGGCTGGCCGACGGCATCGCCGTGGAGCGCGGCCTGCTGGAGGAGGCCCGTGACCAGGCCGACGTGATCATCGACACCAGCCACCTGAACGTCAACCAGCTCCGGCGCCGCATCGAGGAGCTGTTCGGCGGCGAGGACGCCCGCCGGCTGCGGGTCACCGTGTTGTCGTTCGGCTTCAAGTACGGCCTGCCGCCGGACGCCGACTTCGTGTTGGACGCCCGCTTCCTGCCCAATCCGTACTGGGTGCCGGAGCTGCGTGAGCACACCGGGCGGGAGGAGGCGGTCAGCGCGTACGTGCTGGGCCAGGAGGGCGCGGACGCCTTCGTCGCCTCGTACGCCGACCTGGTCAACGCCACCACGACCGGCTTCGAGCGGGAGGGCAAGCGGTACCTCACGGTCGCCGTGGGCTGCACCGGCGGCAAGCACCGCAGCGTGGCCATCGCCGAGGAGTTGGCCAGCCGACTGCGTCACTCGGGGTTGGCGGCGAACGCCCAGCACCGCGACCTGGGGCGGGAATGACGGCCCGGCGGGTGGTGGCGTTCGGCGGCGGGCACGGTCTGTCCGCCTCGTTGCGTGCGCTGCGCCACTGCGCCCCCGAACTCGACCTCGACATCACCGCAGTGGTCACGGTGGGTGACGACGGTGGTTCCAGTGGTCGGCTGCGGGCCGAGCGGGGTGGCCTGCCGCCGGGAGATCTGCGCCAGGCGTTGGTGGCCCTGGCCGGTGACCACCCGGCCACCCGGCGCAGCGCCGGGCTGTTCCAGCACCGCTTCGCCGCCGCGCCGGTGGGCGTACCCGGACCCGGCGCGACCGGCCGGGGCCTGGCGGCGGGCGACGACGCGGGCCGGGACGGCGCGGCTCCGCGCGGCACCGACGGGGCGTCTGCCGGCACCGACGGTCTGACCGGGCACGCGGTGGGCAACCTGGTGCTCTGCGGCCTCATGGAGCTGCTCGGCGACCCGGTGGCGGCGCTGGAGCACGCCGGCGCGATGCTCGGCGCGGTGGGCCGGGTGTTGCCGATGTCCCGCCAACCGGTCGGCATCGAGGCGCGGGTACGCGGCGCCGACCCGGCCGCCCCGGACGAGGTGTGCACGGTCAGTGGCCAGCACCAGGTGGCCGTGACCACCGGGCGGGTCGAGTCGCTGCGCCTCACCCCGAGCGCCCCACCGGCGTGCGCCGAGGCCATCGAGGCGATCCGGGCGGCCGATTGGTTGATCTTCGGGCCGGGCAGCTGGTACACGAGTGTGCTTCCGCACCTGCTGGTGCCGCAGTTGGCCGACGCGATCGTGTCCACCTCGGCCCGGCGGCTGGTCACGCTGAACCTCGCCGCGGAGAAGGAGACCCTGGGGCTCTCCGTCGCCGATCATCTCGCGGCACTGCACTGGTACCTGCCCGAACTCAAGGTCGATCTTGTGCTCGCCGACGCCAAGGCGGTGGGTGACCCCGAACCGGTCGAACGTGCGGCAGAATCGCTGGGTGCCCGCCTGGTCCTCGCCCCCGTCGCCGTTGTCGACGGGACTCCCCGCCATGATCCGGCTGCCCTGGGCGCCGCGCTGGTGCCTGTCCTGGGCGCCGATCGTTAGACACGTACGTAATCTCCGGCGACACGCCGGAACAGGTCCGTGAGGGGACGCACAATGGCGATGACGGCCGCGGTCAAGGACGAGCTGAGTCGGGTCGACGTGCCCAAGCCCTGCTGCCGGCGGGCGGAGATGGCCGCGCTGCTGCGCTTCGCCGGCGGGCTGCACATCGTCTCCGGCCGCGTGGTGGTGGAGGCGGAACTGGACACCGGGGCGGTCGCCCGGCGGCTGCGTCGGGAGGTCGCCGAGGTCTACGGCTACCCCAGCGAGATCCACGTGCTGGCCTCCGGTGGGCTGCGCAAGGGCAGCCACTTCATCGTGCGGGTGGTCAAGGACGGCGAGGCCCTCGCGCGGCAGACCGGCCTGCTCGACGTGCGGGGTCGCCCGGTGCGAGGGCTGCCCCCACACGTGGTGGCGGCCAACGTCTGCTGCGCGGTCTCCGCGTGGCGGGGCGCGTTCATGGCCCACGGCTCGCTCACCGAGCCCGGCCGCTCCAGCGCGCTGGAGATCACCTGCCCGGGGCCGGAGTCCGCGCTGGCGCTGGTCGGCGCGGCCCGCCGCATCGGCATCACCGCGAAGAACCGCGAGGTACGCGGGGTGGACCGGGTGGTCGTCAAGGACGGCGACGCGATCGCCGCGCTGCTCACCCGGATCGGCGCGCACTCCAGCGTGCTGGCCTGGGAGGAGCGTCGGGTACGCCGCGAGGTGCGCGCCACCGCCAACCGGCTCGCCAACTTCGACGACGCCAACCTGCGCCGCTCGGCGCGGGCGGCGGTCGCCGCGGCCGCCCGGGTCACCCGTGCGCTGGAGATCCTCGCCGACGAGGCGCCCAACCACCTGACCGACGCCGGTCGGCTGCGTCTGGAGCACCGGCAGGCGTCGCTGGAGGAACTGGGCGCCCTGGCCGACCCCCCGCTGACCAAGGACGCCATCGCGGGACGGATCCGCAGGCTCCTGGCGCTGGCCGACAAGCGGGCCCGCGACCTTGGCATCCCGGATACGGAAGCGGCAGTCACGCCCGACATGCTCGTGGTCTGATAGGACGGTGGGGCCGCACGGTGCGCCCGGGAGCGCGACCCGGCGCAGCGTGGTCTCGCACGCTCGGATAAGGTCGCTGAGTACGGCAAGGGGGCCGACACCGGCCTTTCTCGTCGTGCCCACCGCCTCGGGCGGTCAGGTCCTCAGACCGCGCGGCGGGGTGGCCGAGATGAACCGTCGACGGCCGGCTCCAACGGTCGGCGCACACCATTCCCGCCGGCCCGTTGTCTGAAGCCGGCGGACCAGAACGCGAGGAGATGGGACCTGTGACCATCCGGGTTGGCATCAACGGCTTTGGCCGAATCGGCCGTAACTTCTTCCGGGCAGTGCTGGCGTCTGACGCCGACATCGAGGTCGTGGCGGTGAACGACCTGACCGACAACGCCACGCTCGCCCACCTGCTCAAGTACGACAGCATCCTCGGTCGCCTGCCGTACGAGGTCAAGGCCAACTCCGACGAGATCACCGTCGGTGGCAAGACCATCAAGGCGTACGCCGAGAAGGACCCGTCGAAGCTGCCGTGGGGCGAGGTCGGCGCCGACGTCGTCATCGAGTCGACCGGCTTCTTCACCGACGCCACCAAGGCCAAGGCGCACGTCGACGGTGGGGCCAAGAAGGTCATCATCTCCGCCCCGGCGAAGAACGAGGACGTCACCGTCGTCATGGGTGTCAACCACGACACCTACGACCCGGCGAAGCACACCATCATCTCCAACGCTTCGTGCACCACCAACTGCCTCGCGCCGATGGCGAAGGTCCTGCACGACACGTTCGGCATCCAGCACGGTCTGATGACGACGATCCACGCGTACACCCAGGACCAGAACCTCCAGGACGCGCCGCACTCGGATCTGCGTCGTGCCCGGGCCGCCGCGCTGAACATCGTTCCGACCTCGACCGGCGCCGCCAAGGCGATCGGCCTGGTCCTGCCGGACCTCAAGGGCAAGCTCGACGGCTACGCCCTGCGGGTGCCGATCCCGACCGGCTCGGTCACCGACCTCACCGTCAACGTGGGTCGCGAGACCACCGTGGACGAGGTCAACGCCGCGCTGAAGGCCGCCGCGGACGGCCCGCTCAAGGGCATCCTGGTCTACAACGAGGACCCGATCGTCTCCACCGACATCGTGACCGACCCGGCGTCGTGCATCTTCGACGCGCCGCTGACCAAGGTCGTCGGCAACCAGGTCAAGGTCGTCGGCTGGTACGACAACGAGTGGGGCTACTCCAACCGCCTCGTCGACCTCGTCAAGCTGGTCGGTTCGTCGCTGTGAGCATCCGGACCCTCGACGACCTGCTCGCCGAGGGGGTGTCGGGTCGGCGCGTGCTGGTGCGCGCCGACCTGAACGTCCCGCTCGACAAGCAGACCGGTGCCATCACCGACGACGGGCGCATCCGCGCGGTGCTGCCGACCCTCGGCGCGCTGGTCGAGGCCGGCGCGAAGGTGGTCGTCTGCTCGCACCTGGGCCGCCCGAAGGGCGCTCCGGACCCGCAGTTCAGCCTGGGCCCGGTCGCCGGGCGGCTCGGTGAGCTGCTGGGCGCGCCGGTGCACTTCGCCACCGACACCGTGGGTGAGTCGGCCCGCGCCACCGTCGCCGACCTGGCCGACGGCCAGGTCGCCCTGCTGGAGAACCTGCGTTTCAACGCGGGCGAGACCAGCAAGGACGAGGCCGAGCGGGGTGCCTTCGCCGACCAGCTCGCCGCGTTCGGCGACGCGTACGTGGACGACGCGTTCGGTGCCGTGCACCGCAAGCACGCCAGCGTCTTCGACGTGCCGGCCCGGTTGCCGCACGTCGCGGGTCGGCTGGTGCTGCGTGAGGTCGAGGTGCTCTCCAAGCTCACCGGTGACCCCGAGCGCCCGTACGTCGTGGTGCTCGGTGGGTCGAAGGTGTCCGACAAGCTCGCCGTGATCGAGGCTCTGCTGCCCACTGTCGACCGGCTGCTCATCGGTGGCGGGATGTGTTTCACGTTCCTCAAGGCCCAGGGCCTGGAGGTGGGCACCTCGCTGCTCGAGAAGGACATGGTCGACACCTGCCGCAACCTGCTGGAGCGGTCCGACGGCAAGATCATGCTGCCGGTCGACGTGGTGGTGGCGGACGCGTTCGCTCCGGACGCGGCGCACGACACGGTGCGGGTCGACGGCATCCCGAGCCACCGGCTCGGCCTGGATGTCGGCCCGGAGACGGTGGCTGGCTTCAGCGCCGCGCTGTCCCAGGCGAAGACGATCTTCTGGAACGGCCCGATGGGCGTGTTCGAGATGCCGGCCTTCGCTGCGGGCACCCGGGGGATCGCCGAGGCGATCACCAAGGCCGACGCGTTCAGCGTCGTCGGTGGCGGTGACTCCGCCGCGGCCGTCCGTGCCCTGGGGCTGGACGAGTCGTCCTTCGGGCACATCTCCACCGGTGGTGGCGCCTCCCTGGAATACCTCGAGGGCAAGACCCTCCCCGGCATCGCGGCCCTGGAGAACTGAATGTCGAGCACCACCCGCCGGCCGCTGATGGCCGGTAACTGGAAGATGAACCTCAACCACCTCGAGGCCAACCTGCTGGTGCAGAAGCTGGCGGCGAGCCTCACCGAGAAGCAGCTCACCGCCGTCGAGACGGTAGTGCTGCCACCCTTCACCGACCTGCGCACCGTGCAGACCGCGGTGGACGGGGACAAGCTGCTGATCGGCTACGGCGGGCAGGACCTCTCCCCGCACGCGTCCGGCGCGTACACCGGGGACATCTCCGGGCCGATGCTGGCCAAGCTCGGCTGCACGTACGTGGTGGTCGGGCACTCCGAGCGGCGGGCCTACCACCACGAGGACGACGCGCTGGTCAACGCCAAGGTCAAGGCGGCGCTGACGCACGGCCTGACCCCGATCCTGTGCGTGGGGGAGGGGCTTGACGTCCGCGAGCAGGGCACCCACGTGGCGCACTGCTCCGACCAGCTCGACGGGGGCCTCGCCGGGCTCACCCCCGAGCAGGTGCGGCAGGTCGTGATCGCGTACGAGCCGGTCTGGGCGATCGGCACCGGCAAGACCGCGACCCCGGACGACGCCCAGGAGGTCTGCGGGGCGGTGCGCCAGCGACTGGCGGAACGCTTCGACCAGGAGACCGCCGACCAGGTTCGGGTTCTCTACGGCGGGTCGGTCAAGGCGTCCAACGTCGCCTCGATCATGGCCCAACCGGACGTGGACGGGGGCCTGGTGGGGGGCGCCAGCCTGGACGCCGAGGAATTCGCTCAGATCTGCAGGTTCCCGGAGCACCTCGCCCGCTGATCGCTCGGTATCCTTGACACCGCCCGTCCGCCGGTCGGTGCCGCCGTGCCCGATCAGACCGGGCGAGGATCGCTACGAGAGGAACTGACCCCAGCCATGCCGATCTGGTTCGCATACACGTTGATCGTGTTGCTGGTCATCACGAGCATTCTGCTCACCCTGCTGATCCTGCTGCACCGTGGCAAGGGTGGCGGTCTGTCGAGCATGTTCGGCGGTGGCGTCAGCTCCAGCCTCGCCGGCTCCTCGGTCGCCGAGAAGAACCTGGACCGCTACACCGTTCTGGTGAGCGTCGTCTGGTTCGCCGCCATCATCGGGCTCGGGCTCTGGCTGCGCCTCCAAATGAACAGCGGCGCCTGAGCAGGCTCAGTAAGTCGTACAATCTGCGCGCGGTTCGTCACTCGACGGGCCGCGCGCAGGCTTTTCTCCGCTGCACCGCGTCGCCCGCCGCTCCACCCCCGAAGACGGCGGGTCCCCTCCGACGACAGGAGCGAGCAGCCGTGCCGAATGGCAACGTTATCCGGGGAGCCCGGGTCGGGTCCGCACCGATGCGCCCCGACGAGCGGCACCAACCCGCCCCCCGACAGGACGTCACCTACTGGTGCCGTAACGACCACCGGGTCGACATTCGGATCGCCGCGGACGTCGAACCGCCACCCCTGTGGGACTGCCCCCGCTGTGGCCTACCCGCCGGTCGGGACGCCCAGAACCCGCCAGGTCGGGTCCGCGCCGAACCGTACAAGAGCCATCTGGCGTACGTGAAGGAGCGCCGTACCGCCGAGGAGGGCGAGGCCCTGCTCGCCGAGGCGCTCGCCGCACTGCGCCGTCGACGCGGCGAGTAGCGGGCTCCTCCGCCCGCTCAGCGCAGACTGCGCAGTCGGACAGGCACATCGGCTGCGGCCGTCCGGTCCAGCAACCAGCGGGTGCGGTTCACGCCGTGCACGCCGGCTGCCGGCAACTGCACCGGGCCTGCGCCGGCCAACGCCATACCCACCGCGCGAGCCTTGTCGGCGCCGGCGGCCACCAGCCAGACCTCCTCGGCGGTGTTGATCGCCGGGAGGGTGAGGGTGGTCCGCGTCGGCGGCGGCTTGGGGCTGCCCCGCACCGCGCTCACCGGCCGGGTCTCGTAGCCCACCGGGTGCTCGGGGAAGACCGAGGCCACGTGGCCGTCCTCGCCGACGCCCAGCATCAGCACGTCGAAGTGCGGCAGTGTGGCGTGCCCGGGCCGGGCGGCGCGGGCCAGCTCCTGCGCGTACTCGGCAGCCGCCGCCTCGGGGTCGTTGCCGGCCGGGCCGTCCGAAGCCGGCATCGGGTGCACCCGGGCCGGGTCCAGTGGCACCACGTCCAGCAGGGCGGCCCGGGCCTGCGTCTCGTTGCGGTCCGGATCACCGGCGGGCAGGAACCGTTCGTCGCCCCACCACACGTCGACCCGGGACCAGTCCACCGCGTCGCGGGCCGGCAGCGTCGCCACCGCCCGGTAGACGGCCGCCGCGACCCGACCTCCGGTGAGCACCACCGAGGCTTCGCCCCGGTCGGCCTGGGCGTCGAGCAGCTTCACCAGCAACCGGGCCGCCACGGCCTGCGCCAGCAGGTCGGCGTCGGCGTGGACGGCGACACTCGCCTCACTCATGGTTGCGCCTTCGTTCGAGGACCGCGAGGCGGTCGCTGTCGTGCCCGGGGCGGTGTGCCCGAGGTGGTGGGGCGAAAACCCCGGAGATTGCGGGGCAGGGCCGGTGTGTACCGGCCCTGCCCGACGTTGTGCCCCGGCTGGGCTCAGCCCTCGCCGCTCGTGCCGACGTGCGCGGTCACCCCGGCCTCGGCGCGCTGCGCGGTGGCCGGATCCTTCCAGACGTGGACCCGCTGCGCGGGGCGCTGATCCAGCCCTCGCAGCCCGACAGTCGCGCCCAGCGCCTCCGCGTACACCTGGTCGGCGTCCAGCCGGCGCAGCTCCTCGGCCAGCTCGTCGCCGAGCGGGCGGCGCACCAGCGGCAGGGCCCGGTCGTCCTGGCCCGTGCGCCGGAACACGGCCATGCTGTCCTCGCGGGTCAGCGTCAGCTGATCGCCGTTGGCGCAGCTGAGCTGCACCTCCCGCATCCGGGGGAACTCGTTGCTGTCCACCCGGCGTGGGGTGATGCCGAGCCGGCTGGACAGCCAACCGGCCATCAGCGCCGCCGTCGGATCAGTGGGAGGCGCGACGATCGTCGCCTCGGTGACCTGGGCGTTGGTGGTGTCGAACGCCCCGGCGACCAGGGTGCGCCACGGGGTGATCCGGGTCCACGCCAGGTCGGTGTCGCCCGGGGCGTAGTCCCGGGCCCGCTGCCGCAGCGCCTCCAACGGGTCGGCGGCCTGCGCAGAGTCGGTGATCCTCCGGTCGGCCACCACCCCGAGGAAGTCGGTGGCGATCTCCGCCGGCGGCTCGCCGTGCCACCAGGTGACCACCGGTACGTCGGGAACGAGCAGCGGCATCACCACCGACTCGGCGTGCAGGGACAACCGGCCGTACATCCGGGTGACCACCGCCTCGCACGGGCCGAGCCGGCCACCGACCACGATCTCCGCGTCCAGTCGGTTGCGGTCCCGCTCGATCTCCGAGCGGACCACCACCACGAGGCGGCACGGGTGCGCCGCGGCGGCGATCGTCGCGGCGGCCTCAGCCTCCCGGACCCGCTTCTCGTCCACCACCACGATGAGGGTGAGCGCCATGCCGCTGGCCACCCCGCCGGCGCTGCGCCGCTCGGCGGCGAGCGCCTTGACCACCTCGTTGCCGGTGGTGTCCCACAGCCCGATCATGCTCGTCTCCAGGCGCGGCCCTCGCGGGCCAGCATCTCGTCGGAGGCCCGGGGGCCCCACTCGCCGGCCCGGTACGGCTCCGGGGTGGTGCCCTCCCAGGCGTGCTCCAGGGGGTCGATCACCTGCCAGCTCTGCTCGACCTCGGCCGCGTCCGGGAACAGGGTGCGGTCGCCGATCAGCACGTCCAGCACCAGACGCTCGTACGCCTCGGGGCTGGACTCGGTGAACGCCTCGCCGTACTGGAAGTCCATCGCGATGTCGCGGACCTCCATGGTCGTGCCCGGCACCTTCGAGCCGAACTTGAGCACCACGCCCTCGTCCGGCTGCACCCGGATGACCAGCTGGTTGTTGCCCAGCGACTCCATGTCGGCGTCGTTGAACGGCAGGTGCGGCGCCTTCTTGAACATGATGGCGACCTCGGTGACCCGCCGGGGCAGCCGCTTGCCGGCCCGGATGTAGAACGGCACCTCCGCCCAGCGGCGGTTCTGGATGCCCAACCGCACCGCCACGTACGTCTCAGTGGTGGAGTCGGCGGGGACGTCCCGCTCTTCCAGGTAACCGACAGCGCGTTCGCCGCCGACCCAGCCCGGCAGGTACTGACCGCGGACGGTGTCCCGGGCGACGTCCTTCGGCAGGGTGATGGCCTTGAGCACCTTCAGCTTCTCAGCCCGGATCTCGTCGGCGTCGAAGCTGGTCGGCTCCTCCATCGCCACCAGGGCGAGGAGTTGGAGAAGGTGGTTCTGCAGCACGTCGCGGGCGGTGCCGACGGTGTCGTAGAAGCCGGCGCGGCTGCCGATGCCGACGTCCTCCGCCATGGTGATCTGCACCGAGTCGACGTACTTCGAGTTCCACAGCGGCTCGAACAGGTTGTTGGCGAACCGCAGGGCGAGGATGTTCTGAACCGTCTCCTTGCCCAGGTAGTGGTCGATCCGGAAGACGTCCTCCCGGGTGAACACGTCGTCGACGAGGTCGTTGAGGGCCTTCGCCGAGGGCAGGTCGTTACCGAACGGCTTCTCCACCACGACCCGGCGCCAACCGCCGGACTTGTTGTTGTCGGCCATCCCGGTGCGGGCCAACTGCTTGAGCACGACAGGGAACGCGGCCGGCGGGATGGAGAAGTAGAACGCCGCGTTGCCGGTGATGCCGTGGGTCTGGCGCAGATCGTCAAGCGTCGAGGCGAGGGTGTCGAAGGCGGCGTCGTCGTCGAACGAACCGCCAACGAACTTGATGTTGCCGGCCAGCCGCGCCCACACCTCGTCCCGCCACGGCGTGCGGGCGTGCTTGCGGGCAGCCTCGCAGGCCAACGTCTCGAAGTCGCCGTCACCCCAGTCCCGGCGCGCGAAACCGAGCACCACGAAGCCCGGCGGCAACAGCCCCCGGTTGGCCAGGTCGTAGACCGCAGGGAGCAGCTTCTTGCGGGCCAGGTCGCCGGTCACCCCGAAGATCACCAGAGCACAGGGCTCCGGGATCCGGGGCAACCGGCGGTCCTGCGGGTCGCGCAGCGGGTTCACCGAACCGCCTCCTCGCTCCGCCTCAGTCACGTCGTCCATCCTCACGCCCGCAGATCACCTGCCGCGTCCAGTAGTTGGGCGACACCGGCGGCCCGGTCGGTGAGGTGCAACCGCAGCAACGGCCGCTCCCGACCGGCGAGAGCCTGCCGGTCACCGGCGGCCTGCGCCGCCTGCAACTCACCGAAGGTGTACGGCTTGCCCGGCACCGCGAGGTCCTCGGCGACCGCGCCGGTCACCTGGAGGTAGCTGCCCACCTGCGGGCCGCCCTTGTGGTACTGGCCAGTCGAGTGCAGGAAGCGCGGACCCCAGCCGAAGGTGACCGGTCGGCCACCCGCCTGCGCCAGCAGCGACCGCAGCTTGGCCGTGTCGGCGTCGGCGAACCGGTCGAGGTACGCCATCACCGCGAGGTAACCGTCGTCGCCCAGCCCGTCGAGCAGCCAGCGCAGCACACCGGCCAGGTCGCCGGGGGCGCCCTGCGGGGCGTACACCTCGATCGCGCCCTCGGTGAACGACGGCGTCTCCGCCGGCAGGCCCGAGGCCAGGATCTTGTTGGTGTTCTCCTTGGACTCGGTGACGTTGGGCTGGTTGAACGGGTCGATGCCGAGCACCACACCGGCCACCGCGGTGGCGTACTCCCAGGCCAGGAACTGCGCGCCCAGCGGGCCGTTGACGGCCACGTCCGGGGTGGCCCCGCCGCCCGGCATGTCACCGGGGGCCAGCGCGCCGCCGTAGCTGATCGTCAGCACGTCCGCGCCGGTGGCGCCGGGGCTCTGCGGAGACTCCACGACCACCGGCAGGATGCCCACCCCGGCCTTGCCCGTCGACTCGGCGATCAGCTGCTCGGCCCAGTCGCCGAGCCCGTCGATGCCGGTGCCGTCGGACACCAGGGCGACCTTGTCCCGGGCGAGCGTTGCCGCCGCGCCCAGAGCGGCGCCCAGCGCCAGCGCCGGGTTGTTCTGATCCGCGCCGAGCGACGTGAACAGCGCGTCGGCCTGGTCGAGCAGCTCCGCGACCTCGACCCCGGCCAGCGCCGAGGGCACCAGGCCGAACGCGGTGAGCGCCGAGTAGCGGCCGCCGACGTTCGGGTCGGCGAGCACCGTGAACGCGCCCATCTCGGCCGCGGTGGCCTCCAGCGGCGAACCCGGGTCGGTGACGATGACGAAGTGCCGGCCGGCCTCCGCCTCGGTCATCCCGGCGTCCAGGAACGCCTGCCAGTACGCGCGCCGGTGGCTGTCGGTCTCCACCGTCGACCCGGACTTGCTCGCCACCACCACGACGGTGCGCTCCAGCCGGTCACCGAGCGCCGCCCGGACCTGGCCCGGGTCGGTGGTGTCCAGCACCGTCAACGGGCGTCCGAGCGTCTGGGTGATCACCTCGGGCGCGAGCGAAGAGCCGCCCATGCCGGCGAGCACCACGTGATCCAGGTCGGCCAGCTCCGCGCTCAGCTCGGCCAACTGGACGAGCAGCTCGCGGCTGCGCCGGTGGGTGTCCACCCAGCCCAGCCGGATCTTGGCCTCGGCCTCGGCGTCCGGACCCCACAGGCTGGCGTCCTTGCCCGCCAGCCTGCCCGGGACGCCGGCCTTGACCAGCGCGTCCCGGGTCGAGGCAGGCGCGGCCTTGTCGACCGCGTCCGCGCCGTACACGGCCAGCCCGGCGGCTGCCTCCACCGGCCCCGCAAGCAGGTCGCTCATGCGCCACCAGCCTTGTCGGCGGCCTTGGCGTTGCCCTTGGCGGCCTTGTTCGGCGCGCCGGTGCCCTGCGCCGCGGCCTTCAGCGACTTGGTCACCCCGTCGAGCAGCTCCTGCCAGCTGACCTCGAACTTCTCCACGCCCTCGCGCTCCAGGGTGACGATCACGTCGGCCATGTCCACCCCGACCGACTCCAGGTCCGCGAAGACCTTCCGGGCCGCGTCGTAGGCCCCGGTGACGGTGTCACCGCGGGTCTCGCCATGATCGGCGTACGCGTTGACGACGGACTCCGGCATGGTGTTGACAGTGCCGGGGGCGATCAGCTCCTCGACGTAGATGGTGTCCTTGTAGTCAGGGTTCTTCGTCGAGGTGGACGCCCACAGCGGCCGCTGCGGGTGCGCGCCTGCTGCGGCGAGCGCCTTCCAGCGGTCCGAGGCGAACACCTCGGTGTAGCGCTCGTACGCCAGTTGGGCGTTGGCGACGGCGGCCTTACCCCTGAGCGACTTGGCCTGCTCGGAGCCGATCTTCTCCAGCCGCTTGTCGACCTCGGCGTCGACCCGGGACACGAAGAAGGACGCGACCGAGCCGATCTTCGACAGGTCGTGGCCGTTGGCCTTGGCCTGCTCCAGGCCGGCGAGGAACGCCTCCATGACCGCCGAGTAGCGGTCCAGACCGAAGATCAGCGTCACGTTCACGCTGATCCCCTCGGCGAGCGTGTCGGTGATCGCCGACAGGCCCTCCTCGGTGGCCGGGATCTTGATGTAGAGGTTGGGCCGGTCGACAAGCCACCACAGCGCCTTGGCCTCGGCGACGGTCTTGTCCGCGTCGTGCGCGCTGCGGGGGTCCACCTCGATCGAGACGCGGCCGTCGACGCCGTCGCTGCCGTCGTACGACGGGCGCATCACGTCGCAGGCCCACCGCACGTCGTACGTGGTGAGCATGCGGACGGCCTCTTCCACGTCCACGTCACGAATAGCGAGGTCGCGCAGTTGCCAGTTGTACTCGTCGGCGTCGCTCAGGGCCTTGGCGAAGATCGTCGGGTTGGTGGTGACACCGGCCACGTGCTTCTCGCGGCGGAGCTGGTCCAGCCCGCCGGAGCTCAGTCGTACCCGGGAAAGGTCGTCGAGCCAGACCGCCACGCCCGCGGCGGTCAGCTCATTCAGCTTGTCGGTCATGCCGTCCACGCTCCCTCAGTTGCCGGTCGTGAAACCGGTGATGTCGCCCACCCGGGCCAGCGAGGCGTGTGCCGCCGCCACGATCCGGTCACCGGTGAACCCGAACTGCTCGAAGAGCACGGTGTGCGGGGCGCTCGCGCCGTAGTGCTCGATGCTGACGCTCTCGCCCAGGTCACCGACGATGCCGCGCCAGGACATCGCGATGCCCGCCTCCACGCTCACCCGTGCCTTTACCCCGCGGGGGAGCACCGATTCCCGGTACGCCTCGTCCTGCTCGTAGAACCACTCCTGGCACGGCATCGAGACGACCCGGGTCGGGGTGCCGTCGGCCTCCAGCCGCTCCCAGGCGGTCAGGCAGAGCTGCACCTCGGAGCCGGTGCCCACGATGATCACCTGGGGCTTGCCGTTGGACGCCTCGGCCAACACGTAACCGCCCTTGGTCACGCCCTCCGCGCTGCCCAGGACGTCGCGGTCCAGGGTCGGAAGCGGCTGACGACTCAACGCCAGCGCGGTGGGCCGGTCGGTGTGCTCCAGCGCCTGCCGCCACGCCCAGGCGGTCTCGTTGGCGTCGGCCGGGCGGACCACGTCCAGGCCGGGAATGGCGCGCAGCGCGGTCAGGTGCTCCACCGGCTGGTGGGTCGGGCCGTCCTCGCCGAGGCCGATCGAGTCGTGCGTCCAGACGTAGGTCACCGGCAGCTTCATCAGCGCGGCCAGCCGCACCGACGGACGCATGTAGTCGCTGAACACCAGGAACGTGCCGCCGTAGGGGCGGGTGCCGCCGTGCAGGGCGATGCCGTTGAGGATCGCGCCCATGGCGTGCTCACGGATGCCGAAGTGCAGCGTGCGGCCGTACTCGTGGCCGGGGAAGTCCTTGGTGGCGTGGGCGGCCGGGATGAACGACGGCTCGCCCTTCATCGTGGTGTTGTTGCTCTCAGCCAGGTCGGCCGAGCCGCCCCACAGCTCCGGGAGCACCGGCGCGAGCGCCTCCAGCACCTTGCCGGAAGCGGCCCGGGTGGCCACACCCTTGGCGTCCGCGGGGAAGACCGGCAACGCGTCGGTCCAGCCGTCGGGGAGTACGCGGCCAGCCAACCGCTCGTAGAGCGCGGTGCGCTCCGGGTTGGCCTTCTTCCAGGCGTCGAACGCGGCGGTCCACTCCTGCTCGGCCGCGTCGCCGCGCCCCATCACGGTGCGGGCGTGGCTGAGCACCTCCTCGTCGACCTGGAAGGTCTGCTCCGGGTCGAAGTCGAGGATCCGCTTGGTGGCCTTCACCTCATCGGCGCCGAGCGCCGAACCGTGGATCTTGCCGGTGTTCTGCTTGTTCGGCGCGGGCCAGCCGATGATGGTGCGCAGCGCGATGAAGGAGGGACGAGCGGTCTCCGCCTTGGCGGCCACCAGCGCCGCGTACAGCGCCTCGGCGTCCTCGTGGTAGTCGCCCTGGTCGGCGTCGCCGCTGCGCCAGTCGACGGTCTGCACGTGCCAGCCGTACGCCTCGTAGCGGGCGGCCACGTCCTCGCTCTTGGCGATCCGGGTGTCGTCCTCGATGGAGATCTCGTTGTCGTCGTAGATCACTGTGAGGTTGCCCAGCTGCTGGTGCCCGGCGAGGGCGCTGGCCTCGTGGCTGATGCCCTCCTCGATGTCACCGTCGGAGACGATGCACCAGATGTCGTGGTCGAAGACGGACGCGCCCAGCTCGGCCTCGGGGTCGAACAGGCCGCGCTCGCGGCGGGCCGCCATGGCCATGCCGACCGCGTTGCCCAGACCCTGCCCGAGCGGGCCGGTGGTGGTCTCCACGCCCGGCGTGTGCCCGTGCTCGGGGTGCCCCGGCGTCTGCGAGCCCCACTGCCGCAGCGACTTGAGGTCGTCCAGGCTCAGCGGGTAACCGGAGAGGAACAGCTGGATGTAGAGCGTCAGGCTGGAGTGCCCGGCGGAGAGAACGAACCGGTCGCGGCCGGGCCAGTTCGGGTCGGCCGGGTTGTGCCGCATGACGCGGTTGAAGAGGAGGTACGCCGCGGGCGCGAGGCTCATCGCGGTGCCCGGGTGGCCGTTGCCGGATTTCTCTACGGCGTCCATGGCCAGCACGCGGACGGTGTCGACGGCCCGGCGATCGAGGTCGGACCAGTTCAGTGCGGGGTGCTCGGGTCGTTTAACAGCCACGATGGTTGTGCTCCTCGGCAGATGGGCGGAACCCTCACCGATGACCTTATCGAGCGTCCCTAAACATGCGCCCGGGGATCTGCGCATGGTGTGCGCTACGTGACCATCCGGATGCTCGGTTCAACCCGGTGGTGTGACGGCCCGCACCGTTGTCGGGTCGGCCGGGCAGCCAAAACGACGACGCGTAGTGTGTGGGGCGGTATGCGGATCCGTGCGGTCCCGACCAATCCGATCTCCCCGTGCCCGATGCCGGAAGGTGGCAATCCGTGAGCATGATCACCGAGCGCCCCGCGAGCAACCCGGCCGGGCCACACCCGGCGCGGGCGGCCGAGGGCCCGGTGGCCCGACGGGACGTACGCGCCGTTGTCTCGGCGTACGTGTCGCTCACCAAGCCGCGGATCGTCGAGTTGCTGCTGGTCACCACCATCCCGGCGATGATGCTCGCCGAGGGTGGGCTGCCGTCGCTGTGGCTGATGGCCATCGTGCTGATCGGCGGCTCGCTCGCCGCCGGCGCGGCAAGCGTCCTCAACTGCTACATCGACCGCGACATCGACCAGCTGATGCGGCGTACCAAGCGTCGGCCGCTGCCGGCACACACCGTGTCGCCGCGGAGCGCGCTGATCTTCGGTCTGGTGCTGGCGGCGGTGTCGGTGGCCCTGATGGCGGCGTTCACCAACCTGCTGGCCGCCGGGCTGACCCTCGCCGCGATCGCTTACTACGACCTCGTCTACACCCTGTGGCTCAAGCGTTCCACCCCGACGAACACCTTCTGGGGCGGCGCCTGCGGGGCGGCACCGGTGCTGATCGGGTGGGCTGCGGTGACCGGCTCACTGGCGCCGGCCGCCTGGGGGCTCTTCGCTGTGGTCTTCTTCTGGCAGATGCCGCACTTCTACCCGCTCGCCATGAAGTACAAGGATGACTACGCCCGGGCCGGCATCCCGATGCTGCCGGTGGTGGCCTCGACTCGCCGGGTGAACGCCGAGATCCTGATCTTCGCGTGGCTCACCGTGCTCACCTCCCTGGCCGTCTGGCCCCTGGGGCTCAGCGCGATCTACGGGGTGCCGACCCTGGTGGTGGGTGCCATCTTCATCCTCGAGGCACACCGACTCTGCCGGCGCGCGACGCGCGGCGAGGCGATCAAGCCGATGCGGCTGTTCCACTGGTCGACGACGTACCTGACGATTGTCTTCGTGGCCGTCGCGCTCGACGCGCTGATCTGACCCGTCCCGGCCGACTCCGCGCCCCGCTCTCCGCGTGCGGAGGCCCTGCGCCCGTCGGCTCCGCTAGCTGCCTTCCGCCGCGCCGCGTTCGGCTTTCCGGCCCTCGCGATGTCCGTCTGCCGCGTGTCCGTGCGGCCGCGCTGTCAGCCCAGGTGGCACCCAGCGGCTCGGGTCGGCGGCGATCGATGCCGCTGATCTACTGACTAATCACGGACGTGGATGAGTTGTCCGGGTTTAACGTCACATCAGAGTAACTTTCTACATGAGTCGGATCGGCTCAACCTGGGAGGGTTCGAAGGCGATTTGCCGGCGCGCTTTGGGCGTAAAAGTCGGTAAATAACCGGACAGCAAACCTGTGGTCGTCCTTAAACCTGTAGGTAATTGGCATCACAAAAGGTTCATGGTTCTCGCCCGACGGGGTGCAAGTCTGCTTAGGCTTCGCGTCATGGCAGATGGTTCCGATACGACGCTGACCGCTGAGCAGACCGCCGGCGAGCAGGCGCCCCAAGGCCTGGTTGCGGGTCTCAAGGCGTTCGCCGCAGAACACGGCGGCGCGAAGGCGGTCATCGAGTACGTCGGCAAGCGCGGCGCGCGAATCGTCCTGGTAGGTGCCGACGGTGAGTGGGGCGACCAGTTCGCCGACGACACCGTCACCGCCCGGGAGGCGTGCGCCAAGGCGGGAGTCACCGTCGAGAACGCCTGGGAGCGTGAACTGATGGACCAGATGCGTCCGAGCAACGACCTCTGGCGGTCGATGGCCCGGCGCACGATGGCCCGCTGAACAGACAGCTGAATTGACCACATATCACCAGTCGACCCGGGGGGAACCCCGGGTCGCTCTCGTCACCTGCTCCGACCTGGCCGACCTCGACCCGGACGACCGGCTGGTCCTCGCCCCGCTCGCCGCCCGTGGCGTCGCCGTCCAGGCCGTCGTCTGGGACGACCCCGACGTCGACTGGTCGTCCTACGACCTGGTCGTGCTCCGCTCACCCTGGGACTACGCGCTGCGCCGCGACGAGTTCGTGTCCTGGGCGTCGACAGTGCCGACGCTCGTCAACCCGGCCGACGTAGTCCGCTGGAACACCGACAAGCGCTACCTCGCCGAGCTGAGCGCCGCCGGCGTGCCAACCGTGCCGACAGCCTGGGTCATGCCGGGGGAGAGCTGGCAGCCGCCCGCCGAGACCGGCGAGTACGTGCTCAAACCCGCCGTCAGCGCCGGCAGTCAGGACACCGGCCGGTACGACCTGGCCGACCCGGAGCACCGCGACCTTGCCGCCGCACACGTTCGCCGACTCTCCGAGGCCGGCCGGGTCACCATGGTCCAGCCGTACCTGCGGGCCGTCGACACCGAAGGCGAGACGGCTCTGCTCTTCCTGGCCGGTCCCGAAGGGCTCGCGTTCAGCCACGCGATCCGCAAGGGTCCGATGCTGTCCGGGCCGGATTTCGGTCCGGACGGGCTGTACAAGGCCGAGGAGATCACCGCCCGTACCGCTCGCCCCGAGCAGTTGGCGGTGGCCGAGCAGACCCTCGCGACGGTGCCCGGCGGCACCCGACAGCTGCTCTACGCCCGGGTCGACCTGATCCCCGGCGCGGACGGCGAGCCGGTCCTGGTCGAACTGGAGCTGACCGAGCCGTCGCTCTTCATCGGGTACGCGAACGGCGCGCCCGAGCGCCTCGCCACCGCGATCACCACTCACCTGGCCCGCAACGCCTAACCACTCACACAACAAGCAACTCCCGAACGGCCGCCCGCGCCGCGCGCTCCTGCGTCCGGCTGCCGCGCTGCCGTCCTGCCGTCCTGCCGTCCTGCCGTCCTGCCGTCCTGCCGTCCTGCCGTCCTGCCGTCCTGCCGCGCTGCCGCCGGCAAGATCGCGCAACATCCTGGTTCTAGTGGCTTCCCGGCGTTCCGTGACCACTACATCCTGGTTCGAGTGCGATCTTGGTGGCCCGGGGCGCCAAGGCCGGGGTTCCGATCTCCAAAGGGGCGGCGTTCGTCGTCAAGATCGGCGCAGGATCAGGAATGTTGCTGTCTCCGGCGTGGTGGAGGCAGCAACATCGGGGATGTTGCGCGGATCTTGGGCGCGGGGCGCGGGGCGCGGGGCGCGGGGCGCGGGGCGCGGGGCGGGGCGCGGGGCGGGGCGCGGGGCGGGGCGCGGGGCGCGGGGCGCGCGGCGAACGAAGGGGCGCGCGGGCGGTCAGGCGGTGACTGGTACCGGGGCGGCGGCGTCGGTCGGGGTGGCCTGGGGGGCCGGCGTGACCGGGCGGCGTTCCCGGGTGGACCACTGCACCGACAGCGCGGCCAGCAGTACCAGGCAGGAGCCGAGCATGTGTGCGCCGACCAGGAACGCCGGCACGTGGGTGAAGTACTGCACGAAGCCGATCAGGCCCTGGCCCAACTCCACGGCGACCAGGATGATCGCGGCGCGGGTGGCCTGCTGCGCACCGACGGCGCGGAACGCGAAGATCAGCGCCACCGACAGGCCGATCAGCAGGAAGACCCCGTCCGCGTGCACCTGGGAGATCGTCTCCGGGTCGAGCCCGTTGCGGGCGGCGCCGTGGTCGCCGGCGTGCGGGCCGCTGCCGGTGACCCAGGTGCCGACGACCAGCACGGCGACGGTGACGCCGGTGGTGACTCGGGCCAGCGCGCGCAGCGGTGCGGGCACCACGGCCACGGTCGGGCCGTCGGGGTCGCCGATGCGTCGCCAGAGGGCGTACGCGGCGGCGATCACGGCCATCGAGGCGAGGAAGTGCAGCCCGACCACCCACGGGTTGAGGTTGGTCAGCACGGTGATGCCACCAAGGACCGCCTGGGCGGGGATGCCCAGGAAGACCACCACGGCCAGTGCGAGGAGCCCGGGTCGGCGGGGCCGGTGCAGCAGTACGGCCAGCACCGTGGCCAGCGCGATCAGACCCACCGCGAAGGTCAGCATCCGGTTGCCGAACTCGATGACGCCGTACACGCCCATCTCCGGCGTGGTGACGTAGGAATCGTCTGTGCACCGGGGCCAGGTGGGGCAGCCGAGGCCCGAGGCGGTCAGTCGGACGGCCCCGCCGGTGACGACGATGCCCACGTTCGCGATGATCGAGGCGAGCGCGAGGCGGCGCAGCAGGATGCCGGAGACCGGACGGACGATTCGGTTCACGGCGCAAATCCTACGCACCGTAGTGATCGAGGTTCGTCCGACTCCGTCAGTGCGGTGGTTGGGATCACCGGGGCCCGGGTTTGCGACCCTCCGGGTAATTACGTAACGTTGGCGTTGTGAAAAACGCGGCGGCGCTCTCCGGGCACCAGCCGACGGCCGTGCCGGCCGTCGGCGCGTCCGCGTCCGCGCCTGCCGTGACCACGCCGGTCGGCCCCGCCGGGCCGGCGGCGGCCGAGGTCTCCACCCGGGATCGGGTCACCCAGTTGCTGTTGGAGCAGGGTGCCACCACCGCCGCGCAGCTAGGCGCGGCGCTCGGGCTCAGCCCGGCGGCGATCCGCCGACACCTCGACGCGATGCTTGCGGATGGTGACGTGTACGCCCGCGAGCAGCCCGTGCAGGGCAGTCGCGGTCGGGGCCGCCCGGCGAAGGTGTTCCTGCTGACCGAGGCCGCCCGGGTCCGCTGTGGCACACACCACTACGACAACATGGCCACCGCCGCGCTGCGCTGGATCGCCCGCAGCGGCGGCCCGGACGCGGTGGAGGCGTTCGCCACCGAGCAGGTGTCCGCTCTCGAGTCGCGCTGTCGGGCGGCCATGGAGGATGCGGGCGACGACCCTCTCGCGCGAGCCGAGGCACTTGCCGCAGCGCTCACGGGCGAGGGTTACGCTGCCAATGCGACCACGATCGCCTCTGGCGGCCAGCTCTGTCAGCACCACTGCCCGGTGGCGCACGTGGCCGCCGAGTTTCCTCAGCTGTGCGAGGCCGAGACCGCGGTCATCTCCCGTCTGGTCGGCACCCACGTGCAGCGTCTGGCCACCATCGCGCACGGCGACGGGGTGTGCACCACGCACATCCCGACCCAGCCGGGCCGTGCTCAATCCGGTAATCCCGTAACCACTGTGAGGACAGATAGATGACCGAGCAGATCGTCCAGCCCCTGACCCAGGAAGAGCAGCTCGCCGCCCTGGGCCGGTACGAGTACGGCTGGTCCGACCCGGACGCCGCCGGGGCTGTCGCCCAGCGTGGCATCAACGAGGCGGTGGTGCGGGACATCTCGGCCAAGAAGAACGAGCCGGCGTGGATGCTCGACCTGCGGCTGAAGGGCCTGCGGCTGTTCGGCCGTAAGCCGATGCCGGCGTGGGGCGCGGACCTTACCGGGATCGACTTCGACAACATCAAGTACTTCGTCCGGTCGACCGAGAAGCAGGCCACCAGCTGGGAGGACCTGCCCGAGGACATCAAGAACACCTACGACCGGCTGGGCATCCCGGAGGCGGAGAAGCAGCGGCTGGTCGCCGGTGTCGCGGCGCAGTACGAGTCCGAGGTCGTCTACCACAAGATCCGCGAGGACCTTGAGGAGCAGGGCGTCCTCTTCCTGGACACCGACACGGCGCTGCGCGAGCACGAGGACGTCTTCAAGGAGTACTTCGGCACCGTGATCCCGGTCGGCGACAACAAGTTCGCCGCCCTGAACACCTCGGTGTGGTCCGGTGGCTCGTTCATCTACGTGCCGAAGGGCGTGCACGTCGAGATCCCGCTGCAGGCCTACTTCCGGATCAACACGGAGAACATGGGCCAGTTCGAGCGGACGCTGATCATCGTCGACGAGGGTGCGTACGTGCACTACGTCGAGGGCTGCACCGCGCCGCTCTACTCCTCCGACTCGCTGCACAGCGCGGTCGTGGAGATCATCGTCAAGAAGAACGCGCGTTGCCGCTACACGACCATCCAGAACTGGTCGAACAACGTCTACAACCTGGTCACCAAGCGCGCCGTCTGCCACGAGGGCGCGACCATGGAGTGGGTCGACGGCAACATCGGCTCCAAGGTGACCATGAAGTACCCGGCGGTCTACATGACCGGCGAGCACGCCAAGGGCGAGGTGCTCTCGGTGGCGATGGCCGGCGAGGGTCAGCACCAGGACGCCGGCGCCAAGATGGTGCACGCCGCGCCGCACACCTCCTCGACCATCGTGTCGAAGTCGATCGCCCGTGGCGGCGGCCGCACCTCGTACCGGGGTCTGGTGCAGGTGCTGGAGGGTTCGCACCACAGCCGGAGCACCGTCAAGTGCGACGCACTGCTCGTCGACACGATCTCCCGCTCGGACACCTACCCGTACGTCGACATCCGTGAGGACGACGTGTCGATGGGGCACGAGGCGACCGTCTCCAAGATCAGTGATGACCAGCTCTTCTACCTGATGAGCCGGGGCCTGAGCGAGGACGAGGCGATGGCGATGATCGTGCGCGGCTTCATTGAGCCGATCGCCAAGGAGCTCCCGATGGAGTACGCCCTGGAGCTCAACCGCCTGATCGAGCTTCAGATGGAGGGCGCGGTCGGCTGACGCCGCCGTTCCCCCGTGACGGGCCGGAACCTCGGCCCGTCACACCCGGCCCCAACTCGTCGTCACGGAACAGACAGACCAAGGAAGACATGACTACCCAGGCTTCCGCGCCGCCGCCCAGCACCAAGTCGCAGGCGCTGCGCTCGTACGACGTCGCCGACTTCCCGGCCCTCACCGGCCTGGAGGAGGAGTGGCGCTTCACCCCGCTCAAGCGCCTGCGCGGCCTTACCGGTTACGCGCCGGCCGCTACCGGCGCGGTCCGACACGAGTACGGTGACCTGCCCGAGGGCGTTGCCATCACCCGGGTCGGCCGTGACGACGAGCGCGTCGGCAGCGTGCTGATCCCGGTCGACCGGGTCAGCGCGTTGGCTTACGGTGCCGCCGCGGACGCACTGCTGCTGCGGGTGGACCCCGACGTGGTGCTCGGCGAGGCGGTACGGCTGCAGGTGGTCGGCGAGGGCGTCGAGCAGCCGGCGTTCGGTCACACCTTCGTAGAGGTGGGCCGGTTCGCCGAGGCGACAGTGGTGCTGGAGCACGTCGGGTCGGCCACCCTGGCCGACAACGTCGAGGTCGCCGTGGCCGATGGCGCGAAGCTGACGCTGGTCACGGTCGCCGACTGGGCCGACGACGCGGTCCAGGTCCAGCACCTGAAGATCAAGCTGGGTCGGGACGCCAAGGTCATCCACATCCAGGTCTCCCTGGGTGGCGACCTGGTCCGGCAGTTCACCAGCGTGGAATACACCGGGCGCGGGGGCGAGGCCGAGCTGTACGGCGTCTACTTCGCCGACTCCGGCCAGCACCTGGAGCACCGGCAGTTGGTCGACCACAATGTGCCGGACTGCCGCAGCTACGTCGGCTACCGGGGCGCTCTGCAGGGCGAGAGCGCGCACACCGTCTGGGTGGGCGACGTGCTCATCCAGGCCGAGGCGACCGGCACCGACACGTACGAGATCAACCGGAACCTGCTGCTCACCGACGGCGCGCGGGCGGACTCCGTACCCAATCTGGAGATCGAGACCGGCGAGATCGCCGGCGCCGGTCACGCCAGCGCGACCGGCCGCTTCGACGACGAGCAGCTGTTCTACCTGATGGCCCGGGGCATCCCGGAGAGTGAGGCCCGCCGGCTGGTGGTCCGTGGCTTCTTCGCCGAGCTGATCAACAAGATCCCGGTGGAGTCGCTGCGGGAGAGCCTCGGCGACGCGATCGAGGCCCGGCTGACCAAGGCCGGCGCTTGATGATCCGGCTCTGCTCCACCGAGGACGTGCCGAAGGGCACCGCGATCCGCGCGGACGTCGAGGGCACTCCGATCGCCCTGGTGCACGGCGAGGACGGCAACTTCTACGCCGCGTACGACGAGTGCTCGCACGCCGCTGTCGCGCTCTCCGAGGGCGAGGTCGACGGCTGCACGCTCGAGTGCTGGTTGCACGGCTCGCGCTTCGACCTGCGCACCGGCGAGCCGACCGGCCTGCCCGCCACCGAACCCGTCCCCGTCTACCCCGTCGAAGTCCGCGACGGCGACATCTACCTCAGCCTGACGCCGAGTAATGGAGTGACCCGATAATGAGCACCCTGGAGATCCGCGACCTGAAGGTGTCGGTCAAGCTGCCCGAGGGTGAGCTCAAGCCGATCCTGGCCGGCGTCGACCTGACCGTGAAGTCGGGCGAGACCCACGCGATCATGGGCCCGAACGGTTCCGGCAAGTCCACCCTGGCGTACTCGATCGCCGGCCACCCCAAGTACGAGATCACCGGCGGTACGGTGACCCTCGACGGCGAGGACGTGCTGGCGATGACTGTCGACGAGCGCGCCCGCGCCGGTCTCTTCCTGGCCATGCAGTACCCGGTCGAGGTGCCCGGCGTCTCGGTGGCGAACTTCCTGCGGACCGCGAAGACCGCCATCGACGGCGAGGCGCCGAAGCTCCGTACCTGGGGTGGCGAGCTGCGCGGCGCTATGGAGCGCCTCCAGATGGACCCGGCGTTCGCCCAGCGCAACGTCAACGAGGGCTTCTCCGGTGGTGAGAAGAAGCGGCACGAGATCGTCCAGCTGGAGCTTCTCAAGCCGAAGATCGCGATCCTCGACGAGACCGACTCCGGTCTCGACGTGGACGCGCTGCGCGTGGTCAGCGAGGGCGTCAACCGGGTCCGCGACACCGGCGACACCGGCGTGCTGCTGATCACCCACTACACCCGGATCCTGCGCTACATCAAGCCGGACTTCGTGCACGTCTTCGTGGCCGGCCGGATCGTCGAGCAGGGCGGCCCGGAGCTGGCCGACAAGCTCGAGGCCGAGGGCTACGAGCGGTACGCCGCCGGGGCCGGCACGGCCAAGGCCTGAGCGAAAGAGGCGCTGCCGAGATGACCAGCATCGCGATCCCCGAGGGGATGCCGCAGTACGACGACGTGCCGCGTTTCGACGTGGCCCGGGTGCGCGCCGATTTCCCGATCCTGGACCGGGAGATCAACGGGCACCCGCTGGTCTACCTCGACAGCGCCAACACCTCCCACAAACCGCGCCAGGTGCTCGACGTGCTCGACGAGCACTACGCGCGGCACAACGCGAACGTGTCGCGGTCGGTGCACACCCTGGGCACCGAGGCCACCGAGGCGTACGAGGGGGCGCGGGCGAAGGTCGCCGCGTTCATCAACGCGCCGAGCGTCGACGAGGTGGTGTTCACCAAGAACTCCACCGAAGCGATCAACATCGTGGCGTACGCCTTCTCGAACGCCTCGCTGCGCGCGGACGCCGACCCCCGGTTCCGGCTCGGTCCCGGCGACGAGGTGGTGATCTCCGAGATGGAGCACCACTCGAACATCGTCCCGTGGCAGCTGCTCTGTGAGCGGACCGGCGCGACCCTGCGCTGGTTCCCGGTCACCGACCAGGGCCGGCTGGACGAGTCGGGCCTGGAGGACCTGGTCACCGAACGGACGAAGATCGTCTCGTTGGTGCACGTGTCGAACATCCTGGGCACTGTCAACGCGACCTCCCGGATCACCGCTCGGGTCCGCGAGGTGGGCGCGCTGCTGCTGCTGGACTGCTCGCAGTCGGCGCCGCACCTGCCCCTCGACGTGGTCGACCTGGACGCCGACTACATCGTGTTCACCGGCCACAAGATGTGCGGCCCGACCGGCATCGGTGTGCTCTGGGGCCGGGCCGAGCTGCTGGCGGCCATGCCGCCGGTGATGGGCGGCGGCTCGATGATCGAGACGGTCACCATGGGCCGCTCGACGTTCGCCGCCCCGCCGGCCCGGTTCGAGGCCGGCACCCCGCCCATCGCCGAGGCGGTCGCGTTGGGCGCGGCGGTGGACTACCTGACCGGCGTCGGGATGCGAGCCATCCAGTGGCACGAGAAGGAGCTGACGGCGTACGCGCTGGACGCCTTCGGCTCGGTGCCGGACCTGCGGATCTTCGGCCCGACAGTGCCGGTGGGCCGGGGCGGCACCATCTCGTTCGCGCTCGGTGACGTGCACCCGCACGACGTGGGTCAGGTGCTCGACTCGCTCGGCGTGCAGGTGCGGGTGGGTCACCACTGTGCCAAGCCGGTGTGCAGCCGGTTCGGCGTCCCCGCCATGACCCGGGCCTCGTTCTACCTCTACACCACCACCGAGGAGATCGACGCTCTGGTGGCCGGTCTGGAGCAGGTACGGAAGGTGTTCGACTGATGCAGCTCGACCAGCTCTACCAGGAGATCATCCTGGACCACTACAAGCGCCCGCACGGGCGTGGCCTGCGCGATGCCGACGACCCGGGCGACCAGGTCGCGGAGGCGCACCACGTCAACCCCACCTGCGGTGACGAGGTCACCGTCCGGGTGGCCACCGACGGCACAGTGCTGCACGACATCTCGTACGACGGGATGGGCTGCTCGATCAGCCAGGCGTCGGCGAGTGTGCTGCACGAGTTGCTGCGTGGTCGGGGCGCCGGGGAAGCATTCGAGGTGCACGAGGCGTTCGTGGAGTTGATGTCCGGACGTGGCCAGGTCACGCCGGACGAGGACGTGCTCGGTGACGGGGTTGCTTTCGCGGGTGTGGCCCGTTACCCCGCCCGGGTCAAGTGCGCGCTGCTGCCGTGGATGGCGTTCAAGGACGCCGCGGCACGCGCCGGTGTGGGCGTGAGCCCGGAGGTGAAGGCGTGAGCGAGCGTCAGCGAGCGAATGACACAGTGGTGCCTTGCGGCATCACGCAGCGAAGCGGAGGGACGGCATGAGCGAGCACATCGCTGCTACTGAGGCGACGCCGGAGGCCGGTGACACCACTGTGGTGCCGCAGACCGACGCCGCGGCGACCGACGGCACCTCTGACGCCGCCGCTCCTGCGGGCGGCGTCAGCAAGGCCATGATCGCCGACATCGAGGAGGCGATGAAGGACGTCGTCGACCCGGAGCTCGGCATCAACGTGGTCGACCTTGGCCTCGTGTACGGCGTCCACGTCGACGACGAGAACGTCGCCACCCTGGACATGACGCTCACCTCGGCGGCCTGCCCGCTGACCGACGTCATCGAGGACCAGACCCGGCAGGCGCTGACCACCGGCCCCGGCGGTGGCCTGGTCAACGACATCCGGATCAACTGGGTGTGGCTCCCGCCGTGGGGCCCGGACAAGATCACTGACGAGGGTCGGGACCAGCTTCGCTCCCTCGGCTTCAACGTCTGAACCGATCCCACTTCGTCGAGCGCGGTACCCGTCCGGGTGCCGCGCTCGACGCGTTTCCAGACCAGCCCCGGAAGTAGTGGAATGGATCATTCCAGTCTGCTGCGCTCAATCATAAAACGGAGCGGAATATTCCGCTCTGGTAGCGAGTGGGTCAGCTCGCTGGAAGCCGGCGGAGAGGGCAGAACAATGAGCGGGATGGCGGGGGGCAGTGGCGGACCGTGCTCGATAAGGCGCACGCGGCGCTTCGGACGGCAGTCGAGGGAGTTTCGGCCGACGCCTGTGAGCGGCCCACCCCCTGCGAGCGGTGGAACGTCACCCAGGTGCTTCAGCACGCGGTCGGCGACCAGCTCGCGACCCCCGACTGACCGCCTGAAGTTCGGCTCCGCTCCCTCGGCCGATCCCAGAACACCCCAAGATCGCGCTCGATCCTCGATGTAGTGGCCTCGGTGCGTCGCCGAGGCCACTACATCCTGGTTCGAGTGCGATCTTGGTGGCCGGGGGCCGCCAGGGGCGGGGGTCCGATCTCCAAAGGGGGGCGGCGTTCGTCGTCAAGATCTGCGCAGGATCAGGGATGTTGGTGTCTCCGGCGTGTCGGAGGCAGCAACATCCGGGAAGTTGCTCGGATCTTGGGCGCGGGGCGCGGGGCGCGGGGCGCGGGGCGCGGGGCGCGGGGCGCGGGGCGCGGGGCGC
>NZ_JBNCKJ010000005.1:0-173383 GCF_049841475.1 Micromonospora sp. DT15
TACACGAGTACAACCATCACAGGCCCCACACCGCCACCGGCAAACGCCCACCCATCAGCCGCTTAACCAACCTCCCTGGGCAGTACATCTAGCTCAGGAAGTCGAGCAGCGCTGCGTTGACCGGCTCCGGGCGCTCCAGCGGCAGCAGGTGGGCGGCGTCCGGCACGTCGGGCAGTCGTACCGCGCCGGGGACCTCGGCGGCGATCCGGTCGGCGAGCCGACTGATGTCCGGCACGTCGGCCGCGCCGGCGGTGACCAGGACGGGGATCTTCAGCTCACCGAGACGACCGATCGCCGGTGGCGACAGCTCTCCCACCTCGACCGCGCCGAGCGCCAGCTCCGCGGCGAGGGCACGCTGGTCCATCTCCTGCGCGAACGCGACCAGCTCCGGGTCGACGTCCTCCGGCTGGCGTCGCGGGCCGACCACCCAGAACCGGACCTCACCGGCCGCACCGGCGACGAAGTCGTCCGGGTCGACCTCGCCGACCAGGTCGTCCCAGAGGTCGTTCGCCTCGTCGGACCACTCGTTCCCGGAGACTGCCGTGTCGAACAGCGCGAGCGCGCTCACCCGGTCGGGGTGGGCCAGCGCGGTGTCGATGGCGACCGCCCCACCGAAAGAGCAGCCGACCAGGGCGGCCCGGGGCAGGTCGAGCGCGTCCAGCAGCCCGGCCACGTCGTCGTGGTGCGTGAACGGGGCCGGGGGGAGCTCGGAGTCTCCGTAGCCGCGCAGGTCCGGAACGATCACCCGGTGCCGGGCGGCGAGCGCGGGCACCTGCCCCCGCCACATCCGCCGGTCGGCGATTCCGGCGTGCAGCAGGACGACGGGCGAACCGGTGCCGGCCTCGTCGTACGCGATGCTTGCTCCATTGACTGTGATCTTGTCCACGGACGGACCGTACGGATCGGTTGAGCGGCGCGCAAACGCGATCCTGAGACGTTGCTAACTATGGTTAGCGTTTTGCTTGCAACAGCTAGCGCGGGCGGTTAGCGTCGCTGCCATGGCCACACCCAAGGACCTTCCCGACGTCGGCGGGTTCATCCGCGATCTTCGGCGCAACGCCAAGATCTCGCTACGGCAGCTCGCCGAGCAGGCGGGGGTCAGCAACCCGTACCTCAGCCAGATCGAGCGCGGCCTGCGCAAGCCCAGCGCCGAGGTGCTCCAGCAACTGGCGAGCGCGCTACGGGTGTCCACGCCGGCGATGTACCTGCGCGCCGGTCTGCTCGACGACAAGGAAGGTCACGGGGTGCTCGCCGCCATCGCCGTGGACGCCGACCTGACGATGGCGCAGAAGCAGTCGCTCAGTCAGATCTACGAGACGTTCCGCCGGGAGAACACCCGGCTGGCCGAGGCCCAGGCCGAAGCCGAGACGGCGCAGGCTGACCAGCCCGCCGGCCAGCCCACCGACCAGCCCGCCAGCCAGGCTGCGGACCTGGCCAATGTGGCCGCCACCGGCCCCACCACCGTCGGCGGCACCCCGACCGAGGCCGTGCTCGAGTCGGTCGCCGTCACCGAGGCGGGCACCGCCCCCGCCCCGGGCAGCACCAGCATCCCCCAGAAGAAGAAGGCCGCCGAGGCGGCCGAAGAGGAGACGTCATGAGCGAGCCGAAGACCAACCGCATCCCCGCCCCGATCTACGCCGCAGCCGGCGCCGGTGAGCTGGCCATCGAGCAGTTGCGCAAGCTGCCGGCCGTGGTCGGCGTCCTCAGCACCCGGGTCGTCGCCGACCTGGGCGGCCGGGCCGTGCTGACCGGCTTCGAGCTGAAGCAGAAGGCCACCGAGACGCTGCGCACCGCCAACGAGACCGCCGACCTGGCGAAGCTGCGCGAGGCCGCCGACATCGACAAGCTGCGCGCCGCCGCGACCCGCAACGCCGCCCTGGTGGTCGCGGGCGCCCAGGTCGCCCAGGAGCGTGCGTTCGCGGCGTACGGCGCGCTGGTCGCCCGGGGCGAGCGGGTCGTCGGTGCCGGCGTGCTGGAGGCCGCCGAGACGGTCAACGCCGACATCGAGGCCACCGAGGCCGTGACGCCGGCCGCCACCCCCACGGCTGCCGCCACCCCCACCGCTGCGGCCTCCACCGACGCGCCGACCCCGGCCGACGTGGCGGAGATCGCCGAGGCCAAGCCGGCCGCCGTCAAGAAGGCCGCCCGCGCGCCGAAGGCCGCCAAGCCGGTCGAGGCCCCGTCGGCGAAGCTTCCCCGGGCCACCAAGCGGACCCGTCCGGCAGCCGAGTAGTTCACCGTGGCCGCGACCCCGGTGGCGTCCTTGTCGGACGTAGCCGGGGTCGTGGACATAAACTGGCCGGCATGGCCAACGCCGCGCCGATCTTCGCCTTCGCCGTCCGTGAAGTGATCCAGCTGATCCTGCTCGTCTTCGCGCTGATCGTTCAGGGCGTCGCCCTGGTGCACGCGATCACGCAGCGCTCCGACGCCTTCCCCGCCATCGGGACGCTGCCCAAGGGCGGCTGGATCGCCATCCTGGCGGTCTGCCTCGTGCTCACCCTGCTCGGCTTCGGTCCGATCAGCCTGTTCGGGCTGGTCGGCATCGCCGCCGGTCTGATCTACCTGCTCGATGTCCGAATCGGCCTCCGCGAACTCGGTGACGGCAAAGGGTTCTGGTGAGAGGTTTTCGCTGGCCGCCCCCACCCGACAGCGGGCCCCGCACCTGGGGTCCCGGGCCGGGTGGGCCGCGGACCGGCCGGCCGGCGCTGCCGGAGCCGGAGACCGAGCTGATCACCACCCCGCACGGCGTACGGCTGGAACGGCTGGTCACCGGCACCGGTGATCCGGTCACCGTGTTCGCACACGGGTTGGGCAACGGCATCGCCACCACCCGACCGTTCGGCAGTGGGGTGAACGGTCGCAAGGTGTTCTTCCAGTTCCGTGGGCACGGCCGTTCCGAAGCCCCGGACGGGCCGTGGGACTATCTGGACCTGGCCCGGGATCTGCGGGCAATCGCCGACCTTGGCGGCGCCAGCCGGGCGTTCGGCGCGAGTCTCGGCGCGGGTGCCCTCTGCCGACTCCTCGTGGAGAGCCCGGAGCGCTTCGACAAGCTGGTCTTCTTCCTGCCGGCGGTCCTCGACGAGCCACGCGGGCCGGCCGCCCGGGAGCGCATCACCGACCTGCTGGAGGCGGTGGAGAGCGGCGACGCGTCGGCGGTCGCCGACATCGTCACGCTGGAGTTGCCCCCGGCGGTGCGTAACACCCCGGCCGGCTGGGCCTACCTGCGACAACGGCTCGACCAACTGCTCCGCGACGGTCTCGCCGACGGTCTGGCCACGCTCACCGACCAGACACCGCTGCGCCAGATCGGTGACCTGACGGCGGTCACCGCACCGGCGCTGGTGATCGGTTGCGCGGGCGACGACCTGCACCCGGTCGAGGTCGCCGAGCGGCTCGCCGTGGCGCTTCCCCAGGCCACCCTGCACGTGTACGACCGGCCCGGCGTGCTCTGGTCGGAACGCGCCGATCTGCGGGACCGCATCTCCGGCTTCCTGAACGAGTAACCTGCCCTGTCATGGGCGTCACACAGCACGGCCGGACGCACCGGCTGGACCTTGCCGACCCGACCCTGCGCGAATGGACGTGCACGGTCCTGCACTCCGATGCCGAGCAGGGCATCGTGTTGGACCGTTCGGCGTTCTACCCGGGTGGTGGTGGCCAACCACCCGACCACGGTGTGTTGCTCTGGCAGGGCGTGCAGACCCGGATCGTCGGCACCCGCAAGGGCGACGACCCCTACCTGATTCCCGCCGAAGGTGATCCGCTGCCGCCGGTCGGCACCGAGGTCGTCGGCGCGGTGGAGGACGAGCGCCGCACCCGGCTGATGCGTACCCACTCCGGGCTGCACGTGCTCTGTGGTGTGGTGTTCCGCGACTTCGGCGCGCTCGTGACCGGCAACTCGATGGAACCGGGCGAGGCCCGGATGGACTTCAACCTCCCCGAGGTGCCCCCGGACTTCAAGAGTCGCATCGAGGAGCTGGTCAACGCCGAGGTGGCCGCCGACCGCTCGGTCGCCACCCGGGTGCTGCCGCGCACCGAGGCGCTGGCCCTGCCGGACATCATCCGTACCCAGTCCAACCTCATCCCGCCGGATGAGCAGGAGGTCCGGATCGTCGACATCGTCGGGCTGGACGTGCAGGCCGACGGCGGCACCCACGTCGCCTCCACCGCCCAGATCGGCAAGGTCCAGGTCGTGAAGGTGGAGAGCAAGGGCCGGGCCAACCGCCGGGTCCGGGTCCGACTGGTCGACTAGATCGAGTACCGAATTCGGACGTCGGTTGTCAGGTATCCCTGACAACGTCGCAGGCATGACACAACCGCTAACCGGAAAGATCGCGCTCGTCGCCGGTGCCACCCGTGGCGCCGGGCGGCAGATCGCCGTTCAGCTCGGCGCGGCCGGGGCCACTGTTTACGCCACCGGTCGCAGCTCCCGGGCCGGCCGCTCCGAGATGGATCGACCGGAGACCATCGAGGAGACCGCCGAGCTGATCACCGCGGCCGGCGGCACCGGCATCGCCGTCCAGGTCGACCACCTGGTGCCCGATCAGGTCCGCGACCTGGTCGCCCGGATCGACGCCGAGCACGGCCAACTCGACGTGCTGGTGAACGACATCTGGGGCGGCGACCCACTGGTCACCTGGGACAAGCCGGTCTGGGAGCAACCGCTCGACGCCGGCTTCCGTACCCTGCGACTGGCCGTCGACACGCACATCATCACCAGCCACTTCGCCCTGCCGCTGCTGATCCGCAAGCCCGGTGGCCTGGTGGTGGAGATGGGCGACGGCACCAAGGCGTACAACGACGAGAACTACCGGCTGTCGGTCTTCTACGACCTGGCGAAGGTCTCGGTCAACCGGCTCGCCTTCAGTCAGGCGCACGAACTGAAGCCGCACGGCTGCACGGCCGTGGCACTGACCCCCGGCTGGATCCGTTCCGAGGCGATGCTGGAGCACTTCGGCGTGACCGAGGAGAACTGGCGCGACGGGGCCGCCACCGACCCGAACTTCCTCATCTCGGAGACCCCGGCCTTCGTCGGCCGGGCGGTGGCCGCGCTCGCCGCCGACGAGGAGAAGGCCCGCTGGAACGGCAGGTCCGTCGACGCCGGCAGCCTGTCCAAGGTGTACGGCTTCACCGACCTCGACGGCAGCCAACCCGAGGGTTTCCGCTACATCACCGAGGTGGTCGACGCGGGCAAGCCGGCGGACGTGACCGGCTACCGGTAGAGCGCGGCGAGCCGCTCGGCGCTCTCGGCGAACAACCGCCGCAGCTCAGGTGGGTCGATGACCTCGACCTCGGGACCGAGGCCCAGCAGTTGGTGGTACGCCACCGGGACCGACTCGACGGGCAGCCGCGTTACGACCCACCCCTGCCCGTCGGGCTCGTCGGCGGCGGCGACCAGTTCGTCGTACACGTTGGGGGCATCGACCAGGTGCCGGAGCTGGCGCAGGCCGGCGGGGCTCAGCCGGACGGCGACCTCGGCCCGCAGCATGGTCCGCAGGAACGACCCGGCCTGCTCGCGCCAGTGCCCGGCCAGGTCGAAGCCCTCGTCGCGGTCGAAGTGTTCGTCGCCCACCTCGACCCCGGTGACCCGGTCCACCCGGTAGGTGCGCACATCGTCGCCGACGCGGCCGACCAGATACCAGACCCCGCTCTTGAGCACCAGGCCGTACGGCTGGACCTGGCGGGTCACCTCCTGGTCGCCGCGTCGGTAGCGCAGCTCCACCACAGTGTCGCCCCAGACCGCCCGGGCCAGCTCGGGCAGCCAGGGCGGTGGCGTGCTCTGCCGGAACCAGCCCGGTACGTCCAGGTGGAACCGCTGCCCGGCCCGGGCCGGCGCGTCGCGCAGTGCGGGTGGCAGCGCGGCGAGCACCTTCAGCTCGGCAGACGCGACGGCGTCGGCGAGCCCCATCTCGCCGGCCGGTCCGGGCAGCCCGGCGAGGAAGAGCGCCTCCGCCTCGTCCCGGGTCAGCCCGGTCAGCCGGGTGCGGTACCCGCCGAGCAGGCGGTAGCCGCCGGCCCGCCCTCGGTCGGCGTAGACCGGCACGCCCGCCGCGGAGAGCGCCAGAACGTCCCGATAGACGGTCCGCTCGGAGACCTCCAACTCCCGTGCCAGCTCGCCCGCTGTCATTGACCCGCGCGACTGCAACAGCAACAGCAACGAGATCAGTCGGGACGCGCGCATCCGCCCATCCTGCCCGGTGCCGCTCACCGCCCGCCGGGCGTCAGCAACCCCCGGTCGTACGCGGTGGCCACCGCGGCAGCCCGGTCGTTGACCCCGAGCTTGGCGTACAGGTGCAGCAGGTGCGTCTTGACGGTGGCCTCGCTGATGAACAGGCGGTTCGCCGCCTCCCGGTTGGAGGCGCCCCGGGCCACCAGGGTGAGCACCTCAAGCTCCCGTTGACTGAGCGGTTCCTCGGCGGGAGCGCGCAGCCGACCCATCAGCCGGCCGGCGACGCTCGGCGCCAGCACCGACTCGCCCCGGGCCGCCGCCCGGACCGCCCGAACGAGATCCTCCCGAGGTGTGTCCTTGAGCAGGTAACCGGTCGCACCTGCCTCGATCGCCGGCAGCACGTCCGCGTCCGTGTCGTAGGTGGTGAGCACCAGCACCCGGGCGGTGCTGCCGGTGCGAGCCAGCCTGCCGATGGCTGTCACCCCGTCCATTCCGGGCATCCGTAGATCCATCAGCACCACGTCCGGCTGCAGCGACGCGACCAGGGCCAACGCCTCCGAGCCGTCCGCCGCCTCGCCCACCACCTGGAAATCGGGGTCACCGGTGAACATCCCCCGCAGGCCGTCCCGCACCACCGGGTGATCGTCGACGATCAGCAGCCGAATCGGGGCGGTCAACCGGCACCTCCGGGTAGCGCGGGAACGGACGCCGAGATGGCGGTGCCGCTGCCCGGCTCGGATTCGACTGCCAACTCGCCACCGACCCTTGTCACCCGTTGCCGCATGGCGGTCAACCCGTACCCGCCGCCCGGCTCACGGGGCGCCGGCTGGTCGGCGACGTCGAAACCCGCTCCGTCGTCACGGACGTCGAGCGTGACCACGTCCGCCATGTACGACAGGGTCAGCCCGACCCGCGACGCGGCGGCGTGCCGGGCCACGTTTGACAGCGCCTCCTGGGCGGCCCGCAGCAGGGTCACCTCCACCTCCGGGTGCAGCGGGCGGGGCGTGCCGGTGGTGGCCACGTCGGCCCGTACCCCGTTCAGGGCCGACCAACGACCGCCCAGCTCGACGAGGGCGTCCGGTAGCCGGGCCGTCTCCAACGGTTCCGGGCGGACCGCCTGCACCGAGCGGCGGGCCTCGGTGAGGCTCTCCCGAGCCAGGGCGAGCGCGTTGTCGACGTGCCGGCGCCAGTCGGCCGACCGGTCGCGGCTCTGCTCGGCCGCCTCCAGTTGAGTGATGATGCCGGTCAATCCCTGCGCCAGGGTGTCGTGGATCTCCCGCGCCATTCGTTGCCGTTCGTCCAGCACGCCGGCCTCCCGGGCCTGGGTGAGCAGTTGGGCGTGCAGCCCGGCGTTCTCATTCACCGTCTCGGTGAGCTGGCGGTTGGTCTCACCGAGTTCCGCCACCAACCGCTTGCGCCTGGCGTCCTCCTGTTCGGCGATCACCGCGAACCAGCTCGCCGAGCCGGCCACCACCAGGTTGAACAGCACCAGCAACAGCCAGAGCGGCAGGTGCGACGCCACGACCGACAGACCACCGCCCTGCGACGTGGCGACCAGGGTGGCCGTGGTGACCACGCCCGCGACGCGCCAGCGCCCGGGCAGCACCGGAAAGGCGTGGATGTAGCCGATCCAGGCGAAGAAGCCGTACCACGGACTGGCGGCCACCAGGGCGGCGGCGAACGTGAGCAGCCCGGCGTAGTAGACCGCCATCGGTCTGCGCCGGCTCTGCCAGCCGGGGTGCAGGGTGACGAACCAGGCGACCCAGCCTCCGGCCGCCACGGCGACGGCGAGGGTGGGCAGCGCCCCGGGCTGGTCAGGTGCCGGTGCCACGAGGGCCAGCAGGGTGCCCAGAGTCAGCCCGCCGAAGGGGAAGACGCGGTAGAGGATTGCCTCGTGCTCTCGCCATCTGGTCAGACGGTCGTGCCCACCGCTGCTGGTCATCGCATCTCCGCTCACTCCCAGCGGAACAGTTTCGCCGCGCCGGCGCCGGCCGCCACGGCGATCACCGCCATTATTCCCAGGTGCAGCGGCTGTGGCGCAGTGCCGGTCCAGGCGTCGAGGAGTGCCTGGACCCCGGGCGGCGTGTAGTCGCCGATCCGCGCCACGACGTCGGGGAGCAGGAACCGGGGGAGGTAGACCCCGCCGAAGAACATGGTGAGCAGGAACAGTGGGACGGCCAGGGCCTGTGCCGCCTTCGTGGTTTTGGCCACGGCGGCGACCAGCAGGCCGAGCGCCAGCAGCGCCGCCGTGCCGAGGACGAACGCCAGGGTGAAGCCGAACGGGTGCCGGGGGAGTGGCACCTCGAACGCCAACCGGCCGACGACGATGAGCAGCAACGCGCTGGCCAGGATCGCGGCCAGGGCCACCACCAGTTGGGCGGCGAGCAGAGCGCCCGGGTGCGCCGGAGTGGTCGCCAGCCGACGCAGCACGCCGCGTTCCCGGTAGGTGGCCAACGCCATGGGCATCGTGTTCACCCCCACCATGGCCAGGGTGACCACCAACAGCGACGGGGCGAAGTAATTGACGAAGTTCTGCCCGTCGAAGTTCGGATCCGGCTCCCGGAGCGAGGGAATCAACCCGAGCACCACCAGGATCAGTGTGGGCAGCCCGACTATGGTGAGCAGCGTCGGTAGGTCCCGCAGGTAGAGCCGCGCCTCGACCTTCAGGATCTGGCGGAAGGCGTGCATTGTGCTTCCTCTCAGTTGGCGGGCCGGTGCCCGGTCAGCTCGACGAAGGCGTCGTCGAGGGTGGACTGCTCCAGCCGCAGGTCTGCCGCGACGATCTGGTGACGGGCGAGCACCGACGTGACGGCGTGCAGCAGCTCGCCGGTTCCGGTCACCACCACCTGGCTGCCGGTTCGCTGCACGGCGGACACCTCGGGCAGGTCGGTGAGGAGCCGGTCGTCGACCGGAGCTGAGGGCCGGAACCGGATCCGCTGCTCCGGAGCCACCGTCGACACCAGGCCCGCCGGGGTGTCCAGGGCGACCACCCGACCCCGGTCGATCACCGCGACCCGGTCGCAGAGCCGCTCGGCCTCCTCCATGAAGTGGGTGACCAGCACGATCGTCACCCCGCTGTCGCGGACCTGTTCGATGAGGCCCCAGGTGTCCCGGCGGGCCTGCGGGTCCAGCCCGGTGGTCAGCTCGTCGAGGATGGCGATCTCCGGGTTGCCGACCAGGGCCAGCGCGATGGAGAGCCGCTGCTTCTGGCCGCCGGAGAGCTTCTTGTACGCGGTGTTCCGCTTGTCGCCGAGGCCCAGCTTGTCGATCAGCTCGGCCGGGTCGGCCGGGTTGCGGTAGAACGAGGCGTACAGCTCCAGCGCCTCGGCCACCCGCAACCGGTCCGGCAGTTGGCTTTCCTGGAGTTGCACCCCGACCCGCTGGCGTAGCTGGGCCGCGTCCCGGCGGGGGTCGAGCCCGAGGACAGACACCCCGCCCCCGTCGGGGACACGCAGCCCGGCCACACACTCCACGGTGGTGGTCTTGCCGGCGCCGTTCGGGCCGAGAACGCCGAAGATCTCCCCGGCCTCCACGGCGAGCGACACGTCGTCCACCGCCACCAGGTCGCCGTACCGCTTCTTCAGGTGGGTCACCTCGATGACCGGCATCGTGTCGCCTTTCGCCGCCGCTGACTTCGTACCCCTCAAGGGTGGTCGGGGTGGCCCGCCGGCGAATCGACCGGTCAGCGACGAACCTCGGCGTCCCCGGTGGACCGCTGCCGTCCGTCAACCGGTTGATGTGCACGCGGCCGCTCGCTGCTAGCGCTCCGCCCGGCGGATCCGATCACCGCTGGTTAGGCTGCTCGATCGTGGATGCCAGCAGAATCGCCAGCCCGGTGACCGGGGTCGTCGGACGCTTCCTCGCCGGGGCGGGGCTGCTCCTGCGTGGGTTGGGCCTCTACGTCCGCAGCCCGGGGCTGATGCTGCTCGGCATCGTGCCGGCGTTGATCTCCGGCGTGCTCTTCCTGGCCGCGTTCGCCACACTGGTGTACTTCGTGGACGATCTCGCCGCGCTGGTCACCCCGTTCGCCGACGACTGGTCGAGCACCGGACGCAGCCTGGTTCGGGTGATCGCCGGGTTGGCCTTCCTGGGGGTCGGCGGCCTGCTTGGTGTGCTCACGTTCACCGCCGTCACCCTGGTCATCGGCGACCCGTTCTACGAAAAGATTTCCGAGCAGGTCGAGCAGCGGTACGGGGGCACGCCGGGCGCTGTGGACGTGCCCTTCTGGTCGTCGCTGCGCCGTAGCCTCGCCGACTCGGTACGCCTGCTGGCGCTCACGGCGTTGGTCGGCATCCCGCTCTTCGTCGCCGGCTTCATCCCGGTGGTCGGCCAGACCGTCGTCCCGGTCATCGGGGCGGCCGTGGGCGGGTGGTTCCTCGCCGTGGAGTTGGTAGGTGCACCGTTCTACCGACGGGGGATGCGGCTGCCGCAGCGCCGGACGATCCTCAAGGCCGACCGACCCACCGCGCTCGGCTTCGGAGTGGCCGTCTTCCTGTGCTTCCTGATCCCGCTCGGCGCGGTGTTGATCATGCCGGCGGCGGTCGCGGGCGCCACCCTGCTGGCCCGCCGATCGCTCGGTCAATCCATCGAGAAGGACTGACATGGAGATCACCCTGGTCGAGGGCGACATCACCGCCCAGCGGGTCGACGCCATAGTGAACGCCGCGAACTCGTCCCTGCTCGGCGGCGGTGGTGTCGACGGGGCCATCCACCGGCGCGGCGGGCCGGCGATCCTGGCCGAGTGCCGGGCGCTGCGGGCGTCCCACTACGGCGGAGGGCTGCCCACCGGCCAGGCGGTGGCGACGACGGCCGGGGAGCTGCCGGCCCGCTGGGTGATCCACACCGTCGGACCGGTCTGGTCCGGCACTGAGGACCGCTCGGCGCTGTTGCGCGACTGCTACGCCAACAGCCTGCGGGTGGCCGACGGACTGGGCGCGGCCGTTGTGGCCTTCCCGCTGATCTCCGCCGGCATCTACGGCTGGCCGGTCGACGACGCGGTCCGCCAGGCCCTGACGGTGCTGCGCCCGGCCACGCCCGCCACCGTCACCGAGGCCCGCCTGGTGCTGTTCGGGGCGGACACCTACGCCACCGCCCGTCAGGTGTTCGCGGCCGGCTGACCGTCCCGATGTCAGCCCCGCATTCCTCCTGTGCCTCGGTCAAGTGTTGAAAAGTAGGTTCCAGGGGGCACGCAAACCTACTTTTCAACACTTGATCACCGCAGGTCCGTCGTGATGCGGGGCGGTGCGGCTACGACCCGAAGATCGGGTCGGGTCGATGGCCACTGATGAACACGTCCGCTCAAGGTTGAGTGTCGATCAGGTCAGGTCGGTCAGGCAGGACCACTCGGCTGCCACCGGGCGGTAGCCAAGCCGGGTGTTGATCGCGAGCATCGGCCCGTTCGCCTCGTCGTTCGAGGTGTACGCGACGCGCACGCCGTTCGCGGCGGCCCGGTGCAGCGCTGCCGTCTTGGCGAGCCGGGCGAGGCCCCGCCCCCGGTACGCCGGGAGACTGCCGGTGAAGTCCGACCACATCCGGTCCCCGTCCCGCTTCACCAGGCTGAAGGCGGCCACCTCCCCGTCGACTTCGACAGCGGTGCTGGACTCCTTGTCCAGGCCCAGGTTGTCCCAGACGTCGTACTGCCAGCTCTCGTAGCTGATCGAGTCGACCGGTACGTCGCCAGGCTCGTCCAGCGCTGCCGCAACGTCCGCCGCGTAGAGGCGTTGCGGGTCCAGTTCCGCGATCTGGCGCAGTCGAACGCCCGGAGGCAGCTCCGGCAGCCCGGGTGCCGGGTTCAGTTCGAGCGCCGAGAAGCGCAGCTCACGACTGGGCTCGTAGCCGTGCCGGCGGGCGAACGGCAGCGCCTCCGGTTGAGCGAAGGCGCGGAGCCGGCGGACCCCCAGCGGGGCAAGGTGACCTGTCGCGGTCGTCAGCAGCGCGGTGCCGATGCCGCGCCGCCGGTGCTCCGGGTGCACGTGCAGGAGGGAGATGTCACCGAAGTCCGCCGTCGAGGTCGACGCGTTGCGTTGCGCCGTCACCCAACCGACGACCTGGGCATCGACCTCGGCCACGAAGGCGACCCAGTCCCGGCCCGGTACCGGATCGGCGATCATCTTCCGGGTCGACTCGACGCCGCGCACCTGGTACGGGAAGACGATCGCCCGCAGCGCCACCACGCCCGGAGCATCGTCCGGCTGCGCAACACGAATGCGCACGTCAGGCCCCCATCCGTACGGCCGCGAGGACGGCCTCGACCTCGACGAGTTGGTGGGAGCAGCTGAGCAGTGCGACAGGATCCGGCATGTCGGCGAGGCTAACCAAGATCGTCTGCCCGGACGACGCATTAACCGCGTGCTCCCGCACCGGCCACCGACCAGCAGGTCAGGCGGAGGCGCGGCGGATCAGCTCGGTGGGCAGCATGATCGCCTGCTCGATGGTCTCCCCGGCGGCCAGCCGGAGCAGTTGGCGGGTCATCCGGCGGCCGAGCTCCACGATCGGCTGCCGGACGGTGGTCAGCGGCGGCTCGGTGTAGGCAGCTGTCTCGATGTCGTCGAAGCCGACCACCGCCACGTCGTCGGGCACCCGCCGACCTGCCTCGCGCAGCGTCCGCAGGGCGGCGTGCGCCATCAGGTCGGAGGCGGCGAAGACGCCGTCCAGGTCGGGGTGCTCGGTGAGCAGGTGCCGCATCGCCGCCGACCCGGATTCCCTGGTGAAGTCACCGATAGCGACCATCTCGGGCAGCCCCGCGTCGGCGACAGTGCTGCGGTAGCCGCTGAGCCGTTCGATCCCGGCGACCATGTCCTGTGGCCCGGCGATGGTCGCGATCCGTCGACGACCGCTGTCGATCATGTGCCGGACGGCCGCGGTCACCCCGGCCACGTGGTCGACGTCGACGTACGGGACGGGCACGTCGCCGAGCGGCCGACCGCTGACCACCACCGGGATGCCGAGTCGGGCCAGCGTGCCGGGCAGCGGGTCGGCACCGTGCAGCGACGCGAAGAGCACGCCGTCGACGTGCCGGCCGGTGGTGTACCGCTCGACCCGGTGGTGCCCGGCCGGCGAGCCGGCGAGCATCAGCACCAGTTGCTTGTCAGCCGCCTCCAACTCCTGGCTGACGCCCCGGATGATGCCGGGGAAGACCTGGTCGTCGGAGAAAACCCGGGTGGCCGCCTCCGGCATGACCAGGGCGATCGAGTCGGTGCGCTGGGTGACCAGGCTGCGGGCCGCCAGGTTGGGGACGTACCCCAACTCGGCGACCGCCCGGGTGACCGCCTCGCGGATCGGCTCGGCGACGGTGGTGGAGCCGTTGACCACCCGGGAAACGGTGGCGCGGGACACTCCGGCCCGCGCTGCCACCGCTTCGAGCGTCGGCCGCTGCGCCGTCGTCATCGCGCTTTCCCCCCCGCTCGTCACAGCCCGTTCCGGGAGATCACCTCCTGGTACCACCGGGCGCTGGCCTTCGGTGTGCGCCGCTGGGTCAGGTAGTCGACGTGCACGATCCCGAACCGCTTGCGGTAACCCTCCGCCCACTCGAAGTTGTCCAGGAATGACCATACGAGATAACCGCGCAGGTCCACGCCCCGGGAGATCGCCTCGTGCGCCGCGCGGAGGTGCCCGTCGAGGTAGGCGATGCGATCGGCGTCGATCACCTGCGTCGGGCCGTCGGGCGAGTCGGCGCCGGGCTTGTCGGGGAACGCCGCACCGTTCTCGGTGATCAGCAGCGGCACACCGGGGTAGTCGGCGGCGATCCGCTCCAGCAGCCGGGTGAGCCCGGCCGGCTCGATCATCCAACCCATGTCGGTGAGCGGCCCGGCCGGTGGCAGGAAGTGCACAGCACCCTCGGTGCCCGGGTACGCGCCGTTGCCGCCGCCGTCGGGCCGACCGGCCACGTAGGTCGGGGCGTAGTAGTTGATGCCGAGCAGGTCGATCGGGGCGGCGATCACCTTCTCGTCGCCCTCGCGGATGAACGTCGGCTCGACGATCCGGGCCACGTGCTCGCGAACGTCGTCCGGGTAGCCGCCGGCCAGCAGCGGGTCGAGGAAGATCCGGTTGTGCAGGCCGTCGACCAGGCGGACCGCTGCGGCGTCGGCCGCGCTCTGCGGGTCTGCCGGGCGTACGTCGGCCGGGTTGACGGTGACGCCCACGCTGCGCGCGCCGGCCGCCCGCAACGCCCGCGCCGCCAGGCCGTGCCCCAACAGCAGATGGTGTACGGCGGTGAAGGCCGCCGCCGGATCCTGCTCCCCGGGAGCGTGCACGCCGTTGGCGTAACCGAGGTAGGCCGAGCACCACGGCTCGTTCAGCGTGGTCCACACGTCGATCCGGTCGCCGAGGCGGGCGTACACCGCAGTGGCGTAGGTGGCGAAGTGCTCGGCGGTGTCCCGGTTGGTCCAGCCACCCCGGTCGCCCAGGGCCTGCGGCAGGTCCCAGTGGTAGAGGGTGACGATCGGGTCGATTCCCCGGTCGAGCAGCGTGTCGGTGAGCCGGTCGTAGAAGTCCAGTCCACGGGGGTTGGCAGGGCCGGTGCCGTCGGGCTGGATCCGCGGCCACGCCACCGAGAACCGGTACGCCCGCAGGCCCAGCTCGGCCATCAGCGCCACGTCGTCCGCGTACCGGTGGTAGTGGTCGCAGGCGACGTCGCCGGTGTGACCCTGGTACACCTTGCCCGGCGTACGGCTGAAGGTGTCCCAGATGGACGGACCGCGACCGTCGTCGCGTGCCGCACCCTCGATCTGGTACGCGGCGGTGGCCGTCCCCCAGAGGAAGTGTTCGGGAAACCGGATCTCGTTGCCGGGCCGGTTGGTTGACTCGCTCCGCTCGTTCACGCCTTGACCGCACCTTCCATGATTCCGCCGATGATCTGCCGGCCGAACAACACGAAGACCAGTAGCAGGGGCAGCGTCGCGATGGCCGTTCCGGTGAACACCTGCGACATGTCCTGGTAATACCCGTCCGACAGTGCGCGTAGGGACAGTTGCACTGTTGGATTCGTCGGGTCGTTCAGTACAGCGTACGGCCAGAGGAAGTCGTTCCAGGTGGTCATGAAGGTGAGCAGACCGAGGACGGCGGCGGCGGGACGCAGGGCGGGCACCACGACATGCCACCAGATCCGGGCGGTGCCGCAGCCGTCCATGCGGGCGGCCTCGATCAGTTCGTCGCTGATGGCCTGGCCGGCGTACTGCCTCATCATGAACACCCCGAACCCGGTGACCAGCACCGGGACGATGACCGCGGGCAGCCGGTCGTTCCAGTGCAGCTTGCTCATGAGCAGGTAGAGCGGGATCACGCCGAGCTGCGTCGGCACCATCATGGTCGCGATGATCACCAGCAGCATGGCGTTACGGCCGCGGAACCTGAGCTTGGCGAAGGCGAACCCGGCCAGGCTGGAGAAGAACACCACGGAGACGGTCACAGTAGTGGCGACGACCGCCGAGTTGATCAGGCCGGTCATGAAGTACGCGTCGGTGTTGTCGAACAGGCGGGCGATGTTCGCGCCCAGGTTGCCGCCGGGGGTGACCGGGGGTGGCAGTTGGCCCATCGCGTCGTTGCTGCGGCTGGCGACGACGAACATCCACCAGATCGGAAAGACCGACAGGCCGGCGGCGACGACCAGGGCGAGGTAGGTGAGCGGGCTGGCCCGCCAGAGTCGGCTCATCGCGCCGCTCCCTTCTGCGATCGGTCCCCGCCACCGAGGCGGCGCAGGATGAGCACGTTGACCGCCGCGACGATCGCGATGAGCGCGAAGAGCAGCCAGGCCACTGCCGACCCGTACCCGAAGTTGTAGTGCGGGGCGAACGCGTTCTCGAACATGTACATGGTCAGCGTCTGCGACTCGCGCAGCGGCCCGCCGCGGATCGGGTTGGTGCCGGAGTTGAACATCCGGGGCTCGGTGAAGAGTTGCAGGCCGCCGATGGTGGCGATGATGGTGCAGAAGATGATCGTCGGCTTGAGCATCGGCACGGTGACCGACCAGAACTGCCGGGCCCGGCTGGCGCCGTCGATCGCCGCCGCCTCGTACAGGTCGCGGGGGATGGCCTGCATCGCGGCCAGCAGGATCAGCGCGTTGTAGCCGGTCCACCGCCAGTCGACCATGGCGGAGATGGCCACCCAGGACGCCAGCCGGTTGGACTTCCACTCGATCGCGTCCAGCCCGACCAGGTCGAGCAACCAGTTGATCATGCCGAACTCGCGGCCGAAGAGCACCCCGAAGACGATCGCCACCGCGGCCGTGGACGTGACGTTGGGGACGAGCACCGCCATCCGCCAACCGGTACGCGCCCGCAGGCCGCGGTTGAGCAGGTTGGCCAGCCAGAGCGCGGCAAGCAGTTGCGGGACGGTCGAGATCACGAAGATCCCCAGCGTGTTGACCAGCGCGTGCCAGAAGTCGGTGTCGGCCAGCAGCCGGGTGTAGTTCTCCGCCCCGACAAAGGGGTGGTCGACTCCGAGCAGGTCCCAGTCGTGCAGCGAGACCCAGAAGGTGTACGCCAGCGGGTACGCCCCGAAGACGCCGAAGATCAGGAAGAACGGGGCGATGTAGAGGTACGGCGAGAACCGGGTGTCGAGCCGGCTGAGCCGACCTGACGGGCGCTGGGGTGCCGGTGCGACCGGCGGGCGGGCGTCGAGCTGGACGGTCATGCCCGGAAACTCCTTTCCGCCGTGCGGGCGGGACTCCTGTCGTCGGAGCCCGCCCGCACGCTGGTTGGGCTACTTGGCGGCGGCCTTCTTCGCGTTGGTCACCGCGTCGGTCCAGCCCTGCGCGGGGCTGCGCTGACCCAGATCCACGGTCCGTACGGCGTTCTCCACCTCGGTCCGTACGGCCTGGTTCTTCGGGCCCATGTAGACCGGCTTCAGGCTCTTCGCGCCGGTGCCGAAGATGGCGCCAACCGGTGCCCCCGAGAAGTACGCGTTGGTCGCGCCGCTGATCGCCGGGTCGTCGAGCGCCTGCGGCGAGGACGGCAGCGGGCCCTTGGCCTTGAACGCCCCGATCTGCCCCTTGGCGCTGGTCAGGAACTTGGCCAGCTTGATCGCCTCGGCCTGGTGCTTGCTCTGCTTGGGTACCGCGAGGTGCGACCCACCCCAGTTGCCACCGTTGCCGGGCACCCGGGCGATGTCCCACTTGCCCTGGGCGCCAGTGCCGGCGTTGGCCTCGATGACGCCGGTCATCCAGGCGGGGCAGGCGATGGTGGCGAACTTCGACTGCTTGAAGGCGGAAACCCACTCTTCCGACCAGGAGCCGTACTTTCCGGAGAGGCCCGAGTCGATGATGTCCATTGTGGTGTCGTAGGCCTGTCGCACGGCCGGGTTGCTGTCGACGACCAGCTTCTCGCTGGTGTCGTAGTAGCTGTAGCCGCTGCTGTTGCCCGCGGTCTGCAGCAGGATGGTGTTGAAGGTGTTCGTCGCGCCGTCGAGGAACGACGCCCCGGTCTTGGCCGCGACGAACTTCTCACCGGTGGCGATGTAGTCCGGCCAGGTCGGCCACAGCTTGGAGACCTCGTCCCGCTCGGTGGGCAGGCCGGCCTTCTGGAAGAGGTCCTTGCGGTAGCACATGGCGATTCCGCCCACGTCGGTACCGAGGCCGATGAGCTGCTTGCCGTCGGCGGTCAGGCCGGCGTTCCACTTCCACTCCAGGAAGTTGCCCTTGAGCTCGGCGGCACCGTGATCCAGCAGGTTGACGAAGTTCGCCGGATTGGCCTTGTACTCGACAAGAAGACCCTCCTCGATGGCCACCACGTCGCCGGCGCCCCGGCCGGCGGCGAGCCACTGGGTGAGCTTCGGCGAGTACTCGTCGAGGTTGGTGCCGGTGCCGCGCTCGACGACCTTCACGCCGGGGTTCGCGGTCATGTACTCCTGGTAGAGCTGCTCGTAGCCGAACTGGCCGAAGACGTCGACGGTTAGGGTGATCGATCCGTCGCCGGGCTCGTCGCCGCCGCCGCAGCCAGCGGTGACGAGCAGGGCGGTGGCGGCGGCGAGGGCCACCGCGGCGAGGCGGCGGCGCGGGAAGACAGCCATGGTTTATCGACCTCTCTCAAGGCAGGCGGGTGGTGGCAGATGGCTAAGAGAGCGCTCTCACGACACTGTGGTGTGTCGCCAACCGACTGTCAAGAGAGCGCTCTCTCAGCGTTGTGGTCCCGTGATGAACGCTCACCGCCAGTGCGGCACCCGGCAGGCGAGGGCAACCCCCGACATCGACAAAGGGCGCCACCCCCAATGGGGTGACGCCCTCGTTCGTGGTGGGTCGCTCAGCCGGTGCGCAGACCGTCCAACAGCCCGCGGTCACCGACGACGTCCAGCGTCTCGAAGCTCACCCGCCCCCAGAGCGCCAGCAGCAGGTCGCTCGCGGTGCCGCTGACCTGGGCTCGGGCGTGGTGATCATCGTGGTCGAAGATGGTCGCGGTGTCGAGCAGCGCCACCCCCTCGCCGCGCAACCGCAGATACCACTCCTGGTCCGCATCGGTCGCGCGGAGCTGCACCACCCCGTGCCAGTCACCCGGCACCTGCCGCCGGCCCGCCGGCAGCCAGGTGTCCAGCACCTCACTCACCCCGTCGGCCGCTAGCTTCGCCTCCACCGGGTCGCCGGCGCCGATGGCGAGCTGGGCATCCCAGCGGTGCACAGCCGTCTCGTGCGCCGTCCGTCGCGGCCAGAAACCGGCCTTCTTCGGCTGCGGGGCCCAGTTCCACGCCGGTGCCTCGGGGTCAAGCCCGTCGAAGAGGGTCATCACCCGGTCGTAACCCTGCTGCCACAGCTGAAGCGCGTTCACGCCCGGGTCGGGCTCGGCCTTCTCCCACCGGGGCGGTTGGCTGGTCTGGCCGGAACCAGCGAACGACGACACCCAGTGGTAGAAGCCGGCCAGGTGCAGTGTGAGGTCGTTGACCGTCCAGCCCGGACAGGACAGCACCGGTGTCTCCGGCGGCGCCTCGGCCACCGCTGCCGCGAAAGCCGGACCCTCCGTCCGGAGCGCCCCGATCCAGAAATCCTTGCTGCCCTGCAGTCTGCTCATCGCCATCCTCCCGGGGGTGCCGGGCGACCAGTGGGTGCCACGGCTACTTGTCAGCCTAAGGTGAAGGGCGTGCCAGACGCCTCCGCCCAGCCGACAACCGACGCCGATCGTGCCATCCCCGGTCCACTCGCCGGCTACACCACCCTGCGAACGGGTGGACCGGCCGAGCGGATCGTGGCCGCCGGCAGCGCCGACGAGCTCGTCCACGCGGTACGCGCCGCGACGGAGCCGGTCCTGATCCTGGCCGGGGGCAGCAACGTGGTGATCGGCGACGCCGGCTTCCCCGGCACCGTCGTGCTGGTGCGCTCCCGTGGCATGCGGGTCATCGCCGAGGACGCCACCTCGGTCACCGTACGAGTCGACGCCGGCGAGCCGTGGGACGACTTCGTCGCCGCCACTGTCGCCAACGGCTGGGCCGGGCTGGAATGCCTGTCCGGCATCCCCGGCTCGACCGGTGCCACCCCGATCCAGAACGTCGGCGCGTACGGCCAGGAGGTCGCCGAGACGATCACCGGCGTCGAGGTGTACGACCGGGTCGAGGGCACCCGCCAGGTCATCCCCGCAGCCCAGTGCGGCTTCGCCTACCGGGGCAGCATCTTCAAGTACGTGGACCGCTGGGTGGTGCTCTCGGTCGACTTCCGACTCACCGGGTCCCCGCTCTCCGGGCCGGTGCGCTACGCCGAGCTGGCCCGAACCCTCGGTGTCGAGGTGGGCGAGCAGGTGCCGCTGGCCGACGCCCGCACGGTGGTGCTGCGGCTGCGGGCGGGCAAGGGAATGGTGCTCGACGCCAACGACCCGGACACTCGCTCGGTCGGCTCCTTCTTCACCAACCCGGTGCTCGACCGCGCGACGTACGAACAGCTCCTGGAACGCTCCACCGAGCTGGGCGACCCGCCAGCCTGGCCCGGGGCGGACGGCCTGGTCAAGGTGAGCGCCGCCTGGCTGATCGACAAGGCCGGCTTCACCAAGGGCCATCCTGGCGAGGGTGGAGTGGCCATCTCCAGCAAGCACACCCTGGCCTTGACGAACCGCAGCGGCACCGCCCACACCAGCGACCTGCTCACCCTGGCCCGCACCATCCGCGACCAGGTCCACGCCCGCTTCGGCGTGACCCTGCACCCCGAACCAGTCCTCATCAACTGCACCCTCTAACCCACCTCACCACCCCCGGCGTGCCACGGCCGTACCCCGGCCTCGCCTCACCTCGCCCCGCCTCACCTCACCCCGCGCGTCCCCGCCAGCCCGGTCCGCCCGGCCCCGGCCCCGGTCCGCCCGGTCCCAGCCCTGCCCACCCAGGCCCCGGCACCGCCCGGCGATCTTGCAGTTGCTGCTGGGACATAGTGGCTCTAAGGGAACGAATCGTCGACCGAAAGTGCAAGATCGGCGTGTGGCGTGTGGCGTGCGTGCCCTGTGCCGCGGCGACACCCCCACGCGCCCCGCCCCGCCCGCCCGACCGCCGACCGCTTGACCGCCTGACCGCGTCGATCATGGAGTTGTGGTGGGGGACATTTGCCTTCTAAATGGTAAAAGCACCCACCACAACTCCATGATCGCCGGGCGCCGGGCGCCGGGCGAGGCGAGGGGCGGGGCGGAGCGGGGCGAGGGGCGAGGGGCGAGGGGCGGTTAGGGGAGGGGCCAGGGGAGGGTTAGTTCGCCTCGGCGCCAGCGGGTGGGGTTGTCGAGGATGGGCCAGCCGGTTTCGCGGAGGCGGGTCACCGCGTGCAGCCAACGTTGGCGGGGGCCGAAGGTGGCGTACGGGGCGGCGGCCTGCCAGGCGTCGTCCAGGGCGCGGATCAGCGCGTGCACCGGCTCACCGGGAACGTTGCGGTGGATCAGCGCCTTGGGGAGCCGCTCGGCCAGCTCGGCAGGGCTGCCCAGCGTGGTGAGCTTCGCGGCCAGGGTCAGCGTCCGCGGGCCGTCGGCGTCGATCAGCAGCCAACTGGCGAGCCGTCCCAACTCGTCACACGTGCCCTCGACGAGCGCTCCGCCGGGGGCGAGCGCGGCGGTCATCGTCTGCCAGGCTTCGGCGACCTCGCTCTCGTCGTACTGTCGCAGCACGTTGAACGCGCGGACCAGCACCGGCCGGAGCCCGGCCAACTCGAACCCACCCCGGGCGAATGTCAGCCCGGGTGGGTCGGCGGCCGGCGCCGCGGCCGCCACCCGGGCCGCGTCGATCTCCAACCCGACCAGCCGTACGTCCGGGCGGATCCCGGCCGCGAGTCGAGCGCGCAATTCCACAGCGGTCACCGGGGTGGCGCCGTAGCCGAGGTCGACCACCAGGGGGTCGTCCGCCGTCAACAACCGGTCGGCGCAGGTGGCGACGATCCAGTTGTCGACCCGACGGAGCCGGTTCGGGTTCGTCGTGCCGCGCGTGACCACGCCGACCGGCCGGCGCCGCGCCGCAGGGCTCATGTCGACCTCAAGGCCAATCTCCGTTCGCGACTGCGGGGCGCGCAGACCCGGCTCACCGTTCGCGAACCGGGCTCACGCCTCGCGCAGCTCTGCTAGATCCGGTGCACCTTGTGCTGGGCGGCCTGTGCCCGAGGCCGGACCACCAGCCGGTCGATGTTGACGTGTTCGGGACGCGTGGCGCACCAGGCGATGCAGTCGGCGACGTCCTCGGCGACCAGCGGCCCCGGCACCCCGGCGTAGACGGCTGCGGCCCGTTCCGCGTCGCCCTCGAAGCGGACCAGCCCGAACTCGTCGGTCTTCACCATGCCCGGGTCGATCTCGATGACCCGTAGCGGCCGGCCGCACAGCTCCAGGCGGAGCGTGCCGGCGATGGCGGTCTGCGCGTGCTTCGCGGCGGTGTAGCCGCCCCCGCCCTCGTACACGGTCAGGCCGGCGGTGGAGGAGACCACCACGATGGTGCCGGAGCCGGAGGCTTCCAGCGCAGGCAGCAGCGCCTGGGTGACCCGCAGGGTGCCGAGGACGTTCACGTCGTACATCCACTGCCAGTCGGCGACCGAGCCGGACTCCACCGGGTCCAGCCCGCGCGCTCCGCCGGCGTTGTTGACCAGCAGGGTGACCGGCCCGGGTGCCTTCCCGGCAGCCTCGGCCAGCCGGGCCACCGACTCGTCCGAGGTGACGTCGCAGGTCACGGCGGTGGCCTGCCCGCCGGCGGCGGTGATGTCGGCGACCAGCTCGGTGAGCCGTTCGGCGCGGCGGGCGGCGGCGAGCACGTGGAAGCCCTCGGCGGCGAGCCGGCGGGCGGTGGCCGCGCCGATCCCGCTGGACGCTCCGGTGACGATGGCGACTGAGGTCATCCCGACATTGTCACAGCGGGCGTACGACCCGTTCCGACCGGGCGTGCGGCAGTCATGGGCGCGTGTTCGGTGATGAGGTCCGTCACGCCGAGGGGCCGCGCCGGGGAATTTCCGAAGCCCGATGGGGAAGATGACGTCCGGCGTACAGGTTGACCGAGAAGCGCCGGTCGTGCGAGACGGCATCAACCGTGAAGAAGGAGCGGATGTGGCGGAAATGCACACCGGTGTCGGGCGTCAGCGAGGTGCCCAACCGTGGCCCCGGCCTCGCCGCATCGCGACCCTGTCGGTACACACCTCCCCCCTGCATCAGCCCGGCACGGGTGATGCCGGGGGGATGAACGTCTACATCCTCGAAGTCGCCCGGCGTCTCGCCGAGGCCAACGTGGAGGTGGAGATCTTCACCCGGGCCACCTCCGGTGACCTCCCCCCGGTGGTCGAGATGGCGCCCGGCGTGCAGGTTCGACACATCACCTCCGGCCCCCTGGAGGGCCTCACGAAGGAGGAGCTGCCCGGCCAGCTCTGCGCCTTCACCGCCGGGGTGCTGCGTGCCGAGGCGTCCCGTCCGCCCGGCCACTACGACCTGATCCACTCCCACTACTGGCTCTCCGGCCAGGTCGGTTGGCTGGCCAAGGAGCGCTGGGGGGTGCCGCTGGTGCACACCGCGCACACCCTCGCGAAGGTCAAGAACGCCCAGCTCGCGGCCGGGGACCGGCCGGAGCCCAAGGCCCGGGTCATCGGCGAGGAACAGGTCGTCGCCGAGGCAGATCGGCTGGTCGCCAACACCCGGGTCGAGGCCAGCGACCTGCTCGACCGGTACGACGCCGACCCGACCCGGGTGTCCGTCGTGCAGCCGGGTGTCGACCTGGCCCGGTTCCGGCCCGCGCCGGGTGACAGGTCCGCGGCCGCCCGCCAGGGCCGTCGCCGGCTGGGGCTTCCAGTCGACGGGTACGTGGTTGCCTTCGTCGGTCGGATCCAGCCGCTCAAGGCCCCCGACGTGCTGATCCGCGCGATCGCCGCGCTGCGGGAGCGCGATCCGGCGCTGGCCGATCAGGTGACGGTCGTGATCTGCGGCGGACCCAGCGGCAGTGGGCTGGATCGGCCAACCGCCCTGATCGAGTTGGCCGCCAAGCTCGGCGTCAGCGACGGGGTGCGGTTCCTGCCGCCGCTCACCGGGGACGACCTTCCGGCCCTGTACCGGGCGGCGGACCTGGTCGCGGTGCCGTCGCACAACGAATCGTTCGGGCTGGTCGCCCTGGAGGCGCAGGCCTGCGGTACGCCCGTGCTGGCCGCCGCCGTCGGAGGACTGGTCACCGCCGTGCGGGACCAGGTCAGTGGCGTACTGATCGACGGTCACGACCCGGTCGACTGGGCCCGTGCGATGGGCAGCCTGCTGCCGAACCGGGCGCTCCGGTCGGTGCTGGCCCGAGGTGCCGAGCAGCACGCCCGGCACTTCTCCTGGGAGCGCACGGTCGCCGGTCTGCTCGGCGTCTACGGCGAGGCGATCGCCGGGCACCGCGCCCGGTTCGCCGCCGACCTGGCGGGTGACCCGGCGCTCTCCTGCTCCTGGTGACCCCCGGGGCCCGGTTGTCACCGGGTGCATGAGCCGGGTCGGTCGTAGAGTGGGTCCGGTGAGCCCGAAGAGCGATCTTGCGACCCTGATCGAGTCGGTCTGCGCCGAGCGGGACCTGGCCTGGGAGTCGACCGGCCCCGGCTCGTACGCGGTGACGCTGCCGGGCACCCACAAACTCAAGACGATCTGCAACCTGATCGTCGGCGAGCACGCGCTGCGGATCGAGGCGTTCGTGATGCGCCAGCCGGACGAGCGCCGCGAGGAGCTGTGGGCCTGGCTGTTGCAGCGCAACGCCCGGATGTACGGCGTCTCCTTCTCCACCGACGCGGTCGGCGACGTGTACCTGACCGGTCGGGTCAACCCGGCCGGCGTGGACGCCGACGAGTTGGACCGGCTGTTCGGCGCGGTCCTCACCTACGCCGACGAGTCGTTCGACACGATGCTGGAGATCGGCTTCGGCAGTTCGATCCGGCGTGAGTACGAGTGGCGGGTGAAGCGGGGCGAGTCGACAGCCAACCTCGCCGCCTTCGCCCACCTCTTCGAGCCCTCCGCCGCCGCCCCCGACCCAACCTGACCCCCCGTCCCCGTCCCCGCCCCCACCCCAGCACCCCACCCCGCCCGCGGCACCCCCTCGCCGATCATGGAGTTGTGGTGGGTGACAAAGTCCGCGCATCACACCAAACCAGGCACCACAACTCCATGATCGACCAGGTTCAGCCGCGATCTTGCACTTGCTGTCCCGGCGTAGCGGGCATTGCTCGCTTTTCCGCGACCGAAAACGCAAGATCGGCGCGGGCAAGGCGCTACGGCGAGTTGGCGGTGGTTCGGAGTGCTCCTGACGGGTATGCCGCTCCGCGCGGTGCGGCAAGGGACCCCCGCGCGCCGATGACGGAGTGCCAAGGAGCGGAGCGTCCCATGGCTCAGCGGAACAGCTCAGGTCGCGGCGCGACTGCGACCAGGACGAAGCGACAGGCCGGCAATCAGACGCCGGGTACGCCCGGAGTCTCCGAGTCGGAGATTTCCCGGATGCGGGTGGACGACATCCGTGGGCAGCTGCGCAAACGCGGCGTCTCCGGGATCTCCGCTCTGCGCAAGCCGGAGCTGGTGAAACAGTTGGTGCGTTCGATGCGGGCCGGCGCGGGTCGGAGCAGCACGGGCCCGTCGGGCCGGGCCGCCGGCACCAGGGCGTCGGCGGGTCGGGCCGCCGCCACCAGAAAGTCGGCGGCCAGGCCGACGTCGAGCCGCGCGAAGGCCGCGCCGGCGAACAAGAGCGCGCCCGCGAAGCGGGCCGCCGCTACGAAGGCGACAGCCGGGCGGAAGTCGACGGCGGCGGCGAAGAGGGCACCTGCGAAGAAGGCGACGGCCGCGAAGAGGACCACAGCGGCGACGTCGACGGCCGCCCGCAAGAGCACGGCCGCGAGCAGGACCACGGCTGCGAGCAGGACCACCGCCGCCCGGAAGACCGCTGCGGCGCGGAAGAGCACGGCGGCCCGCAAGACAGCGACGGCGCGTACGGCGCCCGCGCGGAAGGCGCCGGCGAAGACGGCACCGGCGCGGCCGGCAGCGAAGCGCGCGACGCCGGCCAAGAGCGCGGCGGCGAAGCGTACGACAGCGAAGCGCACCGCACCGGCCAAGAGCGCACCGGCCAAGAGCGCGGCGGCCAAGCGCACGTTGACGCCGTCTGCCGGTGGTGGGACGGCGGCCGGCGGGATCCGGACCGGACGGGGTACGGGGCGGTCGGTCCGTAGTTCGCAGGTGATCTCGTCGATCACGGACCGGCCGGAGCGGCCGGGACGGAGTTTGATCACGGCGAACCACGAGGTGATCCAGCGGTGGGCCCGGGAACGCGGGGCCAAGCCGGCGACCATCGCCGGCACCGAGCGGGATGGCCGTGCGGGTGTGTTGACCTTCAACATTCCCGGATACCGGGAAAGCAGCCGGATTCGCGAGATCACCTGGGATGAGTGGTTCTACACGTTTGACCTGCGGCGACTGAACCTGATTTATCAGGAACAGTTGCGGAACGGCCGTCAGAGCAGCTTCTTCCGGACCGAGTCACCCGATCGGGAAGACGGTTGAGGTGTTTGCGGGAATGGCCGACGGGTACCCGGCTGTTGCCAACGGACGAGGCCGGAGCAGCGGATACTCGCCAGTTGTGACCGGCGAGACAGCCGTTCTGGGTTGAATCCAGAATCCGGGCGAACTAGCTTTATTGCACCGCGCCACGTTTGGAAACGTTCGGGGGAGCGGCGGATCGATCAGATCCGCGCACCAGACGAGGCGCGAGGGGACGGGTGGAACAACCGTTGGGGGACGGTTTCCCACCTGTTTGGACCGGCGGCGTGAGCGGGCGATGCTTACGGGGGTGAGTGTTGCCCGCCGCCGCCGGCCCCGCCTTCGAGCGCCCACCACGACCTCAGGGACGTGGTGGGCGCTTTGCGTCGGTCATCCGATCGGTACGCGGTCCGCGTCGGTTGTCGGCTTTGGGTCGACAACCCGGCGCAGCGCGGCGACGTGCCGCTCCCGGGGTGGTCCGGCGAGCAGGTGTCCGAGCGCGGCCAGCAGACCCAGCCCGCCCACGATCAGCCAGTGCCGGTCGCCGAGGTGCTGGAGGCTCACCCCGCCGAGGGTGGGCGCGACGAACGCCGCAGCGGGGAAGGTCAGGTAGAAGACCGACTGGTAGCGGGCTCGCAGCTGCGGTGGCGCCAGGTCCGCGTTGATCTGCGCGTTGGGCGGGGCGGCGAGCATCGAGCCGACCGTCCAGACCACTGCGGCACCCAGGTAGATGGCCAGTTCGTCGGCGATGGCGAGCGCCCCGAAACCGAGCGCGAGCAGTGCCGTGGAGGCGGCCAGCACGACGTCCTTGCGGTGCCTGTCGATCAGCCGGGGCACGAACAACTGCCCGACCACGATCAGCGTGCCGCCGAGCGCCACCACCAGCCCGTACGCCGATGGGCCCAGGCCGTCCGCGCGCATGGCCAGCGGCATGATGGTCGACGTCTGCATGGTGAGTACGGCCAGCACGAAGGTGAGCCCGACGAAGACCAGGAAGGTGCGGTCGGTGAGCGCGGTGTGCAGTCCGGGCCGACGGGCCCGGACGGATTTCGGTGCCGCGCTGGTGGTGGGCGTGGGGCCGGCCGCTGGCCGGGCCAGCCGCAGGGTTTCGGGCACCTTCCAGGCGATCACGGCGGCGGCGGTCAGTGTGGCGCTCGCGTCGACAAGGAAGAGCGCGGTGAAGCTCGCCTCGGCCAGCACCCCGGCGAGCAGCGAGGCGACCGCCATGCCCAGGTTGAACGCCCAGAACTGAAGGTTGAACGCGCGCGAGCGGCGTTCGGCGGGCACCACGTCGACGATCGCCGCCACGAACGCCGGGCTGGGCATCGAGTGGACCACGCCGATCAGCGCGGAGAGCACGGCGATCAGCAGCAGGGGTCGGGTGAAGGCCAGCGCCACCATCAGGCCGACAGTGGCCAGGTGCGCGGCGAGCAGGGTCGCCCGGCGGCCCCACCGGTCGGCGAGCACCCCGCCGAGCAGTACGCCGGCCGCCCCGCCGGCCCCGTACGCGCCGACCACGGTGCCGGCCAGCGCCTCGCTCGCGCCGCGTACGTCGGTGAGGTAGAGCGAGAGGAAGAGCATGGCGAACGCGCCGGCCCGGTTGATCAGCAGGCCGGCCCAGAGGTACCAGAAGGTGGCGGGTAGTCCGCCTGCGGTGTCGTGCCACCAGCGCCGCAGGGCGTGCACCCGACCTCCCGACAGTTCAGGTTGTTAACTATTCAACCTGCACAGTAGGAAATCCGGCACCGCCGCGCCACTTGTTATGCCTCGGCGGGCTGTGCCGCGCGGGAGACGGTCGTCGGTGCCAGTGCCTCGCCGGAGTGGCGCAGCGCTGCCGCACGCCGTTCCCGGGCCGGCCCGGACACCAGGTGGGCCACCGCGGTCAGCAGGCCGAGCGCGGCGCAGCCGTACCAGAGGGTGTCGTTTCCGGCGTGCTCGCGCACCAGGCCACCGAGGATCGGCGCGCTGGCCCCGGCGATCTGCCACGAGAGGGAGAACACACCCTGGTAGCGCCCGCGCAGCTCGGCCGGGGAGAGCTCGGCGATCAGCGTGGAGTTGGAGGGCGAGTTCAGCATCTCGCCGACCGTCCAGATCAGCACTGTCAGCCCGTAGAACCAGGGGGTGCCGGCGAACGCGGTCAGTCCGAACCCCACCCCCATCACCACTGACGCCAGCGCGAGCACGTGTGAGCGGCTCCGACCCCGGATCAGTCGGGGCACGAAGAGCTGGCCGACCACGATGAGGATGCCGTTGAGCGCGATCACCGAGCCGTAGGTGGCGGGGCTCAGACCGTCGTCGCCCATCGCGATCGGCAGCATCGAGATGTGCTGGAGGAACACCAGCGCGGCGAACAGGTTGAGTGCCACGAAGCCGAGGTAGACCCGGTCGGTGAGGATGGTGCGCAGGGCGCCGCGCGGAGCCGCCGCTGCCGTGACGGCGGTGGCGGGACCGGCCTGTCGGGTCTCCGGCACCTTGCTGAAGATGATCAACGCGGTGATCAGCATGGTGGCGGCGTCGACCACGAACAGCAGCAGGTAGTCGGCCTGGGCGGCGAGGCCGGCGAGGACGGCGGCGCAGGCGAAGCCGAGGTTGATCGCCCAGTAGTTGAGCGAGAAGGCGCGCAGCCGGTCCTTCGCCGGCACCACGTCGATCATCATCGCCCCGAACGCGGGCCGGGCCGCCTCGGCGAACATGCCGAGCAGCAGCGCGCCCAGCGCCACCGCCCAGAGATCCCGTGCCAGCCCGAGCCCGAGCATCATGGCCGCCGCGCCCACGTGGGCGGTGAGCAGCGTCGGCCGGCGGCCCCACCGGTCGGCGAGGGTGCCGCCGGCGGTGGTGCCGAACGCCCCGCCGACACCCCAGAGGCCGATCACCAGGCCGGCCTGCGAGGCCGAGAAGCCACGTTCCTGGGTCAGGTAGATGGCGAGGAAGACGAGGACGAACGAGCCGAGTCGGTTGATCAGGGTGCCCGACCACAGGTACCAGAAAGTGGTCGGTAGGCCGCGGGTGGTGTCCCGGAACCAACTCCGCATCGTCCGCATATGGCGCCCCGCTTGCAAGTAATGACCGATCTGACTGGCGTGCCTTACAACCCTAGTGGCGGCCGGATTCGCTGGTCATCAGCTTTTTTACGTGGTGGTCGTCACGACGGCTGCCCGCGTGTCCGCCGGGCGGTTGAGGCAGGATGATCCGCATGACTGCGAGCGAAGGGCCCACCGTCGGGACGCTGGTCCTGCTGCGCCACGGTGAGAGCGATTGGAATGCCAAGAACCTCTTCACCGGCTGGGTGGACGTCGACCTGACCGCGAAGGGCGAGGGCGAGGCGCGGCGCGGCGGCGAGTTGATGCGCGAGCACAGCCTGCTGCCGGACGTCGTGCACACCAGCCTGATGCGTCGGGCGATCCGCACCGCCGAGCTGGCGCTCAACGCCGCCGACCGGCACTGGATCGCCGTGCGCCGGTCGTGGCGGCTCAACGAGCGGCACTACGGCGCCCTGCAGGGCAAGGACAAGAAGCAGACCCTCGACGAGTACGGCGAGGAGCAGTTCATGCTCTGGCGCCGGTCGTACGACACGCCACCGCCGCCCATCGACGACAACGACGAGTGGTCGCAGGTGGGTGACCCGCGCTACGCGCTGCTGCCGACCGAGCTGATGCCGCGCACCGAGTGCCTCAAGGACGTCGTCGACCGGATGCTGCCCTACTGGTACGACTCGATCGTGCCGGACATCCTGGCCGGCCGGACGGTGCTGGTGGCCGCGCACGGCAACTCGCTGCGCGCCCTGGTCAAGCACCTCGATCAGATCTCCGACGAGGCGATCGCCAAGCTGAACATCCCGACGGGCATCCCGCTGCGCTACGACCTCGACCCGCAGCTGCGTCCGCTCACCCTGGGCGGCACCTACCTCGACCCGACCGCCGCGAAGGCAGCCGCCGCGGCGGTGGCCAACCAGGGGCGCTGAGCCACCAGAAGCTGAGCCACCAGAGAAGGGGGCCCCTCGTCATCGCGGACAGCGATGGTGAGGGGCCCTCTGCCTGCCGGTCAGTTACCGCTGGGGGCGCTCTCCCCGGTGATCAGGTAGATCACGTGCTCGCCGGCGTTCACCGCGTGGTCGGCGAAGCGCTCGTAGAAGCGGCCCAGCAGGGTGGCGTCGATCGCCGTCTCCACCCCGTACGGCCAGTCGTCGCCGAGCAGCACGGCGAACAGGTTCTTGTGCAGCTCGTCCATGGCGTCGTCGTCGCGGTCCAGCTCGCCGGCGAGGTCGGCGTCGGGCTTTGCCAGCACCGAACCGATCTTGACGGCCATCCGGTCGGCGATCTCGGACATCTCGGTGAAGACCGTCCGCAGCTCGGCCGGGACGGCGGGAGAGGGGTGCCGGCGCAGCGCGGTCTTCGCCACGTGCTCGGCGAGGTCGCCCATCCGCTCCAGATCAGCGGCCACGTGCAGCGCGGTGATCATCGCCCGGAGGTCGGAGGCGACCGGCGCCTGTCGGGCGAGCAGGTCACAGACCCGCTCCTCGACGTGCCGGTAGAGGTCGTCGATCTCGGCGTCCCGCTCGATGACCGTCTCGGCGGCCTGCCGGTCGGCGGTGAGCAGGGCCCGGGTGGCCTGGCGCATGGCGGCGCGGACGCCCTCCGCCATGTCCACCAGCAGTTGGCTGACGATCTGGAGGTCGGCCCGGAACTCGTCGCGCATCATCACGTCCTGTGGTCGGTCGCCGCCGACGGGTGCCGGCGCAGGGGGTTGAGCAGGTGCGACGCCAACGGTAGGGCGCTCGGACGGATCCCGGATGAACCACGGTGAACGACGCCAGACGTGGGGGTGAACACTTCCGTAAGTGAGGGTAGTTCGTCCCGTTCTGTGTGGTAGCCAGGTTAACAATGACCCTACGATCGCCGGGTGGAGTGGACGGTGGCGGTCGTGGTGGCCGTGGCGTTGGTGGCCGGGATGGCCGCCGGCTTGCTGCTGCCCCGGTTCCTGCCGAGGCGGGACGGTCGCTCCACGTCGACGGGGAGCGTCAGCTTCCGCTGGAACAGGGGGAGGCCCGCGATAGTCGACGAGCAGCAGGCCGGGCTCGGTCGTCGGACGATCGACTCCCTCCGGGCCGGTGTCGTGGTTCTGGACAACGACGATGTCCCCGTTCTGATCAACCCGGCTGCCCGCGCGATGGGGCTGCTGCGTACCGGCAGCACACCCGGCTCCATCGCCGCGCACCCGCTGATCCGTACCCTCGCCGGTCAGGTGCGGCGCACCGGCGTACGACGCGAGATCGAGCTGGACCTGCCCCGAGGTCGCGACAGCGCGGGGGAGAACCCGCTCGGCGTGCACCTGCGGGCAATGGGTCTCGGCAACGGGTTCATCGCGGTCGAGGCGGTCGACGTGACCGAGTCGCACCGGTTGACCCGGGTACGACGCGACTTCGTGGCGAACGTGAGCCACGAGCTGAAGACCCCGATCGGTGCCCTGCAACTGCTCGCCGAGGCGTTGCTGGACGCGACCGAGCCGGCCGACGCCGCAGCGCCCGACCTCTCCGAGGACCTGGTGGCCGCCCGTCGGTTCGCCGAACGGATCCAGCACGAGTCGACCCGGCTGGGTCGGCTGGTGCAGGAGTTGCTGGAACTGACCCGGTTGCAGGGGGCTGAGCCGCAGCCGCCACCGGAGCCAGTCGCGCTGGACTGGGTGATCGCCGAGGTGGTCGACCGGACCCGCACCACGGCCTCCGCCCGGGGTGTCGCGGTGACCGTGGACGGGCAACGTGGCCTGACCGCGTACGGCAGCGACTCCCAACTCGCCACGGCGGTGGCGAACCTGGTGGAGAACGCCATCAACTACTCGGGCGAGGACACCACGGTGCGGGTGACCCTGCGGGGCGACGACGAGCACGTCGAGGTCGCCGTCGCCGACCAGGGCATCGGTATCGCCCCCACCGACGTGGACCGGATCTTCGAGCGGTTCTACCGGGCCGACCAGGCCCGCTCGCGTGCCACCGGCGGCACCGGGCTCGGCCTGGCGATCGTGAAACACATTGCGAGCAACCATGGCGGACGGGTCGAGGTGTCGAGCACTCTTGGTGGTGGATCGACGTTCACCCTCCGGCTGCCCGCCAGTCCACCGGATGACCTCCTGGCGACACTGCCGCCGGTTGGGATCGAGTCCGGTCCGACTGGTCTACGGCAGGTCTGACAGCAGATGGAAAGGAAATCCCCGTTGAGCCGCGTTCTCGTGGTCGAGGACGAGGAGTCGTTCTCCGACGCCTTGTCGTACATGCTCCGTAAGGAGGGCTTTGAGGTTTCGGTCGCCGCGACCGGCACCGACGCCCTCACCGAGTTCGACCGGACCGGCGCCGACATCGTGCTGCTCGACCTGATGTTGCCCGAGATGTCGGGGACCGAGGTCTGCCGGCAACTGCGGCAGCGCTCCGCCGTGCCGATCATCATGGTCACCGCTCGGGACAGCGAGATCGACAAGGTGGTCGGGCTGGAGATCGGCGCCGACGACTACGTCACGAAGCCGTACTCTCCGCGGGAACTTGTCGCCCGGATCCGGGCGGTGCTGCGCCGGCAGAGCCCGGAGGTGGCCGAGGCGGGTGCGCCGACGCTCGCCGCCGGCCCGGTGCGGATGGACATCGAGCGGCACGTGGTGACAGTCGACGGCGGGGCCGTGCAGCTGCCGCTGAAGGAATTCGAGCTGCTGGAGCTGCTGCTGCGCAACGCGGGCCGGGTGCTCACCCGGGGCCAGCTCATCGACCGGGTCTGGGGCGCCGACTACGTGGGTGACACCAAGACGCTCGACGTGCACGTCAAGCGGCTGCGCTCCAAGATCGAACCGGAGCCGTCCGCGCCGCGCTTCATCGTCACGGTGCGGGGTCTGGGCTACAAGTTCGAGCCGTGATCGGCGTACGCGAAGGGGGTCTGCGCTCGACGCAGGCCCCCGTCGGGCTGTTTCCGCTCGGTCAGCGGACGACCTTGATGTTGAAGTTGGCGGTGTCGAGTCGACCGTAGAGCCGCAACCAGAGCGGCAGCAGCATCTCGGTGCCCCGCGCGGTGGAGAGGTCGCCGAGGTCGATCACGTCGGTGTGGCCGAAGCTGACGAGCGGTCCGGTGACGATCCGCTTGGCCTCCGCGTCGTCGCCGGAGACGAAGACACTGTGCGCACCTTCGGCGAGCTGATGCGCGTGCACCATCAGCTCGGCGGTCACCGTGTTGAGGGACTTGACCACCCTGCTGGTGACCCAACTCCGCCGTGCGGGCGGCGATGGCTCGACCGACCGAGCCGGTGCCGAGAACTGCGATGCGCATGTCGATCGATCCTCCGTCGGGACATCGGATCGGCTCATGCCGATCGCAAGCAGGCGAACAGACAGGCCTGTCTACTGCAGCCCTCTGCCGAGTCGCAGAGGTGTCGGCGTGCAGCCCTCACTGGACGCCCGGAGGGGCGGCAGTGCGGTTGGCAGTCCTTTGGAGCTGATGCCACTAACGAGTCATCCGCCGTCGCCGGCCGGTGTCTTCCGCTGATGTCACAAGCGATTCAGCTCCAAAGCGCCCCGGACCAATGTCCCGCCCCTCGTCCGCGAGGCCGTCGCGAGGCCGTCGTGCCATAGTCGCGCGGCCCTCGCGGGGTCGCCGAAGCCGAGGGCACTGCCTCCGGACGGTCGAGCACAAGACAGTGGTCCGTGCCTGGGTGACCGAGCTGGCCCGCCGGGCCGGCGCGGCCGACCCGGAACTGCTCGCCCAGCAGCTCACCCTGCTGCTGGACGGCGGGCTCGTCGCCGGTGTGCTGGACGGCGACCCCCTGATCGCCGACGCGGCCCAACGCAGCGCTCGCACGCTTGTCGACGCCGCCCTGCGCTGAGCGACGACCGCCGGGGCAGCGGGAATGCTGCCAAGATCCCTAGAGTTGGTCGGCCGGGTGCGGGGCGATCATGCCCTGCTTCGTCCTGGTCGCGCACAGCTCGGCCAGCCGCTCGTACGCGGCAGCGCCGATCAGCGCGGTCAACTCCGGGGCGTACGACAGGTACATCGGCTCGGTGCCGACGTGCGCGTCCGTCGAGGAGGTGCACCACCAGTCCAGGTCGTGCCCGCCGGCTCCCCAGCCTCGCCGGTCGAACTCGGACAGGGTGGAGACCAGCACCTTGCTGTCGTCCGGTCGCTTCACCCAGTCCTGATCGCGGCGGATCGGCAGTTGCCAGCAGACGTCCGGCTTGTATTCCAACGGGTGCACCCCGTCGCGCAGCGCCTGGGCGTGCAGGGCGCAACCGCCACCGCCGGCGAAGTCGGCGTCGTTGAGGAACACGCACGGAGCGTCGGGGCTCTGGGTGGCGGTGCGGCGGGCCGGGTTCTTGCCGTCGATGGTGTCCTCGTCGGTCCAGTTCTTGAACCCGCGCCGGAAGTGCTGCCAGGTCGACGGGGTGAGCCGCCGGACGGCGTTGCGAACCCGCTTCTCGTCGTCCGAGTCGGTGAAGAACGCGCCGTGCGAGCAACACCCGTCGGCGGCCCGGCCGGCGATGATGCCGTGGCAGCCCTTGCCGAAGATGCAGGTCCAGCGGGAGAGCAGCCAGGTCAGGTCGGCCCGGATCAGGTGCGTCTCGTCGGCCGGATCGGTGAACTCGATCCATTCCCGAGGGAAGTCCAGGGGCACCTCGCGGCTGCGCGGGTCACCCGGGTCGTCCACCAGCACACGGAGCTCCATCGTCACTCGGCCCAGCGTACGCGCGGTGACGTCCGCAGGCCGGTGAGCCGCGCAAACGTGTTGCGCCTACTGTCTTCACCATGCGACTGGGTGTCCTCGACGTCGGATCCAACACGGTGCATCTCCTCGTGGTGGACGCGCACCACGGCGCGCACCCGTGGCCTGCGCACTCCGAGAAGGTGGTGCTCCGGCTGGCCGAGCAGATCGGCCCCGACGGCGAGCTGACCGAGGCGGGCGCCGACGGCCTGGTCAAGGCCGTGGGCATGGCCAAGGCGGCGGCTGCCGGGCTGGAGGCCGACGACCTGATCGCTTTCGCCACGTCCGCGGTGCGCGACGCCACGAACGCGGCCGAGGTGCTGGCCCGGGTCCGGGACGAGACCGGCGTACGCCTGGCGGTGCTCTCCGGGGCGGACGAGGCGCGTTCGACGTTCCTGGCCGTCCGGCGGTGGTTCGGCTGGTCGGCCGGCCGGTTGCTGGTGCTCGACATCGGTGGCGGCTCGTTGGAGATCGCCGCCGGCATCGACGAGGACCCGGACGTCGCGGTCTCCCTGCCGCTCGGTGCCGGCCGGCTGACCCGCGAGCGGCTGCGGGTCGACCCGGCCAGCGCGGCCCCGCCGTCGGCGGAGGCCGTCGAGAAGCTCCGGGAGTACGTGGACAGCCGGCTGGACAAGGTCGTCGACCAGGTCACCCAGGTCGGCTGGGACCGGACGGTGGCCACCTCGAAGACGTTCCGCACGCTGGCTCGACTCGCCGGGGCCGCCCCGTCCGGTGCCGGGCTGTGGGCGCGACGCAGCCTCACCCGGGCCGGTCTGCGGCAGGTGATCGGTTTCATCCGGCACATCCCACCGGCGCAGTTGATGGAGTTGGAGGGGGTCAGCACGGGTCGGGCCCACCAGTTGCTGGCCGGTGCCGTGGTCGCCGAGGCGGTGATGCGCCGCCTGGATCTGGACTCGCTGGACATCTGCCCGTGGGCGCTGCGGGAGGGCGTCATCCTCCGTCGACTCGATCAACTGGAGCCGATCTGATCCGGCGGCCGTTTTCGGCCGTTTTGCCGGCGCTCGTCACGATGCCCCCGGCGCTGCCGGGCTACGCTGGCTGATGTGACTTCCCGCGTTCCCGTGCTCCTGTCCAGCTCGTCGGTCTTTCCCGAGCCGACCGCGGCGGCGTTCCAACTGGCCGCGGCGCTCGGCTACGACGGCGTCGAGGTGATGGTCTGGACCGACGTGGTCAGCCAGGACGCGGGTGCGCTGCGCGGTCTCTCCGCGCACTACGACGTGCCGGTGCTCTCGGTGCACGCGCCCTGCCTGCTGGTCACCCAGCGGGTGTGGAGCCCGGACCCGTGGGAGCGCCTGCGCAAGGCCGCCGAGCTGGCCGAGACGCTGGGCGCGCCGACCGTCGTGGTGCACCCACCGTTCACCTGGCAGCGCGACTACGCGCGCAACTTCGCCGAGGGTCTGGCCACCGTAGCGGACCGGTTCAGCGGGCTGCGCTTCGCTGTGGAGAACATGTACCCGGTGCGGATGGCGGGCCGGCAGTTCGTCCCGTACGTGCCCGGTTGGGACCCGACCGACGCCGGCTACCCGTCGTACACCCTGGATCTGTCGCACTGCGCGGCCTCGCACAGCGACCCCCTGGAGATGGCCGACCGGATGGGCGCCGGGCTGGCGCACGTGCACCTCGGTGACGGCACCGGCGAGGGCCGCGACGAGCACCTGGTGCCCGGGCGTGGCACCCAGCCCTGCGGGGAGCTGCTCTCCTCGCTGGCGGGCCGGGGTTTCACCGGGGCGGTGGCTGTGGAGGTCGCCACCCGGGGCGCGAAGAGCCGCGCGGTGCGCGAGGCGGACCTGCGCGCCGCGCTGGAGTTCGCCCGCCAGCACCTGACCGCGCCGTCACCTGTCGACGCCTGACCCGCCCGCCCACGATCGGGCGGTGTCGGTCAGCTGACCGGTGAGAGGGAGTCGGTGGCGGAGGTCTGCTGCGGGGCGACGGTCACCTGCTCGCCGACCGCCGCCCGCTTACGGGCCCGGTGCGCGGCGACGTGTGAGCGGGTGGCGCAGCGCTCCGAGCAGAACCGCCGGCAGCAGTTGGACGACGTGTCCAGGTAGACGTTGCCGCACCGCTCGTCGGCGCAGACCCCGAACCGGGCGCTGCCGTACTCGCAGAGCCAGACCGACAGGCCCCAGGCCGCGCCGGCCAGGTATTCGGCGCTGACCGAGGCACCCCGGCTGGTCACGTGCATGTGCCAGTCGCTGGAGTCGTGCCCGGAGATGCGCGGCTGCACCGGGAACGCCTCGAGCAGCGCGTTCAGCTCGGTGACCGCCTGGGCGTCCCGCCCCGAGGTGCCGTACTCGAAGACGTCGCGCAACCGTTTCTGCGCCCGGCGGAAGATGGCGACGTCCCGGTCGGCGACCTCGTCGCGCATCCAGCCGTTCTCGTCGGGAAAGAGGGCCCGCAGGTCGTCGAGGTCGTCCAGGCGGGCGTTGACTAGGTCAACACCGGTCCGGGCGTACGCGTCGAAGTTCACACCCCCAACGGTAGACGACTCAGCGGGTGCGCGGCGCGTCGATGTAGTGCGGCAGGAACCGCGCGTAGCCGTCAGTGATCAGACTGGCGCTCTCCCGCACGCCCACGCCTGCCGACTCGCCGTCGACGATCCAGCTGCCCAGCACCATCCGGTTGCCGGCGAACTGCGGCAACGCCCGGAACTCCTGGTAACACCAGCCCTCGTCGCCGTAGATCCCCGGGTTGGTGATCTCCTCATCGGCGGTGACGATGCGTACCGAACCGCCTTCGCGGCCGAGCAGCGGCTTGGCGACGTACTCCGGCATGCCGCGCGGCGAGTCGAGGTACGCCGGGAGCAGGAGCTCGTGGCCGGGGTACAGCTCCCAGAGGACAGCGAGCAGTGCCTTGTTGGAGAGCAGCAGTTTCCAGGCCGGCTCGATCCAGGTGGTCGGGGTGCCCGGGGCCAGGGCCGCCGGCCCGTACGGCTCGGCCAGCATCCACTCCCACGGGTAGAGCTTGAAGCAGGTGGTCACCGGGCGGTCGTCGGCGTCGACGAAGCGTCGGCCGTCCCAGCCGATCTCCTGGATGGGTTGGAGCTCGACGCTCAGACCGGCCTGCCGGGCGGTCTCGGCGAGGTAGCCGGCGGTCATGTGGTCCTCGCCGGACTCCTCCTCGTTCGACCAGAGCACGTGCACCAGGGGGTCGTGCAACCCTGCCCCGATCTTGGCCCAGGCGCCGACCAGTCGCTCGTGCAGGCTGTTCCACTGGTCCAGCTCCGGCCGGGTCTGCTCCAACCAGTACCACTGGATGATGCTCGCCTCGACAAGCGCGGTGGGGGTGTCCGCGTTGTACTCCAACATCTTCGGAGGCCAGGTGCCGTCGTACGCGAGGTCGAAGCGCCCGTACAGGGTCGGTGGCGCTTCCCGCAGCGACCGGGCCACCGCCTCGGCCGCCCACTCCGGGATGCCGAACTCGGCGTACCGGCGCTGCGTCACCACGTGCTCGGCGGCGGCCACCGACATCCGGTGCAGCTCCTCGGTGGCCTCCTCCAGCCGCAGCACCTCGTCCAGGTCGAACGCGTACGCGGCGGTCTCGTCCCAGTACGACATGATCCCGCCGTCGGGCAGCTCGGTGTCGACGTAGACCAGACCCTGCGACCGGATGGTGGCGTCCCAGTCGGGGCGCGGCGTGACCGTCTCGCGGCGCACGTCAGCCGCCGCAGGCGGCGAGGTGGGTGCCGAATCCACCGCGTTCGGGCAGGGCGGCGGTGGTCGGCTCCGGGGCGGAGCGACCGGCGGCCGGGTCGCTGACCCGCATCGCGAGCGCGACGGTGCCGCCGCCGCCGACCGGCCCGAGGGCGCAGTCGTCGTCATCGTCGTCGTCCGAGGTCATGTTGCAGCCAGAGAGAGCGAGCGCGAGAGCGGTGAGCGCGCCGAGCTGCACGGAGGCCGAGCGGAGTCGGCGGCGGGGGCGTTGGTCCACGGCATCGTTGTAGCCGATCAACGCCACCGCCGCCGCCCCGCCCCCGGGCCGAGGTGGCCCGGCCGCCCCTCGGCGGGGCCCCTCACAGGGGCGTTACGCTCGGCTCATGCTCCGTTCCGTCATCCTCGCCGCCTCCCGGTCATCCCAGGTCGAGCGGCTCGTCGCGACTGCCCCGTACACCCGGGACGTCGTCCGCCGGTTCGTCGCCGGCGCCGCCACCGACGACGCGTTGCGCGCGACCCGCGGGCTCGTCGACGACGGCCTCGCGGTCACCCTCGACCACCTCGGTGAGGACACCGTCCGCCCCGAGCAGGCCACCGCCACCCGGGACGAATACCTGAAACTGCTGAAGATGCTCGGCGCCGCTGGGCTCACCCCGGCCGCCGAGGTGAGCGTGAAGCTCTCCGCCCTCGGCCAGATGTTCGACGAGCAGTTGGCGTACGACAACGCGCGGGCGATCTGCGCGGCGGCCGACGCGGCGGGCACCACTGTCACCCTGGACATGGAGGACCACACCACCACCGACTCGACGTTGGAGGTGCTGAGCCGGCTGCGCAAGGACTTCCCGTCGACCGGCGCGGTGCTCCAGGCGTACCTGCGGCGGACCGAGTCGGACTGCCGGGAGCTGTCCTCGGCCGGGTCGCGGGTGCGGTTGTGCAAGGGCGCCTACAAGGAGCCGGAGTCGGTGGCGTACCAGTCGGCCCGTGAGGTGGACAAGTCGTACGTGCGCTGCATGAACATCCTGATGTCCGGCGACGGTTACCCGATGCTGGCCACCCACGACCCGCGGATGATCGCCATCGGTGAGGACCGGGCCCGGTGGTTCGACCGGGGTCCCGAGCGCTTCGAGTTCCAGATGCTCTACGGCATCCGCCCCGAGGAGCAGGCCCGGTTGGCCGGCGAGGGCTACACGGTGCGCACCTACGTCCCGTACGGCGACGAGTGGTACGGCTACCTGATGCGCCGGCTCGCCGAGCGCCCCGCCAACCTGGTCTTCTTCGGCCGTGCCCTGATCTCCAAGAAGTAGTTCCTCCGGTTCGGCGAAACGGGCCGGCGGCGACCCCTCGGGTTGCTGCCGGCCCGTTTCCGGTAACCGGCTTGCCAACGTTGGCTAAGTAGCTTAGCTTTAAAGCTATGACAACTAGCCAGGTGCGGCGGGACGGTGGACACATCGCGTACGAGGTGCAGGGCGAGGGGCCGTTGGTGGTCCTCGCGCACGGCATGGGCGAGAACAGGGCGAGCTTCCGGCACCTCGTGCCGCTGCTGGTGGCCGCCGGTCACCGGGTCGCCTCGGTCGACGTCCGGGGGCACGGCGAGTCCAGCGCCGGCTGGCCCACGTACGCCCCGGCGGAGGTCGGCGCGGACCTGCTGGCCGTGGTCCGCGACCTCGACGCCGGCCCGGCCGTGCTGGTCGGCAGCTCGTCCGCCGCGGCGGCGGTGGTCTTCGCCGCCACCGACGCACCCGAACTGGTCACCGGCATCGTGCAGATCGGCGCGTTCGTCGGTCAGCCGAAGCTCAACCCGCTGCTGCGGATGGCGATGTGGTCGGTGCTGCACAATGCTCGACTGTTCGGGATGTTCCACAACACCCTCTTCCCGGTGCACCGGCCCGTCGACGACGCCGCGTACCGCCGCTCGATGGTGGCCAACCTGCGCGAGCCCGGTCGGATGGCCGCTACGCGCGGCGTGATCGCACCGGCCGAGCCGCACTGGACCGCCCGTGCCCCGCAGGTGCGGCAACCGGTGCTGGTGCTGATGGGCTCCAAGGACCCGGACTTCCCCGACCCGGGAGCCGAGGCGCGGGCCGCCCGGCGGCTCTTCGGCACCGCCGAAGCTCGGATGATCGAGGAGTCCGGCCACTACCCGCACGCCGACCGGCCGCAACGCACCGCCGAGGAGCTGCTCGGCTTCCTGGCGGTGTGCGCCGGTGCCTAGGGTCGGCCTCAACCAGCAGACCGTCGTACGGGAGGCGGCCCGGCTCGCCGACGAGGTCGGCTTCCCGCAGCTCACCCTCGCCGCGCTCGCCAGCCGGCTCGGGGTGGCGCTGCCCAGCCTCTACAAGCACGTACGGGGGGCGGACGCGTTGACCCAGAAACTGGCCGCCCTGGCGACCGCCGAACTGGCCACCGAAATGACCACCGCCGCGGTCGGCCGCTCCGGTGGCGACGCGCTCCGGGCCATAGCGGACGCCTACCGTGGCTACGCCCTCCGGCACCCCGGCCGCTACCCGACCACCCAGCGGGTGCCGGACCCGGCCGACCCGGAACACGTCGAGGCCGGCGAACGCGCCGTCGGTGCCGTCTTCGCGGTGCTGCGCGGGTACGGGCTCACCGGGGACGACGCGGTGGACGCGACCCGCGTGCTGCGCAGCGCCCTGCACGGTTTCGTGACCCTGGAGGCCGCGGGGGGCTTCGGTCTGCCCCGTGACGTCGACCGCTCGTACCACCAGTTGGTCGCGAGCATGGACATCTCGTTCCGCTCCTGGCCGCGTACCGGCGGGTGAACGAGCCACCGGGCCGATCGGCCCGGGGCGGCCTCGCCGCGTCCAGGTAGTGGTCGTACCCTTCGGCGGGTGACTGACGAGGTGCAGCAGCCAGCACCGCGGCGGCTCTGGCCGCTGTGGACGGTGCTCGTGGTGGTCGTCCTGCTGCTGGGCTGCGGCCTGCCGGCGGCGCTCGTCGTCGGAGTGATCCGGGAGACAGGCTCGCGCGCCACCGTCAGCCGGGTCGGCGCCTCGGCGGCCGACGACCCGGCCACCGCCGTGGCCCGAGGGCTGTCCGACCGGATCACCGCCCAGCTCCACCGGCAGTCAGCGGCACTCCTGGGCGGCGACCGCGCCGGGTTCCTCGCCGTCGCCGATCCCGCCGCCCACAACGACCTGCGCCGACGCTTCGCCGCACTGCGCGAGCTCAAGGTGACCGGCTGGCGGGCGGAGCCGAGTGGCCTGCCCGTGCCGATCATCGGCAAGCCCGGCGAGTGGCGGCTGCTGGTGCGCTTCCAGTACTGCTTCGTCACGCCGAAGTGCCGGCCCAGCCCGGTGCTGATCGGCACCCGGTGGCGGGAGAACGGCGACCAGCCCCGGATGGTCGCCATGGAGGAATCCAAGTCGGTGGAGACCGGCACCCGACCGTGGGAGATCAGCAACCTGGCGGTCGCCATCGGCGCGCGGACCATCGTCGCCACCACCCCGGTCCTGCGCGGCAAGCTGCCCGGCCTGCTCGCGCAGGCCGAGGCGGCGGCGAAGGTCGCCGACGGGTACGCGGTGACCGGCTCACCTCCGGACCGGTACCGGATCTTCTACGCCGGGCGCACCGAGTGGCAACGCTGGTACGGCGGGGAACGTCCGGAATGGACAGGCGGTTACGCGGTGACGGTGGGCGGCGGCCACCACGAGGTGGTGCTCAACGCCGAAGGGCTCACCAACAGCGGCACCGACGACCTGCTGCGGCACGAGCTGACCCACGCGGCGTCGCTGCCGGAGCGCGGCTACCCGGGCAAGCTCACCTGGTGGTTGGTCGAGGGCCTGGCCGAGTTCGCCGGTGCCGGCGGCCAGGCGGTCGACCGGTACGAGGGGATCGCCGACGTGCGCAAGATGGTCCGGGGCGGCTGGGACGGCAAGTTGGAGGGCGTCAACCCCGCCGACGACGCGTCCGCCGAACGGGTCGCCGCCAGCTACGGCATCGGCTACCTGGCCGTTCGGCACCTCGTCGACAGGTACGGGCCGCTGCGGCTGCTCACCTTCTTCAAGACCGTGGTGCACGACGGCAGGACCATCGACGCGGCTTCCGAGAAGGCGTTCGGTGAGCAGTGGTCGACGCTGCACGACGAGTGCGTGGCGTACGTCCGCGCCACCGCCGCCTGACGCAGCTCGCAGGCGGTGCGGCGGTGCGCCGTACCATCGATGGGTGCGCCGTTCCCAGTCGTCACGGCCCGCCAGCACCATGCGGCCCCGCCTGCTCATCGCCCTGACCGCCGTCGTCGTCCTCACCGCCACCACCGCCGCCTCCTGCGGCGACGAAGGCCCCGATCTCGCGCTGGCGTCGGCCACCCGGAACCCGGTCACCGAGGTGATCGACGCACCCGCCACTGTCACCGCCCGAGCCGCCGCCACCCTCACCGCTCCCGCCGACGGCACCCTCTCCAGCCTGCGCGTCCAACCCGGACAGCGGGTCAAGCGCGGTCAGGTGCTGGCGGTGGTCGACTCGCCGAGCGCGCAACAGCGCCTCCGTCAGGCCAAGGAGGCGCTGGCCGCCGCGAAGCGCGCCGGCCGAGGCGTCGGCGCGGGCAGCCTGACCAGCAGCCGGCGTGGCACCGACAAGGCCGCCGACGAGGCGTTCGACGCGGCCCGCACGGCGGCCGAGAAGATCGCCGACCCGCAACTGCGCGACGCGCTGCTCACCCAGGTGACGTCCGCGCAACGCCAGTACGCTGCCGCCGCGCGTAGCGCCGACCAGGCGGTCCGCTCCGTGCAGCGGGGGATCAACGGGTTGAGTTCCGCCGTCGGCGCTCTCTCGGCGGCGCAACGGCTCCAGGCCCAGCAGGCGTACGACCTGGCGAAGGCGACGGTCGACGCGCTGACCCTGCGCGCCCCGATCGCCGGGGTGGTGCAGCCCGGCGGCACCCGGGCCGGGGGAGGAGCGAATGCCGGTCTGGCCGGGCTCCTGGAACAGGCCGGTGGCGCCGGCCTCGACCCGTCCGTGCTTGCCCCCAGCCAGGGTGGGCCGCCCCCCGGCGTGGACGACGCCGTCGCGGTCGGTGGTCAGGTCACCGCCGGCACCCCGGTGCTGACCGTTGTCGACACCGGGCAGTTGGGTCTGCTCGCCGAGGTGGACGAGACCGACGTGCTGCTGGTCAAGGCCGGCGTGCCGGCCACCGTCGAGTTGGACGCCGTCGCCGGCGCCAGCTACGACGCGGTCGTCCGATCGGTCGACGTGCTGCCCACCAACTCCGCGCAGGGCGGCGTCACCTACCGGGTCCGCCTGGCGCTGGGCGCCGGAAAGCTGGCCGAGGACGAGCCCGCTCCGATGCCCCGCCCCGGCATGAACGCGATCGTGCACCTGCGCGTACGCGAGGCCGCCGACGCGGTGACGGTCCCCGCGTCGGCGGTGTTCTCCGCCGACGGACGGGACGCGGTCTGGGTGGTCCGTGACGGCAAGGCGGGCCGGGCGTCGGTGACCGTTGGCGTCCAGGGGGCCGACCTGGTGCAGATCCTCAACGGCGTGCAGCCCGGCGACCGGATCGTGGTGCGCGGCGCCGACCAGGTCCGCGACGGCCAGGAAGTCCGGTGAGCGAACCCGCCGTCGCGGATCCGCGCGGCGATCCGCCGGCAGAGGAGCGCGTTCCGGCCATCGAGGCGGTGGACGTGTCCCGGACGTACCAGCTCGACGGGGTGTCGGTGGAGGCGCTGCGCGGGGTGTCGCTCACCGTGCAGCCGGGGGACTACGTGGCCCTGGTCGGCCCGTCCGGCTCGGGCAAGTCCACCCTCATGCACCTCCTCGGCGGGCTGGACCGGCCCACCGGTGGCCGCCTGGTGATCGGCGGACGCGACGTCAACGCCCTCGCCCCACCGGAGATGGCGACCCTGCGCAACGAGACCATCGGCTTCGTCTTCCAGGCGTTCCACCTGTTGCCGCGTACCTCGGCGGTGGAGAACGTGGCGTTGCCTCTGGTCTACCGGGGAGTCCCGGCCCGGCAGCGGCGGGAGCGGGCGGCGGCGATGCTGGGCAGGGTCGGCCTCGGGCACCGGCTGGACCACCGGCCCAACCAGATGTCCGGCGGTGAGCAGCAGCGGGTGGCGATCGCCAGAGCGTTGGTCACCGAGCCGACGGTGCTGCTGGCCGACGAACCCACGGGCAACCTGGACAGTGCCACCGGCGCCGCCGTGCTGGGGCTGTTGGAACAACTGAACGTGGAGTCGGGGGTGGCGCTGGTGATGGTCACCCACGACCAGGAGGTGGCGGCCCGCGCCCATCGTCGGATCACCATGCGCGACGGGGTGGTGGTGGCGGACAGCGGCGACCCGCGCTCCGCTCATGATCGACCGCCGTCCGTTGATCACGGTCGACCTGCGACACTGGTCCCCGCTCCCAGCGCGGAGCCCCGGTCCGCGTCCGGAAGCGGTCCGGGGCACCCGTCCGGTGGCTCCGGTGGCGCCGCCGGAGCCACCGGGCGCCTTCCGCGCGAGGTCGAGCGGCCCGAGGCCGACCCGGGCGAGGCGCGTGAGAACGCTGCGGGCTCGCGCGGGTTCGAGCGGCCCGGAGGTACGGCGTGAGGGTCGCCGAGGCGTGGCGGGTGGCGCTGGACGCCCTGCGGGCCAACCGGATGCGGAGCGCGCTGACGATGCTCGGGGTGATCATCGGGGTGGCCTCGGTGGTGCTGCTGGTGGCGATCGGCACCGGCACCAAGCAGAAGGTCGAGCAACAGGTCGAGGGCCTCGGCTCCAACCTGCTGCTGGTCGTCCCAGGCCGCATCGAGGTGGGCAACGCGCCAGTCGTCTCGCCGCTGACCCTCAAGGACGTGGACGCCGTCACCCGGGTGGTCGGCGACCCCGATCGGGTGGCGGTCACCGTCGCCTCGGGGGCGACCGCGCGGGCCGGCGCCCGTTCCGACTTCACCACCGTGCAGGGCGTCCTGGAGACGACCCCGGCCGTGTTCACCCGCTCGCTGGCGCGCGGACGTTACCTCACCGGCACCGACGTGGACACCAGCCGCCGGGTGGCGGTGCTCGGTGACTCGGTCGCCCGTGCGCTCTTCCCCGACCGGGACCCGCTCGGCCAGCAGGTGGCGCTGGCCGGGGTGCGGTTCCGGGTGATCGGTGTGTTCGCGCCCCTCGGGCAGAGCCTCGGCGTCGACCGGGACGACGAGGTGCACGTGCCGGTGACCGCCGCGCAACGACTCTGGGGCACCCAGCGGGTCGACGGCATCGCGGTGAAGGCGCCGGACCGGGAGCGGATCGACGAGCTGGGCGAACGGATCGTCGCCGAGCTGAACCGCCGCCACCCGGACACCGAGTTCAGCGCCGTCACCCAGCAGCAGATCCTCGGCGTACTCGGCGACATCCTCGGCGTCCTCACCGGCGTGCTGGCGGCCATCGCCGGCATCTCGCTGCTCGTCGGCGGCGTCGGCGTCTCCAACATCATGCTGGTCAGCGTCCGGGAGCGGACCCGGGAGATCGGGCTGCGCAAGGCCGTCGGGGCGCGTCCCCGCGACATCGGCGTGCAGTTCCTGCTGGAGGCGGTGCTGCTCACCACGATCGGCGGGTTGACCGGGATGGCGCTGGGCGTGGGCACCGCCCTGCTTGTCGACGCGCTGTCGCCGATCCCGGCGGCGATCACCTGGTGGTCGTTGGCGCTCGCCTTCGGGGTCTCGGCGGTGGTGGGCATCGTCTTCGGGGTGGTTCCCGCGCAGCGCGCCGGCCGTCTCGACCCGGTGGTCGCGCTACGCACCGAATGAGCGGCAAAGGAACAACCGGACGACGGACGCGGACGGGCGGATACCGGGAGCACGGATCGGGTGAACCGGCCACCTGAGCATGATCAGTTGCAGGAAGGGATCGCGCCGGTCACAACCGCCCCGCTACCGTACTGGTAACACGCGCGTCGTCGGCCCGGCCCGGAGCATCCGTCGGGTTGGCACGCGCCGGGCATGGGATGGGTCGGTGAGCCATGGCCGGGTCACAGTCCGACGGACGGCTGTCGGAGGTCAAGTTCCTGACCGTTGCGGAGGTGGCGACGGTCATGCGGGTGTCGAAGATGACCGTCTATCGCCTGGTGCACAGCGGTGAGCTCACCGCCGTCCGGGTCGGTCGGTCATTCCGGGTGCCCGAGCATGCGGTGCACGAATATCTCCGGGGTGCCTTTCAGGAGACCGCCTGAGCCACCGCCTCACCCTCCGCTCGTCGGTTGACCGGCGTCGGTGGGCGTGAGGAGTGAGCTCGCGCGCCCCGCAGTCGTGCGCCAGAGGCGGCCGCGGCGGGGGCGCGTTGGTCCGGCTGACGCCCTGCGGCTACCCTGGAACCCGACCGAGACCCCACCGGTGCGCCCCGCCGCCCAGACTGGTCCGGTCCGTTGTCCGCAAGCGGTCGCCGTCGCCACCTGCGTGGTGTCATCCGGTCCGCCCCGCACGTTGTATCGAAAGGCTGTCGTATGGGCTCGGTGGTCAAGAAGCGCCGTAAGCGCATGGCTAAGAAGAAGCACCGCAAGCTGCTGCGCAAGACCCGCGTCCAGCGTCGCCGTCTCGGCAAGTGATCGCCGCCGGGCTCAGGCCCGGCGTTCGGCGTCACTTGCCAAACTGTCGACCTCCGGAGGCTCAGGTGATCAGGCCGTGGTCGTCCCGGCTCGGTCCATCCTGCCGGCGTAGGTGCGTCAGATGACCCCCGGTGGCACCTCAGGTGCTCCGGGGGTCGTCGTCGTCACCGGAGTGGGTCGTTACCTGGGAGCCCACGTGGCGGCCCGTCTGGCCGCCGACCCGCGCATCGAACGGGTCATCGGGGTCGACGCACCGGACTCCGGCATCGAGTTCACCGACCTGCTGGACCGGGTCGAACGGATCCGCGTCGACAACGGTTCCCTCGGTGGCCTCCTCGCCGACCTGGACGTCGACGCGGTGGTGCACCTCGCGCTCGTCACCTCACCCGACCCGCAGCACGGCGGCCGGTCCGGGATGAAGGACCAGAACGTCATCGGCAGCATGCAGATGCTCGCCGCCTGCCAGCGGGCACCCCGACTGCGCAAGCTCGTGGTCCGCTCGTCGACCGCCGCCTACGGGGTGTCGTTCCGGGACCCCGCGGTCTTCACCGAGGAGACCGAACCCCGCGAGGTGCCGCGCGGCGGTTTCGGCCGCGACATCCTCGACCTTGAGGGGTACGTGCGCGGCTTCCGCCGCCGTCGGTCCGACGTCACCGCCACGGTGCTGCGCTTCGCCCCGTTCATCGGTTCGACCGCAGACACCACGCTGACCCGCTATTTCTCGCAGCCGTTCGTGCCGACCGTCTTCGGCCGTGACCCCCGCCTGCAGTTCCTGCACTTCGACGACGCGTTGGAGGTGCTGCACCGGTCGATCGTGGAGGACCATCCCGGCACCTACAACGTCGCCGGCCCCGGCGTGCTGTCGCTGTCCCAGGCGATCCGGCGCGCCGGTCGGGTCGCCGTGCCGGTGCTGGAGCCGGGTCTCTCCGGGGCTGCCGCGCTGGCCCGCACCATGGGCTTCGGCCGCTACGGCCTGGACCAGGTCGACCTCTTCGTGCACGGCCGGGTGGTCGACACCAGCCGGCTTGAGCAGGAGTACGGCTTCACGCCCCGGTCGACAGCCGAGGCGTTCGAGGACTTCATCCGGGCCCACCACGGCGGCGTGGTGGTCACCCGGGATCAGCTGGCCGCCGCCGAGCAACTCGTCCTGGACGGCATCCGGCAGGTGCGCTCAGCGGTCCGGGAGCGGTCATCATGAGCGGCTTCGAGGAGGGGCGCGACCCGCAGTCGGTCGGGCGTTTCGACGTACCCGAGCGGGTGCCCGCTCCGGACGCGGAGCCGGCGCGGCGCAACGGACATCGACCTGCCGCGCAGGCCGCGCCGACCCCGGCCGCGCCGCCGGCCTCGACCGCACCCCCGACCCCCAGTACACCGCCGGCCCCGGCTCCGGCCGCACCGCCGGCCCCGGCTCCGGCCGCACCGCCGGCCCCAGCTCCGGCCCCGGCCGACGGGGTCGACGGCGGGTTGTCCGGCGGCACCGAGTCGGCGGTGTCGGACCGGCCCGGGGACCACTGGGACCGCAAGGTCGCGAACGGGTTGGCGTTCCTGCGCCGGCGGCTCTCCGGTGACTACGAGGTCGACGAGTTCGGGTTCGACTCGGAGTTGACCGACGCGGTCTTCCACCCGCTGCTGCGGCTGCTCTACCGCGACTGGTTCCGCACCGAGGTCAGTGGGGTGGAGCACGTCCCGGTGGACGGGCCCGCGCTGGTGGTCGGCAACCACTCCGGAACTGTGGCACTGGACGCCCTGATCCTCTCGGCGGCGCTGCACGACAGGCATCCCGCCCACCGCTACCTGCGGCTGCTCGGCGCCGACCTGGTCTTCCGGATGCCGGTGGTCTCCGAGTTGGCCCGCAAGACCGGCGGCACCGTGGCCTGCAACCCGGACGCCGAGCGGCTGCTCAGCGGCGGCGATCTGGTCGGTGTGTTCCCCGAGGGCTTCAAGGGCATTGGCAAGCTCTACGCCGACCGGTACAAGCTGCAACGCTTCGGGCGGGGCGGGTTCGTCTCGGCGGCGCTGCGTACCGGCACCCCGATCGTGCCTGTCGCCATTGTCGGCGGCGAGGAGATCTACCCGATGCTCGCCGACATCAAGCCCCTGGCGCGGCTGCTGAAGCTGCCCTATTTCCCGGTCACGCCGACGTTCCCGCTGCTCGGCCCGCTGGGCATGGTGCCGCTGCCCAGTAAGTGGCTGATCGAGTTCTGCCCGCCGATCCCCACCGCCCACCTGACCGACTCGGCGGACGACCCGCTGGTGGTCTTCAACCTCGCCGACCAGGTGCGGGAGACCATCCAGCAGACCCTGCACACGCTGCTGGAGCGACGCCCCGACCCGTTCGGCCCCTGAACCAGCCGGCGCGACGTGTCGCGTGAGGTCAGCCGGCTCGGCGGCGGCGCTGGAGGGCCAGGCCGGCGGTGACCGCGCCCGCGACCAGCCCGGCGGCCGCCGTCGACGGTACGGCGATCTTCACAGCCCGGCGACCGCTGCGGAAGTCCCGCACCTCCCAGCCGTGCTGGCGGGCCTGCCGCAGCAGGGTGCCGTCCGGGTTGACGGCCACGGCCCGGCCCACCGCGCGGAGCAGCGGCAGGTCGTTCGCCGAATCGCTGTAGGCCGCACAGCGGGACAGGTCGAGCCCTTCCACGGCGGCGAGTTGGGTGACCGCCTCAGCCTTGGCCGGCCCGTGCATCAGGTCACCCACCAACCGTCCGGTGTACGCCCCGTCCAGCACCTCGGCCACAGTGCCGATGGCACCGGTCAGGCCGAGCCGGGCGGCGATCACCCGGCCGATCTCGACGGGGGCGGCGCTGACCAGCCAGACCCGCTGACCGCCGTCCAGGTGACGCTGCGCGAGCTGGTGGGTGCCGGCCCAGATCCGGGGGGCCATCATCTCGTCGAAGATCTCCTCGGCGAGGTGTTCGACCTCGTTGACCCGCCAGCCCTGCACGAAGGCCAGCGCGGCCTCCTTGGCCAGTGACATGTCACCGGCGTGCTCCCGGGCCAGCAGCCGGAAGCGGAGCTGCTGCCAGGCGAATCGGGCCAGGTCGGCGGTCGTCACATAGTTTCGGGAGGCGAGCCCACGGGCGAACCAGTAGATCGACGCGCCCTGCATCATCGTGTTGTCCACGTCGAAGAACGCCGCAGCGCTCGGATCGGGTGCGCTGACCGGGGCCAGGTCGGTCTCGGCCCAGGCTGCGGTGTGCCCCTCGGCGTCGGTGCTGACCGTCACCTTACGGCTGCGCGCCACGCGAATCCCTTCCTCACCGGTACGACGGATGCTCCCCCGCGAGCGTATCCGCCGTAGACGGGCGACCGGCCGGGCACACAGCGAACTGTGGCGCGGCCGGTCGGACGTGCGGTATGGGGACGCGGGTCAGCGGGCCCCGGGGCAGGTGTTCGGGTTCGGCCCGAGGGCGTCGCTGGCGGTCGGTGCCGGCAGGCCGCAGGCGATCGCCGCGCGCAGGTCGTCCGAGCGTTCCCGGATGCTGTCCAGCAACACCAGCGACCGCTGGGTCCGTTCCCGGTCGACCCGGGTGCTCCCGTCGAGCAGACCGCGTACGGCCCGGCGCTGGCTCGACACGAAGGTGTTGAGAGTGTCCAGGCTGCCCGGCTCGGCCCGCTGCACGGCGGCGGAGGTCAGCAGGCGAACTCCCTGCCGGCTGTCGGCGTCCATGTCGTCGAGGACCGCGCTGTAGCCGATCCGGTCGCCGCGCAGCTTGGCGGCTTCGCCGACTCTGGTCCGGGCGAAGTCCAGGAAGAGTTGGCCTCTGCTGATGTCGGAGCTGGCCAGGGCGAGCTGTGCCCGTTCGGTGGAGCGCTTCATGCCGTACAGCGCGTCACCGGGCACCGCGTTCTCGCTGGCGGCGGAGATTCCGGAGACGGCGATGGCCCCGGCGGCGATGCCGACCAGGATCGCGCCCCGGGCTCGGGCCCGCCGTGCGGTGACCGCCGGCAGCAGCCGCCCGCGGGTGGTGGTGGCGGCCGGTTCGCTGACCGCCGCCGGCGTACTGCCCAGCCCTTCCCGCTCGGCGGTTGCGAGCAGCATCGCCCGCAGGCCGGTACGGAAGTCCTGGTCCACCTCGACAGCCGGGGGGTCGACGCTGAGCCGCTGACCCACTGCGACGAGCGGCGCCAGTTGGCCGTCCACCCGGGATCGCACGTGGTGTCGTCGAGCGCCGTTGGCCTCGTCGAGAAGCTGCGCGAAGCGCTCCGCGCGCCGGCGGGAGAAGAGGGTGTTGTCCACCGCAGGCACCTCCTCTCGCTGGTCACGGCCGGTCGGCCGCCGTCGTTGCCAGCGACCGGGCGGCAGTGTGACACCACGGAGGTGAGGTGCCGCCGGCATGCCGGTCGGACCTCGGTGACCCGGGCCTGCCGGGACATCCACCGGTCGCACCCGGAGAAACGCGGCGGACCGGGCACGGGTTACGGGCCTGGCGGGGCGGAAATTACAGAAAGTGATGGTCATCACCGGGCGGGACCGACTTTGAGCTGCGCGGACGTTGATCGACGTCCGTCGGTCCCGCCGTAACAAACTACGGCTGGAAGCCGTCGGGCAGCAGCCGGGCCAGGGCGCGGACGGCGCGGTACTGGAGGGCCTTGATGGCTCCCTCGTTCTTGCCCATCGCGCGGGCCGTCTCGGCGACCGAGAAGCCCTGGAGGAAGCGGAGCACGATGCACTCCTGCTGCTCCGGGTTGAGCTGCTTGACGGCGGTGAGGAGCGCGACGTTGGTGATGTGCTCCACCACTGCCGCCTCCGGGCTGCCCTCCGGGCCCCGGTCCTCCCGGTCGGCGTCGAGCACGTCGCCGGTGGTGACCTCCAGCCGGTACCGGCCCGACTTGAAGTGGTCCGCGACGAGGTTACGGGCGATCGTCACCAGCCAGGCGCCGAGGTCGCGGCCCTGCCAGGTGAAGCTGCCGATCCGCTTGAGCGCGCGCAGGAAGGTGTCCGAGGTGAGGTCCTCGGCGAGTTGCCGGTTGCCGACCCGGAAGTAGACGAACCGGAAAACGGTGTCCACGTAGCGGTCGTAGATCAGACCGAACGCCTCGGACTCACCGGCCTGGGCCCGCTCGATCAGCGTCCAGACCTCGGTCGCCGGGTCGGACGGGTCCGGGCGGCTGGGGAAACCGGTCGGAGTGGTCGCGGTGGTGGCCGGCACCGCCGGGATCACCGCTGTCTCGCCCGCCGCCGGGTCGGTGGTGACCGCCGGTGTGTCGCTTACCCGACGCCCCTGCACAGGCATCGTGGGTCGCGGCGGTACGGCGACCCGGCCGCCGGCCGGCTTCGCGTTTCCGCCGGGCACCGCGGGTCGCGGCGGTGGCTCGTTGTGGTGTGGCCGGCTGCGGATCCGCTGCGCCGCGCCGTCACCCCGCACGACGCCGCCGTGCTGTTCGTCAGACGGGGCACGGGCCGCGGGCCGCTCGTTGACGTGGGAGCGGGCGGGTTGACCGGTCAGGCCGACCGGACGTTCCGCGTATCCGAAGGTGGTCATCGCGTCGCCCCCGTCCCGTCGGTCGCCGGGCGGGCCGGTCTGGGTCTCGTCGGGGCGGACCGGCCGGGTGACCGGTCGGGCAGGACGGTCACGGGAGTTGCCGACGCGCGGCAATTCCCGTGGAGGTGCTGGTCCAATGCGCTCACAGGCACGGGGGCCTCCTCGGGCTGAGGGGTGTCGACTCACGGCAAATGGGGTGAGCCGACCCGAGTGATGATAGGGCCAACGTCACCCGCGCGTGGCAAGTCCGTTACACAAGGCGGAAGTATTTCCCGCTCCGTCGCACCGGTGGCGGACCGGTTGTCCGTCGTGTGCGATTGACTTTCCGTCGGCTGGGTGTTCCAGGATGGATCCCCAGGTCGGAGGCTTTCTGCCCGTTCGGCTGACCCACCGCGCCGGCCGGCCGGACGGTGGCGGCCGAACTGCCCTTGGTCAGCGTCGCACGTCCCATCGACAGGACCTGATCTGATCGCCGGTGGCACACCGGACAGTCCCGTGTATGGGACTGTCGCGGTGTCGTCCTCCGGGCGTGGCGCACCACCATCGGGCGTGGCCCGCCGGGGCCCGCTGTGCCAGACTCGATCACCGTGCAGGACGCCTCGGAAAGCCCCGCGCCGAACCTCGCCGACCGGGTCCGCCGGGCGGCTCTCGACAGCGCCGACCGGCCCGCGCTGCACTGGCGTGAACACACAGTGAGCTGGTCCGAACTGGACAGCGCTGTGGACGCCGCCGCACGCGGCCTGTCCGCCGCCGCGCCACCCACCGACCCCGGCGGTACGCCGCCACGCGTCGCCATCGCGCTGCCCAACACACCGGACTTCGTGATCGCCTGGCTCGGCGCCCTCCGCGCCGGTCTGATCACCGTGCCGGTCAACCCCGGCCTCACCGCCCCGGAGCTACGGCACGTGCTCGCCGACTCCGGCGCGTCGGTGCTCATCGCCACCGACCACGTTCGAGGCCTGGTCGCCGACGTGGCCGCCGAACTGCCCGCGCTCGCCTCGGTGCACGGCACGCCACCGACCGTCGACCCGCCCGGACCGGCACCCCGCCCGCGACGCGGCGGCACCGACCTGGCTGTACTGCTCTACACCTCCGGCACCGAGGGGCGACCCAAGGGAGCGATGCTCTCGCACCAGGCCCTGCTCGCCAACCACGAACAGGTCGACGGGATCGAGCCGCCGGTGGTCGGGCTGACCGACACCGTTCTCCTGGCGTTGCCGCTGTTCCACGCGTACGGGCTCAACTCGGGGCTCGGCGCGGTCGTGCACCACGGCGCGACGGGTGTGCTGCTCGACGAGCCGGGCCCGACGGCGGGGCTGGACGAGGTCGCGCGGCACCGGGTCAGCGTGCTGGTCGGCGTACCGTCGATGTTCCTGACCTGGGCCGGCGCGGCCACGGCCCGCGCGGCGACCGCGTCGGTGCGGGTGGCGGTCTGCGGCGCGGCACCGCTCGAACCCGCTGTCGCGGCGCGCTTCACCGAGGTCACCGGGCATCAGGTCCACATCGGGTACGGCCTCACCGAGACCGCGCCGGTGCTCACCTCCACCCTGGTCGGCGGCGTGGCCAAGCCGGGTTCGATCGGCCGGCCGCTGCCCGGGGTGCGGCTGCGCCTGGTCGGCGCCGATGGGACGGACCTGTGGCGGGACGGGCTGGCCGTCCCCGACGACGACCCCGACGAGCTGGACATCTCCGACGTGGCTCCGGGCACCGACCCGGGGCAGATCGTGGTGTCCGGCCCGAACCTCTTCACCGGCTACTGGCCCGACGGTCGGGGCGGCCCGGACGCCGACGGTTGGTGGGGCACCGGTGACATCGCGTACGCCGACGAGGACGGTGACCTCTTCCTGGTCGACCGGCTCGGCGAGCTGATCCTGGTCAACGGGTTCAACGTCTACCCGCACGAGGTCGAGCTGGTGCTCGCCGGGCACCCCGGGGTGGTCGAGTCGGCGGTACTGGGTGTGCCACACCCGCGGACCGGCGAGACTGTGCGGGCGTACGTGGTGCCGGCGCAGGGCCGACCGGTGACCAGCGAGGAACTGCTCGCCCACTGCGCACGGAACCTGGCCCGGTTCAAGTGCCCGACCGCTGTCGAGTTCGTCGACGCCCTGCCGCACTCGGCGATCGGCAAGGTACGCAAGACCCAACTCCGGTCGGCGCCGCCGACCGACCGCACGGAGGTAACCGATGGCCAGTGACGCCCGACTCGCCCTGATCACCCGACCCGGCTGCCACCTGTGCGACGACGCCAAGGCGGCGCTCGACCGGGTGGTCGCGGTCACCGGCGACAAGTGGGTCGAGTGGGACGTCACCGGCGACGAGGGGCTGGAGCGGGAGTACGGGGACCGGCTACCGGTGGTCATGCTCGACGGCAAGGAGCACGGCTACTGGCGGGTCGAGGAGGACCGGCTGCTGCGGGACCTGACCACGCCGCAGCTCTGAGGAGTACCTATGGTGCTCTGATGACCTCCGCGCACCCGCACCTCGTCTGGGACTGGAACGGCACCCTGCTCAACGACCTCAGCCTGGTGGTGTCCGCCACCAACGTCGTGTTCGCGAGCCTGGGCGGGCCGACTGTCACATTGGACGAGCACCGGGTGCGGTTCCGCAGGCCGATCGCCGAGTACTACGCCGACGTGCTCGGGCAGGCAGTGGACGACGACGAGTTCGGTCGGCTGGACAAGATCTTCCACGACGCGTACCGCACCGGGTTGACCACCTGTGAGCTGGCCGCCGACGCACGCGGCGCGATGGCCTCCTGGCCGGGCACCCAGAGCCTGCTCTCCATGTGGTTTCACGAGGAACTGGTCCCGACCGTGCACACGTACGGTCTGACCAGCCACTTCACCCGCGTTGACGGGCTGCGGGCCACGGTCGGCGGCGGCTACAAGGCCGAGTCGCTCCAGCTGCACCTGGCCGAACTGGGCGTGGACGGCGCCTCGGTGGTGCTGATCGGCGACTCCATCGACGACGCCGACGCGGCGCTCGCGGTCGGCGGCCGTGCCGTGCTCTACACCGGCGGGTTCACCGACCCGGGCCGGCTGCGCGCCTCCGGTCACCCGGTCGCCGACACCCTCACCGACGCGGTGGCCCTGGCCCGGGAGGTCAGTTCCGCAGGTAGGTGAGGACGGCCAGCACCCGCCGGTGCTGTTCGGTGTCCGGTGGCAGGGTGAGCTTGGTGAAGATGTTGCGCACATGCTTCTCCACCGCGCCGTCGCTGACCACCAGGGCGCGCGCGATCGCGGTGTTCGAACGCCCCTCGGCCATCAGGGCGAGCACCTCGCGTTCGCGGGGGGTCAGCTCCCGCAGCGGGTCGTCACGGCGGCGTCGGGCGAAGAGCTGACCGACCACCTCCGGGTCGAGCACCGTGCCGCCGCCCGCCACCCGGCGCAGCGCGTCCAGGAACTCGTCGATCGCGGCCACCCGGTCCTTGAGCAGGTAGCCGATCCCGCCGCCGGCGCCGCCGGTGGTCGCGAGCAGATCATCGGCGTACGAGACCTCGACGTACTGGGAGAGCACCAGGATCGGCGTACGCGGCACCAGCCGGCGGGCCTCCACCGCAGCCCGCAGCCCTTCGTCGGTGTGCGACGGGGGCATCCGGACGTCGACGATCGACACGTCGGGCCGGTGCTCGACCACCGCCTCGACCAGGGCGTCACCGTCCCCGACGGCGGCCACCACCTGGTGCCCACTCTCGGTCAGCAGCCGGACCAGCCCTTCCCGGAGCAGGACGGCGTCGTCGGCGATCACGATGCGCATGGCTGTGGTGTCTACCACGTCGCTCACCATCGCGGCGGCTTCCAGCCGCTTACAGGGGTAGCTCGGCGCGGATCTCGGTGGGGCCGCCGGTCGGGCTGGCCACCATCAGTTCGCCACCCGCGGCCCGGACCCGGTCGGCGATGCCGGCCAACCCGTGCCCCTTCGCCAGGTGCGCGCCGCCCTGTCCGTCGTCGCCCACCCGCACCTGCAGGTGGGAGCCTCGCCGGGTCACCGTCACAGTGGCCTCGGTGGCCCGGCTGTGCTTGGCGACGTTCGTCAGCGCCTCGGACACCACGAAGTACGCGGTGTTCTCCACCGCCGGGTCGAGCCGCCCAGCCGGGGTGCCGAGCTGCGGGTCCACCTGGAGCTCGATCGGGATCAGCCCGCGGCCGGCGATCGCGGCCAGGGCGCTGGGCAGGCCCCTGTCGACCAGGATCGGCGGGGCGATGCCCCGGGACAACGCCCGCAGCTCGGCAAGCGTGTCCCGGGTCTGGCTGACCGCCTCGTCGATCGTCTGGCCGGCCGCGTCCGGGTCCGAGGCGAGCTGCATCCGGGCCCGGCTGAGGTCCATCGCCAGCCGGACCAGACGCTGCTGGGGACCGTCGTGGATGTCACGCTCCAACCGGCGCAGCGCGGAGGCCTCGGCGGACACGGCGGCCCGCTTCTGCTCCTCCAGCACTGTGATCCGGTCGCGCATCTCGGCCACCCCGGTCAGCATGGCCTTGGCGAAACTCGCCTGGAGCAGTGCGCAGCCCCGCACCACGATCGGCAGGGTGATCAGGAAGAACACCCCGAGCGCGGTGTTCAGCCCGATTCGGGCGGTGGTCGAGTCGCCCAGGCCGAGGATCTGCGCCAGATCCTGGTCACCCTCACCGGACGGGTGGGGGATGGCCCAGTCGTAGGCCCAGTAGAGCGAGCCGGCGATCGCCGCGGCCCACCAGGACAACGTAACCACGAAGGTGCCCACCGCTGCGATCAAGCGCAGGATGCCGTGCGCCAGGTCGAGCCAGGACTGGGCGTCCCGGATCGGCACGAAGATCCGGCGCCAGGCGTTCGCGCCCGCCTCGGGCAGCCGGTAGTTCGGCCGGATCCGGGGCTGCCGGAGCACCGCGGCCATCCGCAGCCGCTCGATGTCGGCCAGGCCACGGGCGGCGTACAGGGTTCCGCTGAGGATCGGCAGGCCGATCACCGTGACGACCAGGCCGACGCCCACCGACAGGCCGACGACGAGGACGATGAAGCTGGTCAGCCCCAGGGGCAGGCCGAGCAGCACGTACCCGGAGTCGACGAAGAGCTGGCGGGGAATGCTCGGTGCCAGCGGCGGTCGGGCGCTGGCGGCGGCAACGGCGGTCATGCCCAAAGGCTAGGCATGTGGCCTCGCCGGACCCATCCCGAAACCCCGCCTCTCCGCCGTAGTGCTACCCCCACCCCACCCGCCCCTACGGCGTCGATCTTGCAGTTTGTGTTGGTGAATTGCCCTTGAATGGGCGAGAAGCGAGAGCAGTACGTGCAAGATCGCGGGGCGTGGCGGTGGGGCCGGCGCGGGATTGGTCAGAGAAGTCGGGATTGAGCAATAATCGCCCGGGCGGTGAGCGGACCAGGCCGTTCAATCGATCTTGTGGAATGGAGGGGCTGGTGAGGTCGCGCCACGCAGCGACAAGATCGCGATTTGTGCACGTCTTCACAAGCGCCTACGCTGTGACTCCGACGCGCCCTGCTAGCACAGCCGGCAATCTCGGTCGCCAGCGGGAGTCCACAAACGGCCGACCAGCGGAGTTGGCCGAGGATCGCACCGCACGGAGTCTCATGAGTCAGCACCGTCACCCAGGCGCGCCCGGCCGCGCCGGTGCCGTACCGGCGCTCCCGGATCTGCCCGAGGCGACCGTCGCTCGGCTCCCGGAGTACCTGCGCGCGCTGCACAACCTCGCCGACACCGGGCACGAGACGGTCTCCAGCGAGGGTCTCTCCGCCGCCGCCGGGGTCAACTCCGCCAAGCTCCGCAAAGACCTTTCCCACCTCGGCTCGTACGGCACCCGGGGCGTCGGCTACGACGTCGCGCTGCTGATCGAGCAGATCGAGTATGTGCTCGGGCTCACCCAACGTCGGGCGGTCGCCCTGGTCGGCGTGGGTAATCTCGGTCACGCTCTGGCCGGCTACGACGGCTTCGCCAGCCGGGGCTTCCGGATCGCCGCACTGCTCGACGCCGATCGCTCACGGGTCGGTGAGGAGATCAACGGCCTGGTCGTCAGGCATATTGACGACCTGCCGACGGTCGCCGCGGAGGAATCCCTCGCGATCGGCGTGATCGCCACCCCGGCCGCCGCCGCCCAGCAGGTCGCCGACCAACTGGTCGCCGTCGGCGTGACGAGCATCCTCAACTTCGCGCCGTGCGTACTCTCGGTTCCGGAGGGGGTCGACGTGCGCAAGGTCGACCTCGCCATCGAGCTGCAGATTCTGTCCTTCCACGAGCACCGCAAGGCGTCGCTGACCGCGCTGCCCGCCACCGGCGGGTCCGCTCTCACGGCCCTGCCGGGCGGGTTCGCGGCCACCGATACCCAGGAGGCGATAGGCACGTGAAACTGCTCGTCGTCGGCGCGTCCTACCGGACCGCCCCGGTCGCCACGCTGGAGCAGCTGGCCGTGCCCCCCGCCGACCTGACCCGCACACTGGACCGCCTGGTCGCCCAGCCGTACGTGGCCGAGGCGGTGATCGTCTCCACCTGCAACCGGGTGGAGGTCTACGCCGCCGTGTCCGGTTTCCACGGCGGGCTCGGCGACGTCTGCGCCGTGCTGGCCGAGCAGGCCGGCAGCTCGCCGACCGCGCTCGCCAGCCACCTGTACGTGCACTACGACACAGCGGCCGTGGACCACGTCTTCCGGGTCGCCACCGGTCTGGACTCGATGGTGGTGGGCGAGGCGCAGATACTCGGCCAGCTGCGTGACGCGTACCACTGGGCCACCGGCGCCGACTCGGCCGGCCGGCTGCTGCACGAGCTGATGCAGCAGGCGCTGCGGGTCGGCAAGCGGGCCCACGCCGAGACCGGCATCGACCGGGCCGGCCAGAGCGTCGTCACCGCCGCCCTGGAGCTGGCCGCCGGGCACCTCGACGGCGACCTCGTCGGCCACCCGGCCCTGGTGGTCGGCGCCGGTGCGATGGGTTCGCTCGGGGTGGCCACGCTGTCCCGGCTGGGCGCCGGGCCGCTCACCGTCAGCAACCGGGGCGCTGACCGGGCCGTCCGGCTCGCCGAGTCGTACGGGGCGAGTGCCGCGCCGATGACCGAGCTGGCCGACACCCTCTCCACAGTGGACATCGTAGTGGCCGCCACCGCGTCCACCGAACCGGTCCTCACCCGGTCCGTGGTCACCGCGGCGCTGGCCGAACGCGACAGGTCCCGAGGCCCGCTGGTCCTGCTCGACCTTGCCGTTCCGCGCGACGTCGAGGAGGGCGTCGCCGAGCTGCCCGGCGTCGAGGTGATCGACATCGACCGGATGGCGGCGCTGCTCGCCGACGGCCCGGCGGCTGCCGACGCCGCAGCCGTCGAACGCATCGTCCTCGGCGAGGTGGAGGGCTTCCTCACCTGGCTACGCGGCGCCGACGTGGCACCCACGGTGGCCGCGCTGCGCGGCCGGGCCGACGACGTGGTCACCGCCGAGCTGCGCCGACTGGCCCAGCGTCGCCCCGACCTCGGCGACGACCTGCGGGCCGAGGTGGCCCGCACTGTGCACCGGGTCGTGCAGCGGCTGCTGCACCAGCCCACCGTGAAGGTTCGCCAGTTGGCCGCGGAGCCCGGCGGCGACCAGTACGCGGCACTGCTGCGCGAGCTGTTCGACCTTGAGGTGCCGCAGACCTCGCCGGTGGACACCGTCCCGGACGTGCTGACCCCCGACCTCGGCATGGCGCTCCCCGGCACCGACCCGTTGTCCGGAGCCGACGCCGCCGAGCCCACCCCACCCAGCGGAGGTGCGCGATGACCGCCCCACTGCGCCTCGGCACCCGGGGCAGCGCCCTGGCGATGGCCCAGTCCGGCCAGGTCGCCGAGGCGTTGACCGTCGCCACCGGTCGCCCCGTCGAACTGGTCGAGGTGGTCACCGCAGGCGACCGCTCCAACGCGCCGGTGCACCGGCTGGGCGTCGGGGTGTTCGTCTCCGCACTGCGCGACGCGCTGACCGCCGGGACGATCGACTTCGCTGTGCACTCGTACAAGGACCTGCCCACGGCCGCCGCCGGTGGGCTGCACATCGCGGCGGTGCCGGCCCGGCAGGACCCGCGCGACGCGTTGGTGGCCCGCGAAGGCCGAACGCTCGCCGAACTGCCGCCCGGGGCCACTGTGGGCACCGGCGCGCTGCGTCGGATCGCCCAGTTGCACGCCCTCGGCCTGCAACTGGAGGTCACCCCGATCCGCGGCAACGTCGACACCCGCCTGGGGCGGGTGCTCGGCCCCGAAGCCGATCTCGACGCCGTCGTCCTGGCACGGGCCGGTCTGGCCCGACTTGGCCGACTCGACGTGATCACCGAGTCGCTGGACCCGATGCTCATGCTGCCCGCTCCCGCTCAGGGCGCGTTGGCAGTGGAGTGCCGGGTCGACGACCGGGACCTGGTCGAGCTGCTCGCCGTGCTCGACCACGCACCGTCGCGTTCCGCGGTCACCGCGGAACGTGCGTTTCTGGCAACCCTGGAGGCCGGGTGCAGCGCACCCGTCGCCGCCTATGCCGAACTCGCCGAAGGCGAGACCGGCGATGAGATCTACCTGCGCGGGGCGGTGATCAGCCCGGACGGCACTCGTGACCTCCGGCTGTCCCGCACCGGAACGCCCGCCGACGCGGCGGAGATCGGTAAGGCACTCGCCGCCGAACTCCTCGACCTCGGCGCCGACTCGATCCTCGGCCACGAAGGACACACCGGCCCGGGGACCCAGCAATTTGGGAGCACAGAATGACCCGCACCCGTAAGCCCGTCGGCCGTATCGCGTTCGTCGGGGCTGGCCCCGGTGACCCGGGCCTGCTGACCCGTCGGGCCCACGACGCCCTGGTCGACGCCGACCAGGTGATCTACGACCGGGGAGTCCCGGAGTCGTTGCTCGCCGTCGTGCGCGCCGAGGCCTCCGCTGATGCCGAATTCACCCCGGCCGAGGGCGCGCCGGGGGACGTGGCGAAGGTGCTCATCTCCGCGGCCCGCTCCGGGCTGAACGCGGTGCACCTGGTCGCCGGCGACCCGTTCGGGCACGACTCGGTGGTCAAGGAGGTGCAGGCGGTGGCCCGCACCGCCGCCCACTTCGAGGTGGTGCCCGGCGTGGGCCAGGCCGAGGGTGTGGCCACCTACGCCGGGGTCCCGCTGCCGGGTGTGCGTACGGCCGCCGACGTCGAGGACGTCAGCGTGCTGGACTTCGAGGCGCTGGCCACGGCCGTCGGCCGGGGTTCGCTCGCGCTCGCCGTGGACGCCGGTGACCTCGCCGCCGTCCGGGACGGGCTGCTCGCCGCCGGGGTCGACGGCACCACCGGCGTCGGGGTGACCGGCGACGGCACCGGCGAGACCCAGTACACGACCACGTCGACAGTGGACAGCTTCGTGGCCGCCGCGCTCGGCTTCACCGGCCGGGTGGTGCTCACCGTCGGTGTGGGCGTGGGGCAGCGCGACAAGCTGAGCTGGTGGGAGAACCGCCCGCTGTACGGCTGGAAGGTGCTCGTACCCCGGACCAAGGAGCAGGCCGGCGCGATGAGCGCCCGGCTGCGCGCGTACGGGGCCATCCCGTGTGAGGTGCCGACCATCGCGGTCGAGCCGCCGCGTACCCCGGCGCAGATGGAACGGGCGGTCAAGGGCCTGGTCGACGGCCGGTACGCCTGGGTGATCTTCACGTCGGTGAACGCGGTCCGCGCGGTCTGGGAGAAGTTCGCCGAGCACGGCCTCGACGCCCGGCACTTCGGCGGCGTCAAGATCGCCTGCATCGGTGAGGCCACCGCGGATTCGGTCCGCGCGTTCGGCATCCAGCCGGAGCTGATCCCCGCCGGGGAGCAGTCCTCGGAGGGCCTGCTGGCCGAGTTCTCGCCGCACGACGAGATCCTCGACCCGGTGGGCCGGGTGCTGCTGCCGCGCGCCGACATCGCCACCGAGACGCTCGCCGCCGGGCTCACCGAGCGCGGCTGGGAGGTCGACGACGTGACCGCGTACCGGACGGTGCGGGCAGCTCCGCCGCCCGCCGAGATCCGCGACGCGATCAAGTCGGGCGGGTTCGACGCGGTGCTGTTCACCTCGTCCTCCACCGTGCGCAACCTGGTCGGCATCGCCGGGAAGCCGCACGCCCGGACCGTTGTTGCCGTCATTGGGCCCAAGACGGCGGAGACCGCGACGGAGTTCGGCCTGCGCGTCGACGTCCAGCCGCCGCACGCCTCGGTGCCCGACCTGGTGGAGGCGCTTGCCGCCTACGCCGTCGAACTGCGGGAGAAGCTGGCCGCCATGCCGGCCAAGCAGCGCCGTGGCTCGAAGGTGCAGGGTCCGACCGCTCTGCGCTTCCGGTAGTCGTTCGAGGAGGGTCTGCCATGTCGTACCCCGAGATCCGGCCCCGCCGGCTGCGCCGCAACCCGGCGGTCCGCCGGCTGGTGTCAGAGACCCGGGTCGACCCGGCCGAGCTGGTCGTGCCGATGTTCGTGAAGGAGGGGCTGACCGAGCCCCGCGCCATCGGGTCGCTCCCGGGGGTGCTCCAGCACTCCCGGGACTCGCTCCGCAAGGCGGCGGCCGAGGCGGTCCAGGCCGGTGTCGGCGGGATCATGCTCTTCGGCGTGCCGGAGCAGCGGGACCCGACCGGCTCCGGCGGCATCGACCCGAACGGCATCCTCAACGTCGCCATCCGCGACGTGGTGGCCGAGGTGGGCGACGCCACAGTGGTGATGAGTGACCTGTGCCTCGACGAGTTCACCTCGCACGGGCACTGTGGGCTGCTCACCCCCGACGGTGAGGTCGACAACGACTCGACCCTGGCCGCGTACGCCGACATGGCGGTGGCCCAGGCCGCCGCCGGGGTCGGCATGGTCGGACCGTCCGGGATGATGGACGGCCAGGTCGGCGTGGTACGCCGGGCCCTCGACGCCGCCGGGCACCAGGACGTCTCCGTGCTGGCGTACGCGGTGAAGTACGCCTCCGCCTTCTACGGCCCGTTCCGGGAGGCGGTGGAGTCGGCGCTGGAGGGCGACCGGCGCACCTACCAGCAGGACCCGGCCAATCTGCGTGAGTCGCTGCGCGAGGTCGCGTTGGACGTGGCCGAGGGCGCCGACCTGGTGATGGTCAAGCCGGCGCTGCCCTACCTCGACGTGGTGTCGGCGGTGCGGGCCGCGGTGGACGTCCCGGTCGCCGCCTACCAGGTCTCCGGTGAGTACGCGATGGTCGAGGCGGCCGCCGCGAACGGCTGGATCGACCGCGAGCGGGTGATGCTGGAGACGCTCACCTCGATCAAGCGGGCCGGTGCGCAGGTCATCCTCACCTACTGGGCCGTCGAGGCCGCTGGCCTGCTCCGCCAGCGCTACTGAGCGGCCCGTCCGCGGCCATCCTCTCCCGCCGTGCGCCGATCGTGACGCGCACGGTGGGCCTTGACGCGGCCGTGACCGCTGGGGCCTGGCTCGCGCGGGGTCCAGTTCTTGTCGGCCGGATCCCGGCTCCTCACTGTGCCGGGTTCGGGCTCCTGACCGCGGCGGATACCGGCTCCTGACTGCGGCCATCCCGGCTCCTGACTGCGGCCATCCCGGCTCCTGACTGCGGCGCATCCCTGGCTCCGATGTCTCCACGACTGCCTTTGCTCTGCACCCGCGGATGCGCCGGCCAGGGTCTTAGGCCGGCGCTGACCAGGATGGCGCGTATCAGCAGGGATAGAGCGTGTCGGGGTGGCGCATAAGAGGGCCCGTCTTGCTGGCGCGCTTCAGAAGGGCCGGCGGGGTGGCGCATATCAGGGTGCAGAGCAAAGGGGATAGGTCAGGGATTGCCTCCCCGCTCCGTCGCGCGGACGACGTGCTGCTCAAAGCCCACGACTTCGTCGCCCGAGCGGAAGCCACCCTCGCCACGATGACGGTTGTCCCGTTGTCCACAGGTTCTTCCGTTGTCCACAGGCCAGCCGAACGGGACTGCGAGAAACGGGGCGAGCCGGGACGGTGGAGGCATGGACGACCTACCGAGCGAGCCCTCCGACACCCTATGGCCGGTCGTTGGCATCGTCCGGGCGGCCCGTCGCCACGCCGACCTCAGCCAACGTGAGCTGGCCCGACGGGCAGGGGTGCACCACGCCACCATCGGCCGCATCGAGGGCGGTCGGACTGTTCCGAGCATCGAGCTGCTCTGCCGGATCATCGACGTCGCCGGGTGTCGGCTGGCCGTCGTCGACGACCTCGGCCGGGTGCTCATGCCCATGCGGGACTGGGACGACACGCGTGACGGTGCGGGGCGCCGCTACCCGACGCACCTGGACACCATTCTCGACCCGAAGCCGGGGGAGTGGTGGGCGGACATCTATGGGCTGGCCCGCCCGCCCGAGACGTTCTACCGCAACCGGGAGGTCCGTGACGCGATGCGTCGGCGTAGCCAATGGGAGGTGCGGGTAGCCAAGCACCGCGGCGATCCACCACCGCCACAGCGCTGGCGGTACGACTGACCGCGGGACGGACGACGGCCCGCCGCCCCCGGGCGGGGTTCGGCGGGCCGTCGACGACCACTCCAGAATCAGTCGTCGTTGGTGATCGTTCCGGTCGCGAGTGGATCAGCCAGCCGCAGGCCGGGCACGCCGGCCACCAGCAACGTCAACTTCTCGTCCGCCTCCCGCTTGCGGTCACCGCGCACCGACACCGGGAACGCCACCGACGTCTGCCCGGCGGCCAACACCTTGCAGCCGGCGTACGGGTCGAAGTCCGAGCCCACCTGCGCCGTGAGGCCGACGGTCGCGGCGCAGAGCAGCACCGACTGGGACAGCGGCCGAGACACGGTCGCGGTGAAGGTGAGCTGCCGGGTGCCCTGGTTGCCCTCGGTCACCGCCGAGTCGGCCACTGTCAACGACGCCCGGGACCGGAACCGCGCCACCTGCGGGTCGTGGTCACTGGAACCTCGCGACCCGTCACCGGCGAACTCCGCCGGCCAGTCGGCGTTGATGTGCGCCGCCCGCACCTGCACCAGGTCGCTGTGGAACGCGTCGTTGACGAACAGGTGGTCGAGAGTCTGCGCGTGCCCCTCGAAACTGTACGAGTAGGCCGAGGCCGGCACGTCCGCGACGAGGTCGTCCCACAGGTTGCGCAGGCCCGCCTCGTAGAGCGGGGCGAGCTGGTCCGACGGCGTGGGCTGCTCACCGGTCGCGATGGGATCGTCCGGGCGGGGGAAAACGTTCAGGTCCCCGCCGTAGACCACCCGGGCGGCCGGGTCGGCCTCCTCGATCGCGGTGACGATCGCCGCACCGTAACGCGCCTGCTCACGCCGCTGCCCGACCCGGCTGTCCGGGCCGGACGAGTAGTGGTTGCTGAGCGCGTACAGGGTGAACCGCTCGGCCGAGCCGGGCGCCGCGGCCACGCTGAACTTGCCCAGCTGCGGAGCACGGGTGAAGACGTTGCTGCCGTCCCGACCGGTCAAGGTGTCCACGTCCGCCGGCAGCACCGCGTTGAGGGCCTTCGGGTTCTGCACGTCGGCGTTGGTCGGCAGCCCCGCAGCCCGGTACTGAACGGTCGGTGTCGACCCCAGCAGGGGGTCCGCCGCCGTCGCGGCCGCCAGCGACACCCGGTCCGTGCGGTACAGGAAGGCCGCGGTGATACCGCGAGCGTCTGCGCCGGTCCGGTCATAGGCGGCGGCGTACGCGGGCCCACCGGCCGCCGCCACCGCGAGCGCCAACTCCTGGATGCTGTCCGGAGCGCCATCGGCGTTGTTGGTGTCGCCGCAGCTCAGCGCCGTCCCGGAGATCGTGCAGATGTCCTGATCCTCGGCCTCCTGCACCAGGATCAGGTCCGGTGCGTGCAGGTCCTTGACGATCTGATCGGCGAGGGCGGCCAGTTGCTCGCGGTATTCCGCCTCGCTGGCCGGGACGTAGTCGAACGGCGGGGAGACACCCACGCAGCCGGCGTTGCCGGCGAAGTCGCAACCGTCGAACGGGTCGTCGCGGTAGTCGTACAGGTTCTCCACGTTGTAGGTGGCCACGGCCACCTCCTGCGACCGGTCGGCCGGCTTGGGCGGGTTGTTCTTCGACGGGTCGGCCCCGGCGGCGAACTCCGCCCGCTCGACCTGGACGCCGTACTTCTCGAACGAGTAGTAGACCCCGCCCACCGCGTCCGCCCGCAGCGTGTCGAAGGTGTGCGTCGGCGGAAGCAGTGCGGCGCTGTCCCCGGCGGTGGCCTTCACGCCCATGCTGCCCAGCAGCGTCCGCTGGCCGTTGCCGTCGTCGAAGCGGCGGGTCGGGTCGTTGTCCAGCGGGTGCGAATCACGGAAGACCCGCCGGGAGTACGGGTCGGCGCGGTCCAGCAGCGGGTCGTCGCGGTCGACCACCCACAGCTCCGCGTCGGCGGTAGAGGAGAAGACGTCCCGGCCGCTCACCGCGCCGCTGCCCGCGCGTACCCGCATCCGGGAGCCCTCGTGCCGCTCCCAGAAGCGCTGCGCGTCGGTCAGCACGGCCGGCGGCACCGCGTCGGCCACCGCGACCGCGGTGTCCACGACCAGCCCACCGCCGATCAGGCGGACCAGCGACGCGCCGGAGAGCTGGGTGAAGTTGTAGTACTCCGACACCCGCGCCCGCAGCACGACCTCGTCGCCGACCGTCGGCACGTAACCGCCGATCAGCGAGGAAAACGTACCCATGAACACGAAGATGCCGTCGGAGCTGGTCGGATCACCGTCGGTGTCACCAACGCGGCTCTGCAGGAAGAAACCGTGCTGCTCCGCTCCGGCCGAGGTGCGGGCCAGGGTCAACTGGGTGATCACGCCGCGTACGTCGTACAGGGCGCTGCTCGTGCCGTTGCCGCTCGCCGGTGCGAGCGGTGACCGGTCGCTCGGACCGGACTCGGTGTCGGTGGTCGGACCCTGCACCTCGCCGACGGTCAGCTCCCGGGTCACCTGCACCGCCAGTGCGCAGCTCGCGGTGCCACCGCCCGCGTCGGTCGTGGTCACTGTGACGGTGTACGCCCCGGCGGCGAGGTCGGCGCTCACGCCGACCGTGGCGCGGGCGGTGCCGCCCACCCCGTCGGCGGGGGTGAACGCGGTACGGGTGATCGAGCCGGAGGTCGGGCTCGGGCTGATCGCGGTCACCGCCAGGTCGACGATCGTGTCGTCGGGGTCGGCGGCGGTCACCTCGCGGCTCGCGGCCGTGCCGGCGGCGGTGACCAGCGGCCCGCCGCAGGTCAGCGTGGCGGGCACGTCGACCGGGCCACCGCCGTCCACGGTGTGCGCGCCCAGCCCGTCGAAGGTGTCGACGGGGAAGCCGGCCCACTGTGCGGCGGGGTCGAACGCGTCCGACGGGTCGGTGTCACCGGCGGCCACGCTCGCCAGCCGGCGCAGGGTGTTGTCGGCGGTGCTGGTGACGCCGGCGCCCCACTCGGTGCCCGGGTCGACGCCCACCTGGCCGATCGAGTCGAGCACTGTGGTGCCCCGGCGCAGCACTATCGCGTCGTCACCGTTGAAGAGGCTCGCCCCGGTGGTCTGGTCAGCCTGGGCGAGGATGGCGGCCCCGGCCGAGGCGCTGGCGAACACGAACGCGTCACCGGCCGCCACGCTGCCGGTCAGGGCGATCGTGGTGGCCGTGGTGGAGCCGTTGAAGTACAGCTGCAACTGGTAGCCACCGGCCGCCAGGTCGACTGCGGCGCCCGTGCCGTTGAACAGCTCGATCGCCTTGTTGTTCGACGAACCCTCGACGTACTCCGAGATGAACAGGTCGGTGGGCGCGGCGCTGGCCGCGGTGGGTGCGACGCCGAGCGCCGTGACTGTCACGGCGGCGGTGGCGGTCGCGAGCGCGGCGAATGAGCGGCGCGGGCGCATAGGGCCTCCACGATGGGTGGATGGGGGTCAACGCACGTTAAGGTGCGCGACTGTCCACCGTCCATCCCCTAATGGACATTTTCGTGAATTTCTCAGCGCGGTGGATCGAGGCGGTGCACCAGCTCAGCGACGTCGACGCTGTATTCGCACCAGTCCCGGTCGGGGCGGTAGCCCAGCTCAGCGTTGACCTTCAACATCGCCTCGTTGGCCTGCGCGTTCCAGGTCTGCACCTCGATCAGCTCCGGCTCGGCGGAGCGCAACTCCAGCAGCATCCGCGCCTTGATCGCCCGATCGATGCCGTAGCCCCGGTGATCCTGCGCGACGATCGTGTCGTACTGGTCGGCGCGGGTCGGGTGCTGTGCCGGCACCACCACCTCGGTCAGGCCGGCCACCTCGCCGCTCTGCTCGTGCCGGGCGAGCACGATGTACGGCTTCATGCCCCGCCGGTGCAGCGTGTCGAGGCTGTCCCGCAGTCGCTCCGGGTCGTAGGAGCTGGGGCGCAGCTCACCGTCGTCGACGTCGCGCACCTCGGCCTTGGCCCGCGCGTACGCCTCGATCAGGTCGTCCGGCGGCCCGCCCGGGAAGAACTCCAGCTGGTAGCCCGCCCCGATGCCGGTGGCCATCTCGGTCAGCTCGGCCCAGTCCACCGCCGTCAGGTCGAGCACGCTGCGCGTCTCCACGTACTCCCGGGTGAAGCCGAGCGACTCGTAGAACCCGACCGCCGGCGTGTCGCCGACAACCTCGACCCCGATCGACTGGAAACCCTCCTGGTAGACCCGGCGCGCGGCACGCAGCACCAGGTCACGGCCGAGGCCGGTGCGCCGCGCGGACGGGTGCACCAGCACCTCGAGCACGCCGATGTCACCCAGAAGGAGTACGTGCACCTGGCCGATCACAGCGCCCGTGTCGCCCGGATCCGTCGGCTCGGCCTGGGCGATCCAGGAGATCCGCCGCTCGCCGGGCATCACCTCGGCGAGGTACTCCCGCAGCGAAGCCTCCCGCCAGGGCGGATCCTGCGGCAGGTCGGCCGCCAGGACCGCGTTCAGCGTGGCCAACAGCGACGCGATCTCGGCGGACGACGCGGTCCTGGGGTCCCACTCGCGCACCATCACCCGTCTAGCTTGCCGCTAACAGAGGCCCGGGGGAAGTGTCCAGTTCTCCAACGTATCGAGACGATCACTTCACTAGCGACTGGCCCGTCCGTACCGGTTCGCGGTGTCGTAGACGTCCTGGGCGTACCGCCGTACATCGTTGTAGGAGAGGATCGCGTTCCACCAGTCGCCCGCGATGCTCAGGTTCCGACCGCCCTTGCAGAGGTAGTTCCCCGCTGCCAGGGCCGCGTCGTCCAGGTCGTGCGGGTCCTTGACGCCGTCGTTGTCCGCGTCCGCGCCGATCTCCTGCCAGGTGGTCGGGATGAACTGCATCGGCCCGATGGCGCGGTCGAGGGTCGAGTTCCCGTCGAGCGCCCCACGGTCGGTGTCGATGATCCGCATCCGGCCGTCCTTGCCGTCCAGCGGCAGCCCGAAGATGTTGGGTACCGCCTTGCCGTCCTGCCCCAACTGCGCCCCGTTGGTCGACCCGTGATCCGATTCGACCTTTCCGATCGCGGCCAGCGTGGTCCAGCTCAGCGCACAGCTGCGGTTGGTCTGGGCGAGCACCAGCTCGGCGTACCCATACGCCTGCATGGCTACCGCCGGGACACCGACCTTGGCACCGACCTGCTGCGCCCAGCCGGCCAGGGCGTCCGACGGTCGGCCGCCGACCACCGACCCGGTCGGCAGCCCGTTGCCGGGCAACCCGCCGGTGGGCAGCGGAAGGGTCGGCAGTGGTCCGGTCGGCAGCGGCCCGGTGGGCAGCGGGCTGGTCGGCAGGCCGGAGGGCATCCCAGGCGCTGCCACCCCGCTCGGCGTGGCCGAGGCGTCGACGGCGACCGGGCGCGGTGCACGGATCGTGGCCGGTACGAGCAGCGCTCCCACCGCACCGGTCGCCGCCACCAGTGCCAGCAGGAAGACACCGGGCAGGGTCAGCCGACCACTCGGCCGGCGCGCCCAGGCGCGGGTCGCCTGGGTCGCTGCGGCTGCTGCCCGACGGGGCGGCAGCCGTACCGCGTGCGCGAACTGTACCCGCCGTCGGCGCGCCGGGTCGGACGCCGGCACGGCCGGGATCTCATCCACAGTGGTCTTGGCCGGACCTGCGGCGTCGGCCTTCGCGGTGTCGGCCTTCGCGGTGTCGGCCTTCGCGGTGTCGGCCTTCGCGGTGTCGGCGTTGGCTGCTGCGGCCAGGGGGTCGGCCGCGGGGCTTGCGGTCGGGACTGATCCGGCCGGAACCTCCGTGCCGGTGGCGCGGGAGTCCGCTTCGGACCCGGCGGAGTCGGCTGCGGCGGACTTCGCCGCTGGCGGAACCGCCGTGGCGGCTGGTGGCGTGGTGGTCGCTGGCGTGCTCGACGCGCCGGCGGAACGCCCGCTCAGCCAGGGGCGGCGGGGGCGGAGCACCTTGCGCGCCTGGTCGGGCGCGGCCCCGGAGCCTTCGAGCGGCCCGTCCAGCGGCGCGGCCGGTCGTAACGGTTGCACACGCGTGTCGTCCTCGCCGTCCACCACCTGTCGAGTATCACCCATGCTCCGCGAACCGTCAGATCCACGTACCCTGGGTGGCATGCCCCGGTACGAGTTCCGCTGCCGCGCCTGCGGCGACACCTTCGAGGTCAACCGTTCGATGGCGGCGGCCGGCGAGCCGGCCAGCTGCCCTCAGGGACACGCCGACACGGTCAAGCTTCTTTCCGCGGTCGCGGTCACCGGTCGCAGCGGTGGTGCTCCGGCACCCGCCGCTGGTGGTGGCTGCTGCGGCGGCGCCTGCGGCTGCTGATCGGGTCAATTCGCCGCCGCCTGGTGGGCCAGCCTTGCCGGGAGCGGGTCCGAGTGGCACGTTGAGGCGGCACTTGCCCGGCCGTTCTCACGATGTGTGATCGTTCGGACTCAGGCAGCATGAACCCGACGTCACGGGCGGAGGTTCCTCGCATGTCGCCACGGATCCAGCTCCCGAGCGGTTGGGTGACCTTCGTATTCACTGATATCGAGGGCTCCACACGGCTGGCTCAGCTGCTCGGCCCGGACTACCGCCCGGTGCTCGCCGAGCATCGACGGCTGCTGCGCCGCACGCTGGCCAGCACCGGTGGCGCGGAGCTGCTGACCGAGGGCGACTCGTTCTTCCTGGCCTTCGAGGAAGCTTCCGCGGCGATGACCGCGTGCCTGACCGCTCAGCGGGCACTGTCCAGCCACGACTGGCCCACCCCCGAGGCCGCGCCCCGGGTGCGGATGGGCCTGCACACCGGCTATGCCGAGCCACGCGACGGCGAGTACGCCAGCGCCGAGGTGCACCGGGCCGCCCGGGTGGCGGCCGCCGCGCACGGCGGGCAGGTGCTCTGCACGGCGTCCACCGCCCGTCGGGCCGAGCCGATGCCGCCGGGTGCGACCCTGCTCGACCTGGGGCTGCACCGGCTACGCGGCTTTGACGACCGTGAACGGCTGTTCCAACTGGTCGCACCGGGTCTGGAGCGACAGTTCCCCCGGCCCCGCACGGCCGACGCGGTGCCGCACAACCTCCCCACCCAGGTCACCTCGTTCGTCGGCCGGCAGGCCGAGCGCATCGAGCTGAGCCTGCTGGTGCGTCAGAACCGCCTGGTCACCGTGCTGGGTGCCGGCGGCGCGGGCAAGACCCGGCTCGCGGTGGAGTTGGCCAGCGGAGTTGTCGAGGCGTACCCGGACGGGGTCTGGTTCGTCGACATCGCCTCGGTGACCGACCCGGGGTTGGTGGCGTTCGCCATCGCCGCTGTGCTCGGCCTGCGTCCCGAGCCCGGTCGGCCGATGCTGGACACCCTCGTCGAGTACGCGGCCGGCCGTCGGATGCTGGTCGTGCTGGACACCTGTGACACCCAACCGGCCGCCTGCGCCGAGGTGATCGCGCGGCTGCTGTCCGGTGGAAGCGGCGTACGGGTGCTGGCCACCAGTCGCGAGTCGTTCAGCCTGCCCGGCGAGGTGGTGTGGCGGATTCCGCCGCTCTCGGTCGACCCGCGCGCGGACGGCGCGGAGAGCGACGCGGTGGCGCTGCTGCTGGACCGTACGGCGGCGGCCCGTGGTGGTCGGCAGCCGGACCCGGCCGAGTCCGCCGACCTGCGTCGGGTCGTGCAGCGGTTGGACGGCCTGCCGCTCGCCATCGAGCTGGCCGCCGCCCGGCTACGGGTGCTCTCGGTCGGTCAGCTCGCCGAGCGCCTGGACGACGTCCTCGGCACCCTGGACGCCGGCCGGGAGGACCCGGATCCGCCGCCGGTGGAGCGGGGCTGGTCCGGCAACCAGCAGGACACCGTGGACCTGGTCGCCGCGGCCGCCGGGGCGTCGCCACCCTCACCGGCCAGCCGAGCGGTGCATCGCTCGGCCACCGAACGGCATCTGACCATGCAGGCCACCGTCACCTGGTCCTACCGGACGTTGGGGCCCCGGGCCGCCCGCCTGCTGCGGTGGCTGGCGGTCTTCGCCGGCCCGGTGGATCTGGCGACGGTGGAGTGGCTGCTGGGTGACGATCCGCTGGACCCGCTGTCGGTCCTTGTGGACAAGTCGATGGTGTTGGCCGAGCCGCGTGCCTCCGGCAGCACCTACCGGATGCTCGACCCCATCCGGGCGTACGCGGCGCGACGGCTGGCCGAGGCGGGCGAGGAGCAGGCCGCCCGGGACCGGCACGTGGCCTGGTCGGCGCACGCGTTGGACCGGGCCCACCTGGGCCAGGACGGCCGGCCGGTGACGCTGTCGCTGTATGCCCTCGATCCACTGGCCGGGGAGCTGCGCGCCGCGCTGCGGTGGTGCGCCACCGGCGGCAGCGCCCGTGCCGGTCTCGGCCTGGCGGGTGGGCTTGACCAGTGGTGGCTGGAGCGGGGCCTGGCCCGCGAGGGGCGGCTGTGGCTGTTCCGGCTGTACGGACGGATCGCGGAGACGGGGGAGCGGATCCCGGAGGCGGAGCTGGCTGCGGCGTACCACATGCATTCGCTGCATGCCAGCGCCGACGGTGAGTTCGCCGAGGAACTGCGCTACTCCCAGCGGGCGGAGGCAGCGGCCCGGCAGGCCGGCGACGCCGGGTTGCTGGCTCGGGTGCTCGCCGGCCGGGCGGCACCGCTCGTCGACATGGGGCAGTTCGCCGAGGCCGAACGGGTGTGCCGGGAGGTCATCGACTGGGCGCACGGGCAGGACGTGGTCGGTGAGGCTCTGTTCGCGGTCTTCAGCCTGGCCGAGCTGCTCTGGCGGCGGGGTGCCCTGGAGGAGGCCGCGGAGCTGCTGGGCGCGGTGCGTCCGGTGGAGGCCGCCCGACCCGTGGAGCGGGGCCGGCGTTCGGTGGACATGCTGCTCGGCATGGTCGCGCTGGCCCGCGGCGACGTGATCGCCGCACACGAGCATCTGCTGGTGGCGCTGCGCTCCCGAATGGGTCACGGCTACCACGGGCGGGCGTGCGACACCTTGAACGCGATAGCGGTGCGCTGCGCGATCGGCGGGGAGCGGTTGACCGCCGCCCGCCTGTTCGGGGCGGCGCAGGCCACCCGGGCGAGCATGCGGGCCACCCCCGGCATCTTCGGCGGTTACTGGGCCGAGCAGCAGGGGGAGTTGCGCGCGGTGCTGGGCGACACGGCCTTCGACGACGCGTACGGCGAGGGTGCGGAGCTGGGGCTGGACGAGGCCGCGGCGCTGGCACTCGACGTGGAACACCCGGACCTGGCGGCGGACTCGACCCGCTTCAGCACCGGCCTGTCCCAACCAACCCCCCGCCGTCCCGCCGACCCCGACCGCCACCCAGCCACCCGAACTGAACGCGCCTAACCCCACCCCGCCCCCTCGCGCGGTCGATCATGGGGTTAGCGGGTGCGACACGCCGAGCGGACGACCGCTAACTCCATGATCACCGGGGTTCAGCAACGGGGGTGGGGTGGGGTTAGTGGGTTGCGGCGTTGGCTTCGGCTTGGGCCTTCATCCGGGCGGCGCGGTCGATGTCGGCCTGCTGGACGGCCGCTACCGAACCGAAGATGCTGACCGCCTGGTAGTAGGTCCAGGCCAGGCTGTAGCAGGCCGGTCGGACGACCGAGTTGTACGTGGTGCAGACGCGCTTCAGGTCCTCGTAGAAGGCGTTGTCGAGGCGGGACTTGTTTGCGGAGAACTGGCCGACCGCCTTGTAGTTGCGGTAGCCGAAGTCGTGCCGGTAGCAGCCCAGGTTGAAGGTGAAGCCGAGCGGGTTGTCCGGGCTGGACGAGCAGTAGTCGGTGGACCAGTTGAAGTTGTAGTCGGCCCAGGGTGCCCGGTTGACCCGAGCGCTGTTCCACGAGCTGTAGCTGGACGCGCTGGTCTGGGTCCAGCTGGACAGCACGGAGAGCTTCTGGGCGGGGGTGACGGCGGCGGCGGGTGAGGCGATGGCGAGGGTGGCGAGTAGCGCTGACGCGCCCGAGGCGAGCAGGGTGGCGAGACGTCGGGGCACGGGTTACCTCCGCGGGGGTGAGCGGGTGGGACGGAAGTTACCGGCGGGTTACCGGATGTCGATGAGTGTCGATCAGCTGATCAACTAGGTGGTATGCGCATCGCCAACTATTGGTGACATGCGTCGAAACAGACGAATGCCCCGGACGCACGGGGTGTCCGGGGCATTCAGAGAGAACGGTCAGCGCAGGACGAATGCCGGCGGGCTGGCGGGGCTCTCGTTGGCCGACCGGTCCACCGCGGTCAACTGGTAGGTGTAGCGCCGACCGGACTCGGCCGAGGTGTCCACCCAGGACTGGGCGCTGCCGGGCGTGGCCCGGACGGTGTCGACCAGGTGCGCGGCGTCGGCAGTGGCGCACCGGCCGGGCACTGTGGTGCCGTCGAACCGGTAGATCGCGTACGAGGTGGCGGTGCCGAGCGGGCCGACGCCGTCGGCGGGCTGGCGCCAGGTGAGCCGGACCCCGTCGGCCTGCCGGGTCGCCTTGGTGACCACCGGGAAGAGCAGCGGCCGCGACGGCAGGTGGGGCATGGCCGGCACCAGCGCCGGCCGGGAGTAGTGCTCACCCGCGTAGATGTCGGTGGCGCCGAGCCGGTTGGCCCGCACCTGCACCGCGGAGAAGTGCACGTTGCCCTGCACTTCCGGGTACGACCGGTTGAGCGTCAGGTGGTCGGACAGCTCACGCGGGTTCTGCCAGTACGGCCCGTACGCCGGGTCTCCGCTCTTGTAGTCGGCCTGGCCGATGTAGAGCTGCACGCGGGTGCCGCGCACCGTCTCGGCCCACCACGGCACGAGGCGCGCGTAGTCGGCGGCTGGGTACTGGCCGATGTACCAGTAGAGCTGCGGCACCACGTAGTCGATCCACTCCTGCTTGATCCACTTACGGGTGTCGGCGGAGATGATGTCGTACGACTGGCTGCCGGTGGTGTCCGAACCGAGCGGGTCGGCGGTCTTGTTACGCCAGATGCCGAACGGGCTGACGCCGAACTTCACCCACGGCTTCGCCGCCTTGATCTTGCCGTTCATCTCCTGGATCAGCAGGTTGATGTTGTCCCGCCGCCAGTCGGCCCGGTCGGTGAAGCCCCGGTTGTGGGCCGCGAAGGTCGCGTCGTCCGGCACCTGGTACGTGCCGCTGGGGTAGGGGTAGAAGTAGTCGTCGAAGTGGACGCCGTCGATGTCGTACCGCTTGACGGCGTCCATCATGGCGGTCTGGACGAACTCGCGTACCTCGGGGATTCCGGGGTTGTAGTAGAGCCGGCTGCCGGCCACGCCGGCCGGTGGGTAGGCGAAGGTCCAGTCGGGGTGCTGCTGGGCCGGGTGGCCGGGGGCGAGCTGGGCGAGGTCCGCGCCGGCGCCACCGGGGGCCGGCATGGAGACGCGGTAGGGGTTGAACCAGGCGTGGAACTCCAGGTTCCGCTTGTGCGACTCGTCGACCAGGAAGGCCAGTGGGTCCCAGCCCGGGTCCTGGCCGCGTACTCCGGTCAGGTACTCCGACCAGGGCTCGTACGGTGAGGGCCAGAGCGCGTCGGCGGTGGGCCGGACCTGCACCACGACGGCGTTGTGGTGCAGTCGCCCGGCCAGGTCGAGTAGCTCGCGGTACTCGGCCTGCTGCGCGGCGATCCGGTCGGGGCTGCTCTGGGACGCCTTGCTGGGCCAGTCGATGTTGACCACCGACGAGATCCACATGGCCCGGAACTGCCGTTTCGGGGTGGCCGGGTCGGTGGCGCAGGTGGTGGTGGTGTCGGCCGCGCTGGGCGCGGCGCTCGCGGGGGTGGCGGTGACGAACGTACCGAGCAGGGCTGTGACCAGCCCGGCGACTCCGAGTCGGGTGGCTTTCATGCGGTGTGTCCCTTCGTTGGGGCTCCCGGATGTTTCGCGCGGTGCATGGCAAGATTCGCCGTCGATGTCCGCGTCGCTGGTAGGAAATTTTCACAATCTCGCCGACGCCGCAAGAGTTCGTGGTTGACCAATCGCTCCGCTGGGTAGCAACGCCGGTCACCGGCCGCCACGGGGTGGTCGCACGGTGGGAGGGGTGACCGGGTGTCCGTGCTGCGCACAAAACCAATCAAGGACGTGATAGCCCAGGGCGAGGCGGACGGCAGCGACGGCCAGTTGGGGCTGAAGCGACGGCTCGGCGCGACCGACCTCACCGGCTTCGGCATCGGCATCGTGATCGGCACCGGCATCTTCACGCTCACCGGAATCGAGGCCCGGGACAGCGCCGGGCCGGGCGTGGTGATCTCCTTCGCCATCGCCGGCGTGGTGGCCCTGCTCGCCGCCCTCTGCTACGCCGAGCTGGCCTCCAGCGTGCCGACCGCCGGCAGCGCCTACACCTACGCGTACGCCACGATGGGCGAGATCGTCGCCTGGATCATCGGCTGGGACCTGCTGCTGGAGTTCGCGCTCGGCGCCGCGGTGGTGGCCCGAGGCTGGTCCGGCTACCTCGCCGAACTGCTCGACCTGCCGACCCGATGGTTCGGCGAGGAGGGCAGCACCGTCAACGTGGGCGCCATCGCCATCGTGCTGATCCTCGGCGTCGTGGCGATCGTCGGCATCCGGGAATCCGCCCGGATCACCAACCTGCTGGTGCTGGTCAAGGTGGCCATCTGCGTCTTCGTGGTGGTAGCCGGGCTGTTCTTCGTCAAGGCCGCCAACCTCACCCCGTTCATCCCGCCGGCCGAGCCCGCCGGGAGTGGCGACGACGGCATCAAGCAGCCGGTCACCCAGGCGCTCTTCGGGCTTGAGCCGTCGGTCTTCGGCTTCGTCGGGGTGCTCAGCGCCGCCGCCGTGGTCTTCTTCGCGTACACCGGCTTCGAGGCCGTTGCCAACCTGGGCGAGGAGACGCGCAAGCCCAAGCGGGACCTCACCCTGGGTCTGCTCGGCACGCTGCTGATCTCCACTGTGCTCTACATCGGCGTCTCGCTGGTGGTGGTCGGGATGGTGCCGTACACCGAGATCGACCGGGGCGCCCCGATCGCGTCGGCCTTCGAGTCGGTCGGCGCGGGCTGGGCCGCAGTGCTGGTCTCCATCGCCGCGGTCGCGGGCCTGACCAGCGTCATCCTGGTCGACCTGGTGGCGATGGGCCGGATCGGCTTCGCCATCGCCCGGGACGGCTTGATCCCGCCCTCGATCGCGAAGGTGCACCCGCGCTGGGGCACCCCGTACCGGATCTCGGCGATCATGACGGTGGCGGTCGCGCTGCTGGCCGGCTTCCTGCCGCTGTCCGCGCTGGCCGACCTGGTCAGCATCGGCGCGCTCTGCGCGTTCGTCCTCGTCTCGCTGGCCGTGCCGATCCTGCGCCGCAAGCGGCCGGACCTGGAGCGGCCGTTCCGGGTGCCGTTCTCACCGGTGCTGCCGATCGTCTCGGCGCTGGCCTGCTTCTACCTGATGCTCAACCTGTCCGTGGAGACCTGGCTGCGGTTCCTGGCCTGGATGCTGCTCGGCGCGCTGATCTACTTCGGCTACGGCTACCGCCGCAACCGGCTGGCCCAGCACGAGCCCGCCGTCGCTCCGACCCCCCGTGAGCCGACTGCCTGACCCGAAGGTGCGGAAGGGCCCGATCGGCGGGGCCCTTCCGCGCGACCCGCGCAGCCATGACCAGTCCCTGGTGGCGTCCGCGCCGGCCTGGCACCGCGCGGACGGCGCGGCCGCGATGCGGGGCCGTCGCCCGCCTGGCCGTCCAACTCCTCGCCAATCGCCTGGACGGTGACCGCACCGGCCCCGCCCAGGAACTCCGCGAGTCCACCCGGATCCGCTAGTCGAAGAAGCGGGCCAGGTGGGACTGGGGTGCCGGGTCGGCGTCCGGGGGGAGCGGCGTCAGGTCGGCGAAGATCGAGGCGCCGTCGCAGCCCGCGTGCAGTGGGTACCAGCGCGGTGTCCCCGGTGGCCGCAACTGGCAGATCCCCTTGAAGGTCTGCACGTCCATCAGCCGGACGTGAGTCGGGTCGGCCACCGCGTTCACATGCCCCCACCAGGGGCTCATCACGTGCAGCACCCCACCGGGGCGGAGCACCCGGTGACACTCGTCGACCAGCGGCAGGAAGTCGATCAGGTGCTCCAGGATGTGCACCGCGAAGAGGACGTCCACCGAGTTGTCGGCGAGCGGCAGCGAGCCGGACAGGTCCGCCACCGCATCCACGCCGGGCGCCGGGTAGATGTCCAGCCCCAGGTTGCTCGACCACTGCTTGGTCGGCCCACAACCCAGGTCCACCACCACCGGTGCCCGCCCGCCGATGCCGACCCGGCACCAGACGCCGTAGACACCGGCCAGCCGTCCGACCAGGTCCCGCACCAGCCGTAGCTGGGCGGGCTCGGCGACATCACCGCTCAGATGCGCCACCCCCCGGTCGAACCTCACCTCGACCGCCAGGCCCCGCAACCGATCATCATGCTGGACCTGATCCGCCCATGCCTGGGCGAGGAAATCATCTATCGCCCGCAGCCGGTCGGCCGAGGGCGGAGTCTGTGCCAAAGCGACCATTCGGGCCACCTCCCGCCGCGCGATACCCGCAATCCCGCGCGTTATGCCCCACTCGTCCACCTCGCCGACCGCTGAGGCGCGGTCCGCCCACGCGCGTGTCGCGCCTTGCGGGCAGATGCGCAGTCATCGTGATGTCACACAGTCATCACGATGACTCCACGACATCAGGGTCAACCCAGGCAGGCGCTTCAGGCCGGCATGCGCTTCAGGCCGGCACGCCTTTCACGCTGGGCACGGGCTTCGCGCCGGCATCGGCTGAGCGGCCGGCACCGGCTGAGCGGCCGGCACCGGCTTCGCGCCCGGCACCGGCTGAGCCGCGAAGCGGTCCACGCGGCTGACCCCGACGCACGGAGGGCAGGTCGCCTCGCCGCCGGCCGGGGAGGGGGTCGCCCCGGAGCGGTCGGGTCAGCCGGAGATGGTGCGTCGGCCGCCGCGCATTCGCTGGCGGGGTGGCGGGTCGGCGGGCTTCGGCCGCTTCAGGTGGTAGCGGTGCAGTTCGTGGTTGCCGGGCAGGGACGGGTCCTCGCTCATCGCGACCAACTCCCAGCCCTGATCGCCGGCCCGGTTCAGGTGGGCCAGCGAGGTGTCGCCGTACGGCGTCACGTCGACCATCGAGCCGTCCGGGCCGTACCAGACGAAGACGACCTCCCAGCCGAGGTCGGTGGTCGCGGCCTGGCGGCGGCGGACCAGCAGGGCGTACTCCCACTTGAGCATGGCGTCATTCTCACCCCGCGCCGGCCCGCGGGCACGGATCAATCCTCGGCGATCCGCCCGGCGTCGACCCGCAGTCGCCGGTTGGTCTCGATGGCGGCCAGCATCCGCCGGTCGTGGGTGACCAGCAGCAGCGTTCCGGGGTAGCTGGCCAGCGCCGATTCCAGCTGCTCGATGGCGGGCAGGTCCAGGTGGTTGGTGGGCTCGTCCAGCACCAGCAGGTTGACCCCACGGCCCTGGAGCAGGGCCAGCGCGGCCCGGGTCCGCTCACCGGGGGAGAGGGTGGCCGCCGGCCGGGGCACGTGCGCCCCCCGCAGGCCGAACTTGGCCAACAGGGTCCGCGCGTCCGCCGGCGACAGGTGAGGTACGGCCGCCTCGAACGCGTCGATCAGCGGCATGTCGCCGAGGAACAGCCCGCGGGCCTGGTCCACCTCGCCGATCACCACGCCGGGCCCCAGCGAGGCGGTGCCCTCGTCCAGCGGCAGCCGGCCCAGCAGCGCGGCCAGCAGGGTGGACTTGCCCGAGCCGTTCGCCCCGGTCACCGCGACCCGGTCCGCCCAGTCGATCTGGAGGTCGACCGGGCCGAGGGTGAAGCCACCGCGGCGTACCACGGCTCCGCGCAGCGTGGCCACGACGGCGCCGGCGCGGGGCGCGGCGGCGATCTCCATCCGCAGCTCCCACTCCTTGCGGGGCTCCTCGACCACGTCGAGCCGTTCGATCAGCCGATCGGTCTGCTTGGCCTTGGCGGCCTGCTTCTCGCTCGACTCGGCTCGGAACTTGCGGCCGATCTTGTCGTTGTCGGTGGCCTTGCGGCGGGCGTTCTTGACGCCCTTCTCCATCCAGCCACGCTGGGTCCGGGCCCGGGCCTCCAGCCCAGCCTTGGTCTCCGCGTACTCCTCGAAGTCCGCGCGGGCGTGCCGGCGGGCCACGTCGCGCTCCTCCAGGTACGCCGCGTAGCCGCCGCCGTAGTGGTTGACCTGCTGCTGCGGCAGGTCCAGCTCCAACACACGGGTCACAGTGCGGGTGAGGAACTCCCGGTCGTGGCTGACCAGCACCGTGCCGGCGCGCAGCCCGGTGACGAACTCCTCCAGCCGCTCCAGCCCGGCCAGGTCCAGGTCGTTGGTCGGCTCGTCGAGCAGGAACACGTCGTACCGGCTGAGCAGCAGCGACGCCAGCCCGGCCCGGGCCGCCTGACCGCCGGAGAGCCCGGTCGTCGGATGGTCCAGGTCGACCGCGAGCCCCAGGTCGGCGCTCACCTGCTCGGCGCGCTCGTCCAGGTCCGCGCCGCCGAGGGCGAGCCAGCGCTCCAGGGCATCGCCGTACGCGTCGTCGGCGCCCGCCGCCCCGGCTGTCAGCGCCTCGGTCGCCGCGTCCAACGCCGCCTGCGCGGCGGTCACCCCGGTCCTGCGGGCCAGGAAGTCCCGTACCGTCTCGCCCGGTCGCCGTTCCGGCTCCTGCGGCAGGTGCCCCACGCTCGCGGTGGGTGGGCTGAGTCGCACGCTGCCAGCCTCGACCGGCAACAACCCGGCGAGGGTACGCAGCAGCGTCGACTTGCCGGCCCCGTTCGGCCCGACCAGCCCGACCACGTCGCCGGGGGCGACCACCAGGTCCAATCCGGCGAAGAGCGGGCGGTCGCCGTGCCCGGCGGCCAGGTCCTTGACGATCATCGTGGCGCTCATCAGGACGGCAGCCTATCCGGCCGCCTGCATATCACCGCTCCCCAGCGGGCAGACTCAACGACGTGGTGACCACACTGGCGATCGACTGTGGCGGCGGGGGCATCAAGGCGTCCGTGCTCGACGAGGCGGGAACGATGCGGGCCCGGCCGTTGCGGGTGCCCACCCCGTACCCGTTGCCGCCCGCGCTGTTTGTCCGGACCCTGCTGGATCTCGGCGGGCGCCTGCCAACGGCGGACCGGCTCACTGTCGGCGTACCCGGGATGATCCGGCACGGAGTGGTCGTGAGCACGCCGCACTACGTGACCCGCAGCGGCCCCCGCAGCCGGGTCGACCCGGACCTGCTCGCCGAGTGGTCCGGCTGGGACGCGCGCGGCGCGCTGGCCGACGCGTTCGGGGTGCCGGCGCTGGTGCTCAACGACGCTGAGGTGCACGGTGCCGGAGTGGTCGCCGGCACCGGCTGCGAGTTGGTGCTGACCCTGGGGACAGGGCTGGGCAGCGCGCTCTTCGACGGCGGGGTGCTCGCACCGCACCTGGAGCTGTCGCACGCGCCCGTGCGCTGGGGCACCACCTACGACACGTACGTCGGCGAGCCGGAACGGCGTCGGCTCGGCGACGCCTTCTGGTCCCGTCGGATCCGGCAGGTGGTGGACGGGCTCCGCCCCGTGTTCCGCTGGGACCGGCTCTACCTGGGTGGGGGCAACTCCCGACTGATCCGGCCCGAGCAGCTGGCCCGGATGGGCGACGACGTGGTGGTGGTGCCGAACACCGCCGGAATCGTCGGCGGTGTCCGCGCTTGGGAACTTTCCGCCGGACGACGCAACGCCCGCACCTGACCCTTCGACGCCTCTTCGGCGGCCATCAGCGGCCGGAAGTGACCCGATCTCGACCCCGGGAACAGTCGCCAAACGTTCGGTGTTGTGCCAGCGTCGGAACAGGTGACGGTGCGACCCGAGGAGGTGGCAGATGGATCTTCTGGCGGACTACCGGCGGGCGACCATGTTCTTCGAGACCGGTGACCCCAGCGGTGCAGCCCGACTGCTGGAGCCGATCATCGACGCCGAGCCCGGCAACGCTGCGGTCCGGCAACTGCTGGCCCGGGCGTACTTCCAGTCGGCCCAGCTCAACCGGGCCGAGGAGCACCTGCGTGAGCTGGTCGAACGGGACCCGAGCGACCACTACGCGCACCACGTGCTCGGTCGGACGCTGGAGCGGCTGAACCGGCACACTGACGCGCTGCGGCACCTGCGGATCGCCGCAGCGATGTACGCGGCCAACGACGACTACCGGACCGCGCTGGAGCGGGTGGAGACCCGAGTGGGCGGCCGACGCTGAGCGCGCGGGTCGACGTGGCAGGGGCGGTCCTTCGGGGCCGCCCCTTCGTCGTCGTCGGGCGACCTGGCGGACGTGCCTAGGATGGCGGACATGGGACCTGACCGGCCGGGGGCTGCGGCATGAAGCTCAAGCTGGACCTGCACGAGATCTTCAACAAGGGCCAGGACATCGACCGGGCGTTGCGCGGGATCATGGACGAGGCGGTGGCGAAGAAGGCCACCCTCGTCGAGATCATCCCCGGCAAGGGGTCCGGCCAGCTCAAGAAGCGGGTGCTGCGGTTCCTCGACCAGAAGGACGTCAAGCAGCTCTACCACCGCGTGGAGAAGGACTCGAAGAACTTCGGCCGCCTCTTCGTCCACTTCCGCTGGAAGTAGCGACGGCAGCGCCTCTGACCTGCGTCTCAAGGCTCTGCCAAGGCCGTCGAGCCATGATCATGCCGTGTCCAGGCCGTCATGGCGGCCCGCTTCGCGGACCGCTCGCGCCGCCGAACCTGGGCCGGGCCGCTGGCCCGCCGCTCGCGCCTTAGGCCTGCGGCCACGGCGCGATCGGTGACAGCCCGCCGGCGGCGCGACATACGAAGAAGCCCTGGGCCGCCATGATCGATGGCAGCTCCGGGGCTTCAAGCTGGTCGGGACACGGACAGTGCCTCCGGCGGGGCGCTCGGGCGCTCTGGGATGTGGTGCCATCCCGACAACCTCCGTCCGGGCAGAGCCGAGCAGGTGGGGCCTGCCCGGTCAAGGTCGTTCAGCCGCTGGGTGCTCCACCTTGACCGGGCAGGCCCCACCCACTCCACGGTGTGCGGACGAAGGCCGACGGGATGGCTGCCCGGTGCAGCGGGATGTGTACAGGAAAAGGCTCAGCTGCGACGGCGCGGTCAGATATCAGCCCCCATATCCGTTCTACTCTCGACCGACTCGATGCCATGTTTGCCTTTCAGGCAGTCAATGACTGCCGCAGACATATCGGGGGATAGCTGCTGGAAGATTGTCGCTATGGGGGGATTGGGCTGATCGGCCCCAACGACAGTCGCAAGCAGTTCCACGGCTAGAGAGCGAGCTTCCGGATGGAGATCTGCTAGTCGTCCCCAACCACGAATAAGTTGCGTGTTGAACTCGCTCGCAGCCGGGTCGTTGATGAGCCACAGCCAGGCATCAGCCAGGGGGTCAAGAAGACCTAGCTCGCCTTGAGTACCCGAACGGGTATTGAGATGGCCCGCCTTGTACAGCCACTCGGGATCGAGAAGCCCTGTCAGTGCGATCGTTCTCTCGTGCTGGGGCCATTGTTCAACTACCGAAAGCACCCTAGTCAATTTCGTCCTCTCAACATGAGAACGCAATGCATCTTGTACAGCCAGTCGGACTGCAGCGGTCTGCGCTCGACTAGCAACGCGACGCAACCGCACGACGGCAACGGTGAATGAATTGTCGCCAACCTTGCCGCCGCAGAGCCGGGCTACTTCGACGAGATTTCGGCTGCCGCCGGCCCAATCGTAAAGGCGCTTCTGTAATGCCTGGCCGACGTGCGGATCCTCTAAGAGCCCAGCGAGAGCCGCATAAGCCCGCCGATTCTGATCACGATTACCGCTCAACAAGTTGAAAAGCACATCAATTGCGGATACCCATCGGTGACGGGACGCTAGACGATGAACCACTTCGATAAGCCGACGGCTCTCAGCGCTGTCAGTAGGTTTGCGCGCTGACATGTCGGTAATCCAGGAAAAGAGTGCCTTCCTAATGTTAGGTCTTTGCTCCCAAAGGTAGTCAATAACTTCGTCATGGTCTGCACCTCGGGCCGATAAATAAATCCGGTCGCCGATTCTGCGCGCCCCTACCTTGGCGAGCTGTTGACGTATGTCGGCACCCTCAAGCGTTCTCGTAGGATCAACCGCTATGCCAAGTTTCTCACTCAGGGCGCCGGCCTCTTCCGAAAGCGTTTCGACCGTTGCTCCGCCCAGAATCGCTGCGGCTATTAGCAAAATCCGCTCGCCCGCACTACCCGGCACGTCCTTGGCGAGATGGTCAACAATGTACCGATTCCAGCGCTTCCATGACGCGGCAAAGCGCAGCAATTCCTCTTGCGATTCCGAATGCGCGCTTATGTCAAATGCGAGGGCAACGCCGTAGTCTGGCGGGGCATCGCTGTCCTTCAACGCTTCGACGATCCCCGCTAGAGCCTGGACATCTAGGAGCTCCCCTCCAGGCATGGCAGTGCGTCGCGCCTGATAATCCAACCGAACCCGCAAGACTTCGAGGACCTGAGGTTGGCCAATAGACGCCGTAATGTCGGCAAGCTCGTCGGCGTACTGTTGCCAGATTGCGGTGCTCGCGATGACGACTAGCTTTGCGTTCACCGCCTCCAGTTCGCGGCCATAATCACGCAGATTGGCGGCAAAGTCGTCGGATAATTCCTCTGCGTAAGTAATGTCAAGCAAGTACCGAGCATTTACTTCTCGCGGGAGATCACGAAAATCATACTCTCCCCAGGTCACGTTCAGCCTATGGACGGGCTGAGCAGTGCCGAGACACAACACTGACAACGCACAAGTTTGCCGCCCAGTGCGGGGCTCCCCCATTAGCACAACTACGCCCGCGCCATGCCCGCGCCAAAGAATGTGTTCTGCCCGCTCGTAGCCTTGCGGTGGGCTGAAGGCATGAACGGCGACATTAACGTCTCTAGAACTGACCACTACGCGCGGCACTCGAGCACGCACGTAGGTAACGTTCAAATCACGGCGCGCTTGGAGGATGGTTGCATTAGGGCCAGCTTCGGCGATCATTGCCCCAATATCGGCGCCGGAGCTGTCGTCACCTTCCACTGCTCTGTCCGAAATGCATCGCTCCGTTGATGTCTCGGCCAGCCTGAATGGAAATACCGCCCTCCGCCACCGTGGCAGTCATTGGACCGCTACTCGGCACTCTCGATGACGCCTCGTCATTGCAGAAGTCCCGGCGGATGGCAGGCCCGAACGCGGTTTCGACAACGGTCGGAAACTCTCGTAGCGACCTGGACAGATCCCAGCCGTCTCGAACCTGAATATCTAGACCGGACCTCGCAGCCCGAAGTTCGATCAGATCGGTCTCAATGTCTTTTGCGTCGACGATGCATGCCACAACCACGATGAAACTAGTGACGACGAACGGCTGCCGGACCTCGAATGCCGTGACTGCGCGTCGTAGGGCAGCTCCGTCAAATTGTGCCACACGCTTACATTGGTATGCGAAATACGTCATACCGTCATCGGTGGCAATCACATCCCGACCATCGTCAGCCCGGCCGGACCTACCGTACAGCCGGGCCTCCCGGTGGCCGTCCACCATCGTGGCTACCTCTGCAATGAGCGCCTCGAAGTCATACGGCGACATGGCCTCAAAGGGCAAACGACTCGGTCTGGGGCGCGCAAGCGGCGCGTATCCTCCCGGCGGTACGGCCAACGCTGGCGCAGGGTCGAGGGAATCGAATAGGCGTGCCTGCTCAGTATCGGGCAGATCGAGCTTTCGGCGTTGAGGCGTCACTAGTGAATTATCGGCTGAAAGCCCTACCGCAACAGCAAGTCGCTTGTCATTTGTCGCTATCCCGACACTTGCTGTGCCAGTCCTCGCGGTAGTGCTACATCGCGGCCTGCATTCGCTAGCCCGACCGACGGACGATGCTGGGTCACGCAGTACAGCAGGGAGTACAGCAACCGACGACACCAAGCGGAACCACGGTGACCACCATCAGGCCGTCGACAGGCGGTGCGAGGCGGACGGCACCCCGGTGCCGTTCTCTGGGGTCAAGCAGTCGTCCTGGGACGAAGATCGCTCGGCACAGATCCGGCGCAACCGGGACCGAGAAGCCGTGTCAAACGTCGAGAGGCGTTGGCGATGGTTGTCCAGGTCAGCCCGGCAATCTGTCCGATAGTCAATGATCTATCAAGCTTGAAGGTGTAAGGGGTTCAAATCTCCGGGATCATCGGCCGCCGCGCTGTTCGTGCAAGGCGATGAGCGCTGCTTCGACTCGTAGTCCCACACCCGTCAGCACGAGCGCGCCGGCCAGGACGTACCCGCCGGTTTGAGGGTTCTCCGGACTGACCATGAGCAGGGCGATCAGCAGACCGGCTCCAAGCGCCACGTTGCCGCCGACTCGGGTTGATCCGCTACGGGTGTACCGGAGATCCATGTCGCTCACCATAGCGAGGGGGGCGAGCCCAAGATGGCCCCGAACTCCCAGTCTCACGTCCGTCCCTGTCCGACTAGCAGCACCAAGATCATGCCGCTTCCAGGCCGTCTAACGAGAGTCAGCAGTGACCATCGTTGACCATCCATGCCAGGTCCCGCAGCAGCTCAGATGCCAGGTCGCCCGGTTTGGTCGCCTACGCCCCTGCCCTGGATCGATACCGCTGGAAATAGCGCCCAATGGCCAGTGTTCTGCGGCGACCGGCCCGTGCGGCCACCGATCCTTCGTCTAGGTAGATCGGGTCGAAGTTAGACTCCATCTAGCTTCGAAGGATCGGTTCCGTTTGGCGTCGGATGGATCTTCGTCTTGTGGCGCGGCGGTGCGTCTGCGCCAGCGGTCGGATACTGGGCTGGTGACAGAGGAGCAGGGTACCGAGCCGACGCGGTGGACGATTCACGGTGAGCGGGTGGTGGATGGCAGCCGGCGGGCGCGGTTGAGCATCGCCGAGGTGGAGCTGCCGGACGGGGTCCGTTTCGAGCAGTACGTGATCCGGGCGCCCCGGTCAGCCATGGTTGCGGTGCTTGACGAGCAGGAGCGCCTGCTGCTGATGCGGCGGCACCGGTTCGTGTTCGACAGGTGGGTGTGGGAGTTGCCCGGGGGTTACGTCGACGACGGTGAGCAGCCGGCGAGCTGTGCGGTCCGGGAGGTCGAGGAGGAGACCGGCTGGCGTCCGGGCGCGGTGGAGCCGATGCTGTCGTTCCAGCCGTGGGTGGCGACCGCGGACGCGGAGAATTTGTTGTTCCTTGCGCGCGAGGCGACACATATCGGTTCGCCGGTGGACGTCAACGAGGCCGAGCGGGTGGCCTGGATGCCGTTGACGGAAGCGCGGGACCTCGTGTCTCGGGGTGAGATCGTGGGATCCGGGACGGTGATCGCGGTGTTGGAGCTGGTCGCGCGCAAAGCCCGGGGTGAGCTGTAGTCAGCGGCGTTGACCGAGGGCCACGTCGACACGGTTGATGAAGTGTCGAACGGCTGGCCGGCGGCGGTGCGCTGTGAGTTCGGTTTGCAGGTCGCGTAGGTACCGGACGGCTCGGGCTGATCGCAGTTGAGAGGTCAGCGTGAGCGCTTTGGCCCCGATGACGCTGGCGCGATCGGGCTCGCCGTTATGGGCGTGGATGGATGCGAGGAGAGTGAGATTGAAGGCCTTTCCGCGTACGTAGCGTTCGTCCATCTGCAGGGAGCGGGCGGTGAAGCGTTCGGCCTGCTGGTAACGGCCGAGGGCATGGAAGCAGTGGCCGAACTTGGCTGACAGGTACGCCTCGTCGAAGTAGCCGAGCCATTGCGGGTCGCTGCTGCGGTCGGCCCTGTCGAGGGTCTGCTCTGCCTGGTGCAGTGCGGTGGTGCAGGCGCGTTCGTCGCGTGCGGCGGCGTGGGCATGAGCTTCCATGACCAGCGCCTCGGCAGTCAGCACTGCGAGGCCGGCGCGTTGTGCCGTCTGCCGTGCGGCGCGAGCGAGGTCGACGCCGCTGGCGTTGTGACCGAGGTAGGTGGCTTGGTGGCTCATCGCGGCGAGGATTTCGGCGCCAAGCCCAGAGTCGTCGGCAGCTTGGGCGAGGTTGAGGGCGTGGGTGAGGTAGCGCTGAGCGAGGCCGTGTTCGGCCGTGTCGTATGCCTGCCAACCGGCGAGCTGAGTCAGTTCGGCGACGGCGGCCAAGAGCTTTCGGCCGGTCGCCGGATCGTAGCGGCCCTCGGTCAGCAGGGGCGTGACCTCGCGGTTGAGGTAGCGGGCGAGGGTTTCGCGGGCGTGGCCGCCCCCATGCTGGTTGTCGAGTCGCCGGTAGGTGGAGGTCATCTCGCGGATGGTGTCGATGTCGGGTTGACCGACTGAGCGGTGACCTTTCTGTGTGACGGGTTGAGTCGTGGGGGCGGTGAACCAGCGCAGCGCCGGAAGGGTGTAGCCAGCGGAGCTGAACACTGTCTGACGGAGCATGTCTCGGCGGTTCACGTCGCCTTCCCATAGCTGCGTGGCGGCGCGGACGTCCTCACGCCAGGATCGGTCATTTGGCACGTCACCCCTAGGGCTGCCGGGGATGGGGTGACGTTCTTGGTGGCGCGGTGCGAGGCCGAGCGACATCCGGGTGTCGTCCGGCATACCGCAGCCGTCGGCGATCCGCTCCAGCACGTCGATGGAGGTGACCTTCCGGCCCGCGATCACCCGGCTGACATAGCCCTGTTCCAGGCCGACCACGGCCCCGATACGCGTTTGACTAGCCCCCGTATGCCGGGCAAGCAGCCGGAACAGACTGCCGATGTCGCGGACACGCACTGCGGTCCTGACGTCCTCCCGCGCCCAGAAGCCGTCCGGAGTCTGAAGCTGGTCGACTGGCACAACCGGTCCTACCCGTCATCGACTGACTACGCATCGTGCTCAACCTGGAGCCTAGGTCTGGTGCCCGCGCAGGTCGAGCCGCTCATGTCACCGTGACATGGCTAGCGGACATGGCCCAGAGGCCGCAGCCGGCAGGACCGTCTTGGGCATGTTGTTCGATATCGATAACCCACCAGTCGAGCCGCCCGATGGCTGCCGCCACCGGCTGCTGTGGCGTCTGTGCCGAGCACTGTGGGAAGACCACCGCCCCGACCACTACCTCATCGTCGGCCGCGTCCACGACGACCAACATGTGTCGTGCCGCCTGGCACGCCTCGCCGTGGAAGGCCTGCGAACCGCTAGCGGCGAGCAGTCCGCCGCGTCACAGCTGTGGCTCGATATCGCCCGGAGCCGGATCGCCACGGGTGACCTCAACCTCATCGCCGTCATGGCGGAGGCAGGTTGGCACCGTAGCCGTGCGGGTCTGACGGAGTGAGGATGGCTGCTATTTACGGCCTGGCGGCCCTCATCGACCACGCCCAGAATCAAGTCGCCGCTGCCGACGAGCTTCTGAACCGCCACGACGAGGTCGGGCTCGACCTGTGCCGATGCGGCCGGCCGCATCCCTGCCCGGAGCGACTGGGCTGGCTCCAGAGGCGGGCGCACTTCGTACACCTCATTGGCGACCTACGGTGACCACCCACGGCCCGGTGCTGCCGATCTGGACCTGCGGAGGCTGCAATGCGGCCTGGCCCTGCCGAACCCGACAGCAAGAACTACGCGCTGAGTACGAGGGCGCAGCCGTCTCCCTGGCGCTCTACATGGGTGCTCAACTGGTCTGCGCCTCGCGAGACATGACCTGGGTGCCGGCGGGAGTTCTGCACCGTCGCTTCCTGGGTTGGACCCGATGAGCATCCTTCGTGCGGGTGACGAGAAGTTCCACTACAGCGACGGCTCCCACAAGTGGATCCCGCCGGACCCCGACTACGACCAGGACGTCTGGGACGAGCAGATTCGCCAGCACAAACACGGCCACCTGCGAAACGAGCGTCCGAAGGTCCGCATCCAGCGGCTGATCTGATGGGAGCGGCGGCGCTCAGAGGCTGGCGACGAGGAGCGTGGGCATTGCCAGGCTGAGCAGCCGCGGCGCGGGCCAGGTCAGCTCTGTGGTCGCTGCGCCCAGAAGAGGGTGTGCCCGCTGCTGCCCTCGGGGACGAAGTCCTCGGCGATGATTGCCAGCCCCGCCTGTCGCAGCCATGAGCGGTAACTGGAGGCGTCGGCTTGACTCCATCACATGGTGGCGTTGCCATCGAGCCAGTTGTCGTCGGTGCCTGTCCAGGCGCTGTTGCCGACGGTGGTGAGCAGCCAGCCGCCGGGGCGTAACCAGGTGGCGATGCTCTTGATGAGCTGCGGTTGATCGGCCAGGGGCATGTGGATGACTGCGTACAGGCAGACCACGGCATCGAACGAGGCTGGCGGCAGGTCGAGCCAGGTGGCGTCGGCGCGGACAAAGGTGCCGTTGGGCACCAGGCGGCGCGCCCGCTCGATCTGCACATCGCTGATATCCACGCCGGTCACGCGGTGTCCAGCGTTGGTGAGGAAGCGGGCGACGGGAACCCCGCAGCCGCACCCGAGGTCGAGGACCGCTGCTGAGGCAGGTAGGCGCTTGCCGACTCATTCGATCGATCCATGATCATGTGATGAAAAGTAGGTTCCAGGGGCGAGTTTGACCTACTTCTCATCACATGATCACCACGCCGTCCCGGCGGTGACCGGGGCATCGCGGAGTATCCGCTGTTGCGCGAGGAAGGGTCAGCCCGCGAGGGTGTCGGCGCGGGAGCCGTGGCCGGCCGGGCGTCGGGACCAGCACTGGGGGCGCTGTCGGACGGCGAGCTCCAGGGCCTGATGGTCGGACTCGATCATTTCCCGGGCTATTCGACGCGCCATTTCCAGGCGGTCGACGTGCATGTCAAGATCCGTCGGGCCGGCGCCTGCCATCTCGAACTCCTTGTCAGCGTTCGAACTAGTCGCATCATGCGTCACGCCGAGAATCGTCACCATTCCCCGATCGGTGGAAAGCTTCCGCCGTACGGTTCGGTGCCACTTACCCCGGTTGCGCCGATGGTAGCGGTGGCCGCGCCACGTCGCCCGGGAACTGCGTACACCTTGTCTTGCCTGCGGTTTGTACATTGCACGGTGCGCGGGTCGGGGGGCGCGACAAGTCCGGTGAGGGATCTTCGTTTCGGGAGGACCGCCGTGCAGCATTCGAGCAGGACCGATCCCTTGTTCGTCGCCGTCGAATCAGAATCGATCACCCGGGCGGATGTCGCCGGGCTCATCGCGGGGCGGCTGGCCGCCGTTCGGGTGCCGGGGTTGCTCTCCGTGGCCCGCTGTCAGGCGATCACCGCCGCCCTCGCCAACGCGCCGATGGACCGCTACGACGAGAGCCGGGTCTTTCCCGTCGTCGCCAAATTCGGGCCGGCCATCAACGACCACCGGTCCGCCGGGGAGCTCCGCGAGGACTACTGGGACGCGGCCAGCGCGGCCGAGAAGAGCTGGTCCACGCTGGGCGTGTCGGACTCGCCCCGGGACCTGTGCCTGGCCGCGTTCCGCGGTGCCTGGCCGGATGTGGCACCTGGGCGGCGGCAGGGTCGGGAGATGCACGTCGGCATCGTCCGCGAGATCAACGCGGGGCTCCAGGTGCACTTCGACGACGCGGTACGGGAGTACGCGGGCCGGCTGCTCGACAGCGAGGTGGTGGCCCAGTTGGCGTTCAACATCTACATCCGGGTGCCACCGGCCGGTGGTGAGACAGTGCTGTGGCGGCGGCGCTGGCAGCCGGACGACGAGCCGCTGCGGATCCCCGGCGGGTACGGCTTCCAGGAGGCGGTGGCCGCCGACACGCAGTCGTTGACGTTGCGCCCCACGCTCGGGGAGGGATTTCTGTTTGATCCGCGGCACTATCACACGGTGCGTCAGGCGTCGGATGGCCGACGCATCTCCATAGGATGTTTCGTCGGGCTCACCGACGATGGTCGACTGGCCCTCTGGTCGTAGTGAAGGGCGTTTCCCCATGGTGGACAGAAGCGACGTCGAGGCGGCCGCGGCCCTTGTCGAGGGGCGGGTCCGGGAAACCCCGGTCATCGCCGTCGACGGCGCCGATCTGGGTGTGCCGGGGCAGCTCAGTCTCAAGTTGGAGCTGCATCAGCACACCGGCTCGTTCAAGCCGCGCGGCGCGTTCAACCGGATGCTCCAGGGGTCCCTGCCCTCGTCCGGAGTGATCGCCGCCTCGGGTGGCAACCATGGCCTCGCCGTCGCGTACGCGGCCCGGTCGTTGGGCGTGCCGGCGGAGGTCTTCGTGCCGGTCACCGCCTCGCCGGTGAAGGTGCAGCGGTTGGCCGGGCTGGGCGCACAGGTACGCCAGGTCGGCCAGCACTACGCCGAGGCCCTGGCCGCGAGCACGCAGCGGGCCGCGGAGACCGGCGCGCTGGTGGTGCACGCGTACGACCAGCCGGAGGTGGTGGCCGGTCAGGGCACCGTCGGCCGCGAGTTGGAGCGGCAGGTGGACGGGATCGACACCGTGCTGGTGGCGGTCGGCGGCGGCGGGCTGGTGTCCGGCATCGCCAGTTGGTTCGGTGGCTCGGTACGCGTCGTGGCGGTCGAGCCGGAGCAGATCCCCACCCTGCACTCGGCCCTGAAGGCGGGTCGTCCGGTCGACATCGAGGTGGGTGGCATCGCCACCGATTCGTTGGGTGCCCGGCGGATCGGCGAGATCGCCTTCGACACCGCCCGCCGGACCGAGGTGGTGTCCGTGCTGGTCCGCGACGAGGATCTGGTGCGGGCGCGCCGGCTGCTCTGGTCGGAGCTGCGGGTCGCCGCCGAGTTGGGTGGCGCCGCCGCGCTGGCCGCGCTGGTCGGCGGCGCGTACGTGCCGCAGCCGGGGGAGCGGGTGGCAGTGATCATCTGTGGTGGCAACACCGACCCGAGCGACCTGGGCCCGGCCGCGCCGCACTGACCGGCCGTACCGCCGGCCGCGCCGCACTGACCGGCCGTACCGCCGGCCGCGCCGCATTGCCCGCCGTGCCGCACTGACCGGCCGCGCTGCACTGAACGGTCAGTCGCCGTCGCGCAGCCGGCGCAGGGCGTGCTCCACCTGGAGGGTGTCCAGGTGGGTGTCGCCGAGGAGTCGCCGACGGTCGGCCAGCAACTGCTCGTACACCTCAATCGCCGCGTCGACCTGCTCCTCGAGTAGCAGCACCAGGGCCAGGGTGGATCGGATGGCGAGCACCTCGCTGCGGTCGGCGTGCCGGGGTTCCACAGTGGCCAGGGTGGCGCGCAGCTCGGCTTCCGCCTCGGCGAACCGGTCCTGCGCCTGCATGCAGCGGGCCAGCGTGTGCCGGGCCTGCCAGGTCTCCGGTTGGTTGAGCGGCCACAACCGGTAGCGGACCTCCAGGATGGCGTGCAGCATCTCCTCGGCCTCAGGCGCCCGTTGCTGGGCCAGCACCGCCAGCGCCAGGCTGTGCCGCACGATCATGGTGTCCCAGTGTTCCGGGCCGCGTACCTGATCCTCGGCGGCGACGATCTGCCGCAGCTCCACCTCGGCCTCCGGCCACTGCCGCTGCGCCATGATCGCCTTGGTGAGCTTGTGCCGGCTGGCGAGGGTGTCGGCGTCGTCGCTGCCCAGCACCCTGGTGCGGTCAGCGATCACCTCGCGGAGCACCCGGTCGGCCATCTCCGGCTGGTTGCGCTCCAGCCAGGTGCGGCCCAGTTCGTGGCGCAGCGCCAGCACCTGCGGCCGGTCCAGGTCGTGGTCGTACGCGGCGCAACCGCGCACGATCGGGTCGAGGATGTCGAAGGCCGAGCCGGGTAGGCCGACCGCGATGAGGTAGCGGGCGGTGAGTCGGGCCAGCTCCAGCGCGCGGCGTACCGTCTCGGGGTCGTGCTTGTGTTTCTGCGGCACGAGGTATTCCCGCACGGCCTCGACCAGGTGCGGCACCAGCACGTCCCAGTTGGTCCAGGCCGCCGAGTCGTCCGGGTTCTGCCCTGCGGTGGCGGCGAGCAGCAGCTTCATGACCAGCCCGTGGTATTCGGCGATCTGCTCACGCACCTCGTCGCGGTCGCGGAACATCGCGTGCACCAGTGGGTGCAGCGAGAGCACGTGCGCGAACGCGGGGTCGGTGACCTCCTCCTGCACGTCGAAGTCGACCAGGGCCAGGTTGCCGATGCCCTCCAGCACCTTTACCCGCTGGCGGCCGGTGAGCCCCTTGAAGAGCGGCGACTCGGCCAGGATGGCCGGCTTGAGCACCACCTCGTAGGGCACCGGGGAGATGCTCAGGCAGGCCAGCACGTTGAGCAGTGGTCGGCTCTGTTGGAGTTGGCGGCGGGCCAGCAGGTCCAGTGAGATGTCGTCGACCTCGCGGACGATCTCCAGGCCGAGGGACTCGTCGAGGTCGACGTCGGCGGCGTCGCGGGGTGAGCGGAACCGACGCTGCACGGCGGTGCGGTAGTCGGCGAAGGTGGTGATCGTGGATGAGCCCCGCCAGACCGGACTGGCGTTTACCGACCGCAGGTAGTTGCCGGCGGCGCGCAGGGCGAGAGGCAGCCCGCCCAGCTCACGGGCGAGTTCCCGGGCGTCGGCCGCGCCGCCGGCCTGGGCGCCGGCCCGGTCGATGAGCACCTTCGCGCCGGCGTCGGCGTCGAGTGGGCGCACCTGGTGCAGCACCGACCAGGTGCCCCAGGTGGCCCGGTTGCCGTCCCGGCTGGTCACGATGACCATGCCGTCTTCGGCCTCCGGGCTGCGCAGCCAGCCGGTGCCGTCGGCGAGGACTCCGTCGGTGGGGCCCAGGCTGGCGGGCTCGTCCGCACTGTCGAAGATCAACAGCCAGGGCTGCGCGGCCTGGTTGAGGTAGCGCCACACCAGGTCGGTGGCGCTGATCATGCCGGCCCAGGCCTGGTCGACCTGGGTCTCCGACGCGCCGAGTTGGCTGACCACCTCCCGCATCCCGGAGTTGAGCCGCCCCGCCTGCACCCACCAGACCGTCCGGCCGTCGGCGCGGGCCCGACGGGCGATCTCCAGCGCGACGTGGCTCTTGCCGGACCCGCCCATGCCGCACAGGATGTGCACAGCGGGTCGGCCCCCGGCATCTGCCCCCGGCCGCATGATCTCGCCGATCAGGTCGTCACGCCCGTGCAGCGGGCTGTCCAGTCGCCCGAGCGGTGGATCGACGGAGACCCGACTCGGCCGGTCATAGGCAGGCCGAGGCACGCCGGCATCCTCGGGTGGAACGTCCGCAGTCAATGCGGTCCCCCTTCGGTGGCGAATTCACAATGGGGCGGAGGCGAAAGATCCTGTCCATCTGATGGACAGTCGGAGGGATTGCCATCCGCACCATGTCGACAGCAAGCGTATCCATCCCCGTACTGGGTTGCACACTCTCCGTTCAGGCCACCCGGCTGACCAAAATCAGCGCCGGAATTCCCAATTCGCCGCTGATTCCGGCCGATCCGCCGTGCGCGGCACTCGACACGGGCATCCACGATGGACTTATGAACTGGTCGCCAATCCAGGACGTCGTCGACTGGGGTTCCGTGCCGGACTGGTTCGGCGCGGTCGGCTCCATTGCCAGCGTGCTCTTCGTCTACCTCGGATTGCGGCGGGAAATCCGTGCCCGTCGCGACGACGATCTGCGGGTCCGGGCCACTCAGGCTCGGCTGGTCTCGGCGGTGGCCGAGATTCGCGGCACCTCGGTGCTGCGGGTCGCGGTGGCCAACGAGAGCGACGCCCCGGTGCTGGACGTGGTGGTGCTGGCCCGGCTCGTCCCGCCCGACGATCCGGACGCCCCACCGGTCGAGCTGGCGGCGGCGAAACAGGTCCGGCGGATTCCCGGCCGCGACGTCCACGACCTCTTCGTCACCGTCGCGGCGGAGCATCGGCTCCGCCCGGCCGACACCGTTCTGGTGGGCCTCACCTTCACCGACCACGACGGTAATCGCTGGCACCGGATCGGTGCCGGCCAACCGGAGCCGGTGGGCTGACCGGAGGAGAAGGTGGTCCGGCGACGAATCACTCGCCGGACCACCTCCAACCGTCAGAGGGGATAGGTGCGGGCGACCGCCAGCATCTCCGAGCTGTGCGACCCGACGACGCCGACGGCCGGCGGCCGCGGGCGGAAGCCGGGCAGCGCGTCCAGCCCGTCACTGGCGTCCATCGCCCGCAGCGCGACCTGTCCGGCGATCGGGCGCAGGGTCAACACGACCTCGATGCCCTCCGCCGGCGGGGCGTGGAACACCAGCCCGAAGCCCCACTTCCCGGCGCGGGGCTCCACCGGCACCGACCGCCCCGCCACGTCGGCGCGCAGCACGGTGGCGGTCGACGTGTCGACGTGCAGGGTGGCGAGCCGGGCCACCCGCTGCGGGGTGAGCCGCAGCCGCAGCGTGCGCTCGCCGCCCGCGGTGGCGTCGGCCACCACCTCCAGCTTCGGCGCCGGCAGGTTCGCCGACTGCGCCGGACCGGCCCGCAACTCACCGTCGCCGAGCCCGGGGAAGTCGTCGCCGACATCGGTGACCCCGTCGACGTAGCCGTCCGTCCACGGCTGCGGGTCGCTCTCGTGGCTGAGCCAACGGGCCTGGCCGGTGCCGGCGTCCAGGGCGTACATCAGGTGGGTCGGAGCGGGGTGGGCGGCGTCGAACCGGTCGACGCCCAGGCCGACCCCGGCGAGCACCACCGCCGCCACGGCGGCGGCGCCGGCCGGCAGCACCGCGAGCCGCCGGGCCCGCAGCGCGAGCAGACCACGCTGGCCGCCGGCCTGCGGGTGCAGCAGGTCGACCACCGGCAGGGCGACCAGGCCGAGCAGCACCGCGACCAGCGCGGCCACCCCGCCCATGGCCATCCCCAGCGCGGGGAAGAGCAGCACCACGGTGGGCAGCAGGATGACCACACCCACTGCCGCGGCGGCCGTCACCGCCACCACCGGCCACGGTCCGGTCTGCCGGGTACGCAGCGCGACGAGCCCGCCGAGGGCGCCGGCCAGCGCCGGCACTGTGGTGAGGTACGCCCCACCCGGCACCGCCACGGCGAGCAGCACCCCGAGCACTGCCAGCCAGGCCAGCCCGCCGACGGCCAGCGCGGCCGGGCCGATCCGGCGGCGGGTCAGCGCGTACCAGGTGAACAGGATGGCCGCGGCGAGCGCCAGGACGGCCAGCCGGTACCAGATCGGCCGGTACGGGTCGAGCAGTTCCGCGTACCCCGGTCGGATCGTGGTGATCGCCAGCCAGAGCAGTTGGGCGGCGACCGGCGCGGCGATGATCGGCACCAGGGCCAGCGCGAAGCCGGCGGCCAGCCGGCCGGTGCTGGCCCGGCCGCTGCGGCGGGTCAGCCAGCCCAGGGCGGCCACCAGTGCCACAGCGAGCAGGGCCAGCGGCACTGTGAGCCAGCCGGGGTAGCGGACCAGCCCGCCGGGGACGGGGAAGTAGGTGGCGTCGTGCCCGGAGCGCAGGTCGGTCAGGTCGGTGCCACCGAACTCCCGGGCGAGGCCCAACGCGTTGTCCCCGTGCTGCTGGAGGCTGCCCCGGTCCATGGCGGCCGGGGTGTCCAACGGCGTGTGGTAGATCGCGCCCCCGTCGATGTACGCCGAGTTCAGCCCGACGAACTTCTGATCGAGGAAGGCGGTGAAGTCGGTGTCGTTGGGCAGCGCGCGGTAGATCTCCACGGCGAACGAGGTGCCGACCGGGTGTGGGGCGGCCCGGCCGAAGATGTCCACCAACTTCGCGTTGTTCCGGGACGTCTCGAACATGATCACGGGCCCGGTGGAGCCCCGCGCCTCCAGGTTGAGCACCACACCGCCGTCGGCGGCCAGCGGGTGGCTGGCGGCGAACGCGGCCGCGCCGCAGAGGCACGCCTCCTCGGCGTCGGTCAGGACGAAGACGATGTCGTTGCGCGGCCGGGGGCCGGTGGTCAGCGCGCGGGCCACCTCCAGGATCGTCGACGTGCCGGCCGCGTCGTCGTTGCCGCCCGGCCCGGTCTGCACCGAGTCGTAGTGGGCGACCAGGAAGACCCGGCCCGTCGAGTCGGTGCCCGGCATCCGGGCCACCACGTTGCGGACCCGGGCCAGCGTCGCCCCTCCCGCCGCCCCGCTGAGCTGACCGGCCTCCGGTGCCACGGTGTCCTGCACCTCGGTCTCCAGGCCCAGCCCCCGCAACTGCTGCTCAAGGTGAGCGCGGACCTGCTCGTTGGCCGGGCTGCCGGCGACGTGCGACCGGGCGGCGATCACCTTGACGTCCTCGTACGCCCGGCCGGCGCTGAACGCGTCCGCCGGGGCGTCGGCCGACTTCGGGGCGGGGGTACGCAGGTCGAGCAGACTGCCGGCGCCGACGGCGGCCAGCGCGACCAGCGCCGCCGCGGCGGCCACGAGCCGCCGGCGCGGCCGGGTCAACGCGCGGTCGGCAGGGGGTACGCCCGGGACCGGACGGGGTGGCGTGCCCGTCGTGGCCGGGGTGGTGGGTGCTCCCACGGGAACTCCTCGGGGGGTGGTGGGGCCTGGGGTGGGATCATCCTGCCCGTCGGCGGCTGTGGAGGGGATGGCCGGTACGTCAGGCGTCCATCAGCCGCCCGGTTTGTCCGCGGCCGCGCAGTGATGCGCTCCATCCCCGCCCGCGCCGGAGGCATCGTGTTGTGTGCGACCGTTGTCTAATACAGGATCAGCGGGGCACTCGGAAGGAGCCCGACATCACCAGCGAACTCCCGCGTCTCGCGGCGGTGACCCGGCCGCACCGGGGGGCCGGCTCGGCCGGTTCCCCAGTTGTGCCGTACCCGCACGGTGGTCTGGCGCGGCACGCCAACCTCCCGCCGGGTGAGCGGCTGCGCGTGCTGCTGGTGGAGGACGACGAGGGCGACGCCTTCCTGGTCGGTGAGCTGCTCGCCGAGACGAACTCGATGATCGACCTGCTGGTCGCCACCAGCCTGCGGGAGGCTCGGCAGCGGATCACCAACGTCGATTGCGTCCTGCTCGACCTGGGTCTGCCCGACGCGCAGGGGCTGGACGGGCTGCGCCAGGTGTTGGAGATGTCCAGCGGGGCCGCGGTCTGCGTGCTGACCGGCCGCACCGACGAGCACCTGGGCGTCGTGGCGGTCGCCGAGGGCGCCCAGGACTACCTGGTCAAGGGCCAGGTCGACGGGGTGCTGCTGACCCGGGCGCTGCGCTACGCCGTGGAGCGTAAGCGCGCCGACGAGAACGCCCGCCGGTTGCGCGAGGTCGAGCTGCGCCAGGCCGAGTCGGCCCGACTCGAACGCGGTCTGCTGCCCCAACCGCTGATGACCACCGACCAGGTCGCGGTGCACACCTTCTACCGGCCGGGCCGGCACGCCGCCCTGATCGGCGGGGACTTCTTCGACGTGGTGCAGACCCACCCGGACCGCCTCGACCTGATCGTCGGCGACGTCTGTGGGCACGGGGTGGACGAGGCCGCGCTCGGGGTCGAGCTGCGGGTGGCCTGGCGCGCCCTGGTGCTCGCCGGGGTGCCGGACGACGAGGTGCTGCCCGCCCTGGAGCAGGTGCTGATGAGTGAGCGCCGCCTCCAGGAGATCTTCGCGACGGTGGCCAGCGTCAGACTGGACCTGGACGCCAATCGGGCCACCGTCCGACTGGCCGGGCACCCGCCACCGCTGCTGCTCTCCGGCGGCCGGGTCGTCCCGGTGCCCGCGCCCGGCGGCCTGCTGCTGGGCGTACGACCCCGTCGGCCGATTGCCTACGACCTGGAGTTCGACACCGATGACTGGTCCCTGTTGATGTACACCGACGGCCTGATCGAGGGGCGGGTGGGTGCCGGCAACGAACGGCTCGACGTGCCGGGCCTCAGTGGCTTGCTGGACGAGCCGGCCAACCGTTCGGTGTCGCTGCCCGAGCTGCCGGCGTGGCTGGTCGGGCGGGCCGAGCGGCTCAACGGTGGTCCGCTCGCCGACGACGTGGCCATGCTGCTGGTCAGCCGGGGCGGTGGCCGGTGAGGCCGGTCATCGGCGGCTGGAGTCTCCGCCGCCGGGTGATCACCCTGCTCACCGTCGTGGGCTTTCTGTTGATCGGGCTGGCCGGCGCGGAAGCGGCGATGGCCGCCCGCAACCGCACCCAGATCGACGCGGTGCTGAACGAGACCGGCCCGTTGCGGGTGCAGTCCCAGGAACTGCTCAACGCGTTGCTCGACCAGGAGACGGCGATCCGCGGGTACGCGGTCAGCGGCGACCAGGACGACCTGAACCCCTACCGGGAAGGGCTCGCCCAGGAGCAGAGCGTCATCGCCTCGATGCGGAAGCTGCTCGACGACTATCCGGGGATCAGCCAGGAGCTGCGGACCGTCGAGGAGCGTGTCACGCAGTGGCGGCGGTCGGTCGCGGAGCCGGTGATCGTCACCACCGAGCAGAGCGGCACCAGCGCCGGGCAGGCGTTGGTCACCGAATCGGCCCGGCAACAGTTCGACGAGGTGCGCTCGGCGGTGAACGACCTCCAGGAGGAGGTCCTGACCGCCCGGGAGCAGACCGCCGCCAACGTGCGTACCAGCAGCAACGTGCTGGTCGTCCTGCTGATCGTGGCCGCCATGGTGGTGGTCATCGCCGGTACGGTGCTGCTGCTCTCGCTGGACCGGATGGTGGTCCGGCCGCTGACCGGCCTCGCCAACCAGGTCCGCGAGGTCGCCGAAGGCGACTACCAGCACCGCATCGCCACCGTCGGCCCGCCGGAGTTCATCCAACTCGGCGAGGACGTGGACGCGATGCGGCAGAAGATCGCCGCCGACCTGGCCGAGGTCCGGGCCGCCCGCGAGCGCATCGAGTGGGTGAACAGTCAGCTCCAGAAGCAGGCCGAGGAGTTGACCCGTTCCAACCGGGACCTGGAGCAGTTCGCGTACGTGGCCTCGCACGACCTGCAGGAGCCGCTGCGTAAGGTCGCCAGCTTCTGCCAGCTGCTCCAGCGCCGTTACGCCGGTCAGCTCGACGAGCGGGCCGACCAGTACATCGCCTTCGCCGTGGACGGCGCGCAACGGATGCAGCGCCTGATCAACGATCTGCTCGCGTTCTCCCGGATCGGGCGGCTCACCACCGGCTTCGTCGAGGTCGACCTCAACAAGGTGATGGGCGACGTGGCCGGCCAGACCGAGGCCGCCCGGCAGTACGCGGACGCCGAGTTGACCTGGGCCGAGCTGCCGACGATCTCGGGTGAGGAACCGCTGCTCACCAATCTGCTGGCCAACCTGGTGAGCAACTCGATCAAGTTCCGCCGCCCGGACGTGCCGTCGAAGGTGCACGTCTCGGCCCGCCTGGTTGGTGCCGAGTGGGAGATCACCTGCCAGGACAACGGCATCGGGATCGAGCCGGAGTTCGCCGACAAGATCTTCGTGATCTTCCAGCGGCTGCACTCGAAGGACGCGTACCCGGGCACCGGCATCGGGTTGGCGATCGTCAAGAAGATCGTCGAGTACCACGGCGGCCGCGTCTGGGTGGACACCGACGTGCCCGAGGGCACCGCGATCCGGTTCACCCTGCCGGCCCTTCCCGAGGACGTCGCGGCGGCTGCCGCCGCCGATTCCGCGGTGGAGCCGACCGATGGTGACGCGACGCCCTCGACCGAGGCTCCGGCAGAGCTGATCGAGCAGGCCGACGGGCCGGACCAGCCGGACCGGGCCGACCGGACGCTGGAAAGCGGTAGAACGGGTGACATGAAGGAGACGGTGGGATGACCGCGCCGGCGGACGGCAAGAGCCCGATCGAGGTCCTGCTCGTCGAGGACGACCCGGGTGACGTGCTGATGACCCAGGAGGCGTTCGAGGAACACAAGCTGCGTAACCGGCTGACCGTCGTCTCCGACGGGGCCGAGGCGCTCGCCTACCTGCGCCGGGAAGGTCAGTACGCCGACGTGACGGCGCCCGACCTGATCCTGCTCGACCTCAACCTGCCCCGGCGCGACGGCCGGGAGGTGCTGGAAGAGATCAAGAAAGACCCGGACCTGCGCCGGATCCCGGTGGTGGTGCTCACCACCTCGCAGGCCGACGAGGACATCCTGCGCAGCTACCAGCTGCACGCCAACGCCTACGTGACCAAGCCGGTGGACTTCGAGCGCTTCATCTCGGTGGTCCGTCAGATCGACGAGTTCTTCGTCAGCGTGGTCAAGTTGCCGCCGCGTGGCTGACACCCTGCTGGACGACGTCGGCGGCCTGCTCTGGGAGGCCGCCGACCAGGTCGTGCTGCCACTGTTCCGCAAGCTCGACGACGATGACGTGTCGGAGAAGGCGCCCGGTGAGGTGGTCACCGTCGCGGACCGCCGGGCCGAGGAGCTGCTCTCGGCGGGGCTGCGCCGGCTGCGGCCGGGCTCGAAGGTGGTCGGCGAGGAGGGTGTCGCCGACGATCCGGGGCTGCTGCGGCACCTCCGCGACGGCGGGGACGTCTGGCTGGTCGACCCGGTCGACGGGACCGCCAACTTCGCCGCCGGTCGCCGGCCGTTCGCCCTGATGGTGTCGCTGCTGACCGACGGGCGACCGGCCGCCGGCTGGATCCTCGACCCGCTGGCCGGCACTCTCGCCGCCGGCTCGGCGGACGAGGGCACCCTGCTCAACGGCCGACCGGTGGACGGCACCGGCTCGGTGCCGCCGCTCGGCGAGCTGCGCGGCGCGGCGATGACCCGTTTCCTGCCGCCGGAGACCCGCGACCGGGTCCGCGCCGGCGGGCGGCGGCTCGGTGAGTTGCTGCCCGGCCAGCACTGCGCCGGTCGGGAGTACCTGGACATCCTCACCGGCGAGCAGCAGTTCGTCCTCTTCTGGCGCACCCTGCCCTGGGACCACGGCCCGGGCACCGTGCTGGTCCGTGCCGCCGGAGGCGTCGCCCGCCGATTCGACGGCGTCGACTACCACCCCGCCGACGACGGCCGTGGTCTGCTCGTCGCCGCCAACGATCAGGTCTGGGCCGACGTGCGCGAGGCGCTCCTCAGCCCCTGATCCGCGCGCTGCGCGACCGCGCTGGAACGCTGCGTCGACATCGAGGGAGCCTGAGGTTCAGCAGGCTGGTCACCGGCCCACGATCCGGTATCGTGACCGGCGGTCTCCGCCAGCGGGCCGCCGACCGGCGTCGCCATGCAGCGTTCAATCGGGGGCCGGCGGTCGACGGAAGGACGCTTTCGTGCCCAGGAACAGGTTCAGCCCGCGGCTCGGTCGCCGCGCTCTGTTCGCCGTGCTCGCCGCCGTCGCGCTGGTGCTCGGCGGTGCCGCGGTGCCCGCGTACGCGGAGCCGGACGAGGGTGGCAGCAAGAAGCTGCGGGACGCGCTGGAGCTGACCGCCAGGGGCCACATCGAGGCCAAGGCCAAACTGGACAACTCCAAGCGTCGCCAGACCGCGCTGGCCGGCGAGCTGACGACGATCGAGGGCCGGCTGGTCGGGCTCACCAGCCAGGTGGGTGAGGTGGCCGCCCAGTCGTACCGGGTGGGTCGGCTGAGCGCTGTCTCGATGCTGCTCAACACGGCCACGCCGGAGGCGTTCCTGGAACGCGCGGGCGACCTCGACCTGATGGCTCAGCGGGACAGCAAGCGGCTGCGTGACCTCACCGAGGCCCGGCTGCAGGCGCAGCAGGCCAAGGTGGCCATGGACGCCGAGGTTCGGGAGCAGCAGAAGCAACTCGCCGTGATGGCGAAGAAGAAAAAGGAAGCCGAGGAGGCGCTCGCCGAGGTCAGCTCCGGCGGCAGCAACGGTTTCAGTGGTGGCAGCTCCACCTCGGCGAAGCCGGCACCGCGTAACTCCGACGGGTCCTGGCCGTCGGAATCCTGCTCGGTGAAGGACCCGACGACCTCCGGGTGCATCACTCCGCGCACCCTCAACGCACTCAAGCAGACCCAGGCGGCCGGCTACAAGCGGCACGTCTCCTGCAAGCGCAGTGGTGGCGGCGGTGAGCATCCGAAGGGCCGTGCCTGCGACTTCTCGGCCGCCACGAACGGCTTCGAGGACAAGAACGCGACCGGCGGCGACAAGGCGTACGGGGACAGCCTGGCCGCCTGGCACGTGCGCAACGCCGACCGGCTGGGCGTGCTCTACGTGATCTGGTACCGGCAGATCTGGCATCCCGGCACCGGTTGGCGCTCGTACAGTGGAAGCGGCTCTCCGGCGGCGAGCCACACGAACCATGTTCATCTGTCGATGTACTGACCCGGAGCACCAGCTTCGCTGCGTACCATCGCGACGATGAGCTCCCCACCGTCCGACGTAGCGGCCCTGCCGGCACCCCCGGCCCAGCCCGTGCCGATCACCGGCCGGGCGCTGCCCAACGGCCTGGCCGCGTTCCTGGTCTTCTTCTCCAGCGGTGCCGTGCTGGTGCTGGAGACCGTCGCGCTGCGCCTGGTCGGCCCGTACGTCGGGGTGACCCTTCAGGTGACCAGCTCCGTGATCGGCATCGCGTTGGCCGCGATCGCCTACGGCGCGTGGTCCGGTGGCTGGCTGGCCGATCGGCGCAACCCGCGGGGCCTGCTCGCGCCGGCGTTGGTGCTGGCCGGCATCGCCACCGCTGTCACCCTGCCCGTCGTCCGGTACGCCGGTGAGGTGCTGCGCGGTGGTGCGGCCAGCGCGATCCTGCTGCTGGTCGCGTTGGCGGTGTTCGTGCCGGCCGCGCTGCTGGCCGCGGTCACCCCGTTGGTCGTGAAGCTCCAGTTGGCCGACCTGCGCCGCACCGGCCAGGTGGTCGGTCGACTCTCCGGGATCGGCACCCTGGGCGGCATCACCGCGACTCTGCTGACCGGGTTCGTGCTGGTCGCCGCGCTGCGCAGCACCGTCATCCTGCTGGCCCTGGCGCTCGCGCTCGGGCTGGTCGGCATCGGCCTCGGCTGGTACCTGCGCCGACAGGAGCCCACCGAGCTGCCCGGTCCGGCCCGGGTCCGGGCCGCGCTGGCCGTGCTCGGCCTGGCCGGGGCGGGGCTGAGCACAGTGGCGCCCAACCCGTGCGACATCGAGACGGCGTACCACTGCGCCCGGGTCACCTCGGACCCCTCCCGACCCAGCGGACGGACGCTGCTGCTCAACTCCGCCCAGCACTCGTACGTGGACCTCGCCGACCCGAAATACCTGGAGTACGCGTACACGAAGTGGATCGGCGCGGTCGGCGACGTCGCCGCGCCGGCCGGTCAGCGCCTGGACGCGCTGCACCTGGGCGGCGGTGGGTTCACGGTGCCGCGCTACCTGACCGCGACCCGACCGGGCACCGACAACCTGGTGTTCGAGATCGACGGCGGGCTGGTCGAGTTGGGTGAGCAGGAGCTGGGCGTACGGCCGGGGCCGGACCTGCGGGCGGTGGTGGGTGACGCCCGGATGCTGGTTGCCGGCGAGCCGACCGATAGCCGTGACCTGGTGGTCGGCGACGCGTTCGGGCACCTGGTGGTGCCCTGGCACCTGGCCACCCGGGAGATGGCCGCCGACGTCCGGCGGGTGACCCGCCCTGGCGGCGTGTACGTGCAGAACGTCATCGACTACCCGCCGCTGCGGTTCATCCGCGCCGAGTTGGCCACGGTGGCCGCCGAGTTCGGGCATGTCGCGTTGATCGCGCCCCCGGAAGCGCTCGCCGAGGAGCAGGGCTCCAACTTCCTCATCGTCGGCTCCGACGCGCCGTTGCCGCTGGAAGCCGTCCGGGCCCGGCTGGCCGAGGTGGACCCGAAGGTCAGCCTGCTGTCCGGTGCGGCGCTGACGGACTTCGTCGGTCAGGCGATGGTGTTGACAGACGACTACGCCCCGGTTGACCAACTGCTGGCCACCGCCTGATCGGGTGACAATCCTGACCGATTCCGATACTCCAGGTGTAGGCGGGCCGTTACTGGGCAACATCGCTCACCATGGGCGGTGGGGACCGGAACGGCGCGCAGTTGCTCGATGAGCGGTACCGGCTGATCGAGCAGCTCGGCGCGGGTGGCATGTCGGTGGTCTGGCGTGGCTATGACGAGGTGCTGGGTCGCCAGGTCGCGGTGAAGGTGTTGGCCTCCCGGCTGGCCAGCGACCGGGCCTTCCGCCACCGCATCCGGATCGAGGCGCAGGCCGCCGCGCGGCTCTGCCACCCCAACATCACCAATGTGTACGACTACGGCGAGTCCGAGCAGGTCGGTCTCACCGTGCCGTACGTGGTGATGGAGCTGGTCGACGGCGCTTCGCTGGCCAGCCGGCTGGGTCGGGAGAGCCAACTGCCGTGGCGGGAGGCGGTGACCATCGGCGCCGAGGTCAGCTCCGCGCTGGCCACCGCGCACGCTCGCGGAGTGGTGCACCGCGACGTCACCCCGGGCAACGTCATGCTCACCTCGACCGGCGTCAAGGTGGTCGACTTCGGCATCTCCGCGCTCGTCGGGGAGAGCGAGAAGGGGCCGGACGGCGCGCTGTTGGGCACTCCCGCGTACCTCGCCCCGGAGCGGCTGGACAACGGCCAGGTCTCCCCGGCCACCGACGTGTACGCCGTTGGGCTGCTGCTCTACCGGATGCTCACCGGTCGACTGCCGTGGCTGGCCAGCACTACCACCCAGATGCTGCGCGCCCACATGTACAACGACCCGGAGCCGATGCCCACCGTCCCGGGGCTGCCCGACGGGGTGGCCGACCTGGTCGGACGCTGCCTGGCCAAGCGACCTGCGGACCGGCCGGCCACCGCCGAGCTGACCCGGACGCTCGCCGAGGCGGCCGGCATGCTCGCGGCGGTGCCGGTCTCCCCGGCCGCCGGGCCGCTGGACGCGGCGATGCTCGGCAGTGCGCGTACGACCATCCTGCCCTGGTCGGCGGCGACCGACGCGTTGCCGCTGTCGCGGACCCGTAACCGTCGGACGCAGCAGCGGGTGACCCGGCGTCGGCGGGTGGAGGCCGGCGTGGCCGCCGTCGGGCTGATCGCTGTCACCGGGGCGATGTGGGGGTTCACCTCGCGCAGCCCGGCCAGCGGAGAGGACCGGCCGACGACCGAGGCTCGGATGGGGATGCCGACGGCGGCGCCCTGCGAGGTGGCGTACGCGTTGCGCACCGACTCCGGCACCGACTTCTCCGCCGAGCTGACGTTGACCAACACCGGTGGCCGTGAGCTGCGCGACTGGGCCATGAGCTTCACCTTTCCCGGGCAGCAGAAGGTGACAAAGGCGGAGCCCGCGCCGGTGCACCAGCAGGGGAGCACGGTGCTGATCCGACCGGCGGCCCAACGCACCACGCTGGCCCCCGGTGCGGCCGAGAAGGTGACCCTCACCGGCAAGTACAGCGGGGCGAACCCGTTGCCTGTCGAGTTCCGACTCGGCGAGGCGACCTGCGGGGTTCGGGTTTCCGGCGTCGCCGGCAGCGCGCCGTCCACGGCCCCGCCGCCCAAGGCCGCCACGGTGAAGGCCCCGCCGAAGAAGACGACTGCACGCGGCGGCTCCGGCGCGGGCGGCGGCGCGTCGAAGGCCAAGCCACCGAAGCCTCCGAAGGCCCCGGCGAAGCCCGCGAAGCCCGCGAAGGCCGCAGGTGGTGGCCCGGGAAAAGTGTGAAGATGACCAAGGGGCCGCGTGGTCATCGGAAGTGAGCAGGCCACAGTGTCGCCATGCTCAAGGGGCCGTCGGACCAGTTGGTCCGACGGGCGAGATCGGTGGGGGCCGGAGCAGTTCAGCGCAACCCCGCGAATCGCTGCACCTGGTCGATCCCACCCTCGACGATGAGCACCCCGCCCTGGGGAAGCGTGGTGTCATCGGAGGTGTACCGGAAGCGTTCGCCCGGCAGCTTGGCGCCGATCACGCGTACCCCGAAGCGCTCCTCCGGTCTCAGGTCGATCAGGGTGCGCCCGACCAGGGACTCCGGCACCCGGACGGTGGCGATGGCGAAGTCGTCGTCGAACTCGATGAAGTTGAGCAACCGGCTGACGAGCAGGTGCGCGACCCGGTCCCCGGTCTCCGCCTCCGGGAAGATCACATGGTGCGCGCCCACCGACGCCAGGATCTTGGCGTGCTTCTGCGAGGTGGCCCGCGCCCAGATCTCGGGTACACCCAGCTCGACCAGCGCCAACACGGTGAGCACACTCGCCTCCACCGACGCCCCGATGGCCACCACGGCCCGGCCGAAAGTGGTGATACCCAGCTGCCGCAGCGCCCCCTCCTCGGTCGCGTCGGCCTGAACCACTCGGTCGAGCTGCGCCGACCAGCGCTGCACCTTCGCCGGGCTGCGGTCGATCGCCAACACCTCGCGGTCCATCCGGGTCAGCGACCCGGCCAGGTGGCAACCGAATCGACCCAGCCCGATCACCACGATGCCGCCGCTGTCCGCCCGTCTAGCCGACACCTCGGCCCTCCCTGCTTCCAATGGCGTGTCGCCGGTGTGCGGGCCGGCCGACACCCCCGGAACACGCCCTAGCCGACAATGGGTTGCTCCTGGGGATAGCGGTAGAGCCGGCGTCGGGTGTTCAGGGCGATCGCCGACCCCAGGGTCAGCGTCCCGACACGGCCGATGAACATCAGCACGGTCAGCGCCAGTTGGCCGCCGGGCGGCAGTTCGGCGGCCAGACCGATGGTCAGACCGGTGGTGCTGAACGCCGAGGTGATCTCGAACAGGGCCGCGACGAAGCGGACGCCCTCGGTGAGCAGCAGCAACAACATGGTTCCGGCCATCACCAACGCGACGCTGAGCAGCGCCACTGTGATCGCCTGCCGCTGGCTCGCGGTGGCCACCCGCCGGTGCCCGATCGTCACGTCGGGCTCACCGCGCAGCTCCGCCCAGATGGTGAACGCCAGCAGGAAGAACGTGGACACCTTGATGCCACCGGCCGTGCTGGCGCTGCCGCCGCCGATGAACATCAGCACGATCAGCAGGGGATAGCTCTCCTCCTGGAGAGCGGTGATGTCCAGGACGCTGAAGCCGCCGGTGCGGCTCAGCGCGATCTGGGTGAACGACGCGAGGACCTTCCCGGGTACGTCGTACTGGCCGATCGTGCTCGCGTTGGTCCATTCGGCGGCGAGCAGGCCACCGAAGCCGAGCAGTAGCAGCACCACGCTGCCCCAGATGGTCAACTTCGTCGCCACCGCCCAGCGGGTCGGCTGCCGCCATTCACGGACCGCCTCGAAGAGGGCGGGAAACCCGAGACCGCCGATGATCGCGCCGATCGCCAGGGGCAGCGACACCCACGGATCACGGCTGAAGGCCAGCAGGCCATCGGTGTAGAGCGCGAAGCCACCGTTGTTGAACGCCTGCACGGCGTGGAAGACGCCCGACCAGAGAGCCTCGGAGAACGGGTAGTCGTAGGTCAGCCAGAGTCGACCGGCGACCAGCACTGTCATCACCGCCTCGCAGGCGAAGACGGTCAGCGCGATCCGGCGGAGCAGCCGGCCCACGTCACCGAGGCCGAACTCCGCCGTCTCGGCCTGCACCAGCAACCGGTTGCGCAGTCCGAGCTGACTGGAGACCACCAGGATGACCAATGCGGCGACGGTGAGGATGCCGAGACCGCCGAGCTGAGTGAGAAGGGTGATCACCAGCAGGCCCCAGCCGGACCAGTAGTTCGGCGTGTCGGTGATGGCCATGCCGGTGACCGACACGGCCGAGGTAGCGGTGAAGAGCGCCGTGACCACTGGTGGGCGTACGTGTTCGGCGGTCGCCCAGCGCGCCATGAGCAATCCGGTACCGAGCAGGATCGGCACCAGGAACGCGAACGGCACCAGCCGCACGGGATTGCGGAAGAACCGGCGCACCAGACAATCTTCCTGTCCGCCCGCGCCCCCGGAGTGGGAACGGGCATTCCGGAGATTCATCTGCCGGCGAGCCATCGACCAACTCCTGGCAAATCACGGGCACCTGATCGTTCCCCGGAACGCTGCCGGCGCCCTGCTCGCCCCCACCAACGTCGTACGCGACGCGCACCGGGAGCGCCTGCTCGTGCACTCCTGGACGTTCCGGACCGAGAGCCAGTTCCTCCCGGCGGACTTCCGGATCGGCGCCGACCCGAACGCGCGCGGCGACATCACCGCCGAGTACGAGCTCTTCCTCGGCCTGGGTCTCGACGGGGTCTTCAGCGACCACCCGGACGACGGGCCAGCCCTGTGCCCGCCCGCCTGCAGGCGCCCGCAGGGGTGCGGGCATCACCTCGCGGACGCTATGGAGCTGATGCCGTAAACGAATCGCACGCCCCCGTCAGCGCTGTGGCCGGTGGGTCAACCCGTGCTCCTGGTCGATCACGGTAGGTGGAGCGAGACGATCGCGCCGATCTTGCGGTTTCGGTTGTCGACATGGGTGGAATGCGTCTTGTGTCGGGACAGAAAGTGCAAGATCGCGGAGCGAGGGCAGCGCAGCGCGGCGCGGCGCGGCGATCATGGAGTTGTGGTGCCCGGCTTGGCAGTTTGCGGGCGTTTTGTTGCCCACCACAAGTGCATGATCGGCGAGGTGGCGCCGGTTGACGAGCAGCCGCTCCGCCTAACGCAATGGCGTTGGCGTCCACGATCGAGCACGATCTCGACAGCTCGAGCCGGTATCCGGGCGGCAACTTCGGCGATGTTGCTGTCTCGCGGCGGGCTGAGGGGGCAACATCAGCGAACTTGCGGCGATCTTCGCACGCTCGGCGTGCGGGGGCGCGCTCGGGCGGCGTTACCGGCCGGGCTGCTCGGCAACGTACGTGCCGCGGCCGGGCTGACCGTGATCAGCTTGCGGTCGTCGGCGCTGCCGGCGCGCGGCGGCCCACGGCGGGCCCTGCGGCTGACCGAACCGGGGCGAATGGCGCGGGGCGACACACGGTTCGGGTAGTCCGTGGGGGTCCGGGCCATCGAGGGCATGAGCTCCCGGCTGGTAATGCGGCCCGTTGTAACCTCCGGCCACCTCAATCCTGTTACTTGTGTGTTTCCGCCACATAGCTCGTGGGTGACGTCACTTCTAGCGTGAGCCGTCACGAAGAAGTTCTCTCCCTCTGAGTCCTCATGTGGAGTCGCAATGACGGTCCGGACGACGCGGCGGGCGTTCCTCTCCGCCGCCACGATGATGGCCGCGGCGCTGGCCGCCACGGCCTGTGGCAGCCCGCAGGACACCGCCACCGGCGGCGGCGACAGTGCCGCGCCGGTCAAGGTCGGCCTGGTGTACTCCCAGTCGGGAGCCCTGGCCAGTTACGGAAAGCAGTACATCGAGGGGTTCAAGGCGGGGCTGGACTTCGCCACCCAGGGCACCGGCAAGGTCGGTGACCGGAAGATCGAGCTGACCGAGGTCGACGACGCGGGCGATCCGGCCAAGGCGGTCTCCGCGGCGAAGGACCTGATCGGCAAGGGCACGAAGATCATCGCCGGTTCCACCGCCTCCGGTGTGGCGCTTCAGGTGGCGCCGATCGCGGCGCAGAACAAGGTGCTGTTCATCTCCGGCCCGGCCGCCACGGACGCGGTGACCGGCGCGAACAAGTACACCTTCCGCTCCGGTCGGCAGTCGTACCAGGACGTGGTGACCGCCAAGTCGTTCATCGGCGACCCCGCCGGCAAGAAGGTGGTGGTCTTCGCCCAGGACGGCGCGTTCGGTGACGCCAACGAGGCCGCCGTCAAGGCCGTCATCGGCAGCGCGGGCGCGACGGTGAGCAGCGTCCGGGCCCCGGCCAGTGCCACCGAGTTCACCCCGTTCGCCAGTCAGATCAAGGCCGCCAAGCCGGACCTGCTCTTCGTGGCGTGGGCGGGCACGACCGCCCCGGCCATGTGGCAGACCCTCGACCAGCAGGGCGTCCTCTCGTCCACCACCGTCGTCACCGGCCTGGACATCCGCGCCTCGTGGCCGACCTTCGGTGCTGCCGGGGCGAAGATCTCCTTCCTGTCGCACTACTTCGACGGTGCCAGCGACACCGAGGCCAGCAAGGCGTTGAAGGCCACCGTCAACACCATCGACCTGTTCCACCCGGACGGCTTCGCCGCCGCGCAGATGGTGGTCCGGGCCGTGCAGGAGGGCGGGGACGACGTCGACAAGATGGTCACCGCTCTGGAGGGCTGGAGCTTCGACGGGGTCAAGGGCAAGATGACCATCCGGGCCGCCGACCACGCGCTGCTCCAGCCGATGTTCCAGGCCAAGCTGACCGGCAGCGGCACCGCGTTCACGGCGACCGCGCAGAAGAGCCTCACCGGTGACGAGACCGCGCCGCCGGCCGTGGCCATGAAGGGCTGACCATGCTCGCCACCCGCGGTCTGACCTGGCGGATCGGTGAGGTCGCCATCGTCGACAGCGTCTACCTCGACCTGGCTCCCGGGGAGTTCCTGGGCGTCATCGGGCCGAACGGCGCCGGTAAGACCTCACTGTTCAACCTGATCACCGGCCTGCGTCGGGCCACCGAGGGTCGGGTCGTTCTCGACGGGCAGGACATCGGGGCGCTCCCGCCGCATCGGCGGGCCCGCCTCGGCCTGGGCCGTACCTTCCAGGCGTCCTCGGTCTTCGGATCGTTGAGCGTGCGGGAGAACGTCCGGCTCGCCGTGCAGGCGCACCGCGGGGGCTCAATGGCGTTGTGGCGGCGGGCGGCGGCCGACCGGGAGGTCGCCGTCGCCGCCGACGCGGCGCTCGACCGGGTCGGCCTCGCCCACCGGGGTACGGCCCTCGCCGGCACCCTGGCCCACGGCGAGAAGCGCAAGCTGGAGATCGCCCTGCTGCTCGCCGGTGAACCGCGGGTGATGCTGCTGGACGAGCCGATGGCCGGGGTCAGCGCCGAGGACGTGCCGGAGCTGGTCGCCGTCATCAAGTCGTTGACCGGCGACAGCGGCCGGGCGGTGTTGATGGTCGAACACCACATGGACGTCATCCTGGAACTGGCCGACCGCATCGCCGTCATGCACCACGGTGCGCTGCTGGCCTGCGACACCCCGGAGACGGTGATGGCCAACCCCACAGTGCAAGAGGCCTATCTGGGGGAGTCGCTGTGAGCGCGAGGAGTGAGCCGGGTTTGCGAGCCCCGCAGTCGCGAACGGAGGCGGTGCTGTGAGCGCGAGGAGTGAGCCGGGTTTGCGAGCCCCGCAGTCGCGAACGGAGGCATCTCAGTGACGGAACCGATCCTCAGTGTGGAGGACCTGTCGGTCCGGATCTCCGGGCTGCACATCCTCCAGGGGGTGTCCTTCACCGTCGCCCCGACCGGCGTGACAGTGCTGCTCGGTCGCAACGGCGTCGGCAAGACCACCACGCTGCGCGCGATCGTCGGCCTCACCCCGCCTGCCGGGGAGGTCCGCGGCACCATCCGGATGGGCGCGCAGAGTCTGCTGGCCCGGCCGACGCACCGGCTGGTCCGCGGTGGGCTCGGCTACGTGCCCGAGGACCGCTGCGTGTTCGCCGGGCTCACCGTCGCGGAGAACCTGCGGCTCGCCGAGCGGCGCGGCACCAGCCCGGCGTACGACAAGGTCTTCGCGCTCTTTCCGGAGCTGGACCGACGCGGACGGCAACGGGCCGGTTCGCTGTCCGGCGGGCAGCAGCAGATGCTCGCCATCGGTCGGGTGCTGCTCAACGACAACCGGCTGCTGCTCGTCGACGAGCCGACCAAGGGGTTGGCGCCGAAGGTGGTTACCGAGGTGGCCGAGGTGTTGGAACGGGTCGCGGAGTCGGTGCCGGTGCTGCTGGTCGAGCAGAACCTCGCCGTCGTACGCCGACTGGCCCGCGACGCGGTCGTGCTGGCCGCCGGCAAGGTGGCCTGGACCGGCGACGCCCACGAGTTGCTGTTGGAGACCGCGTTGACGAAGTCGCTGCTCGGTGTCGGCTCCGCGGAGGCGGCTGCGCCGAGCGCGAGGAGTGAGCTTGCGAGCCCCGCAGTCGCGAGGAAGGACAAGCTCTGATGGGCACCGTGATCCTGTTGGCGCTGACCGGGCTCGGTCTGGCGGCGCTGTACTTCCTGGTCGCGTCCGGCCTGTCCCTGGTCTTCGGCCTGGCTGACGTGCTGAACTTCGCGCACGGGCTGTTCCTCGGCGTCGGCGCGTACGGCACCTGGTGGGCGGCGGGCAACCTGCCGGGCGCCGGCCCGGACGGGTTCGGCTTCGTGTTCGCTGTCGCCTTCGGGGTGGCCGCCGGCACGCTGGTCGCGATCCTGGTCGAGCTGGTGCTGATCCGCCCGCTGTACTCCCGCACCATCGAGCAGGTGCTGGTCACCGTCGGGCTGTCGCTGGCCGGGGTGGCGTTGCTCCAGGCCACCTGGGGTGCGGACGCCCGTCCGTTCCCGCGTCCGGACTGGACCCGGCAGGTGACCGGGATCTTCGGCGCGCAGGTGCCCAACGGAGGCCTGCTGCTGATCATCTCTGCGGTGCTGGTGCTCGGCGCGATCCTGGCGTTCCTGCGGTGGACCCGGTACGGCCTGGTGATCCGGGCCGGCGTGGAGAACCGGGAAATGGTGACCGCGCTGGGCATCGACGTCCGCAAGGCGTTCACGCTGGTCTTCGCGATCGGTGGGGCGGCCGCGGCGCTCGCCGGCGCGCTCGGCGGGGTCTACTTCGGCACCGTCTCGCCCGGGCAGGGCGGCTCGCTGCTGATCTTCGCGTTCATCGTGGTGGTGATCGGCGGGATGGGCTCGGTCGTCGGCTCCGCGTACGCGGCGGTCGTGGTCGGGCTGGTGCAGCAGTTCGTCAACTACTACGGCACGTCCGGGCTGGGCGACATCTGCGTGGTCGGGCTGCTGGCCGTGGTGCTGCTGCTGCGCCCGCAGGGCATCGCCGGAAAGGTGGCAACGGCATGACGGTGATCGACGCTCCTCCCGCGCAGGTGCCCGACGAGTTGACCCCGCAGCGGGGGCGGTGGCACCGGGTCCGCCCGTTCCTGCCGCTGGTAGCGCTTGTCGTGCTGGCGATCCTGCCGTACTCGACGATCTCCCTACCGGGGATCTTCGAGGGGCCGGTCAACTCACCCGGCACCCTGCAGATTCTCGCCATCTGCCTGATCTTCGGCGGCCTGGCGGCCGGGTACGACCTGCTCTTCGGTCGGACCGGGATGCTCTCCTTCGGGCACGCGCTGTACTTCGCCGCCGGTGTCTACGGCACCGACATCCTGGTCACCAGGGCCGGTCTGCCGCTGTGGCAGGCGGCGCTGCTGACCATCACCGGCGGCACCATCCTCGCCGCGCTGCTCGGCGCTGTGGCGCTGCGTACCGTGGGCATCGCGTTCGCCATGGTCACGTTGGCCTTCGCCCAGGTGGGCGCGATCCTGGTGGCCCGGGACTTCGGCGGGCTCACCGGAGGCGAGGAGGGCCTGCCGCTGGACGTGTCAGGGCTGCCCGCCGGGCTGGTCGGGGTGACGAACACCGTCAACCTGTACTGGTTGGCGCTGGCGTACCTGACGCTTGTGGTCTTCGTGGTGCACCGGGTGAGCGGCTCACCGACCGGTCGGGTGCTCGCCGGGCTGCGTGACGACGAGCGGCGGATCGGCGTGCTCGGGTTGGACCCGTACCGCTACAAGCTGGTGGCGTTCACCCTGGCCGGCGGGTTGGCGTCGGCGGGCGGGGTGGTCTACGTCCTGATCGTCGGCGGCGCGTCGCCGCACATCACGTCCTCCGAGCTGACCCTGTCGCTGCTGGTCATGGTGGTGCTCGGCGGGCCGGGCACCCGGTGGGGTCCGGTGCTCGGTGGTGTCCTCTACATGTACCTGGACCACCGGCTCACCGCCTTCGGCACGAGCGACGCGGTGGACAACCTGCCGGCCGTCCTCAGCCGTCCGCTGAGCCAGCCGCTGTTCGTCCTGGGCACTGTCTTCATCCTGGCCGTCTACTTCTTCCCAGGCGGCCTGACCAGTCTGGCCCCCCGCCTGTCCCACCTGACCCGAGCCCTCCGCCCCCGCCGTTAAGTCTGTTGATCAAGAGGTTTGCGTCGAAATTCGACCGGATGGTGACGCAAACCTCTTGATCAACAGGGGTATGACGGACGGCGCTGGTAGAAATGCCGGGTGGAGACAGCAGAGCGGGCAGCCGTACGCGAGCGGGCCGAGGCGGTGCTGCGCCGGCTGGCCGGCGACCACGCCCGGCTGCGCGAGGATCAGTGGCGCGCCATCGAGGCGCTGGTCGTCGACCGGCGGCGGGTGCTCTGCGTCCAGCGCACCGGTTGGGGCAAGTCGGCTGTCTACTTCGTGGCCACCGCCCTGCTGCGGGAGCGGGGGGAGCACGGCCCGACGGTCATCGTCTCGCCGCTGCTGGCGTTGATGCGCAACCAGGTCGAGGCCGCCGCGCGGGCCGGCATCCGGGCCCGCACGATCAACTCGGCGAACCTCGACGAGTGGGACGAGATCACCGCCGAGATCCAGACCGGCGCGGTGGACGTGCTGCTGATCAGCCCGGAACGGCTCAACAACCCGGATTTCCGCGACGGCGTCCTGCCGAAGTTGGCCGCCACCACCGGCCTGCTGGTGGTCGACGAGGCGCACTGCGTCTCCGACTGGGGGCACGACTTCCGGCCGGACTACCGGCGGCTGCGGACGTTCCTCGCCGAGCTGCCCGAACGCACCCCCGTGCTGGCGACCACCGCCACCGCCAACGCCCGGGTCACCCAGGACGTCGCCGAGCAGCTGGGCGACGCCCTCATCCTGCGCGGCACCCTGGACCGCGAGTCGCTGCGCCTCGGGGTGCTCGACCTGCCCAGCCCGGCGCACCGGCTGGCCTGGCTCGCCGACCACCTGGACCAGCTGCCCGGCTCGGGCATCGTCTACACGCTGACAGTGGCCGCAGCGGGGGAGACCGCCGAGTTCCTGCGCTCCCGGGGCTACCCGGTCGCCTCGTACAGCGGGCAGTCCGACGACGCCGACCGGCGCGCCGCCGAACAGGACCTGCTCGACAACAAGATCAAGGCGTTGGTCGCCACCAGCGCCCTCGGCATGGGCTTCGACAAGCCCGACCTGGGCTTCGTCGTCCACCTCGGCGCGCCACCCTCGCCGATCGCGTACTACCAGCAGGTCGGCCGCGCGGGCCGCGCCGTCGAGCACGCCGAGGTGCTGCTGCTGCCCGGCGTCGAGGACGCCGCGATCTGGCGTTACTTCGCCTCGCTGGCGTTCCCACCGGAGCAGCAGGTCCGAGCCGTGCTGGCGGCCCTGCACACCGACCGCCCGCTCTCCACCCAGGCCCTCGAACCCCTCGTCGACCTGCGCCGGGCCCGGCTGGAGCTGATGCTCAAGGTGCTCGACGTGGACGGCGCGGTCCGCCGGGTGCGCGGTGGCTGGCTCGCCACCGGCGAGCCGTGGGTCTACGACGAGGCCCGGTTGCGCCGCGTCGCCGAGGCGCGCACCGTCGAGCAACAGGCCATGCGGGAGTACGCGACGACGTCCGACTGCCGGATGCGGTATCTACGGGAACGCCTGGACGACACCGAGGCGGTCGACTGCGGCCGATGCGACAGGTGCGCCGACCCACTCTTCGCCGCAGACGTGTCGACAGCAGCGCTCGCCGCCGCGCAGACCTTCCTGGGTCGACCCGGCGTGGAGATCGCTCCGAAGAAGCTCTGGCCGACCGGGCTCGACGCGGTGGGCGTACCCCTCAAGGGCCGGATCGCCCCCGCGGAGCAGGCGCTGCCGGGCCGGGCCGTCGGGCGCCTCTCCGACCTGGGCTGGGGTAGCCGGCTGCGTGCCCTCGTCGGCCCGGAAGCGCCGGACGCGCCGGTGCCCGACGACGTCGCCGGCGCGGTCGTGGAGGTGCTGAAGGCGTGGGCGCACGGCGACAACCCGTGGCCCCGTCGGCCGGTGGCGGTGGTCGCGGTCGGTTCCCGGCGGCGGCCCCGGCTGCTCGGCTCGCTGGCCGAGCGGATCGCCACAGTGGGCCGGCTGCCGCTGCTCGGCGAGGTCACCGCGGCCGGCCCCGACGGCCCGGCCGGGCCGCGCGGCAACAGCGCCCAACGGGTACGCGCGCTGCACGACGCCTTCACCGTGCCGGCCAATCTGGCCGACGCCCTGGCCGGGCTGGACGGCCCGGTGCTGCTCGTCGACGACCTGATCGACTCGGGCTGGACGATGACGCTGGTGGCCCGGGCCCTGCGTCGGTCCGGCGCGACCGACGTGCTCCCGCTCGCCCTCGCCGTGGCCGGCTGACCTGCTGCCCGCAGGTCGGTTTCCCTCGGCGATGTTCGGGTCTGCGCCGCGGTCCGTGCCTGTTCGGGCGTTGCCCGGCGCTGCGGCGCGCTATTTGCTCCGTGGTCCGTGCCTGTTCGGGGCGTTGCCCGGCGCTGCGGCGCGATCTGCGCCGGTCGGGGTGGGAAAGTTCCCGGGCGGTGTCGAGTGCGACGGTCGCCACGCTGTCCGGGCGTCGGCCTGACCCGGCCGGGCGCGACGGTACCGTGGTCGGCATGACCGACCAGCAGCCCTCCACCCGTGCGCGCACCATTGCGGGCAGGATCGCTGGCGGCGAGGCCGGCCAGGCGCTGGGCGTCGGTCGTGGCTGACCAGGGCCCCGTCGAGCCGGACCGGAGCACCCTCCGGCTGGCGCTGGTGGTCGGCGGGCTGGTGCTGGCGGTGCTGCTCGGCTTCGGCCTCGGCCGGTTAAACGCCAACGGCACCGTCACCGGCAGCCCGTCGTTGGCCGCCGAGCACACCGACCCACCGGGCGTCGCGCCGCACAACCACGGCAGTGCCACGGCCACCGATCAGGGCGCGGCCGTCGAGCCGGGCGGTCTGGCGGTCAGCTCGGCCGGGTTCACCCTGGTGCCCCTGGTCACCGAGTTCGTGGCGGGTCGCCCGGGTCAGCTCCGCTTCCAGGTGCGCGACGCGCAGCGCCGGCCGATCAGCCGGTTCGCCATCGTGCACGACAAGCCGATGCACCTCATCGTCGTCCGGCGGGACCTGACCGGTTACCAGCACCTGCACCCGACCATGGCGGCGGACGGCACCTGGTCGGTGCCGTTGACCCTCGCGCAGCCCGGCCTCTGGCGCGCGTACGCCGATTTCACAGTGGTCGCCGACAACGGCGCGCAGACCGCTGTGACCCTCGGGGCGGACCTGGTGGCCCCCGGCGACTACCGACCCCGTCCACTGCCGGGGCCGGTCACCTCGACCACCGTGGACGGCTTCACCGTCGGCTACCAGGGCACGGTGCAGGCCGGGGCGACAGTGCCGCTGACCTTCCGGGTGGGTGGTGCTGGTGGCGCAGCCCAGTTGGAGCGGTACCTCGGGGCGTACGGGCACCTGGTGGCGTTGCGCGAGGGCGACCTCGGCTATCTGCACGTGCACCCGGAGACCGAGTTGGTGGACGGTCAGATCAAGTTCTGGTTGACCACCCCTGGTCCGGGCCGCTACCGCCTCTACCTCGACTTCCAGGTGAACGCGGAAGTCCGAACGGCCGAGTTCACCCTGACCGTCCCCTAGCCCGGCTCCGGGCCACTGCCCCGTTGATCATGAAGTTGTTGCCCTTCGCTTCGGCGTGTCGTGGCAATAACTTCATGATCAACGGCCGCAAGGGGCGGGGCCCGGGGCCGGGGCGGGGCGGGTTAGCTGGCTCGGCGGATGGGGCGGCGGGCCAGGTAGCGGAGCAGGTCGCGGATGTGGTGCTTCTCCTCGGCGGGGACCGTGGGGTCGGCCAGCCGGTCCAGGATGGCCCGGACGTCGGCCTCGACCGGGCCGTCGTCGTGGCGTCGCCGACGCGCTGGACCGGCGTCGGGCAGGCCGAGCGCGCGGAACGCGGCAGCGACCGGCAGATCCAGCGCGGCGCAGAAGCCGCGCACCTTGGCCAACTCGGGATAGTCCTGCCAGTCGCCGGCCAGCCAGCGGAAGACGGTGGAGCGGCCCACGCCCGTGTGCGAGGCAAGATCAGTCACGGTCCAGCCACGTTCGTCGCGAGCGTCATCGATGGCGCGCCGGACGAAGCGAGCAAAGGCCATCTGCGGTGATACGTCGGCTGATCCCATCCCTGCGTGTCTTCCCCCCTGCCGGAGCACCGGGACGATGCGCCTTCCGAGGGTAGTACGCGAGAAGCCGGAAACAATTGACTGACCGCACAAACTGTCCCGTGGGCGAGACTTTTCTCTGGAAGCGTGTGTGCAGAACGAAAATTGCATCGAGCGATCTTCATCGTTCTTCCATTAAGCTCGGTGCCCGTCCCGACATCGCGTCTGTCGTCTGCCGCCTGCGACCGGACCATCGCCGAGGAGCACCATGGCCGAATTGAGCCGCCCCCAGCCGTACCAGCCCGGTGCGGTGAGCCTCTTCTTCGTCGCCAAGGCCGGCGTCTTCGCCGCCGCGTTCTGGATCTGGTTGCTGGTCCTGGTGCTCCGCACCGACTCCGCGACCGGTCTCCAGGTGCTGGCCGCCACCGGCGCCATCACCACCACGCTGGTCGCTGTCCTGCTCGGCGCCCGGATGGCGGTGCAACACAACGCCGCCATCCGGCACGCCGAGGTGAAGAAGCTACTGGTCGACATCTCCTGGAACGCCTTCGCGGCGGCCGGCAACGCCGAGACCGAGGGCAAGGTCGTGCCATTCCCGACCGCCCCGGTCGACGGTGACTGGGCCGCCCAGCGGCCCGCCGCCGACCGGGTGTCTCTCCTCGACCGTTCTACCAGCGAGCGCAACGGTGGCCGGGACCGCCGACGCTAGCCGCCCTGGGGTGCCTCTTCGGCGGCCAGCAGGGTCTCCAGCCGGGGAGTCACCTGCCACTGGTCCACCAGCTCGCGGTACTCCGCGCGCTGTGGCTCGGTCGCCCCGGCACCGGTACGACGGGCGCGGATCAGCAGGTTACGCGGGGTGTGCTGCGAGTCCACGAACTCCACCACCTCGGTCCGGTAGCCGTGCACCCGCAGCAACCCGGCGCGCAGCGCGTCGGTGAGCACGTCGGCGAAGCGCTCGCGCAGGATGCCCTGCCGGGTCAGCAGGTCGTACGGGGCCGGGGCGGGATGGGCGCGGAGCTGCTTCGCCAGATCGTGGTGGCAGCACGGCGCGGCCAGCACCCAGCGGGCCTCCCAGCGCACCGCGCGGGCCAGCGCCTCGTCGGTGGCGGTGTCGCAGGCGTGCAGCGCCAGCACCAGGTCGGGGGCAGGGTCGACGACGGCGTCGGCGATCGTCCCGGCCACGAAGCTGACCTGGTCGGCCCAGCCGAGCCGCTGCGCCAGCTCGGTGTTGCGCCGCCGCTGGTCCTCCCGGACGTCCACGCCGACCAGGTGGACGTCGAGCCCCCGACTCGTCAGGTAGCGGTACGCGGCGAACGTCAGGTAGGCGTTGCCGCAGCCCAGGTCGACCACCCGTAATGAACCGGTCAGGTCGTCGGGCAGGGTAGCGGCCAGGGCCCGCAGGAACGCGTCCACCTGGCGGCGCTTGGCCGCCGAGCCGCCGATCTCGGCGAAGATCGGGTCACCGGGGTCGAGCAGGTATTCCTTCGCCCGGTCGTTCCCGGTGGGTGTCGCCACCGGACGGGACGTCGCGGCCCGGTGCACCTGCGCCTCACCGGACTTGGTCACCCGCAGTTGAAGGGTCGCGTCGGCCGTCTCGACGTGCCAGTTGCCGAACGGCTCGGCCAGCAGTTCGTCGATCGCCGCAGCGGCCTCCGGACCGGAGGCGAGGTTGCGGGTGTAGGGGCGAGCGCCGTCGGACGTGGTGATCTGCATCCGGGGCCCGGCCTTGAGCCGCACCGGCCGCAGTTCGGCCCGCTCAACTGTGGGGCGGCGACCGCGTCGACGTCCGGCGGCGACCGCCCGGGTCAGCGCGGGGTCGAGCAGCAACGCCCGAACCTCGGTCAGGGCGGCGTCCAGTGGTTGCGGCATCGTTCCATCTTCGGCAGGTGGGGTGGGAGAAGGGAACATCCCCCGTACCGCGCGAGGCGGTGCGGGGGATGTCAGGTGTGGCTGGTGGTCAGTCCGCTGTCGCTTCGGCCGGCGTACCCGCATCGGAACCGCCACCACGGCGGCGGCGTCGGCGACGCGGCTTGGACGCCTCGCCCTCGGACGCGGTGGCCGGCTCGGACGAGCCGGCGTCGGCGGAGATCACCGCGGTCGTCTCGGCCGTGACCGCCTCGCCGGCCCGGCGGCGACGCCGACGGCGAGGGGTACGGGTGCCTTCGTCGGCGGCGTCGGCCGCAGGTGCCTCGGCGGCGGCCGGCGTGGCGGCGTCGGAGCGGTCGCGGCGGCCATCGCCCCGACCACGGCGCTCGCCACGACCCTCGCCACGACCCTCGCCACGACCCTCACCACGGCTCTCGCCGCGTCGGGGGCCACGACCACCGCTGTCGCCCCGACGGGAGCGGGTCGTCCCACCCAGATCCTCTTCGATCTCGGCGGACAGCCCGGCCCGGGTGCGCTCGGCCGTGGGCAGCGTGCCGCTGACCTCGGTGGAGATGTGCAGGTCGGTGTAGAGGTGCGGCGACGTGTGGTACGTCTCCGGCGGCTCCGGCATCTCCAGACCGAGGGTCTTGTCGATGATCCGCCACCGCGGCATGTCGTCCCAGTCGACGAAGGTCACCGCGACACCCGTCGCGCCGGCCCGGCCGGTACGACCGATCCGGTGGGTGTAGGTGTCCTGGTCTTCCGGGCAGTCGTAGTTGATGACGTGGGTGACGCCTGTGACGTCCAGCCCACGGGCCGCCACGTCGGTGGCGACCAGGATGTCGATCTTGCCGGCCCGGAAGGCCCGCAGCGCCCGCTCACGGGCACCCTGGCCGAGGTCACCATGCACGGCGGCGACCGCGAACCCACGGAAGTCGAGATCCTCGGCGACCCGGTCGGCCGCCCGCTTGGTACGCGTGAAGATCATGGTCAGCCCGCGCCCCTCCGCCTGGAGGATGCGCGCCACCACCTCGACCTTGTTCATCGAGTGGGTGCGGTAGACCAACTGCTGGGTCTGCGGCGACGGGCCGGTCTCGGCGGTGTGCCCGGCGTGGATCGTCATCGGCTGGCGCAGGAATCGCCGCGACAGGGTGACGATCGGGTCCGGCATGGTGGCCGAGAAGAGCATCGTCTGCCGGTCTTCCGGAAGCATCGCGAGGATCTTCTCGACGTCGTCGAGGAAGCCCAGGTCGAGCATCCGGTCGGCCTCGTCGAGGACGAGTGCGTGCACCCGGTCGAGCCGGAGGTGCTTCTGCTTCTGCAGGTCCATCAGTCGGCCGGGCGTACCGACCAGGATCTCGACGCCCTTGCGCAGCGCGTCGATCTGCGGCTCGTACGCCACGCCGCCGTAGATCGGCAGCACCCGGACGCCACGCGTCCGGCCGGCGGCAGCCAGGTCCTTGGCGACCTGGATGCCCAGCTCACGGGTGGGGACGACGACCAGCGCCTGGGGGACGCCGTCGCTGCCCTCGCCCGGGGCGAAGACCCGGTCGAGCAGTGGTACGCCGAAGCCGAGGGTCTTGCCGGTGCCGGTGGGCGCCTGGCCGATCAGGTCGACGCCGCGCAGCGCAATCGGGATCGCGTACTCCTGGATGGCGAAGGCGCGGGTGATGCCGGCCGAGGCCAGGGCCTCGACGGTCTCGGCGCGGGCGCCGAGTGCGGCGAACGTGGGGGCCTCCGGTCGAACCGGGGCGGTGGGGGCCAGTTCCTGGCCGTCCAGCAAATCTTGAGTCAGGTCGCTCATGTGGATGTGGGGGTGCCCTCTCGTGGGTGCGCCCGTCATGTCCTCAGGGCGCGTTCGGTATGACGCGGGCCACACGGTCGGCGGCAGATTGCCGAGCCGGACCGGGCCGCACGCGCGCCGCGGGCTGAGCTTCGATCAGATCGGCGCCCACGGCAACTGCTCCATGTTACCTGAACAGGCATACCCCCGTCCCGATTCCCAGTCGGCCACTCGCCACGCGGGGCAAGCAATTGTGACCCACGCCACACCAGCCCTCCATCCCGCCCGTGCCCCCGTTGGCCCGCGCCCGACCCCGTTCCCGTCGATCATGGAGTTGTGGTGGTGGACAAAAGGTTCAAAAGTTCCGCAACCGGGCACCACAACTCCATGATCGACGGGGGCCAGCGCGGAGGGCAGCCACGCGATAGCCTGCCGCTCGTGTCCGCCTCCGGTTCCGCGTACGCCGACCTGTTGGGTCTGGTCGCCTTCGGCGAGCTGCTCGCCTTCGAGCGGATGGCGGGCGATGCCCGGCTCGCTCCCGACTTGCGCCGCCGGGCAGCGCTGAACGAGATGGCCGCGGCTGAGATCGCCAACTACCGGCGCCTCGCCGACCGGCTCACCGCGTTGGGCGTACCGCCCGAGGATGCGATGGCGCCCTATGTCGAGCCGTTGCAGGCGTACCACGACTCGACCGAGCCGCGGGACTGGGCGGAGGTGGTCACGAAGGCGTACGTGGGCGACGCGATCACCGACGACTTCGTTCGCGAGATCGCCGACGCGCTGGAGGAACCGGACCGGGCGCTGGTGCTGGACGTCCTGCACGACTCCCGGTACGCGGACTTCGCCGCTGCGGAGATCCGGGTGGCCGTCGCCGACGACCCCCGGGTGGCCGGTCGGCTCTCCATGTGGGCCCGACGGCTGGTGGGTGAGGCGTTGTCCCAGGCCGGCCGTGTCGCCGCCGAGCGGGCCACCCTCACCGCGCTGATCGCACGCGACGGCCGGGTCGACGTGCCAGGGCTGTTCGGCAGGCTCACCACCGCGCACACCGCGCGAATGGCCGCCGCCGGGCTGAACAACTGACCACTCGGCCGGGTTGGCCGGCTCCGGCCTGCGGCAGGCGGGCCGAGTGCCGACCTGCCGCGATGGCCGGACCGGTCAGCGGACGGTGAACCCGACCGCCCGGGGCGACGCCTCGGCGATCTCGACGTAGGCGACCTTCTCGACCGGAACGATGACCCGCCGGCCCTTCTCGTCGGTCAGGGAGAGCGTGCCGCCGTTGCCGGCGAAGGCGTCGGTGACGATCTGCTCGATCTCGGCCGGCGACTGCGCGCTGTCCACTACCAGCTCGCGTGGCGCGTACTGCACGCCGATCTTGACCTCCACTGTGCCTCCTCAACTGGGGCGAGAGAACCGCCCTGCGAAGGCTATCCGATCACGGGGCCGGCGGTCAGGCTGACTCACCTTGCAGCGGGAAGCTCGCGATGCCCCGCCACGACAGCGCGGCCACCAACGCCTCAGCTTCGGCCTTCGGTACCTGTCGGCCGCCGGCCAGCCAGAACTGTGCGGCCGTCTCCGCCGCGCCGACCAGCCCGGAGGCCAGCAGCTCGGCGTGCGCCCGGCTCACCCCGGTGTCGGAGATGATGGTGTCGGTGATCGCCGCGATGCAGCCCTGCTCGACCCGCTCCACCCGCTGCCGCACGGCCGGGTCGTTGCGCAGGTCCGACTCGAAGACGAGCCGGAACGCCTCGCTCTCGTGGTCGACGAAGTCGAAGTACGCCCGTACCGACGCGCTGACCCGCTCCTTGTTGTCGCTGGTGCCGCGCATCGCATCCTGCACCTGAGCGACGATGGCGTCACAGTGCGTGTCGAGCAGCGCCAGGTAGAGATCCATCTTTCCGGGAAAGTGTTGGTAGAGCACCGGCTTCGAGACCCCGGCCCGCTCGGCGATGTCGTCCATCGCGGCGGCGTGGTAGCCCTGCGCGACGAACACCTCCTGCGCCGCAGCGAGAAGCTGCTTACGACGCGCGGAGCGAGGCAGGCGGGTGGGCCGGCCAGCGGTCTGTGCACCGTTCCCCGCAGCGGTCATGGGATCCTCCGAGTTCTCCGTACGAGCCGGCATTTTCCCCCCAGACCGGGCGAGGCCCGTGACCTCGGTCGTGGAAATGGCCCGCCGCTGTAACTTATCGCCACTCTCGGCACACGGTAGCCTCAGCGGGGGCGACCAAGGAGCGCGCGGTGAGTGAAACAGGGCAACCCGGAGCCGCCACCCCGGGAGATCACGGTGACGGAGCGGGTCAGCACGACGACCCGAGCCGTTCCGTCAGTGGGTGGGCGCCTCAGGCGGGTGGGTGGCCCCGAGCCGCCGACCACGAGGACGCCCGGGATGAGGCGCCGCGCTGGCAGCCCGACCCCGCGTCGGGCTGGCGGACCTCCTCGACACGGCACGGTGACCTGCCATCGCCGCTGGTGGGGCGGTCGGGCGAGCCGGAGTCGCCGGCCCGCACCAACGGCCACCAGGTCAACGGCGTGCACCACCCGGACGACGTCAACGGCGTCCACCACCCCGGTCTCGAACCGCCCTCGGGGCGCCCCACGCCGGTGAGCGCACCGCCTGGGCTGCCCGAGGAGGGTCGCCTCGGGGCGGCCGGCGACCGGCTCGTGGTGCCCGCCCAACGTCCCGCACCGCCAGCGGAGCAGGGTGCCGTCGAGTCCGACCCGGGCCCCGCCCCACACTCCAGCGCCGATCCGGCTGCCGCGCACCGTGCCCGCTGGGCCGAGCCCGGCTTGCCCACCTCGGCCCCGCCGGCCGTCCAGGTGCCACCCGTCGGCACCGCGGCGTCGGGTTTCGAGGTTCCACCCGGTTTCCACGCGCCGATCGCCGAGCGGCTGGCCGCCGACGAGAGTCCGACCGCCCCACGCGACTGGCGGGACCCGCTCGCACCCGAGCCCGCAGCCACCTCGGGACGCAACCCGGGGCCGGCCGCCTCCGCCGACGAGGGCGAGCCCGGTCGCGCTTCCGAGGGTTCCCGCCCGGCAGACACGCATCGCGCCAGCGAGGCGCATCGCACCGGGGACGCGCAGCGTCCCGGCGAAACGCACCGGGCCGGGGAGTCGTCGGCCACCGAGCCCGACTGGTCGGGGCCGAGCTGGAACCGCCCGAGCTGGGGTGGCGGGTGGGCCCCGCCCTGGTCCCGCCAGGACGACGAGCCGGCTGGCCCGGCTGCACGGGACGAGTCGGCGCCGGACTGGGTCGGCGAACCCCACCAGCCGTACGAGCCGGTGCGCGCCGAGGTGCCCCGTCCGTACGAGCCGGTGCGCGCCGAGGTGCCCCGGCCGTACGAACCCGGCCGGGTCGAATCCGCGTCCACCCCGGAACGCCCCGCCGAACCGACCAGCGCACCACCCGCCGACCGTCCGTCGTGGGCGGGTGGCGCGTCGCCGACCAGTGGTCCGCCTGCTGACCGTCCGTCGTGGGCCGGTGGCGCGTCGCCGACCAGTGGTCCGCCGGCTGACCGTCCGTCGTGGGCGGGTTCCGGGGCGACTGGCGGACCTCGGTCCGACCGCCCGTCCTGGGCTGGCGGGGCCGATCCCGACCCCACCAACGCATCGCCCGCGCGGCCCTCCTGGGCCGGGGGGTCCGATCCGACGCCGACCAGCCTGCCGCCGGTACGGCCGTCCTGGGCCGGCGGGTCCGAGGCGGCGACCAGTGTGCCGCCGGTACGACCGTCCTGGGCCGGCGGTTCCGAACCGCCCGCCACCGGCGCGGCGGCGACGCGACCGTCCTGGGCCGGCGGCGCCGATCCGGCACCGGCCAGCTCCCCGCCGACGCGACCCTCCTGGGCCTCCAGCCCCGCATCGGCCGACCCGCCCGTACCGGCCGAGGCGACACCTCCGGTACTCGCCGGACCGCCTCCGGCTCCGGCCGGGCCACCTCCCACGCTGACCGACGCGCCACCGGCTCCGGCAGGCCCGTCGCTGGTGGCGGAGCGCTCGTCCTGGACCAGCGGTTCGCCGACGGCGAGCAGTTCCGGGGCCGAGCGGCCGGACTGGTCCGAGGGCCGGCTCCCGGCCACCCCGGTCGAGCGCCCGTCGTGGCCGGCCAGCCGGTCGGCCAGCACCGGTGGGGGCGACGGAGGCGAGACGCCTGGCCGGTCCCGGCCCGACGTCCGACCGACCGGGCCGTTCCGGCTCCGGCCGGCGACACCCGAGCCCGGCCCGTCGCCCGTCGAGCCGCCCACACCGGCCGCGCCGGTGAACGGCTCGCCATCGACTGACGCCACCCTGCCCTCCACCGCAGCGGTTCCGCCAACCAACCCCAAGGGTTCCGGCCGCCGCGATCAGTCCGCACCGACGTCCGCCTCCGCCACCGCCTACGCGGCGCGCCGATCCGCTCCCGACCCGACGTCCCCGGCCGACGATGGCCGGCAGTCGGCTGCGAGCGCGGTGGTGCTGCCGCAGCGCGTCCCCGCGGAACCGGACGTGCCCGTCGTGCCGGAGCCGCCAGCCGTGGAGCCACCCGCCGAAACTCCGGAACTCGCCCGCATCGCCACTCACCTGCGCCGGGACGACGAGCCAGCCCCGCTGCGCGAGCGCCCCGAGGGGTTCGATGTCAACGCGATCCTGGACGCCGTCCGGGAGGTGGCCGGTGTCCGCGACGCGGCCCTGCGCCGCACTCCGGCGGGGGCGCACAGTCTGCGACTGGACCTGGCCGACGGTGCCGACCCGGCCGAGGTGAGCCGGCAGGTGGCCCGGCTGCTCCAGGAGCGGATGGGGTTGGCCGCGGCCCCGCAGAACGTGCCCGGCCTGCCCAGCACGCCACCACCACCGGTTCGCCGTCGCGCGGCCGAGCCCGCCGAGCGGCGTACCCCGGAGACTCGAAACGCGGCTTCGCGCGATCCCGGCGAGGTTCGGTCGGCCGAGCCGCCGACGGTCGCCCGCCCGTCAAGCGGTCGGGTCGAGTCCCTGCCGGCCGGGCCGGAGCAGCGGACCGGCACGGACCCGACGCGCCGCCGCCGGTCGAACGCTCCGCACCGGGGGCGCGCCACGGTGGAGGAACCAGGGTCGGTCTCGTCCGCGCCGGCCGGCGCCGCGACCGGTAGCCCGGCGACGCTGGGCACGTCGTACTCCGGTGGTCAGGTGACCACGACGGAGTCGGCGCCGTCGCGACCGCTGGAGACCGGCGGTACGCCGGGGCCCCGGGTGGTGATCGACCACGTGCAGGTCAGCACCTTCGGCCTGGACGCGAACGTGGAGGTCCGGCTGCTGGCCGGGGGCGACAGCGCCTCCGGGTACGCCACCGGGCCGGCGGTGGACGGCTACGTGTTGCGGCTCTGCGCGGTGGCGGCGGCCGCCGCTGTGGACGAGTTGCTGCGCGGTGCCGAGAACGCCGAGCGGGGGCGCTGTTTCGTCGAGCACGCCGCTGTGGTGCCCTTCGGCAATTGCGAGGTGGCCACCGTTGTGGCGCTGCTGGTCTGTGAGGGCTGGGTCGAGCAGCTCGCCGGGTCGGCCCTGGTCGCGGGTGATCCGCGTCAGGCGGTGGTCCGGGCGACGCTGGCGGCGGTCAACCGTCGGCTTGAGGCGCTGCTGTCCTGAGTGGTTCGAGGCAGACTGGAGCAATGAGACGCGCCACCCTCTGGCCGGACCACCTGCTCCCCGACGACCGCGTTCCGCCGCCATGGCCGGGCCGGGAGGTCCGCCTCGACGGCCGGGTCACGTACGTCCGGGACACCCCGGCCACCGCTGCCGGGGCGGAGCCGGCGTTGTACGTGCACGGGCTGGGCGGGTCGTCGCAGAACTGGACCGACCTGGCCGGTCTGCTCGCCGACCGGCTGGACGGTCAGGCCATCGACCTGCCCGGCTTCGGCCGGAGCGAGCCGGGCCCGAGCTACACGATTCCGGCCTTCGCGAATCTGGTCGTCCGCTGGATCGAGCATTCCGGTCGAGGGCCGGTGCACCTGTTCGGCAATTCGCTGGGCGGCGCGGTCGCGGTCCAGGTCGCCGCGCTCCGGCCGGATCTGGTCCGCACCCTCACCCTGATCTCCCCGGCGCTGCCGTTCCTGGATTTCCGGCGCTCGTTGCAGGGGCGGATGCTGCCGGTGCTCGCCATTCCCCGAGGTGAGCGGCTGGTCGCCCGGCATCTCACCCAGCTTGCCCCCGAGGTGATGGCCCAGCAGGTGCTGGAGGCGTGCGTCGCCGACCTCAGCCGGATCTGCGATCAGCGCCGGGCGGAGGCGCTGGAGGAGATCCGGGTGCGGTACGAGGCCGAGCACTACGCCGCCGCGTACGTCCGGACGTTCCGTGGGCTGGTCTCCAGCTTCCTGCGGGCGTACCTGCGGGGGCCGGGGTCGCTGTGGCGCCTGGCCGAGGCGGTACGCGCACCGACCCTTGTGGTGGGTGGTCTGCAGGACCGTCTGGTCGACGTGCGGGTCGGGCCGCAGACCGCCCGGCTCATTCCGGACAGCCGATTGATGATGCTCGAGGGCGTCGGCCATGTGGCGCAGTTGGAGGTCCCCCGGCTGGTCGCCCGCGCGGTGGTCGGCCTGCTCACCGAAACGGGGGACGCCGCAGGGCGGTCTGATCTGGCAGGCTGACCTGGATGCTCAGCTCAGCGCGCCATTCTGCTCGCCGTCGGCGACGTTTCGCGCTGGTCGCCCAACTGGTGGCGGTGGTGGTGGCCGTCGGCGCGGCGGTGACCGTGATCGCTGAAGGGCCGGGTGGGCATCCGGGCGCTGAGCGGTTGGCTGCCGAGGAGATCAGCGCGCCGCCGCCGTTGGTGGCCGGGCCGCTGCCGCCCGCCCCTTCGCCCTCCGGCGCGGTCACGCCGAGCCCGCCCCCGGTCACGCCGAGCCCGCCCCCGGTGTTGCGGGTGCCCGGCGCGGTTCCGAGCGCGGGCACGGGCGGGTTCGGCTACGACGCCCGTTCCGGCGCGGTGCTGGGTCGGGCGGGTGAGCTGCGGCGTTACCGGGTCGCTGTGGAGTCGGGCAGTGCGGAGGACGTCACCGAGTTCGCCGAGGCGGTGGAGGTGGCGCTGGCCGGGCCGGGCAGTTGGGTCGACAGCGGCAGGTTGCGGCTCCAGCAGGTGCCGGGGGCTGCGCCTCGGGACTTCACCGTCTACCTGGCCACCGCCCGCACCGCGGGTCGGATGTGCGCGAAGGGTGGGGTCGACATCCGGATCGGCGGCCGCCCGTACACGTCCTGCCGGGCGCCCGGCCAGGTGATCATCAACCTGGATCGGTGGCGGTTGTCAGTGCCGCATTTCGTCTCGGCCGGCGTGCCGTTGGCGGTCTACCGGACGTACGTGGTCAACCACGAGGTGGGTCACCAGCTCGGGCATCGGCACGAGCGCTGCCCCGGCAAGGGCCGGCAGGCTCCGGTGATGATGCAGCAGACGCTGTTCCTCAACGGCTGCCGGGTCAACCCCTGGCCGTACGTGAACGGGCGTCGGTACACGGGCCCCGCCCTCTGAGTACGACACGCCGACCATTGAGCGCTCCATCAGGCGTCTTGCGGCAATAGCGGCGAAAACGGAGAAATGCCCGAATAATCTGGCAGGCTTGATCCTATGACGCCGTCGTCCCCTTACGGCCCGCCCCGGCCGCCCGAGCCCAGCTCGGCGTCGCGGGGTGCGCGTCCCGCGTTCGTCCGGATGCACCGGCGTCGTCGTCGCAGCATGCTGCTCGGTCTCCTCGTGCTCGCGGGCGCCATCGGGGTGACCGTGAGCCGGGGCGGCGAACCGTCGGTCGAGCCTCCGGCCACCACGCAGGGCGGAATGGGCCATGGAGGTGGGGCGGCCGCGCACCCGGCGCCCACCGGCTATCCGTCGGTCGGAGCGGGACGCTTCACGGCAGCCGACGGCGAGACACCGGTGTACGGCACGGACGGGCCGCTGCACCGATACCGGGTCGTCGTGGAACGCGGCGCCGGCCAGGACGCCGACGTGTTCGCCTCCCGAGTTGACGAGGTGCTGACCGACCCGCGCAGTTGGATCGCGTCCGATGAGCTGCGGGTGCAACGGGTGGCCGACACCGGCGCCGCCGACTTCACCATCTACCTGGCCACCCCGGTCACGTCCGAGCGGATGTGCGCCGAGGGCGGGTTGACCACCGAGCGCTACACCTCCTGTCGCCTGCCCGGTCAGGTCATCATCAACCTGGCCCGCTGGATGGAGGCGGTCCCCGACTACGGCGCCCCGCTGGACACCTACCGGACCTACGTCATCAACCACGAGGTGGGCCACGAGTTCGGCAAGGAGCACGAGGCGTGTCCGGGCCCGGGGGAGCCCGCCCCGGTGATGCAGCAGCAGACGTACGGGCTGCAAGGCTGCGTCGCCAACGCCTGGCCGTACCTCGACGGTCGTCGCTACGCGGGGGACATCGTCCCCTGATCCGCCGGGTCGTCGGTTATTCCCGCTCCCGCATACCGGACCACGTGTCGTCCCTCATGGCCGAGGAGGGCTCCCGCGAGCAACAATGGCGCGGTTCACACCGCCGATCCCGGGGAGTCCACCGTGTCGTTGCCCCCGCTCGTCGAGCCCGCCGCCGAGCTGACCGTAGACGAGATCCGCCGCTACTCACGCCACTTGATCATCCCGGACGTCGGGGTGACCGGCCAGAAGCGGCTGAAGAACGCCCGGGTGCTCTGTGTCGGCGCCGGTGGCCTCGGGTCGCCCGCCCTGTTGTACCTCGCCGCGGCCGGAGTCGGCACGCTCGGCATCATCGACTTCGACACCGTCGACGAGTCGAACCTCCAGCGCCAGGTCATCCACGGCGTCTCCGACATCGGCCGGTCCAAGGCCGAGTCGGCCGCCGCGTCGATCCGCGAGATCAACCCCCTGGTCAAGGTGGAGATCCACAACACCGCGCTGGACCGCGAGAACGTCCGCGAGATCTTCGCCCAGTACGACCTGATCGTCGACGGCACCGACAACTTCGCCACCCGCTACATGGTGAACGACGCGGCGGTGCTGCTGGGTAAGCCGTACGTCTGGGGCTCGATCTACCGCTTCGACGGCCAGGCGTCGGTGTTCTGGGCCGAGCACGGCCCCTGCTACCGCTGCCTCTACCCGGAGCCGCCGCCGCCCGGCATGGTTCCCTCCTGCGCCGAGGGCGGCGTGCTCGGCGTGCTCTGCGCATCGATCGGTTCGATCCAGGTGAACGAGGCGATCAAGCTGCTCACCGGCATCGGTGAGCCGCTGGTCGGCCGCCTGATGGTCTACGACGCCCTGGAGATGGAATACCGCAAGATCAAGGTCCGCAAGGACCCGAACTGCGCGCTCTGCGGCGACAACCCGACGGTCACCGACCTGCTGGAAGACTACGAGGACTTCTGCGGCGCGGTCTCCGAGGAGGCCCAGGAGGCGACGCTCGACTCGACCATCACCGCACTGGAGCTCAAGGAGTGGCAGGACGCCGGCAAGGACATCTTCCTCGTCGACGTACGCGAGCCGGCCGAGTACGAGATCGTCCAGATTCCCGGCGCCACCCTGATCCCCAAGGGCGACATCATCTCCGGTGAGGCCCTCGCGAAGCTGCCACAGGACCGGCAGATCGTGCTGCACTGCAAGTCGGGCGTCCGCTCGGCGGAGGCGCTCGCCGCGCTCAAGGCGGCCGGTTTCAAGGACGCCGTGCACGTGCAGGGCGGCGTGCTCTCCTGGATCAAGCAGATCGACCCGTCGCTGCCCGCGTACTGACCGATCGAGCCGGGGCGGCCCTGGCGCGGCCACACCGCCGCGTCGGGGCGTCCCGCGCGACCGCCCCGGCAAATCGACGCAGATGACGCCGAGCGGCCGTCCGGCCGGAGCGACGCAGCCATCCCGGGCTGGCCGATTCTCCGAGGCGGCATCGCGTCTGCGCAGGTAGCGTCTCCGCCGTGGTCGACTTGGAAGCCGCGATCGGGTTCGTCGTGGCGCACGGGGATGCGGTGGAACGCGCCCGCCTCTCCTGGCTCCGCAACGGCACCACCGTGCCCGCCGAGTTGCTGGAGACGGCCGAGGTAGGCCAGTCGCCGGACGGCGGTTGGCCGGCCACCTGGGGCGGCGAGGTCGCCTCGATCGACGCCACCTGCTTCCGGCTCGTCGAGCTTGACGACCTGGGGGCGCTCGGCCGTCCCGCCGCCCGCCGCGCCCTGGACTGGCTGGCGTCCCGGCAGCAGGCCGACGGCGGTTGGGAAGAGGACGCGTCGCTGGCCGACTCGGCGCCGGAGTGGGCCCGTCCCGGTGACCCGGAGGCCGGGTTCCTCGTGTCGGCCAACGCCGGCTTCTGGCTCACCGTCGCCGGGCTGGACGCCCGGGCGTCGGGTCCGCTCGACCATCGGGTCGGTGGGGCGTACGCCGGGGTGGTGCAGGCGGCGGCCCACTCGCTCGCCGCGCGGCTGCGCCCGGACGGTAGCTGGCCGTCGTACCTCGCGGCGGGCTGGCTGAGCGCGGCCGTGCTGCACCGGCAGGAGATGTTCCAGGAGTCCGCCCGGATCCAGGTGGCGCTCGCCGAGCGGATGCCGAAGATGTCCCCCGGGGACGTGGCGTGGCTGGCGGCCACGTTGCGCCGCGCCGGCGTCGACCCACAGGACTGGATCATGGTGCGGGCGCTGCGCCGGCTGACCGAGACCCAGCGCAGCGACGGCGGCTGGGAGAGCGACGACGGCCACCAGTTCGACGTGCACGCCACCCTGGCCGCGATCCGGGCGGCCCGCCCCGCGCCACCCCGCTGAGCCGCCCCGACCTCGCCCCGGCCGGGCGAGGGCGGGGGCTTTAGCGCACGTGACCGTCGCCGGTGACGACGTACTTGGTGCTGGTCAGCTCGGGCAGGCCCATCGGGCCGCGAGCGTGCAGCTTCTGGGTGGAGATGCCGATCTCCGCACCGAAGCCGAACTCGCCGCCGTCGGTGAACCGGGTCGACGCGTTCACCATCACCGCCGCCGCGTCCACCCGCGCGACGAAGTCACGGGCCGCGCTCGCCGAGTCGGTGACGATCGCCTCGGTGTGGCCGGTGCCGAAGCGGCGGATGTGCGCGACCGCCGCGTCCAGCGAGTCCACCACCGCCACCGAGATGTCGGCGGACAGGTACTCGGTGGCGTAGTCCTCCTCGGTCGCCGGGACCACTGCGGCGGAGTGGGCGGCCACCTCGGGTGAGCCGTGCACTGTCACCCCCGCCTCGGCGAACGCGGCCAGCACCAGCGGCAGGAACGCGTCGGCGATGCCCGCGTGCACCAGCAGCGACTCGGCCGTGTTGCAGGTGGACAGGCGTTGCGTCTTGGCGTTCAGCGTGACCGCGACGGCCTTCGCCAGGTCGGCGGCGGCGTCGACGTAGACGTGGCAGTTGCCCACCCCGGTCTCGATCACCGGCACTGTCGACTCCTCGACCACTGTGCGGATCAGCGACGCGCCACCGCGCGGGATGAGCACGTCGACGAGACCCCGGGCGCGCATCAGCTCCTTGACCGAGTCACGGGAGCTGGCGTCGAGCAACTGCACCGCGTCGGCGGGCAGACCGGCCCCGGCGACCGCGTCACGCAGCACCGCGACCAGCGCGGCGTTCGAGTGCGCGGCCGACGACGACCCGCGCAGCAGCGCCGCGTTGCCGGACTTGAGGCAGATCCCGGCGGCGTCCACAGTCACGTTGGGCCGCGCCTCGTAGATGATGCCGACCACCCCGAACGGCACCCGGATCTGGCGCAGCTCCAGGCCGTTGGGCAGGGTGGACCCGCGGACCACCTCGCCGACCGGGTCGGGCAACGCGGCCATCTCACGCAGCGCGTCGGCGATCCCGGCGACCCGACCCGCGTCGAGCGCGAGCCGGTCCAGCACGGCCGCGCTCAGCCCGGCCTCGCGGCCGGCCGCCAGGTCCGTCTCGTTCGCGCTCAGGATCTCCGGGGTACGCGCGACGAGCGCGTCGGCCATCGCCACCAGCGCCGCGTCCTTGACGGTACGGGTGGCAGTGGCCAGGTCGGCGGCGGCGTCCCGCGCCCGCTTCGCCTGCTCGACGACGCTCATCGACTACTCCTCAGCTGGCAGTTGGCTTACAGCAGCACCAGGTCGTCGCGGTGGACGACCTCTCGTTCGTACGCCGGGCCGAGCGCCGCGGCGAGTTCGGACGTGGAGCGGCCGAGCAGCCCGGGTAGCTCCACCGCGTCGTAGTTGACCAACCCTCGGGCGACCGGCGCGCCCGCGGTGTCCACCAGGTCCACCGGGTCGCCGGCGGTGAACGTGCCGTCCACGGCGGTGATGCCGGCCGGGAGCAGCGACTTGCGCCGCCCGACGACGGCGGCGACCGCGCCCGGGTCGAGGTGCAGCCGGCCCCGGGGTGAGGTGGCGTGGGCCAGCCAGAACAACCGGGCCGTCGGGCGTTGCCGCTGCGGGTGGAAGAGCGTGCCGACCGGTTCGCCGGCCAGCGCGGGCGTGGCCAGGTCGGCGGCGGTGAGCACCACCGGGATGCCGAAGCCGGTGGCGATCCGCGCGGCCTCGACCTTTGTCACCATGCCACCGGTGCCGACGCCGGACCGGCCGGTCCCGCCGATGGTGATGCCGGCGAGGTCCGTGTCGTCGCGCACCTCGGCGATCCGGGTCGAGCGCGGGTTGGTGGGGTCGCCGGTCCAGAGCGCGTCCACGTCGGAGAGGAGCACCAGCAGGTCGGCGTGCACCAGCGCGGCCACCAGGGCGGCCAGCCGGTCGTTGTCGCCGAAGCGGATCTCCTGGGTGGCCACCGTGTCGTTCTCGTTGACGATCGGCACCGCCCGCAGGTCGAGCAGCTTGCGCAGCGTCCGGTACGCGTTGCGGTAGTGGGCTCGCCGGGTCACGTCGTCGACGGTGAGCAGCACCTGCCCGACGGTGCGGCCGTGCCGGGCGAAGCTGGCCGCGTACCGGCCGATCAGCAGCCCCTGCCCGACGCTGGCGGCGGCCTGCTGGGTGGCCAGGTCGCGCGGGCGTCGGGACAGCCCGAGCGGGGCGAGCCCGGCGGCGATGGCGCCGGAGGAGACCAGCACCACCTCGCGCCCCTCGGCGGTGAGTCGACCGAGGGTGTCGACCAGCGTGTCGACGCGCTCGTCGGCCAGCCCGCCGGTGGCGGTGGTCAACGAGGAGGATCCGATCTTGACGACGACCCGCCGGGCCGTCGTGACTGCGTCGCGCACCCGACCATTCTGCGTGGTCACCGCCGCACCGCCCGGCGGCGTTCCCATATGGTGGCGGATTGTGACTCCAGACGAGTACGTCGAGGCGGTTCTCGACCTGGTCGAGCGGATCCCGGAGGGCCGGGTCATGTCGTACGGCGCGGTGGCCGACGCGCTGTCTGAGCGCTCGGGCCGCGCCTCGGCCCGGTTGGTCGGCACCATCATGGCCCGGCACGGGGGCTCGGTGCCCTGGCATCGGGTGGTGACCGCGAGTGGTCGACTGCCGCCGGGGCACGAGCGGGAGGCGCGGTCCCGACTGCGGGCCGAGGGGGTGCCGCTGCGCGGCGAGGGTGTGGACATCGCGGCGGCGGGTTGGTCGCCCGATGAGGGGATGTGACCCCCGACTGAACGTGAGTAATGTTCGGCCCCATGAAAACGCCGCCGGGCCCCGGCTCGCTGCCTCGACGGGTGCACGCCGGCTACGCGCTCGGCTCCCTGGCGACCGGAGCGTTCGGCACCGTGCCCGGTCTGCTGCTTCTGCCGTACCTGACCGACACGCTGGGCGTGGCCGCCGGGCTGGCCGCGCTGCTGGTGCTGTTGCCCAAGGCCTGGGACGTGCTGGTCAACCCGGTCGCCGGGCGGATCTCCGACCGCACCCGGTCGCGGTGGGGCGCCCGCCGGCCGTACCTGCTCGTCGCCGGCCTCGCGCTCGCCGTCCTGTTCGCGTCGATCTTCGCCGCGCCGTTCGGTAACGGCTCGGGCGCTGCGGCGTACGTGGCTTTCGCCTTCCTCGCCACCGCCACCGCGTTCGCCTTCTTCCAGGTGCCGTACGTGGCGATGCCGGCGGAGCTGACCGGCGACTACGCCGAGCGAACCCGGTTGATGACCTGGCGGATCGCGGTGCTGGCGCTGGCCATCCTGGTCTCCGGCGCGGTCGCGCCGCTGGTGGTCAGCGCCGGTGGTGACGGCGTGGCCGGGCACCGCTGGATGGGCCTGTTCGTGGCGGTGCTGATCGCCCTCGGCGCCCTCGGCGCGTTCCTGGGCACCCGGTCCGCGCCGACCGGCACCGTGGGCGAGAGCGAGCCGACGCTGCGCGCCCAGCTCGCCGTGGCCGGCGCCAACCTTCCGTTCCGGGCACTGCTGATCTGCTTCGTGGTGCAGTCCGCCGGGGTGGCGACCATCCTGGCCGGGGTCAACTACTTCGCGGGGCAGATCCTGCGCGACGAGGAGAGCGGGCCGACCCTGCTCTTCGTCTGCTTCGTCGGGCCGGCGCTGCTGGTGATGCCGATCTGGAGCCGGATCGGTGCCCGGCTGGGCAAGCGCACCGCCCTGGTGGTCGCCTCGCTGATCCTTGCCGTCGGGGCCTTCGCCCTGGTCGCCGCGCCGGTGCTGCCGGCGGTTGCCGTCTATCTCCTGGTCGCGCTGATCGGCGTGGGGTACGCCGGACAGCAGGTCTTCGCATTGGCGATGTTGCCGGACTGCATCGCGCACGAGACGGCGCGCACCGGCCGACGGCAGGCGGGCGTCTTCACCGGGCTGTGGACCGCCGGTGAGACCTTCGGCCTGGCGCTCGGCCCGGGCATCTACGGACTGGTGCTCCAGCTCTCCGGCTACGTGTCCTCCGACACCGGCTCGGCGGCGGCCCAGTCCGACACGGCGAGGATGGGCGTCCTCCTCGGCTTCACGCTGATCCCGGCGCTGCTGATCGCGCCGCCGATCCTCCTGCTCCGCCAGTACACCCTCACCGCCCACAGCGACCTGGTCGATCATGGAGTTGTGCTGGGGGACGAGAGCGTTGACCGCCACGAGAAGGGCACCGTTACCCCATGATCGACGAGAGCAGGGTTGAGGCCGGAGCACTTTCCGCCACCGGGGTTCCGGCGGAAGAGGTTCTGGAAGAGGTGCGCAAACTGCGGGCGGGTGACGCGCCCACCCACGGGGGACGGCTGTTCGCCTACGTCTACGACCCGGCCGTCCCAGGGCTGGACGAGCTGGCCGCCGCCGCCCACCGGGAGAGCGCGCACGTCAACGGGTTGGACCCGACCGCGTTCCCGTCCCTGCTGGCCATGGAGAACGCGCTTGTCGGCGCCGCCGGCCGGGTGCTGGGCGCCGGCCCCGGCACCACCGCCCCGGACGTCGTCGGCAGCGTCACCAGCGGCGGCACCGAGTCACTGATCCTCGCCGTCAAGACCGCCCGGGACGCCCACCCGGAGATCTCCGAACCCCGGATCGTGGTCCCGTCGAGCGCACACGCGGCATTCGCCAAGGCGGCGCACTACCTGCGGGTGGCGCTGGACGTCGTGCCCGTCTCCCCGGAGACGCTGCGTCCCGACCCGGCCGCGATGGCCGCCGCGATCCGCCCGGAGACGGTGCTGGTCGCCTGCTCCGCGCCGTCGTACGCGCACGGGGTGGTGGACCCGGTCACGCAGATCGCGGCCGCCGCGGCCGAGGCCGGGGTGCGCTGCCACGTGGATGCCTGCTTCGGCGGCTGGACCCTGCCGTACCTGCGTCGGCTCGGGGAGCCGGTGCCGCCGTTCGACTTCGCGGTGCCCGGGGTCACCTCCATCTCGGTCGACCTGCACAAGTACGCGTACGCGCCGAAGGGGGTGTCGGTGCTGCTGCACCGCGATGCCACGCTGCGCGTCCCGCAGTACTTCGCGTACGCCGACTGGCCCGGCTACACCATGATCAATCCGGTGATCGCGTCCACCCGCTCGGGCGGCCCGATCGCTGCCGCGTACGCCACGTTGCGGCACCTCGGCGACGAGGGTTACCTGCGGCTGACCGCCCTCACCCGGGACGCGGTGGCCGGGCTGGCCGACGCGGTCCGCGCCGTCGACGGGCTGCGGCTGATGGCCGAGCCGGAGTCGACAGTCGTCTGCTTCACCGCCACCGACGGTGGCCCCGACCTGTTCGTCCTGGTCGACGAGCTGACCGCGCGGGGCTGGCACACCCAACCCCAGCTGTCGTACGACGGCCTGCCCGCCAGCGTGCACCTCACGGTGACCGCCGCTGTCGCGCCCCGGGTCGCCGAGTTCGGGCCGGACCTGACCGCCGCGGTGGCCGCAGCCAGGGCCGCCGGCCCGGTGCGGCTGCCCGCCGAGCTGGCGGCACTGGTCGGCGCGCTGACCCCCGAGGCGCTGACCCCGGACCTGATCATCGGTCTGGCCGCCGGGCTGGGCCTGGGTGGCGAGGAGGGGTCGGACGCGGGACCGCTGCCGGAGCGGATGGCACTGGTGAACACACTGCTCGACGCCGCGCCATCGGCGCTGCGCGAGCGGTTGCTCGTGGAATTCGTCAGTCTGCTGCAACGCCCCAGTTGGGCGCCGAGCTGACCGTGCGGCTACGGGCCCGGCCTTCAGTTCCGGCCGGGCCCGTAGCCGCGGGTCGATGTCAGACCTTGCCGGTCTCCTCGATGCTCTCGTCGAGCAGTTCCGCCAGCGCTGCCCGGCCGCGGTGCAGCCAGGACTTGATGGTGCCCGCGGCCACCCCCTCCTGACTCGCTATCTCATTGACCGGCAGGTCGGCGAGGTAGCGCAGGATGACGGCCCGCCGGTGGTGGGCGGGCAGTTGGGCCAGCGCGGCGTCGATCGCCACCCGATCGGGCGTCGGCCCGGCCATCGTGGCCTCGACCCGCCGTTGCCGGAGCAGGTGGTTGCGCGCGGTTTGGAGCCGCCGCCAACGGCTCCGGGCGAGGTTCAGGGCGACCTGCCGGACCCAGGCGACCGGGTCGTCGTACCGGGCCAGCTGGTCCCACCGGGTCAGTGCCCGGCAGAATGCCTCCTGCGCGAAATCCTGGGCCTGCGAGAGGTCGCCGACGTAGGCACTCAGTTGGCTGGTCACGCTGCGAAAGTGCGCGTGATAGAAGTCGTCGAAGCTCTCTGTCGTGCTGCGCTCTCCGGCCTCCGCGGCAATGGCCGCCGGTGGCTCGTTGGCACGGGTCCCCGTCATCACTGTCACTGCCTCCCCGTTCGCCGTCGGGCCCGTACCCGAGGCGGTCGTACCACTCGCTCAGCGGGGATCGTTTCCCGTGGTCCCCGCCGTCGGCGGCCCTGCTCGGCGCGCCGTACCCCCGTAGAAGCCCGCAACGGGCCTCGGGGTTGCCGCCGACGCTGTGGATCGACTGTCGTATGGGGGACTGAGTGGCGAGGCGGGGTCGGACGCGGGGCCAGCGCCCCCTTGGTGGGCGACCGTCAGCCGTAGGTCAACGTCATCTGAACCAGGTTGTCGGCTCTGTTGACGTCCGGCAGGACGTCACGTTCGCTGTCCATCGGCTGGACGTCCACGTCCGCCTTGTTCGTGCTCAGCGTTATCCCTTCGAGCACCCGGAAGTCCAGGTCCAACCGCATCTCCGCCCCGGCGGCCAGCTGACCCAGGCGGCAGGTGATCGGTTCGACGCTGTCGTGGACGCCCGCGCACGTGCCCCACCCGTCGACGTCCGCGCGCACCACAGCGGGCACGCCCAACCGCAGCACCACGTGGGCGACCGGGCCGGTGCCCCGGTTACGGATCCGCACCGTGGCCGTACCCGTCCGGGAGCCGTCGTCGGCAGTTCTCAGCACGAGGTCACCGGTGGTGACGGAGACGTCCGCCAGGTTCGGGTTCGGACCGAAGCTGGTCGGCCCGGAGACCTGGCTGAAGGCGTCACCCTTCCAGCGGTAGCCCCGCCACTGCCGTTGTGACCACCTGGCGTTCCAGCCACCCCCGGGAGCGATGTCACCGACCTGAACGCGAACCGTGCCGTCGCCCACGACGTCCAGCGCGAACAGCCACTCCGGCTTGTCGATGGTGGTCGCGACCACCCGGCCGACAGTCGTCGCCTTTCCTTCCTCGTCGCGGTCGAAGGCGACCACCTGCATCGGCCCGCGGGTGCCGAGCACGCACTGCACGAGAGCGACGGTCTCCACCGCGCCGTCTCCGTCGATGTCGCCGTGGTCGAGCGCCAAAAGCCAGTTCGCGCCCTCCCGGGCGTCGCCGGTGAGCCGCGTCTGCGACGTCGGGCAGCCTCGTCCGGCCCGCCACGCCGGCAGGGTCACCGGCACGCCCAGCAGCTGGGCCCGGCTGAACCGGCCGTCCGGCACCCCGATGGTCGGGCCGGCACTGGTCCCGGCAGGGCTGGGGGTCGGACTCGTCGGCGTTGGCGTCGGTGACGCCGAGATGCTCGGCGTCGGGTCGACCGGACCGGGCCGATGGTCCGGGCCGCTCAACGCCGCGTATCCGACCGCCGACCCGCCGAACAGGGCAAGCGCCGTCGTGGCGGTGGCAGCCAGCCGGCGTCGGCCGCGGCCTCGTACGGTCCGTCGAACGGCGGCGGGCCCTGGCGCCTCGACCTCCGCCAGCGCGGTACGGCGGTAACGGGCGAACTCTTCGGCGAGGTCAAGAATCTCCTGCTCAGACATCCCGCACCTCCTCATTCGTGTCGCGTAGGTGAGTGGCGAGCGCGGTTCGGCCCCGGTGCAGCCAGGACTTCACGGTCCCTTCGGCGACCTGTTCCTGGGCGGCGATCTCCGCGACCGTCAGGTCGGCGAGGTAGTGCAGTACGACGGCCCGTCGCTGTTTCGGCGGCAACTTCGCCAACGCGGTGTCGACGGCGACCCGGTCGGGGCTCGGCTCCGCGACGTGTGTCTCCCGCTGCCGCAGCACCCACTGCTGGGCGGTCCGCAGCCGCCGCCAGCGGTTGTGTCCGAGATTCCACGCGACCCGACGGACCCAGGCCAGGGGGTCCTGGTATCCGGCGAGCCGGTCCCAGCGGGCGTACGCCCGACAGAACGCCTCCTGAACCAGGTCCTGTGCCTGCCCCCGGTCACCGGTGTACGCCGTCAGCTGCACCACCAGGCTGCGGTAGTGGGCGTGGTAGAAGTCGTCGAAGACCAGCTCTGCCGGCGCGGAGGTCGCGGCTCCCGGTGGGTCCGGTGGGCGCCCACCCACCGGCACATCTCGTGTCACAAGCACTTGTCCTCCCCGTGGCGACTGCCGGCATCGTGTTCGCCAGCACCGGTCACACAAGCGAGCGCACCGGTAGGTTGCGCGTCAATCGCTGCCGATCCTTGTCGGCTCCGGGACAGTTGGTGAGCCGCTCGGGCCGATCACCGCCGGACCGCACGGACGCCGGCTGTGATTCACTGTCGGTGAGGAGAGGGGGCGGTCGTGCAGCTGCCGGCAGTGCTCGGCGAGCCGATCCGGTTCGTGCTGAACTGGGGGCGCCGCTACTCGCTCTGGGTGTTCAACTTCGGTCTGGCCTGCTGTGCCATCGAGTTCATCGCCACCAGCATGGGTCGGCACGACTTCATCCGACTCGGCGTGATCCCGTTCGCCCACGGCCCCCGCCAGGCCGACCTGATGGTGGTCTCCGGCACGGTGACCGACAAGATGGCCCCGGCGATCAAGCGCCTGTACGACCAGATGCCCGAGCCGAAGTACGTCATCTCGTTCGGCGCCTGCTCCAACTGCGGCGGCCCCTACTGGGATTCGTACTCGGTGACCAAGGGCGTCGACCAGCTCATCCCGGTCGACGTGTACGTGCCCGGCTGCCCGCCCCGGCCGGAGGCGTTGCTGCACGGCATCCTGCGCCTACAGGAGAAGATCGCCGCCGAGCAGTCCGGCATCGGAGGTGTGCCGCAACGGGACGTGCTGGCCGCGCCGCTGGACGCCCCGCCCCGCGAGGCCGCCGCCCCCCGCTCGGTCGACTCGCTCACCGCCCCGCCGGTACGCCCACCAGCCGCGACCTGACAGCATCCGTCGCCACCCACGACGGGTCGTTCGCCACTTCGTTGTGGACCCGCCGCACTAGCCTGCGCACTATGAGCAGCTCAGGGGACCAGCGCTCCGCCCACATCGTCGACGTGCTCACCGAGGAGTTCGGCGCGTCGATGGCTATCGACCCGGCCGCCTTCCGCCGCAAGTTCCGCAAGATGGCGGCGTCGCCGTTCGCCTTCTACCGGGGCAGCGCCGCGCTGTTCTACGCCGACCAGCTCGGCGACTTCGCCGACGACCGGTTCCTGAACGAGCAGACCAGCCGGGTGTGGATCCACGGTGACCTGCACGCGGAGAACTTCGGCACCTACATGAACGCCTCCGGGCAGCTCGTGTTCAACGTCAACGACTTCGACGAGGCGTACGTCGGGCCGTTCACCTGGGACCTGCGACGGCTCGCGGCCAGCGTGGCGCTGCTCGGCTACGGCAAGGCGCTCTCCGACACGGCGATCGGGGAGCTGGTTGCCGGGTTCGCCCGGTCGTACCTGACCGAGCTGCGGGCCATCGCCGCCGGCGGTGACGACGCGATCGGTTCGATCACCCTGGACAACGCCGACGGGGTGCTACGCCGGGTGCTTCAACAGGCCCGGCTCAACACCCGCGTGGACCTGCTCGCCACGCAGACCACCATCGACAACTACGAGCGACGTTTCTCCATCGGCGACGGCGTCTTCGAGATCGACGACGCCACCCGGGACCTGGTCAGCGCCGCCTTCCAGGAATACCTGGGCACCCTGCCAAACGCCTCGACGCAGCTGCGCCCGGTGGCGGCGCGGATCAAGGACGTGGTGCTGCGCAAGGGGGTGGGCATCGGCTCGGCCGGACTGCCGTCGTACAACCTGCTGCTGGAGGGGCACACCCAGGCGCTGGAGAACGACGTCGTCATCTACATGAAGCAGGCGCAGGTGCCGGCCGTGGCGCGGTACGTCACGGACGAGTCGGTCCGTGGCTACTTCCAGCACCAGGGGCACCGGACCGCCGAGTCGCAGCGGGCGTTGCAGGCGCACGCCGACCCGTGGCTGGGCTTCACCGAGCTGAACGGGGCCGGTCAGCTGGTCGCCGAGGTCTCCCCGTACGCCGCCGACCTGGACTGGTCGGACGTGAACGAGCCGGAGGAACTGACCGGCGTTCTCGTCGACCTCGGTCGGGCGGTGGCCCGGATGCACTCGGTCGCCGACGACGAATCCAGTCACGACCTGGTGGACTACTCCACCGAGGAGGCGATCGTCGCGGCGGTGGACGCCGACGAGTCGGGATTCGTCGCCCACCTGGTGGACTTCGCGCACGCGTACGGGGTGCGCGCCCGCCAGGACCACCAGCTCTTCGTCGACCTGTTCCGCAACGGTCGACTGCCGGGCATCTGATCGGGCGCCGCGTCGCTCAGGACGCGAACTCCAGCACCACCTTGATGTCGTCCGGCCCGGGGGTGTACGCGTCGGCGTACCGGTTCACCGGCACCCGCCGCGTGATCAGCGACTCGAGCCAGACCTGGTCGGCGCGGGCGAGCGCCTGCGCGGCCATGGTCCAGTGTCGTCGGTTGGCGTTCACCGAGCCGAACACCACGTTGTTCTCCAGCACCAGCGCCCGGTTCAGCGCCCCGGCGTCGAAGTCGATGCTCCGGCCACCACTGGACACCCCGGCCAGGCAGACGATCCCGGTGGGGGCGGCCTTGCACATGACGTCGAGGACCACCGTGGGAGCGCCGGTGCACTCGATCACCACGTCCGGCTCGAAGGGCAGGTCGTTGACCGGCACCGTGTGGTAGGTGGCACCCAGCCCGGCGACCAGCTCCGGCTTCGGCCCCTCGGTGTTGCGGTCCAGTACGTGGACGGTGAGCCCACGCTGGGTGCCGAGCAACGCGGCCAGCAGACCGATCGGCCCGGCCCCGGTCACCAGGACTGTCTGCGGCTGCCACTCGGCCCGGTGCCCGATCCGCTCGATGTGGTCCCAGGCCTTCGCCACCACACTTGTCGGCTCCAGCAGCACCCCCACCTGCGCCAGCGTCGGGTCGAGCGCGACAGCGAACCGCGGTTCCACCCGCCAGCGGTCCCGCGCGAACCCGGCCAGTGCCTTGATGCCATGTTCGGTGTACTGACCGTTACGGCACATGTCCCACTCGCCGACCGCGCAGTTCGGGCAGGGCACCGGGTCGGGGTACCTGACGATTCCGGCCACCAGGTCACCGGGTTGCAGGGTGCCGCTGGAGTCCTCGATCACCCGGCCCAGTGACTCGTGCCCGATGACCAGGCGGTCGGCACCCGGCGGCGCCTCGCCGTACTCCCCGGCGATGATCTCGTGGTCGGTACCGCAGATCCCCACCGCCAGCGCCTCGACCAGGACAGAGCCCTCCTCGGCAGCCGGCTCCGGCTGATCGTCGACGAGGCTCAGCGAGTTGGCGACCCCAGGTCTTACCGTCACAGCGCGCACGTCCTCATCTTTCCCCGCCCAGGCGCACGCCGCGCCCAAAGCTGGCAGATCGCCGGGCATCGGCGGCGGCCAGGTGCGGCCTCGGCCGGCACTAGGATCAGCGGCATGACTCCCGAAGAGGTCGGCGCTCGACTGGTCGCGCTGCTCGCGCCGGCTGAGGCGACGCCGTCGGTCTCCGGCGGGCAACGTTTCGCCCGGGCCACCATCGACGTGCCACCCACGAGTTGGCTCACAGCGGTTTCGGCCGCCCGTGACGACGCCGAGCTGGCCTGTGACTTCTTCGACTGGCTCTCCGCCGTTGACGAGTTGACCGAGGGCTTCGACGTGGTGGCGCATCTTTGGTCAACGCGACTGCGGCACGGCGTGCTGCTGCGTACCCGGTTGCCGAGAAGCGCGCCCACTGTCGCCTCGGTGGTCGACGTCTACCCCGGAGCCGCCTGGCACGAGCGGGAGACGCACGAGATGTTCGGCATCGACTTCGCCGGGCATGAAGAGCTGCTGCCGCTGCTGCTGCCGCCAGAGTTCGAGGGTCACCCGTTGCGCAAGGAGTTCGTGCTGGCTTCCCGGGTGGCAAAGCCCTGGCCGGGTGCGAAGGAGCCGGGCGAGTCCGAGGCCGGCGGCGGGCGTCGACCGATCCGCCCGCCGGGCGTACCCGCTCCGGGCGAGTGGGGGCCCACGCCCACCCCGGCCGGCGCCGGTGGAGTGGGGGAGGGCCCGCGTGGCGGCACCCCCGCCAGACCGGCCCGTGAGCGTCCGGCGCGGCCCGCCCCGGGGGCCCGTCCGGCGCGTACTCCCCGACCGGTCGGCACCACCGACGGCCCGATCCCTGCCGACCAGCCCGCGCCCGACGCAGGCCCGGCCGCACCTGACCAACCTGGCACCGGCCCGACTGCCGCGCCCGTGTCCGGCGTTGGCCCGGCCAACCAGCCCGCGCCCGACGCGGCCGCACCTGACCAACCTGGCGACGGCCCGGCTGCCGAGCCCGTGTCCGGCGGGCCGGCCACCGAGCACGTGCCCGGCGTCGACGAGATCGGCCACGTCGCGTCCGGCGCGGCCGCATCGGACAAGCCCGGCGAGGGCTCGGCCGCGTCGGGTGGCGAGCCGGTCGCGGACCCGCCGGGCCGCGATGGCCGGAGCGACCACGACGGGGGTACGGCCTGATGCCGCTCTGGGTGGAGTTGGTGCTCCGGATCGGCGGCGTGGTGGTCGCTTTCCTCACCCTGCCATTGCTTGTCGGCCAGGCCGAGCACAAGGTGATGGCGCACATGCAGGGTCGGCTCGGCCCGATGTACGCGGGCGGCTTCCACGGCTGGGCGCAGCTCGTGGCCGACGGGGTCAAGTTCGTGCAGAAGGAGGACATCACCCCGCGCGAGGCGGACCGGGCGGTGTTCCGGTTGGCGCCGGCGGTGGCCCTGGTGCCCTACCTGCTGGTGTTGCTCGTCATTCCGCTCGGTCCGAACGACCTGGTCGGGCAACCGTTGGACATCGGCCTCTTCTTCGTGCTGGCCGTGGTCGGCGTCGGGGTGGTGGCGGTGCTGATGTCGGCGTGGGCGTCGGCCAACAAGTACAGCCTGCTGGGCGGGTTGCGCGGGGCGGCCCAGCTGCTCGGTTACGAGCTGCCGCTGGTGCTGGCCGCCGCGTCGGTGGCGATGGCAGCCGGCACGCTCAGCCTGTCGGGCATCGTCGAGGCGTGGCAGCCGTGGTGGCTGCTCTGGCAGGCACCCGCGATGATCATCTTTTTCGTCGCCGGGCTGGCCGAGATCCGTCGACCACCGTTCGACATGCCGGTGGCCGACTCGGAGCTGGTCTTCGGCTACATGACCGAGTACACCGGTCTGCGGTTCGCGTTCTTCCTGCTCGCCGAGTACGTCGGCATCGTGGTGATCGCCGCGCTGACCACTGTGCTGTTCCTGGGTGGTTGGCAGGGCCCGTTCGCCGACGACCAGTTGGGCTGGCTCTGGACGCTGCTCAAGATCTTCGCGGTCTCCTTCGTGATCATCTGGCTCCGGGTTTCCTACCCACGCCTACGCGAGGACCAACTCCAACGCCTCTGCTGGCTGGTCCTGGTCCCGGCCGCGCTGGCGCAACTGGTCCTGACCGCAGCCGTCCGCATAGCGCTGTAACCCCGCCCGGCCCTGCCCTGCCGTGCGGCCCTGCCCTGCCGTGCGGCCCCGCTCAGCTGCCCCGCCCCGCTCGCTCCGCCGCCCCTGCTGCGTCGATCATGGAGTTGTGGTGGGTGACAAACCGCCAGTACAGGAGTAATTCAGGCACCACAACTCCATGATCGACGGGGTCGAGAGGTTCCGACCCGCGATCTTGCACTTACTGTGCCGACAGAAGGGGGCAAACTGCTCGAACCGGCAACCGAAACTGCAAGATCGACGGCGCAGGCGGGGCGGGCGCGGCGGGCAAGGCGGGCGCGCGGGGATGTGGGGTAGAGCTCGGGCGCGGGCGGGCGCGGGGCGCGGGCGAGGGTTGCTGTTTAGGGCAGCGGGGTGTGGGCGGGGTTAACGGGCTCGACCGGGGGTGGGGGTGGGGTGCCGTCGCCGAAGGGGCGGCCGCCCAGCGCTTCCCGACCGTGTGGGGTGAGCCAGTTGGACAGGTCCGGGCCGAGCGGCACGATCCCTGTCGGGTTGATGTCGCGGTGAACCTCGTAGTAGTGCCGCTTGATGTGGTCGAAGTCGATGGTGTCGCCGAAACCGGGAGTCTGGAACAGGTCCCGGGCGTACGCCCACAGCACCGGCATCTCGCTGAGCTTCTGCCGATTGCACTTGAAGTGGCCGTGGTAGACCGGGTCGAAGCGGACCAGCGTGGTGAACAGCCGCACGTCGGCCTCGGTGATGGTGTCGCCGACCAGGTAGCGCTGGTCGGTCAACCGCTCGGTGAGCCAGTCCAGCCGGTCGAAGAGCTGGTGGTACGCCTTGTCGTACGCCTCCTGGTTGCCAGCGAACCCGCACCGGTAGACGCCGTTGTTGACGTCCCGGAACACCACGGCGTTGACCTCGTCGATCTGCTCCCGCAGGTGCTCGGGGTAGAGCTGCGGTGCGCCCTCGCGGTGGTACGCCCTCCACTGCGTGGACAGGTCCAGGCTCATCTGCGCGTAGTCGTTGGTCACCACCTGGCCGGTTGGCACGTCGACGATCGCCGGCACTGTGATGCCGCGTTCGTAGCCGGGGAAGCGCTTGAAGTACGCCTCCTGGATGCGCTCGATGCCGAGTACCGGGTCCCGGCCGCCGGGGTCGAGGTCGAAGGTCCAGCTCCGGGCGTCGTGGGTCGGGCCGGCCACCGCCATCGAGAGGGCGTCCTCCAGGCCGAGCAACCGCCGCACGATGATCAGTCGGTTGGCCCACGGGCAGGCCCGGCTGACCGCCAGCCGGTACCGGCCGGGCTCGACCGGGTATCCGTCGCGCCCGTCCTCGGTGATCCGGGTGGCGATGTACCGCTGGTCGCGGGTGAACTCGCCGCCCGGCTCGACATACTTGCCGCCTTTTTCCTCGCCCACGTCGCCCTCCCGGTCTGGTCTGTTGTCTCTACCCAATCCTCGCGGATCTACGGCGCACAGTGGTCCGGATACCCTGCCGGCATGACGGATGTGGAGGCGGCGGCCCGGCGGTTCATCGCCGATGTGTGGAATGCCCGCCAGGAGGAGTCGGCGTACGAGTTGGTCGCCGAGGAGTGCCCGGGGCTGGGCGGCACCGGGCCGGAGGCGACGTTGGCCTGGCACCGCGAGCGTCGGGCGGCCTTCCCGGACCTCCGCTACAAGATTGTCGACGTGGTCGCGGCCGGCGAGCGGGTGGCGGTGCACTGGCGGGCCGCGGGCACCCACGCCGGGCAGTTCGGGCCGGTGCCGCCGACCGGGCAGGTGGTCAGCTACTCGGGGGCGACGTTCCTGCGCTTCGACACCGCGGGCCGGATCGTCGAGGTGTGGAGCTGCAACGAGTTGTTCCAGTTGTTGCAACAACTCGGTGTCGAGATGCTCCCGCCGGCCGTCGTCGGCGGACCCGGGGCGTGATCCGGCTGTTCCGCAGGTGACCGCGCTCCTCGGGTGAGCCCTGAGGTCGTCGACCTGTGGGTGGTGGTCGCGCGCGCAGTGGCCACAGGGCAGGATGGTCGACATGAGCGACCCCAGCGAGCGCGGCGACACCAGCGAGCGCGGCGACACCAGCGAGCGCGGCCTCCCCGGCGCGGGCCTGGTGAAGGGGCTGGCGGTCACCCTCAAGACGATGACCAGCCGGTCGACCACTCAGCAGTACCCCGATGTGGCCCCTGAGCTGCCGCCCCGTTCGCGTGGCGTGATCGCGTTGTCGGAGGAGAACTGCACGGTCTGCATGCTCTGCGCCCGGGAGTGTCCGGACTGGTGCATCTACATCGACTCGCACAAGGAGGAGGTGGTGGTGCCCGGCGCCGCCCGCCCCCGCCAGCGCAACGTGCTCGACAAGTTCGACATCGACTTCTCGCTCTGCATGTACTGCGGCATCTGCATCGAGGTCTGCCCGTTCGACGCGCTCTACTGGTCACCGGAGTTCGAGTACGCCGAGTACGACATCAAGGACCTGCTGCACGACAAGGACCACCTCGGTCAGTGGATGGCCACCGTTCCGCCGCCGCCCGCGCACGACCCGAACGGCGAGCCGGCCAAGGAGGAGACCTCCGCCGCGCGCAAGGCGGCCGCCGCACGTCCCGCTCCGCCGGCGGTACGCTCCGACGCCGACCAGGACCCGGCGTCGTGAGCGCCCGGGCCGGAAGGGCGCTCCGGTGACCGGCGCGGACGTGCTGCTGCTCGCCCTCGGCGCGGTGGCGGTCGGCGCGGGCGTGCTGGTGGTGACCACGAAACACCTGGTCCGGGCCGGGCTCTACCTGGTGGTGTGCCTGGGTGCGTTGGCCGGTGACTTCCTGGTGCTCAGCGCCGAGTTGGTGGCCTGGGTGCAGGTGCTGATCTACGTGGGCGCGGTGGTGGTCCTGCTGCTGTTCGCGGTGATGCTGACCCGAGCCCCGATCGGCGCTTCCGACGACCTGGACCGGCCGGGCTGGCCGGCCGCGCTGATCGGTGGCGGCGCCGGGCTGGGGCTGACCGCGCTGCTGGTCGACGCGTACCGGTGGAGCACAGTCACGTTGCCTGACGCCGGCACCGCCGAGCGGCTGGGCGAGCAGATCTTCCAGTCCTGGGTGCTGCCGTTCGAGGTGCTGTCGGTGCTGCTGCTCTCCGCGCTGGTGGGCGCGATCGTGCTGTCCCGGCCGGACATCGGCCGTGCCGCCCCGCAACGCGACGCAGGCGACCTGGTCGACAGCGAGCCCGGGGGGCGCCGGTGAGGCCGGTCATCCCGTACGTCACCGCCGCGCTGCTGTTCGGCCTCGGCGTGTACGGCGTACTGCGCCGCCGCAACGCGGTGCTGGTGCTGATGTCGGTCGAGTTGATGCTCAACGCTGTCAACCTGATCCTGGTCACCGCGGACACCACGGCCCGCGCCGTGCTCCCGCACTCGGGGCAGGTCTTCGCGCTGTTCGTCATCGTCCTCGCCGCCGCCGAGATCGGGGTGGGGCTGGCGATCGTCCTTCAGCTCTACCGGCTGCGGGCGACCGTCGCGGTGGATGACGTGCCGTTGACCGAGTCGCCGGATCCCTCCGCCGGGCGTGAGCCGGTCGTCGCAGACTCGGAGGCTGGCCGGTGACCGGGCTGCTCGGGGCGCTGCTGCCCGCCGTACCGCTGGTCGCCGGGCTGCTCGGTCTGCTGCTGCCACCGGCCCCTCGACGCGACAGCGCGACCGGCGGCGACCGGGCCCGCTCGGGCGCCGTGACGCTCGGCGTCACCGGTGCGGCCGGCGCGCTGGCGTTGGCCGTCGCCCTGCTGTTCACCGTCGACGGGCCGACGGAGACGTCCGCCACCTGGGTCGACTTCGGCGGGCTGGCGGTGACCCTCGGCGTACGGCTGGACGGCGCCGCCGCGCTGGTCGCGGTGGCGGTCGCCGCTGTCGCCCTGGCCGTGCAGGTCTACTCGATCGGCTACCTGCGGCGCGGTCCCCACGACGACGTCGACGTGGACCACCGCTACCCGCCCTACGCCGCCCAGATCAGCCTCTTCACCGGTGCCATGCTGCTGGTCGTGGTCGCCGGCGACCTGATCATGCTGTTGGTCGGCTGGGAGGTGATGGGCCTCTGCTCGTACCTGCTCATCGCTCACGACCGCCGACTGGCCGGCGCCCCCGCCGCCGCCATGAAGGCGTTCCTGGTGACCCGGGTCGGTGACGTCGGGTTCCTGCTCGGCATCGCGCTGCTGGGTGTGTCGACGGGCAGCTTCCGGATCGCCGACGTGCTCGCCCACGACCATTCCGGCGCGACGTTGACCGCTGCCGGCCTGCTGCTGCTCGCCGGTGTGGCCGGCAAGAGCGCGCAGTTCCCGCTGCACACCTGGTTGCCGGACGCGATGGCCGGCCCGACCCCGATCTCCGCGCTGATCCACGCCGCGACGATGGTCGCCGCCGGTGTGTACGCGGTGGCCCGGCTCTACCCGCTGTTCACGGCCGCGCCGGTGACGCTGACGGTGCTGGGGGTGCTCGGCGCGATCACGCTGCTGCTCGGCGCGCTCGCGGCCACCGCCCAGGACGACATCAAACGCGTGCTGGCCTGGTCGACGGTGTCCCAACTGGGTTACATGACCGGCGCGCTGGCGGTCGGTTCACCGTCGGCCGCACTGTTCCACCTGCTCACCCACGCCGCCTTCAAGGCGCTGCTGTTCCTCGCCGCCGGTGCCGTGATCCACGCCGTCGGCACCACGCTGATGTCGGAGATGGGCGGGCTGCGGCGCAGCATGCCGGTGACGTTCTGGTGCACTGTGGTGGGCCTGGGCGCGTTGGCCGGGGTGCCGCCGTTGGCCGGTTTCTGGAGCAAGGACGGCGTACTGTCGGTCGCCGAGTCGGCCGCGCTGGAGGGCACCGGGCCGGCCCCGTCCTGGGTGGGCTGGATCGTCTGGATCGCCGGGCTGATCGGCGTGGCGGTCACCGCCTGGTACGCGGGTCGGCTGCTGTTGCGCGCCTTCTTCGGCGCCCCGCGCCTGCCCCTGGTTCAGCCGCACGACCCGCCGGCCGTCCTCCGCTGGCCGGTGCTGCTGCTGGCCGTGCCGGCCGCGCTGCTCGGTCTGGTCGGGTTCGTCGGGGCCTTCGCCGACCGCCTGCGGTTCCCCACCGTCCCGGTGGCGGGCTCCGAGGACGGCCTGGTCCACCTGGGGCCGGGGGTGCTGCTGCCGCTCGCGTTCCTGCTGTTCGGCGCCGCGCTGGTGACGCTGGGCTGGCGGCGCGACCCGGCCGCCGACCCGGCCGCCGCGCTGGGTCCGCTGCGGCCGGTCTTCGCCAGCGCGTTCCGGCTCGACGACGTCCAGCGCACCCTCGTGGTACGTCCCGTCCGCGCGCTGGCCCGAGCCGCGCGCACGAGTGACGAGGTGGTGGTGGACGGCGCGGTCGAGGGCAGTGGGCGAGCCGCTTCCGGTCTGGGCGCGGGGCTGGCCGCGCTGCACCGCGCGGCGCTGCCCCGGGCCGCCGCCGGCGTACTGGCCGGTGCTCTGCTGATCGGCCTGGCTGCCGCCCTGGTTGGAGTTAACCGATGATGCTGGGGCAGGGGTTGCTGGTCGCGGTGCTGGCGGTGCCGGCGCTGGGTGCGGTCGCGGTGGCGGCGACGCCCCGGGACCGGGCGGCCCGGCTGGTCGGCACTGTCGCGGCGGCGTTGACCCTGCTGGCAGCGGTGCCGCTGGTGTTCGACCGTCGGGGCTGGGTCGTCTGGTCGGGCAACGAGCCGGCGGTGCGCCCGTGGCACCAACTGGACCTGCCCTGGGTGCCCGGTCTGGAGTTGCGCTTCCACCTCGGCGTCGACGGCATCTCCTGGCCGCTGGTGGTGTTGACCGCGCTGCTCACGTTGCTCTGCTGCGCGTACACGATGTGGCGGGTTCCGGACGGCGGCAGCGGCCGGGCGCTCGTCGCGCTGCTGCTGGTGGTCGAGGTGGGCATCCTGGGCACCTTCCTCGCCCTGGACCTTGTGTTGTTCTTCCTCTTCTTCGAGGTCGTCCTGCTGCCGATGTACGCGATCATCGCCGGCTGGGGTGGCGCGGACCGGCGTCGGGCGGCCCGGAAGTTCGCCCTTTACACGCTGTTCGGCTCGGTGTTGCTGCTGGTCGGCGTGTACGTCGTGGTCGCCGCTGCCGGCACCGCCGACCTGGTGACGCTGACCGGTGGCGCGGGGATGTCCCGGGGCACCCAGTTGGCCGCGTTCACACTGCTCGCGTTGGCGTTCGCGGTGAAGAGCCCGCTGTGGCCGTTGCACTCCTGGCTGCCGGACGCGCACACCCAGGCACCCACAGTGGGCAGTGTCGTGTTGGCCGGTGTGCTGCTCAAGATGGGCACGTACGGCCTGATCAGGGTCGCGGTGGGGGTGGCACCGGAGGGAGCCCGTTGGGCAGCGCCGGTGCTCGGCGTGCTCGCCGTCGCCGCGATCCTGATCGGTTCGCTGGTCTGCCTGGCCCAGTCGGACGTGAAGCGGCTCATCGCGTACTCCAGCGTGGGGCACATGGGCTTCGTGCTGTTGGGCGTCGCCACGCTGACCGCCACCGGCATCCAGGCGGCGTTGATCGGCAACGTCGCGCACGGGGTGATCACCGGCCTGCTGTTCTTCCTGGCCGGGGCGGTGAAGGACCGTACCGGCACGGGCACCCTCACCGAGCTGTCCGGGCTGCGGGAGACCTCGCCCCGGTTGGCGGGTCTGCTCGCGTTCGCGGCGATCGCGTCGCTGGGCCTGCCCGGCCTGGCCGGTTTCTGGGGCGAGGCGTTCGCGGTGATCGCCGCCGTGCAGGTGGGCGGTCCGCTCTGGACCACCCTCGGGGTGCTGGCGGCGGTCGGTGGGGCGCTCACCGCCGCGTACTTCCTGCGGTTGCTGCGGCAGGTCACCCACAATCGGCCGAGCCCCGCCGTCGGTCGGGTCGGCCCCGGCCTGGCCGGTGCGGAGTTGACCGCCTGGGTGCCGCTGGTGCTGCTCGCGGTGGCCATCGGGCTGGCACCGACGCTGGTCCTCGGCGTCGCCGAGGCTCCCGTCGACGCCCTGATCGGGGTGGTCTCCCGGTGAGCGTGAGGAGTGCAGCGGAGCGGAGCCCCGCAGTCGTGAACGAAGGCGAGCCCCGATGAACGTCGTGCAGAGCGTGGACAGCGTCGCGCTGCTGCCGGCCTACCTGGCCGCCGGCACGGCCGTGCTCGTGCTCATCACCGATCTGCTCGTGGCCCGGCCACGGGCCACCCTCGCCGTGGCCGCGCTCGGTGCGCTCGGCACCGCCGTCGGCTCCGCGCTGGTCGGGGCGGGTGCCGAGCGGCGGACGTTCTGCGTGGGCGCCGACTGCTCCTGGATCTTCGGCGGTCGGGCTGCCCTGGTCGCCGTGGTGGTCGCGCTGCTCACGGTGGGTGTGCTCGGGCTGTCGGTGCCCGCGCTACGGACCGGGCGGTCACCGGTCGGGGAGTACGCCTTCCTGTTGGCCTGCTCGATGACCGGCGGCGTGGTGCTCGGTGCGGCCGGCGACCTGATCACGCTGATCGTCGCGCTGGAGACGCTGACCCTGCCGCTGTACGTGCTGGTCGGCCTGCGCCGGGGCAGCCTCGCGAGCGCCGAGGCGGCGCTGACCTTCTTCGTGGTCAGCGTGGTGGCGACCACGCTGACCCTGCTCGGCGCGGCGCTGCTGTACGCGGTGACCGGTGGGCTGCACCTGGACCGGCTCGGCGCGTTGATCGCCGAGCAGCCAGAGTTGCGGGACCTGCCGTTGACCACCGCCGCGGTGGCGGTGCTGCTGGTCGGCCTGGCCTTCAAGGTGGCGGCGGTGCCGTTCCACGCCTGGGCGCCGGCCACCTACGACGGCGCGCCGCTGCCGGTGGCCGCGTACCTGTCCACAGCGTCGAAGCTGGGCGGCCTGGTCGCCCTGCTCGCCGTGGTGCAACGGGCGCTGCCGGCGGACCAGACCGGTCCGGTGCTCGCTCTGCTCGCCGTGCTCACCATGACCGTCGGCAACCTGGTCGCCCTGCGTCAGCGGCGGACCGTCCGGCTGCTCGCCTGGTCGTCCGTCGCGCAGGCCGGGTACATCCTCGCCCCGTTGGGGGCGTTGGCGCTGGCCGCCGGACGCACGGACGAGGCGCGGTCCGCCGCGTACGCGGCCGCCATCGCGTACGCCGTCTTCTTCGTGGTGTTGGAACTGGCCGCGTTCGCCGGAGTGACCGCGCTGCGGCCGGCGGGTGCGGACGGCGGCACGCTGGACGACCTGCGCGGGGCAGCCCGGCGGCACCCGTGGCGGGCTGCGGCGTTCGGTCTCGCGCTGGTGGGTCTGGCCGGTCTGCCGCCGGGGCTGGCTGGCCTGTTCGCGAAGGTGACAGTGGTCCGGGCGCTGCTGGACGGTGGCGCTGCCTGGCTGGCGCTGGTGGTGGCGTTGAACGCCGTGATCGGGCTCGCCTACTACCTGCGGGTGACCGCAGCGCTCTGGGCACCGAGGCCCCTCGCCGCCCCGAACGTCGGCGGTGCCGCGGCCGTACCCGTGGTGGGTGTGGTGGGGGTGGTGCTGGCGGTGACGACGGTGGCCGCCGTGGTGCTGGGTGTCGCCCCGCAGCTGGTGCTCGACCTGGCCGGCCGTTGACCTGACCTGCGACTTCGGTCTCAGTGAACTCTCAGCGTTGTAACGGATGGTTGACGGGTACCGGGTTGTTGAACCGGTCAGCGGATCCCGGCGATCCGTGCACCGAAGGAGACATCGTGCACCACAACCGTCTGAAGACCGCAGCGCTGCTCGGCCTGCTCAGCGCCCTGATCCTGGCGGTGGGCTACTGGTTCGGCGGCAGCGGCGGCCTGGTCATCGCCGTCGTCGTGTCTCTGGTCATGAACGGCGTCACCTACTTCTACTCCGACAAACTCGCACTGCGCTCGATGGGGGCGCAACCGGTCACCGAGGCGCAGTTCCCCGAGCTGTACCGGATGGTCAGGGAGTTGGCCACCGACGCCCGGCAGCCGATGCCGCGGCTCTACGTCAGCCCCACCGCGCAGCCCAACGCGTTCGCCACCGGTCGCAACCCGCAGCACGCGGCCGTCTGCGTGACCCAGGGCATCACCGAGATCCTCGACTACCGTGAGCTGCGCGGCGTGATCGGGCACGAGCTGTCCCACGTCTACAACCGGGACATCCTGATCTCCAGCGTGGCGGCCGGTCTGGCCAGCATCATCACCCTGCTGGCGAACCTCGCCTTCTTCATCCCGCTGGGCGGCGGGGACGACGAGGATCGACCCAACCCGGCTGTGCTGCTGCTCACCCTGATCCTGGGCCCGATCGCGGCCACTGTGATCCAGTTGGCGATCAGCCGGAGCCGCGAGTTCCAGGCGGACGCCTCGGGCGCCGAACTGAGCCGCGACCCGCTGGCCCTGGCCAGCGCGCTCCGCAAGATCGACGCGGTGGCCCGACGTCGGCCGTTGCCGGCCCAGGGGCAGCTCACCAGCACCGCCCACCTCATGATCGCCAACCCGTTCCGGGGTGGCGGCATGGCGGCGCTCTTCTCCACCCACCCCAAGATGGAGGACCGCGTCGCCCGGCTGGAGCAGATGGCCCGCAACTCGGGGCCGGTCCAGTTCCAGCGCTGACCCGCTGAAAACACTGCCTCCGCCCGTACCTGGCCACGCCGGGTACGGGCGGAGTGCTGTATTTCCGTTGTCTACCGGCCGAGCGATGGCGTTAGGGTCATAACGGCTTACGCTCATTACATCCTCGGGAGGTTCACGGTGACCGCGCTGCGTCAGTACCTGGGTGTCTGGCGGATCCCCGGCGCGCCCATGCTGCTGATCTTCGGCATCATCGGGCGGCTCGGAATCGGCATGACCCCGCTGGCGCTGCTCCTGGTCGTCGAGCAGGTGACCGGGCGCTACTCGCTGGCCGCCATCGCCGGCGGCATCTACGCCCTCGCCGGCGCCGCGCTCAGCCCGATCGCCGGGCGGATCGCCGACCGGGTCGGCCCCAGCCCCGTCCTGCTGCTCACCGCCGTGGCCCACCCGCTGGCACTCATCGGGCTGCTGCTGGCCAGCCGCTCCGGCGACGACGCGCTCCCCGTCATCTACCTCGCCGCAGGCATTGCCGGCGCCACCTACCCGCCGCTCAGCGCCGCCATCCGAGGCGCCTGGAACGACCTGACCGGCCCCAACTCCGGCCGATACCACCTCCGCAACACCGCGCTGGCCGCCGAGACCACACTGTTCGAAATTGTCTTCGTCCTCGGCCCACTGCTCGTCGCCGGCTTCGTCCTCGTCGCCGACGCGGCGGCCGCGCTGATCGGTGCGGCAGTGGTCACCCTGGTCGGCACGACCACCGTGGCCCTCGGGCAGGTCATGCGCGGCTGGCGTCCGCACCCGCAGGAACACCACGCGCGCGGCCTCGGCCCGCTACGGGTCGCCGGCTTCCCGGCCCTGCTGATCTGCGTCGCCGGCCTGGGCATCGCCTTCGGGGCCGCCGGTGTGATCGTGCCGGCGTTCGCGAGCGACCACGCCACCGGCGACCCGGAGAGCCTCGCCGGCGTCCTGCTCGCCGTCTGGGGGATCGGCAGCGCCATCGGTGGGCTCTGGTTCGGCGTCCGCAAGCCGGCACCGAACATGACCCGACAGTTCGCCCTGCTGCTCGCCGCGCTGGCCGCCACCTTCGCCGTCTTCGCGGTGATGCCCAACCCGCTCGCGCTGGGTGTCGCGCTGATCGCCGGCGGGGCCACCATCGCGCCCGCGCTGACCCTGGAGAACACCCTGGTCGGCCGGATCGCCCCGACCGGGATGTTGAACGAGGCGTACACCTGGGTGGTCACCGTCGCTGTGGCGTCGAGCGCCGCCGGCGGCTCGGTGGCCGGCGTGATCGTCGACCACGCCGGTGGCGTCCGCTGGGCGTTCCTGTTCGCCGGGGCGGCGGTCGCCGTCGGGGCCGCGGTCGCCGCACTACCCGCCGGGCCCATCGCCCGCGCGGAAACCACCGCGGTACGCGCCGAACACCCCGTCCCCGTCTGACCTACTGTCTTCTGACTGGTCGGTCCGCGTCGTGGTCGGCTCGTGTTGTGGTCGGCTCGGGTCGTGGTCGGCTGGCGTCGTGGTCGGGTTGCCCTTGATCGACTCGGGTTCCTGAAAGTCGCGGTGTCCCAGTCGCCCGGACGCCCCGACTTTCAGGAAGCCGAGTCGATCTCAGCTGGACGCCCTGTGGCCGGGGACCGGATCGCTGCGGATAGCCGTCAGCGGTAGTTGTTGAACTGGAGGGCGACGCCGAAGTCCTCGCCCTTGAGCAGCGAGATGACGGCCTGGAGGTCGTCCCTCTTCTTGCCGGTGACCCGCAGCTGGTCGCCCTGGATCTGCGCCTGCACGCCCTTGGGGCCCTCTTCGCGGATCTTCTTGCTGATGGCCTTGGCCTTGTCCGTCTCGATGCCCTGGATCACCTTGCAGTCGATCTTGAAGATCTTGCCCGACGGGCGCGGCTCCCCAGCATCCAGCGACTTCAGCGAGATGTTCCGCTTGACGAGCTTCTCCTTGAACACGTCCAACGCGGCGCGGACGCGCTCCTCGGTCTCCGCCTGAAGGCCGATCGCCTCCTCGCCAGACCAGGAGATCTCAGCGCCGGTACCGCGGAAGTCGAACCGCGTCGCAAGCTCCTTCTCCGCCTGACGAAGGGCGTTGTCGACCTCCTGACGGTCAACCTTGCTCACGATGTCGAACGACGGGTTCGCTGCCATGATTCTGCTCCTGCTGTCCGGCGGTCTGGGCCTGCCGTCGGCCGCCGACCAGCGGCACGACCCCCTGACCGTACCCGGTTGCGTAGGTGCCGGGGGGAGCCGCTATTCTTGCTTCCGCCGCCGCGTTACGACGCGGTGGGGTGCCCTGGCGGGTTGCCCGAGCGGCCAATGGGAGCGGACTGTAAATCCGTCGCGAAAGCTTCAGAGGTTCGAATCCTCTACCCGCCACCAGGTGCAGACACGGCCCCTGGCCAGCAGAGATGCTGATCGGGGGCCGTTGTCGTTGATCTAGCGGAGTCCGGCTGAGTCCAGCGGTTGACGACTGGTTGTGGGCAGATGGTGGCAGGTCGAAGGATCGTTCTCGAGTGCTGTCCGCAGCGTGCCCCGGCATCCTGTGGGTACACCGCCGCTCCTTCATCTCCGCCGCGATACGTCGCTGGCGCGCAACCAGGGAGCGCTGGCTGACTGCGGGTGACACCTGGGGCATCGCGCCCGTCATGTTCGCCTTGGTCGAGTTGATGTCGTATCAGGTAGCTGCCGAGACGAGCGTCCACCGACGAGGGCCACCGCGAGCGGCCTAAGAAGAGGGCGAAGAAGCCGGACCGGCCAGCGTCAATTTTCGGGGCGTGGGTGACGCCTACGCAACTCCCAGGAGACGCCGCAGGGCCGCTAGCTGTGTTTGGTGGGCCCGAACCATGTTGCGGGCTGCCGATTTCCGGTTCACACAGGCCACCCGATTGTCATGAGACTCGTAGAGAGTGCAGTCTGCCTCTAACGCTTCCCTGAATTGAAGCTGAACCAGGACAGCTTCGCGCTCCCGCTGATCAAGTAGCTGCTCGGCATGGATATTGCGGCTGTCCGGTCCGTGGTGCTGCACGCCTGCGTCCCCTGCCCGGCTGGGACGGTCGGATGGTGGCGTAGCGGAACCCAACGCCAAGGCGACGGCCCCGGCCAAGCCGGCGGCTCCGATGCTGAATAGCCCAGCGATCTTTGCTGCGCTGCGGGATCCGCTGGCACTGATGCCTGCGCTGGCCACGGTGGCGTTAGCAGTGATCATGGCGCTGACCTCGGTTGCGCGCGCGGTGATGAACGCCGCCTGAACCGCAGGGCTCACGGCGCGCTTCTTTCGCCGACTCATTCTGCTCCTCCGGCCCACAAGCCTCCCACATTCAGGTTCTGGTGTGGGTGGACGCTCGGGCGTGTCGAGCATCAGGGCGACGGGGCGGGGAGTCCTTCGCAAGCCCTGCGCTGAGCAGCCTGCGGGCGATGATCCTCCAAGACTGCGGCGCAAGGACTGCCTCTTGGCGCTTCCAGCGTGCCGGCCAGCACGGCCCCCCACGTCAAAGGGCGAGCCAGCGGTCAGCGCGGGTGGTAGACGACCGCTCTGACACCCGAGACCGTTCGGATCGAGGCGGCGATGCGGCCACGGTCATCGAGGCCGACGAACTCGCCGTACATGCTGATGCCGGCGAGGCTCAGGTCGTGCAGAACGCCGCGTCGCCACAGCGCCGGGCGGGAGATTCCGTCGCTGGCGGCGGAGGTGGCCAGGATCTCGCCGCGGTTGTTGATCGCCCGCAGCTCGGTGGTGTTGCCGCCGAGAGTGCCGACGTCCAGGGCTCGGCCGTGTCGCCAGAGGATGCCGCGCGGGAACTGGTCAGCAGAGAACTGCCAGCCGATCACCCAGCCGCGGTCGTTGAGGGCGTACGTGTTGCTGCGGTTGAAGGGGCCGGCGCCGAGGTCGGTGACCCGGCCGCTGTGCCATCGGACGGCGTGGAAGCCGTCCGGTGGCAGGTACACCCCACCTGAAACCTGGCCGTGTTCGTTGATGTCGGACACCTCGGTGAGAGGCAGGGACCGGGCACTGCCGTTCGTCCACAGGACGGGGCCTTCGTCGGTGCGGCCGACAACCTGGCCGCGGTTGTTGATCGCCAGGGGTAGGGCGGACGGACCCAGCGGCCGCACGACACCGTGGTCCCAGACGTACCCGCCGGAGCCGTCGGCGGGGTAGCCGACGACCTGGCCGCGGTCGTTGACGTCGGTCGGGGTGAAGGCACCGAGGTCGGTCATCCGGCCGTGGTGCCAGAGGAACCCGCGGTAGCTGCCGTCGGCGGCTTGGGCGCAGCCGACCACGTCGCCGCGGTTGTTCATGGCGCTTGCGAAGCTGTTGTCGCCGCCGAGGGTGCCGAGCTCCACCAGGCGGTAGCCGGGTGCCGGGGCGGGGGTGGCGGCGGACGCGGTTGGTGCCGCCGTCAAGGCGGCCGCGAGGAAAGCTGCGCCGAGGATGGATGGCATGGGACGGCTCCCTTCGGAGCGTTGCCGGGCGAACCCTGCGCACAGGCTAGGCGGATCCCGTCGCTCGGCCAGGGTGCCGTCACATGGCCGACTGCCCCGCCGTCCTGCCTACTAGCGGAACCGTTGTCCGGTGACGCACCGGCGGGCGGTTTCGCTCGCGAGTCGCTTGTCGACACCGTGGCGCTGTACTGGCTGACCGGTACCGGCGTCCGTCCGCCCAGTGGTACTGGGAGCAGGAGCGGTTTCAAGCAGCGGCCCAGGCGGCCGGTCAGACTCCGCCACCGGTCACGGTGCCGGTCGGCTTCACCACGTTCCCCGGCGAGATCTGGGCCGCTCCGCGGAACGGGGCCGAGGCTGCCTACCCCGGCATGCGTACGTCAATGAGGTTGACCGCGGCGGGCACTTCGCGTCCTGCGCTGCCATCCTCGGTGGCCGTGGGCCGGAACGTGACCGGCCTGCCCGCCGTAGCCGGTCTGCGCGCCGCGAGCGGGTGTCGCCGAGGGCGGTTCAGGGTGGCGGCGGCGCTGGTTGCATAGATGATTGCGGTTTGCCGCGTGAGGCGTCACAATCTGCTTCGGGAAAGTCACGCTTGATCGGGGCGTTCAGCCCGCAAGGCGAGTGTCGTACGACTGGCCGGCACAGCAGGTCGAGGTCCGGTAGGAGTGCTAAGCCGCATAGGAGTTGTTAGCGGGGCTTGTCGTTTCTTGAGGGGCGGCGATCGGTCGGACGGTAAGACGATCTGGCCAGACGTGGTGGGTGGACAGGCCGACCGGTTCGTAATTCCCCGTCCGCAGCCCGGGGCCGTCGTGGAACTTTCCCCCCTGCCACCGCTGTGGCACCATCGGGGAACGCAGTTTTCTGACACCCTTGGTGGTAGGAGTTTCCGATGTCTGGTCTAACGCGTGGCCGGCTGCTCGGTCTGATCGTGGCGATGGGTCTTGTCTTGTCCGCTGTCGGGGGCGTTGTCGTCAGCAGTGAGATGCAGACGACAGGGGTTGAGTGGGGTGCTCCGGTCAGCAGCAGTGGCGCGGGAGCCGTTGTCAACGAGCGTTGATGTCGGCGCGCTTCAGCGCCACCGATGAGGGGACACGAGCGTGCCGGGCAACAACGTCCCCCGCCGTTCAACGGAACGTGCCTGGCTGATCACCGGCCCCCTGGCTTCTCTCGCTATCCTCATCACCACATTCCTAGCCGTTACTGAAACCATAAAACCCCGCGACCTTCTGGTTGCGGGGTTGCTCGTGCTTGTGATGGTGGTGGCCGGCGTACCGACTCTGAGCTTCGTCGTCCGACGGCAGGCCGTCGTTGTCACCCTCACCGAGATCCCGTTGGTGCTGGGGCTGTACTGGCTCTCACCGGTGCTCGTGGTCCTGATCGCGACGATCGCCGCGGTGGTCACTCAGGCTCACCGTCGCTACCTGCCCCCCAAGTTCTGGTTCAACGTCGCCCGGGATGCCGCCGGCGTGTCGGTGGCGGGCGTGGTCGTGGTGGCGGCGCCGCCGCTCGACGGGGTTGGGCCCGCCACCTGGGGGGTCCTGTTTCTCGCGGTCAGCGCGAACACGCTGATCAGCTTGGCCTCGGTCGTCGGCGTGATCAGCCTGTTGCAGGGCTGGCAGGGGCTGCGGGGCACGACGGCGATGGCCGTGCAGGTCTTCCTCACCACCGCGCTGAACGTGGCGGTGGGGCTGCTCATCCTGATCGCGCTGGTGACGACACTGTGGTCGACGTTGCTCCTGGTGGCCATCACCGTCGCCGGCGTCATGCTCTACCGCGCGTACTCCCGGTTCCTTCGTCAGCATCGGACCCTCGGCGACATGTACGAGTTGACCCGGGCGATGACCAGCGCGGGCCACGAGGGGGCGCTCGCGGACGTGCTGCTCGATCGGATCCGCACCCTCATGCAGGCCGAGTACGCGACGCTCTGGCTTCCGGCGCAGCGCCGGCATCCGGAGGTGCTGCTGACCGCACGGCTGGACGACCGGGGGCTGCTCGACGTGGCGCCCACCCCGGTGGTGATTCGTGAGCGGGCTTTCGAGGCGGGCCACAACGTCACCCTCGGGCGACTGCTCGGAGGCGATGCGGAGTTGCGTCGCGCGATCGCCGGCCGTCAGGTGAAGGACGTCATCGTCGTGCCGCTGCGGTCGGGAAAGGTGGTGATCGGCACGTTGGAGGTGGTCAACCGCCTCAGCGACGTCGGCCACTTCACCAAGGCCGATGTGCCCGTGCTGGAAACGGTGGCGGCGCACGCGGCCGTCGCGTTGGAGAATTCGCGGCTGGTCGACCGGCTGCGGCACGACGCGTACCACGACACGTTGACCGGGTTGCCCAACCGGCGGCGCATCACCGGCGCTCTTGACGAATCGGTCAAGATCGGCGCGCCGGACGAGGTGGTGGCGCTGCTGCTCTTCGACGTCGACGGGCTGCGCCAGGTCAACGAGTCCCTGGGGCACGCGGCCGGGGACAAGGTCCTCACCGAGGTCGCCAATCGGTTGCGGGCCAGCGCGCCGTCGTCGGCTCTGGTTGGCCGTGCCGGTGGGGACGAGTTTCTGGTGACGTTGCGGTTGGAGAGCGCCGAGGCGGCGGTCGAGTTGGCCGCCCAACTGCGCGACCAGATCCGCGACGAGATGGTCTTCGACGCGCTCACCCTCGACGTGGACACCGCCGTCGGGGTGGCCGTACACCCGGATCATGGCAGCGACGCGGCGACCCTGCTGCTTCGGGTCGACCTCGCCGCCACCGCGGCCAAGTCGGTACCGGGCAGCGTGCAGCTGTTCAATCCCGCGCTGGAGTCCCGTTCGCTGCGCCGGTTGGGTCTGGCCGGCGATCTGCGCCGAGCACTGGACCAGAACGAGCTGGAGGTCTACTTCCAGCCCAAGGTGACTCTGCGGGACCGGCGCCTGGTGGGTGTGGAGTGTCTGGCGCGCTGGGAGCACCCGGCGCACGGCACTGTCGCGCCCGAGGACTTCGTGGCGGTGGCCGAGCACACCGGCCAGTTGAGCCGGCTCACCGAGGTGGTGCTCCGGGAGGGCCTTCGGCGCAGCCGGGACTGGGCGCTGGCCGACCAGCCGCTGCCCATCGCGGTCAACCTCTCGGCCCGTACGCTCATCGACCGACACTTCCCGGATCGGGTCCAGGAGTTGTTGACCGAGTACAAGGTGCCGGCGCAGCGCCTCACCCTGGAGATCACCGAGTCGGGGGTGCTGGACGGTACGGACCGGCCCATCCCCACCCTGCAACGGCTGCGGGATCTCGGCGTACGACTGTCGGTGGACGATTTCGGCACTGGTGATTCGTCTCTGGCGCACCTGCGCCGGCTGCCGGTGCACGAGGTGAAGGTGGACCGCTCCTTCGTGCAGGGCATGGCGACCGACCCGGGGGACCTGGCGATCGTCAACGCGGTCGTCACCCTCTCCCAGCAGTTCGGCCTGACGGTGGTGGCCGAGGGGGTGGAGAGCGAGCTGACCCTGGAGCTTCTCCAGGACATCGGCTGCGAGATCGGGCAGGGCTTCCTGTTCAGCCGGCCGCTGCCGTACGAGCGTTTGGCTGCATGGTTCGGTGCCCAGGTCGAGCCCGAGACGGTCGCCAACGGGGAGCTTCCGCGCCTGCGTGTCGTGCCCTGAGCAGGGCGCCGACGATCACCGGGGATCCGATTTCACCTGTCGAGCCGGGCCGTGTACTCTTACTCCTGCGCGCCCCACGGGGAGATCGCGCAGGCCCCCTTAGCTCAGTCGGCAGAGCGTCTCCATGGTAAGGAGAAGGTCTACGGTTCGATTCCGTAAGGGGGCTCGAGGGTTCAGCTGGACCCATCGCAGCGGTGTAGCTCAGATGGTAGAGCAAGCGGCTCATAATCGCTGTGTCGCCGGTTCAAGTCCGGCCACCGCTACTCTCGTCTTCCGGGCTCGTTGCCGGTGGTCGTAAGAATGGGCGCTTCCGGCGCCCACTTTGCATGTCCGCGCTGTCAGCGTCTAGGCTGGCGCGTCGTAGTTGTTTCCGTTAGCGAGGAAGGCACTCCGCCGTGGCGAAGGCTACCGATGTCCGGCCGAAGATCACTTTGGCGTGTGTGGAGTGCAAGGAGCGCAACTACATCACGCGCAAGAACCGGCGCAACGACCCCGACCGCATCGAGCTGAAGAAGTTCTGCCCGCGCGACGGTCGGCACACGGTCCACCGCGAGACCCGCTGACTGCTGGCCGGCCTCAGGGCCGGCCGTTGTCGAAGCTTTCCGATCGCCGATCTGACCGGTTTGGTGCGGCTCCGCCGCCGCCTACCGATCAGGTCGGCGATTGGGCTTTCCGTGTAGGTTCGCGGCATGCCTCTGGACCCTTCCTTCGTCGGCCGGACGTATCCGCCGACCGCCCCCTACCAGGTGGGCCGAGAAAAGATCCGCGAGTTCGCCAGCGCCATCGGTGCCACCGATCCGGCCCACCACGACCCGGAGGCCGCGCGGGCGCTGGGCCACCCCGACGTGGTGGCCCCGCCGACCTTTCCGGTGATCGTGACGATGGCCGCGAGCAGCCAGATCATCGAGGACCCGGCCCTGGGTGTCGACTACAGCCGCCTGGTGCACGGTGACCAGCGGTTCGCGTACACCCGGCCGGTGGTCGCCGGCGACGAGCTGGTCTGCACCAACACCATCGAGGACGTCAGCACCAGGGGTGGGCACGGCTTCCTGACCACGCGCACCGACGTGAGCACCACTGGCGGGGAACCCGTGGTGGCGGTCTGGGCCAGGTATGTCATTCGCGGGGAGGCGTGAGATGGAGTTGCCAGCACAGACGTTTCAGGTGACCCGCGCGGACCTGGTCCGCTACGCCGGTGCCTCGGGCGACTTCAACCCGATCCACTGGAGCGACCGGGTCGCCACCACTGTGGGTCTGCCCGGGGTGATCGCCCACGGCATGTTCACCATGGCCCTGGTCGGGCGGGCGGTCACCGAGTGGGCCGGGTCGCCGGACGCGGTGGTCGAGTACGGCGTGCGTTTCACCCGGCCCGTTGTGGTCCCCGACGATGACCAGGGGACCGAGATCGAGGTGACCGCGCGGGTCCGCGAGGTGACCGAGGACGGTCTCACGCGGCTCGAGGTGACCGCCACCTGCCTGGGTGAGAAGGTGCTGTCGCAGGCGCGGGCAACCATCCGGACGGCAGGCTAAACCGAGCCCGCCACGCGTGGCGGAGAGACCGGTTGGGAAAGTCGGGCGGCTACCCGTACACTGGTCCGCCGTGGGGCAAGTGACCCCTGCTCGGTCGTCTGTGGCCGCGTGGGGCGAGTGTTGCCACATAGGGGTGTAGCTCAATTGGCAGAGCAGCGGTCTCCAAAACCGCAGGCTGCAGGTTCAAGTCCTGTCACCCCTGCGCCTCAGGCCTGACCGTTCCCGTGGGCCGCGCCGCCACCTGGCGGCGTCCGGCCCGTGGTGGTGGCATCGGCGGGGTGGCTCCGAGGCAATCGGGGCCCTCCGGGTGATCCACCGGCCGCGGCCCGTCGCGGGACGGTTGGGTCCGGCCGGCGTGACCAGCGCCGCGTGCGCCACTCGGCGTACGACCCCAGATTCCGCGACGGAGGGCGAAGTGGCCGACAACAAGCGGCGCGACGACGACGGCGACGATCGTCTGGACGACGAGGTCGTCGACGACGTGGCCGACGACGACGCCTCCGGCGCGGACGAGCCGGTTTCCCGGGGAGGCACCGCCACGCGGTCCCGTGCCCGGGCGGAGTCGGCGGACAGCCGGCCGACCACGCGGTCGGAAACGGGTCGGGTGGGCGTCTTCGGCCGCATCGCCCGGTTCTTCCGCGAGGTCGTAGCTGAACTGCGTAAGGTCATCTGGCCGACCCGCAAGGAGTTGCTGACCTACACCGCCGTGGTGGTGGCGTTCGTCGCGGTGATGCTGACGATCGTGGGTGTGCTGGACTTCGGCTTCGCCAAGGTCGTGTTGTTTGTCTTTGGCAACTCGGACTGACCGGCTGCCTCCAGCCATAGTGACGGAAGTGAGCGAGCGTGCCTGAGTACGACGAGACCGCCGGACCGGTGGACGAGCAGTCCACGGTCGCGACGGCGGCTGGTGACGAGTCGGTCGAGGCCGCCAGCGAGCCGGAGTTCCCTACGACCGAGCCCGCACCGGACGAGGACTACGACCCCGTCGCGGAGCTGAGGCAGAAGCTTCGCTACGCGCCGGGTGACTGGTACGTGGTGCACTCGTACGCCGGCTACGAGAACAAGGTCAAGACCAACCTCGAGACCCGGATCACGAGCCTCGACATGGAGGACTTCATCTACCAGGTCGAGGTGCCGACCCGGGAAGAGGTCGAGGTCAAGAACGGTAAGCGTTCGCAGATCCAGGCCAAGGTCTTCCCGGGTTACATCCTGGTCCGGATGGAGCTGACCGCCGAGTCGTACTCCTGCGTCCGGAACACCCCGGGTGTGACCGGCTTCGTCGGCGCGACCGACCGGGCCGACCGGCCGGCTCCGCTCTCGCTCGACGAGGTGCTGAAGTGGCTGGCGCCGGCTGTCGAGACCGAGCAGAAGAAGGCGAAGCCGGAGATCAAGGTCCTCGACTTCGAGGTGGGCGACTCCGTCACCGTCACCGACGGCGCGTTCGCGTCGCTGCCGGCCACGATCAGCGAGATCAACGCCGACCAGCAGAAGCTCAAGGTGCTGGTGTCGATCTTCGGTCGTGAGACTCCGGTGGAGCTCAACTTCAACCAGGTCGCCAAGATCTGATTGGTCGTCGGCGGCGGGCCCAGCCCGCCGCCGACGTCGGCGTACGCGCTCTCGCTCGACCTCGGCGGACGAGTGGGCTGCGGCCTGCGCTACTCTTGAATGTCGCCGCTGTCGCACCGCGCTGACCGTGCGCGCCCGAGGGCGGCGACAGCCGCATTTTCCCAGCTCCAAGCCCCAGGAAGTGACATGCCTCCGAAGAAGAAGCTCGTCAAGACGTTCACGCTTCAGTTGCCGGCGGGCCAGGCCACGCCGGCGCCGCCGGTCGGCCCCGCGCTCGGCCAGCACGGCGTGAACATCATGGAGTTCTGCAAGTCCTACAACGCGCAGACCGAGTCTCAGCGGGGCGACATCGTCCCCGCCGAGATCAGCGTGTACGAGGACCGGTCCTTCACGTTCGTGCTGAAGACCCCGCCCGCCGCCCGGCTGCTGATCAAGGCCGCCGGTGTGCAGAAGGGCTCGGGTGTTCCGCAGTCCGAGAAGGTCGGCTCGGTCAGCCGCGCCCAGCTGCGTGAGATCGCCGAGAAGAAGATGGCCGATCTCAACGCCAACGACATCGCCCAGGCCGAGAAGATCATCGCCGGCACCGCCCGGTCGATGGGCATCACCGTCAACGACTGACGTCGGCCCCGACCTTCGTTCCGACCGTGGGAGGGCTCGCGCCGAGCGGCCCGCCAGAGACCACAGGAGTAATCAGCAATGCAGCGCAGCAAGAGCTACCGCAAGGCCGCCGACGTCATCGACCGGTCGAAGCTCTACACCCCCACCGAGGCCGTGAAGCTGGCCAAGGAGACCACCAACGTCAAGTTCGACGCCACGGTCGAGGTCGCCATGCGCCTCGGCGTCGACCCCCGCAAGGCGGACCAGATGGTCCGCGGCACGGTCAACCTGCCGCACGGCACCGGTAAGACCGCCCGCGTGATCGTGTTCGCCAGCGGCGCGAAGGCCGAAGAGGCCGCCGCCGCGGGTGCGGACGAGGTGGGCACCGATGAGCTGGTCGCCCGCATCCAGGGTGGTTGGCTCGACTTCGACGCGGCGATCGCCACGCCGGACCAGATGGCCAAGATCGGCCGGATCGCGCGGATCCTGGGCCCGCGCGGTCTCATGCCGAACCCGAAGACCGGCACGGTGACCATGGACGTCACCAAGGCGGTGCAGGACATCAAGGGCGGCAAGATCACCTTCCGGGTGGACAAGCACTCCAACCTGCACCTGATCATCGGCAAGGCCTCCTTCACGGAGACCCAGCTTGTGGACAACTACGCTGCGGTGCTCGACGAGGTGCTGCGTGCCAAGCCGTCCGCGGCCAAGGGCAAGTACCTCCGCAAGGTCATCCTGACCACCACGATGGGCCCGGGTGTCCCGGTCGACCCGAACCTGGTGAAGAACCTTCGGGAGGACCAGGCCGACGCCTGAGTCGACAGTTCGCTCCGCCGGGGCGCCGCCACGACCGTGGCGGCGCCCCGGCGCGTTCGAGGTGTGGCAGGCTCGACGCCATGCGGCTGGAGAACGTCTGGTTGCGGTACCACCGGCGAGGGCCGTGGGTGCTGCAAGGCATCGACGTGCGGATCGGTCCCGGCGAGGTGGCGATCGTGCTGGGTCGCAACGGGGTGGGCAAGTCGACACTGCTCCAGGTGGCCGCGGGGGTCCTCCGCCCCGGCCGTGGCCAGGTCACCGGCCGGCCGGCACGAGTGGGCTGGGTGCCGGAGCGTTTCCCAGCGGACCAACCGTTCACGGTGACCCGCTATCTGACCGGGATGGCCCGGGTGGCGGGGCTGGGCAGGGCCGCGGCCGACGACGCGGTGACCTCCTGGACGGACCGGCTCGGGCTGTCCGCCTTCCGCTCGGTCCGGTTGCCGGAGCTGTCCAAGGGCACCGCGCAGAAGGTCGGCCTCGCCCAGGCGCTGCTGCGCCCACCGGGCCTGCTGGTGCTCGACGAGCCGTGGGAGGGGCTGGACGCCGCCACCCGTGAGTTGGTGCCCGAGCTGATCGCCGAGGTGCTCGCCGCCGACGGATCCGTCCTGGTCAGTGACCATCGCGGCGAGACGGTCCGGCTCCCGGCCGCGCGCCGCTGGCTGGTGGCCGACGGCTCGCTGTCCGAGGAGACGTCGTCGACGGACGAGACGATCGCCGTGGTCGAGGTCGCGGTGCCGGCCGCGCGGGTCGCCGGCACCGTCGCCCGGTTGCGCGCCGAGGGCCATCAGGTGCTGCGGGTACGCTCCGACGCCTCCACCGCCGCGTCCCAGGCCCTACCCGTCGAGCCGCTCCGGTCGGCCGGTGCCGCCCGACCCGCCGAGCCGTCGCTCGGGATGGCCGGGGAGTTGACAGCGGGCCGGCCGGACACCGCCGACGCGGCTGTCGAGTCGGCAGCGGGGGAGACCCGGTGAGCGCCCTGGTCCGGATGCGGTTGGCCGGTTTCCTGCGAACCGGCCGGGCGTTGGCGCCGTTGCTTGCCGGCCTGATCACGCTCGGCACCCTCTACGGCGGTGGCCGCGCCCAGCCGGCGGAGGCGTACGGGGTTTCCGCGGTGGTGCTCTTTCCGGTGCTTGCCTGGCAGACCAAGATCCTTTTGGATGTCGAGCCGGACGTGCAGCGTCGGCTGGCGCAGGTGACTGTCGGGGTGGCCCGGGAGCGGTTGTCCGGGCTGCTCGCCGCGGCGGTGGCGGCGCTGGTGACGGTGGCCGTCGCGCTGCTCTTTCCGTGGCTGGTCGGCGGGGTGTCCGGCCCGGTCGACCCGGGGGACCGGTCGATTCCGGTCGGGCTCGCGCTGGGATTGTGGGCGCACGTGCTGGTCGTACCCGCTGCGGTTGCTCTTGGGGCACTGGCCAGCAGGGCGTCGGTGGGCGGCGCGGGGTACGGCGTCGCGGTGTTGGCCCTCGGCGGGGTCGGCGCCGTGGTGTTCGGCCTTAGCGGCTCGGTGGCGCCCTGGCTGGCACCGCCGATCATGGCCGCCGCTCGCACCACCGGCGGCGAGGCCGCCGCGCTGACAGTGCTGGGGTTGAGCGGGTGGGCGCTGGCCTGGAGCGCCGCAGTGGTCGGCGGCTACCTCTGGCGTCGGCGGGCCCAGGGCTGACAGGGTCGGTGACCCAGCTCACCAGGGGCGATTTGGCGCTGGTGAGCTGGGCGCGTACTGTTCACACAGTCATCCGTGTTCTCATGGATGAGGAACCACCCAGAGACCGCTGGTCATCGTGCTTCGGCACGGTCGAAGGTCCCGCGACAACGGGCGACCCGCGTAGGGCGGCAAGCGTAACTCGGCAGTGAGCATGGTCCGCCGACCATGACGATCCGCCGGCCCTCGCCCCGTGCGCCCTGCGCCGGGGCTTTTTCGTTGTCGCGCTGCCTCCGCCCCCGTTCCGGCTTCGGCCGAGACGGGGACCAGCCTCGAGTAACGAGAGAGGAGGGACATGGCGGACAAGCCGATCCGGGCCGACAAGGCCACGGCCGTCGCTGAGCTGACCGAGAGCTTCCGCAGCTCGGGCGCCACCGTGCTGACCGAGTACCGCGGTCTGACGGTTTCCCAGCTCACCCAGCTTCGGCGCTCGCTCGGCGCCGACACCAGCTACACGGTCGCGAAGAACACGCTGGCCAAGCGTGCTGCGACGGACGCGGGCATCACCGGCCTCGACGAGCTGTTCACCGGTCCTACCGCGCTGACTTTCGTTTCGGGCGACGTCGTCGAGGCGGCGAAGGGGCTTCGCGACTTCGCGAAGGCCAACCCGAAGCTCGTCATCAAGGGCGGTGTCTTCGAGGGCAAGGCCATCACCGCGGCCGAGGTCACGAAGCTTGCCGACCTGGAGTCCCGCGAGGTGCTGCTGGCCAAGCTGGCCGGCGCGATGAAGGGCAACCTGAGCAAGGCCGCGGCCCTGTTCCAGGCCCCGCTGTCGAAGACCGCCCGTCTGGCGGCTGCACTGCAGGACAAGCGCGAGAAGGAGGGCGCCGAGGCGGCCTGAGGCCCCCACGGCGCACCAGTTCTTTACTTAACAGAATCAGGAAAGGACGCCAGATATGGCGAAGCTCAGCACCGACGAGCTGCTCGACGCGTTCAAGGAGATGACGCTGATCGAGCTCTCTGAGTTCGTGAAGCAGTTCGAGACGACCTTCGAGGTCACCGCTGCCGCCCCGGTCGCGATCGCGGGCCCGGGTGGCGGTGGCGGCGGCGCTGCTGCCGAGGCCGAGCCGGAGCAGGACGAGTTCGACGTCATCCTCGAGGCTGACGGCGGCAAGAAGATCCAGGTCATCAAGGTCGTGCGTGAGCTGACCGGCCTGGGCCTCAAGGAGGCCAAGGACGCGGTCGAGTCCGCCCCGAAGGCCATCCTGGAGAAGGTCAACAAGGAGACCGCCGACAAGGCGAAGGCCAAGCTCGAGGGTGAGGGCGCCAAGGTCACCCTCAAGTGACCTGACGCTCCACCAACGCGTACCCGGCTCGTGAGCTGGGACACCATCGCGTCGCGGCGGGGGGGGGGGGGGAACGCGAAGCACCCCCCCCCCGAGGTTGGGGGGCGGGGGGGCCGCGGCCGGCGGGGGGGCGCGGGG
>NZ_JBNCKJ010000005.1:173393-177507 GCF_049841475.1 Micromonospora sp. DT15
CACCCACCCCACAACCACCCTCCCCCCTCGCGGTCCGGGGCCCCCCCTCCGCGCGGGGGGGGGGGGTTCCCCCACCCCGACCCCCCCCCGCCGTATTTGTGGGTCCGGCTGCGACCGGTCCTGAGCTGGGCTCCGACCGTGGGTACCCTTGACCCGAACGAGCGTGGCGGGTCGCCCTCCAGTGGGAAACAAGGGACAACCCGGATACCGGCCCTTGACGCGGCCCGGGGCTGCCAGGCACGCTGACACCAGCAAGACACCGCGCTTGCGACGGCCACGACGTGGGTATGACAGCGACGGCACCATCGGCCGCTGTAACCCGAGCGGCCCAGTGGGGAGTTGCGTTCTGAGCGGCCCGGCAGACCCCGGTTGACGGGGGCCGAGGCGCGCTCCGCAAACAACCTGCGGGGTGGGCTGGACAGCGGTTAGCCTCTCGGCTACACTGCTAGTTTGCGCTGCCTTCCGACTTGACCCCTGCTCGGAAATGTCCGTTTACGGATATTTCTGGTGGGGTCATTGGAGTGCACGCGTACCAGCCGTTCTGCAGCACCGGTCCTCGGAAGGACGCATCTTGGCAGCTTCCCGCCCTGCGAAGACCAGTCGTACGTCGAGCGCATTCGCTCCCCGCCGAGTTTCATTCGGCAGGATCACCGAACACCTCGAGGTCCCCAACCTCCTTGCCATTCAGAACGAGTCCTTCGACTGGCTCGTCGGCAACGAGGCTTGGCAGGGCCGGTCGGCGGACGACCCGCACGCACGATCGGGTCTCGCGGAGATCCTTGAAGAGATCAGTCCCATTGAGGACTTCTCCGGCACCATGTCGCTCTCCTTCTCAGCGCCGCGCTTCGACGAGGTCAAGGCCTCGATCGAGGAGTGCAAGGAGAAGGACCTGACCTACTGCGCTCCGCTCTTCGTGACCGCGGAGTTCACCAACAACACCACTGGCGAGATCAAGAGCCAGACGGTGTTCATGGGTGACTTCCCGATGATGACGCCCAAGGGCACCTTCGTCATCAACGGCACCGAGCGCGTCGTGGTCAGCCAGCTCGTCCGGTCTCCGGGCGTGTACTTCGACAAGCAGCCGGACAAGACCTCCGACCGCGACCTCTCCAGCGTCAAGGTCATCCCGAGTCGGGGTGCCTGGCTGGAGTTCGACATCGATAAGCGCGACACGGTCGGTGTGCGCATCGACCGTAAGCGTCGGCAGGCCGTCACCGTCCTGCTCAAGGCCATCGGATGGTCGGCCGAGCGAATTCGTGAGAAGTTCGGCTGGTCCGAGCTGATGATGACCACGCTCGAGAAGGACCACATCGCCGGCGCCGACGAGGCTCTGCTCGACATCTACCGCAAGCTGCGCCCTGGCGAGCCGCCGACGCGCGAGAACGCCCAGACCCTGCTCGACAACCTCTTCTTCAACCCGAAGAGGTACGACGTCGCCAAGGTCGGGCGCTACAAGTTCAACAAGAAGCTGGAAGTCGACGTGCCGATCACCACCGGCACGCTGACCGAGGACGACATCGTCGCCACCGTGGAGTACCTGTGCCGGCTGCACGCCGGTGAGGACGGCTACGAGGCCGACGACATCGACCACTTCGGCAACCGGCGCCTCCGTACCGTGGGTGAGCTGATCCAGAACCAGGTTCGGGTCGGCCTGTCCCGGATGGAGCGGGTCGTCCGCGAGCGGATGACCACGCAGGACGTCGAGGCGATCACCCCGCAGACCCTGATCAACATCCGCCCGGTGGTGGCGGCGATCAAGGAGTTCTTCGGGACGTCCCAGCTGTCCCAGTTCATGGACCAGACCAACCCGCTGGCGGGCCTGACCCACCGGCGTCGGCTGAGCGCGCTCGGCCCGGGTGGTCTGTCCCGGGAGCGGGCCGGCTTCGAGGTCCGCGACGTGCACCCGTCCCACTACGGCCGGATGTGCCCGATCGAGACGCCGGAAGGCCCGAACATCGGCCTGATCGGCGCGCTGTCCACCTTCGCCCGGGTCAACCCGTTCGGCTTCATCGAGACGCCGTACCGGAAGGTCGTCGAGGGTCGGGTCACCGACCAGATCGACTACCTGACCGCGGACGAGGAGGACCGGTTCGTCAAGGCCCAGGCCAACGCGCGCCTGAAGGCTGACGGCACGTTCGCCGAGGACCGGGTGCTCTGCCGTCGTAAGGGCGGCGAGACCGAGGACGTCGTCCCCGGCGCCGTCGACTACATGGACGTCTCGCCCCGGCAGATGACCTCGGTCGCGACCGCCATGATCCCGTTCCTCGAGCACGACGACGCCAACCGGGCACTGATGGGCGCGAACATGCAGCGCCAGGCGGTGCCGCTGGTCAAGGCCGAGGCGCCGCTCGTGGGTACGGGCATGGAGTACCGGGCCGCTGTCGACGCTGGCGACGTGGTGGTCGCCGAGGTCGGCGGTGTGATCGAGGATCTCTGCGCCGACTACGTCACCATCCACCAGGATGACGGCCACCGCCGGACGTACCTGCTGCACAAGTTCCGCCGCTCCAACGCCGGCTCCTGCGTCAACCAGAAGCCGGTCGTCTTCGAGGGCGACCGCGTCGAGGCCGGTCAGGTCATCGCCGACGGTCCGTGCACCGACGAGGGCGAGATGGCACTCGGACGCAACCTGCTGGTGGCGTTCATGTGCTGGGAGGGCCACAACTACGAGGACGCGATCATCCTGTCGCAGCGCCTCGTGCAGCAGGACGTGCTCACCTCGATCCACATCGAGGAGCACGAGGTCGACGCTCGGGACACCAAGCTCGGCCCGGAGGAGATCACCCGCGACATCCCGAACGTCAGCGAGGAAATGCTCGCTGACCTCGACGAGCGCGGCATCATCCGGATCGGCGCCGAGGTAGTCCCCGGTGACATCCTGGTCGGCAAGGTCACGCCCAAGGGTGAGACCGAGCTGACCCCGGAGGAGCGCCTGCTCCGCGCGATCTTCGGTGAGAAGGCGCGTGAGGTTCGGGACACCTCGCTGAAGGTGCCGCACGGCGAGACCGGCACGGTCATCGGTGTGCGCACGTTCTCCCGCGAGGACGGCGACGAGTTGCCGCCGGGCGTCAACGAGCTGGTCCGGGTCTACGTCGCCCAGAAGCGCAAGATCCAGGACGGCGACAAGCTCGCCGGCCGGCACGGCAACAAGGGCGTCATCTCGAAGATCCTGCCGGTCGAGGACATGCCGTTCCTCGAGGACGGCACCCCGGTCGACATCGTGCTCAACCCGCTCGGTGTGCCGAGCCGGATGAACATCGGCCAGGTGCTGGAGACCCACCTCGGTTGGGTCGCCAAGACCGGTTGGAAGGTCGAGGGCGACGACGCCGAGTGGAAGCGCCAGCTCCGCTCGATCGACGCGCACGAGTCCGAGGGTGACACCAACGTGGCCACCCCGGTCTTCGACGGTGCCCGCGAGGAGGAGATCTCCGGTCTGCTCGAGTCGACCCTGCCCAACCGGGACGGCAAGCAGCTGATCGGTCGTACCGGCAAGGCGCAGCTCTTCGACGGTCGTTCCGGTGAGCCTCTGCCGGACCCGATCGCGGTCGGCTACGTCTACATCCTGAAGCTCAACCACCTGGTCGACGACAAGATCCACGCTCGCTCGACCGGCCCGTACTCGATGATCACGCAGCAGCCGCTGGGTGGTAAGGCGCAGTTCGGTGGTCAGCGTTTCGGTGAGATGGAGTGCTGGGCGATGCAGGCGTACGGCGCTGCCTACGCCCTGCAGGAGCTACTCACGATCAAGTCCGACGACGTGCTCGGCCGAGTGAAGGTCTACGAGGCCATCGTCAAGGGCGAGAACATCCCGGAGCCGGGCATCCCGGAGTCGTTCAAGGTGCTGCTCAAGGAGCTGCAGTCGCTGTGCCTCAACGTTGAGGTGCTCTCCAGCGACGGTGTGGCCCTGGAAATGCGCGAGACCGACGACGAGGTGTTCCGGGCCGCTGAGGAGCTGGGCATCGACCTGTCCCGGCGCGAGCCGAGCTCGGTCGAAGAGGTCTGAGGTGAGCGGTCGGGGGGGGGGGGGGCGGGGCCCCCCCCCCCCCCCCCCCCAAAAAAAAAAAAAAAAACAAAAAAAACAAAAAAAAAAAAAAAAAAAAAAAAAAAACCGAAA